>CAYSAM010000037.1:0-3413 GCA_964429015.1 uncultured Pseudomonadales bacterium | reverse complement strand
TCCAAAAGGCGTACGTTCACAACCTATACCAAAGGTAGTAAAATGAAGCGTCATCTTACGCAAAAAGCCAACCGTCTCATAAGATCGGCTCTCTCACCAATTCTCATATCAGTTCTGTATTTTCTCGCCAAAAATCTGGTCGACAGCATTTACAATCCTGTCTTTATTATTTTCATTGTTGCCACAGCTACTCTATTTTTTCTAATAAGTAGACAAACAAAATTCATAAAACAGAAAAAGGAAAATATATAAAATGAAACGTTCAACTCGCCCTCTAATTCTCTTATTGATCTCCTCACTTTTGTTCTATCTTGCCACAAGCCAACCAAACTACAGCAACCCGCTAAACTTGGTCATTGTCATTGTCACAGCACTCTGCGTTGTTGTCACCTTCGTCATTTTCGTCCTCTCTCTCGTTGACCCTGGTCGCAAGACTCTGTCTTCAAAAACCTCGAATGATGATAAAACAAACCAAAGCGCGTACTCTGGAAGAGACGAACTTATCGAAAAATAACCAATGCACCCCAAAAGGGTGCTTTTTTGTGTACAAAAAAGCGACACTGTTAAGTGTCGCTATAACCAAACCAATTTGGGCTCCCTGTAAGCAGCTTTTTAGGGTCCCCAAGATCCGATTTGCTCGTGCTGCCCCAAACTGTCAATCGACCAACAAATGGCAATTCAAACGTTGCCCCACCAGGAGTTGTAACACGGGTTACAAATTCCAAAGTATCGTCATTGTTGCCACCCATATCAAAAACTGTAATATGGGGCTCATCTACCAAAACAAACCCGACAGCTTCAAACCACATCCCAATCTGCAAGGCAACCTGGGCTACAAAGTTTTCAATATCCCCACCCAGATCAACAGCATCAAGCTGAAAAGACCGGGTTTCAACTTCCCAGGCTGCAAAACGGCTCAAAACCTGAATTTGGTTTTGGGTAAGATCTGCGCCCTCCAACCGAAAAGAACAGCGCAGCCTTCGACGGACAATTTCTTTACCAACCAAAACCAAGGCAAGTCCTTTCTCAATCTCATATTTATTTTCAGGCATAAGAGCCTCCTTTTAAGTTTTCAAATTTCCCCAATTCTATCACATTATAGGGCAAATATCTACCGTATTATCCCAAAACTATCTCCAACACGTTTTTCAACTGAACATCAAACTGAGAATCTTCCTTTCTAGGTATTGGTCTTACTTCAACACACAAATCGTTTCCATAGCGTTTCAAACGGAAATACCACCAAATGCTTCTCAAATACAACGGAATATTCAAACTTTCTACCTTTTTATATGGCACCAACTCTTTTCCAACCACTACATCATTTTTCGCAATTTTACTACAATAATCACCCAAAGAATCAAACAAAATCGGACCTCCATACCTATCTGGTCCATAGCCAGCCAACGAAGTCTGAATATATCTTTTCCAAATATCTTCTTGTGGATAGTCACTCAAAAACGCATCTATTTTGCCACCCAACCTATTAAGTACCAAAATCGCCTCTTCAGGTGACACTGACAATGTAAACTGCACAGAAGACGTCTTAGCCAATGGTGCAAGCGCCAATCTCCCATCTAGCTGCAACCAGGTCGCGTCCCGCTCATCAGGGATTACAAGCAAATCCTCCCCATCATCAAAAAATACGGGAGCAAAATAAGGTTTTGCCCCAAATGTTTCAGCAGAAATATACAACTGTTCCAAACAGCTTCGTGTCACTATAATTATTTTTTCCAGACCAAAGGGTGCTGTTGAAATCTCAATGTTGTGTCTTCCCAGCTCATAGTTAATCTGATTACCTTCCTTATCAATAAGTGATGTAATCAAATATCCCTTCTTTTCTATAATTTTCCACCACCCTTTTTTTGCCAAAAAACCAAGCATTTTTTGAGATGTTTCTGTCGATATGGCAAAACCAATATCATCATAAAACTGGGTTTCAACTTCTGCTCCAACTGACTGCAATGTTTTTGAAGCTATTCCGTCCGTAAAGTAGTCATATAGCCTTTGCATTTTTTACTCCTTGTAAATGAACTAGTTTTCTTTTCCTCAGGTAGAAAACAAAACCCCCTCCTTTTTGGGGAGGGGGTTGGTTTCATTTTTATTTAAAAAACATCAAAACAACTCTCTCTCCAAAAGAGAAAAATTGTAATGATGATGTTTTTTTATTTGTATATTCATTCTATAAACCCAGATACACCCTTAATCCCTCATAAAATTTAATACAAGAATCAATATCAATCCACTCAGTTTCCGAGTGTATTTCGCCACCCATAGGCTTATTCATAAGTACTAGTGACTTTGGAAAGTGTCTAGCATCAGATGCCCCATAAGTTTGCTTAACATCCAACTCTTTTCCAAATACTTTTTCCATTATTTCCAGATACCTTTTTACTTCCGAGCTCTTAACATCAGTAAACGTTGGCAAACCGGTAGACATTGTCTCAACCTTAATATCAAGATTAAAATCAGAAATAATTTTCTCTACACCAGACTTGATATTCTCAATAGAATCATTCTCTGGATATCTAAAGTCAATTTTCATCTCAGCACTTGGACATACTTGGTTGGTAGACACTCCACCACTTACAGCACCAATACACATCGTTGTGTTCCAGTTTTCTTGTAAACTGTTTTTCCCATAGTTTTCCAACAACTCACTACTCACCAAAACAAGTGAGTCTATGGCATTTTTTCCCAGCCAAGGACGGGAAGCATGTGCTGGCACACCACTCGAACTCAACTTAAGCTGGCAAACACCTTTCGCTTTTTCTACAAAACACAAGTTATCACCACCGTCTGGCACTATTAATATTTCAGGAGAATACCCCGATTCGCTTATTATCTTTCCCCCATCAAAGCCACCAATCTCTTCATCGGTAGTTATAACCAGGTCAAAATCAATCCCTTTATCAACAGCTTCATTGATCAAAGCAATCCCAATTGGTATCGAAAACTTCATGTCCGAAGTCCCTCTCGCTATCGCTTTATTATCAACAATCTTCATTACAAACTGGCCCGGCTCTCCATAAACCACGTCAATGTGAACCATGTAAGAATACTTTGGATTATTTGTGCCCTTCACTGATGCCCACAAATACTCAAAGTTGTTACTAATCTTTCTTTCCAGTTTTAGTCTGGGATCCAAAAGAGTCACCACGTAATCGAGAGCTTTTTTATTCTCCTCAAAATTTCCAGTCACCGTCTCAAAGGAAACTAATTTATCCAACTGTCTTACAAATGTTTCTTTATTCATAGTCTCGAAATTGCTAATTTATATCCACCCTCTCCTCTTTCCAACCACTGATTTACTCTCGTTACCGTTGCCGTACTTACACCCGTTTTTTCATAAATCTCTCTATAGGAAACTCCTTTTGTTAGCAAAACAGCCACTTTAAATCTCTCAGCAAAAG
>CAYSAM010000036.1:0-3648 GCA_964429015.1 uncultured Pseudomonadales bacterium | reverse complement strand
ACAAAAAAGCCCGGTTTCCCGAGCTCTCTTGCGCGTCACTGCGAGGCTACTTCTCGCCTAGCTTAAACCTAGCAAACCTAATCACTCTAATATTCTCACCAGTTTTACCAATAAGCTCTTTTACCAAAGCTTCCATGGTTTTACTGCCATCACGAATATAAGCCATAGCCATTAAGTCTTCTACTGTTTCTGGGTTCATGGAACAAATCTGCATTGCTATTTCTTTGCACAATTCACCAAACTCAGGATTATTGGCCACAAAGTCTGTTTCGCAAGCCACCTCTACTATTGCCCCAGCAACTCCTCCGTTGTGGGTATAGCAATAAACTTTGCCGCTATTCACTTCTCTATCAGACTTGTTTGCCGCTTTTGCCAAGCCCTTAGCTCTAATAATCTCTATGGCCTTGGTAACGTCGCCATCAGTTTCTTCCAAAGCCTTTTTGGCATCCATTACGCCGGCGCCAGTTAAATCTCTAAGTTGTTTAATTTGTTCTAGTGTATTCATTATTTTGATTTTTTAGTTTTTGATTTTTAGGCTTTTTTGTTAGACTTTAAACCTACTTCTAGGGCGTTTCCTAGTTCACCAATAACAATTTCTAAGCCTTTTGCTGAGTCATCGTTCATAGGAATGACGTAGTCAATTTTGTCTGGGTTAGCGTTAGAGTCAACCAAACCAATTATGGTTACGCCTCTACTACTTGCCTCTTTAACTACCAATCTTTCTTTGTGAGTATCAACAACCACAACCACTTCTGGAGCTTCTTTGAGAGTAGAAATACCTCCAACGACTCTTTCTAATTTGGCAATTTCTTTATCAAAAAGGATCTGTTCTTTTTTGGTGTACTTCTTAAGGTTACCCTCTTCTCTGTCCTTTTTTAATTTATTTAATCTATCTATAGTCAATTTTACTTGTTTCCAGTTGGTTATAAGTCCACCCATCCAGCGTTGGGTAATGTATGGAACACCTAGTCTTTTAGCTTCGTCTTCTACCATTTGCTTAGCTTGTCTTTTGGTACCAACCAAAACAATTCTTTTACCAGTACCAGCTAAGTTTGTCAGGGTTTTGCAAGCTTCTTCCAAACCTTTAACAGTTTTTTCTAAGTCAAAAATATGAATTCCGTTCATGGCCCCCCAAAGGAATTTCTTCATTTTTGGATTCCATTTTTTTACTACGTGACCAAAGTGAGCACCAGCCTCAAAAAGTTCTTCTACTGTTACTTTTGTTCCTACAATTCTTGGAGCTTTTGGAGCTTCTACCACAACATCTTCAACAACTTCAGCAACCACCTCTACAGGCAACTCAACCACAATTGTTTCGTCATTGCGAGGAGCCTGCGACGCGGCAATCTCCGCGGTTTTCTTTACGTTAGCCACCTTTTTCACAACAGGGGCTTTTTTAACAACAACCTTTTTGACTTCTTTTTCAGTCTTAGTCTCGACCTTTTTAGCTTTTGTAGCCATATTTTTTATTATCTCTTTTTAACTCTCGATGTTTTGTTTAAGAGATTCACATCGGAGCAAATTATTAACTTTTAACAGGCTCAATTGTACCACAAACATGACATTAATCTCAGTTGCAATTATTTACCTTACAACTTATAATATTTAAGAAATCAAATTCGCACCATAACAAAAGGAGAAAAACTATGTTATTTCCGTTATTAGGCGCTTTTTTGGGGTACTTTTTACCCAAAAAACTTGATACAAAACTTCCCTCGTCATTTCTATTCCTTTTAGCCATTTGTGGACTTTCCCTGGGCATCACCATCACCCTCCCGATCTCGGCATCGCTACCACAGCACGCAGTAGAAAACGAAAAAATCTATCTTCACAACCTCTACGACAACCCAGAGATTGACGGTCATTTTTTTCTTGGTAGCGGTTCGGTGAACACCGATGACATGTACCACTACAATGCCATCGTCCCTGGTTACAGCACCAGATACGAATACTCAAAGATTGCCAAGGTGAACGCCATGGTAGACGAAAATAATCCCGAGCAGCCTTACCTGCAAACCTACCACATGGAATACAATCAACCGTGGTATGTGATTCTTGGTGGTTTTTGGCCGCAAGGCAATCTCCCCAAGCCAATATTCAACATTCCCGCAGGAAGCGTAGATAATAACTTTCAGACCAAATAAATATCAGACCTTGTGCGAAATTTGCACGAGGTCTTTTTTTTATTTATCTGTATCAGCTAAGTTTTCGTAAAGACCAACTACAGTAAGTGGCCCTACCCCACCAGGTACTGGCGTAATTAAACTTGCCATCGCTACCGCTTCAATCGAAAAGTCTCCTTTAGGATATCCCAAATCAATTCCAATAAATCCTTGAGCCACCACCTCTTCTGTAACTAGTCCATTTACCCCAGTGACACTAATTATTACCTCAAAATCTTTAAGTCTACTAAGATCGTCTCCCCTATCAAAACCCTCAAAAGGTAAATCTAAAATCTTTAACCTCTCCCCCACTCTCTTCCCCACCATTCCCTTACTACCAACCAAGGCAATTTTCTGATCGTCCTCAATTTTAAAAATATCTATTACTCTTTCTACAGCTCTCACTGCTGCTGGTAAAAATTTACTCTGAGGATTTAAACCATCTACATCCTTACTTGGCTTTATCACCCCCAAAATCTCCTCTACTTCTTTACGATCTACGATCAACGATCCATGATCTAATATCGGCAATTGCACCAAAATCCCATCCACAGTTTCATCCTCATTTGCCTCCACAATCCCTTCTCTAAGATCTACAATCGACGATCTATAATCTACGGTAACTAAAACCCCCAACCTCTCTCCCATCTCTCTTTTTAACTTAACATAGGTACTTTCCTCATTTCTTCCGTCGCACTGAAAAATTACCAAACTTTTACCCAACACTCTCTCGCTCTCCTCCAAAAAAATAGCCAATCTCTCAGCCTCTTTATTTCCATCAAATTTTACGTTTACCATTCCTAATATTTTACCCTAACACTCCAAACTTGACGTATTGTACATTATAGGTTATAATCATCATGCACATAAAATTTATAATACGGAGGTTGCCATGCGCAACAGAACACTGCTTATGCTTTACGTACTGGTAATATTTCTCGCCAGCTGTGGGCAACCGCCACAAGAAATTGCTCAGTGTGATATCTCCTTTACGCAGGACTCACATACTTTTCTGATGACCGCTACAAATCGAGAAATGAACGCGGTTATGCGACAAATCGGCACTTCTGTCAGCGTATGCAAAATTGACGAGGTCGAATACACCTTGGTTAGCTACAACAACAAAGAACTTGTCTTATTCAAAACTGGTGTAGGTCCAGAAGCTGCCAAAATGACCATGAGAACTACTGTGGACAGCTTTGCCAAACCCAAGAAAATGATTTTCTCTGGCATTGCAGGCGGACTTGATCCAGGTTTGTCTTCCGGGCAAACAGTTGTCGTTACCAACTGGCATCCTTTGGAAAACTACAACGAGGTTGTAGCGGTTGATGCGGAATTGCTCAAACTCATAAAACCAAGCTACATTACTGCAAACGGTGTTACCTCAGATCACTTTGTCAGCAACGGCAACGAGGTTTATAACCTCACGCAGGCGACAATTGTAGACATGGAAACATACTACATAGCCAAGATAGCCTCAGAAAAC
>CAYSAM010000035.1:0-4000 GCA_964429015.1 uncultured Pseudomonadales bacterium | reverse complement strand
CCATCCCCCAATCCTCACCACTTAGTCCTATAACATTTGACAAATCTACACACCTGTGATATAATTCGCCTATTACCTCAGGCTCAATCTACGCACGCGAGCCTCGAGTACCCTAAAAAATGTTTTTTTGAAAGTGTCGGCGCTTCACACCGACCCACCCATTTTTTCAAAGGTCTACCCTAAATGGATAGACATGCTACTCAAAAGGAGAAGCCCCAATGAAAAAAATAATCTTCGCTTTTTTTGCAATCCTGGCCCTCACTCTCACTGCCTGCGGTAACAATATTCGCGTTGACGCTGCGCCCATGGAGCAGATTGATGTAACCACGGGTCAAGTTCTCAACACAGTTATGCCTGGTCCGGATTCTGGTGGTATGACCTATGTATTCCCAACCCCCTTCGCGGACATCAACAAAGAACAAAAGATAAAAGAATGTATTGACGGTGCAGTTGAATCAGATCCTGGCTTGTACATCACAGAATTAACAGGAACCGACGAAACCGTCGACCTTGGTCGTATCTGGTGGTGCGATAGCACTGTGGATAATGGTGATGCGGTGATCATGTCCTCTATGATGCTTGCCCAGGCAATTCCCGGACAGTATGATAACGCAGTTGTTATAGGAGCGACAGCTCTCTATGAAGGAGGAAAGCTCATCATCAAGGCCGCTATTGTTCTCCTTGCGTCAGTTGCACTTGAGCAAGGCATCGAGGGACTTATGGTTTATCATAGCGACAAGTCACATTCACCCAATATTGATGGAACCGACGCTCGCAGAGTAATTACGGCATTTATTGCCGCCTGGATGGCTTTTTCAACCGGGAACGGTAATGATCCAAGAAGTAACTGCGGAGAAGTTAGAGATGCAACTGGCGCCCTAATCAAAGTAGCCTTCGCCTTTTTTGACGCCACCACCGGCAAGATGTATACGCTGTGGTACTGGGCAAAAACAGGAGGTACCCCTTGGGGTGGTGCCTACCAAAAAGATCTAACCGGTAAAGGATCATTCGAAGAAGGCCCTAAAGACCTCAAACCTGGATGGTCCTGGACCACTGGAACCTGCGGAGGATCAGGAAACTTCATCCCTGGGTTGCAACCGGCCCAACCAGGTCAATAACTCATATTACAAAAGCAGTTGATTAGTCAACTGCTTTTTTTGTTGACAAACGCCTTATAGTGTGATAATATAACAACAATCAAGTAAATTGTAAGTCAGGCCTCTGTAGCTCAATGGACAGAGCACCTGACTTCGGATCAGGATGTTGCGGGTTCGAGCCCTGCCAGAGGCACTTTTTACTTTTAACAACTAATTCCTCCACTAAACTGCCCTCGTAGTTCAGTGGATTAGAACGCCTGCTTGCGGAGCAGGAAGTCGCAGGTTCGAGCCCTGCCGAGGGCACAAGGTTGCTCCATTGAAAGCGCTGTCGCGAAACAGAGGAAACTCTGGGTACTTACGATGACACTTGCTAACTCAATGGGGCAACCCCAAAAAATTGAAACCAGGTATCCAAATGGACCTGGTTTTTTCTTGGTCATTTTTCTCTGCTAAACTATCATCATGTCAAAAAAATTAGCAGCTCAGAACTTGCCAAAAACCGTAGATCAATCTGGCTCTAGTTTTGTCCGCACTTGCTTCCACATTTTGTTTTTCATAACTCCCCTACTGCTGTGGCCATTCACCACCGAAGTTTTTGAGTTTAACAAAATGATTTTTGTGTACTTAATGACCACCATAATTGCTACTGGATGGCTCGTAAACATTTTTAAAACCAAAAAACTAGAACTCATCCGCACCCCCCTAGATCTTCCCCTTCTCCTCTTTTTTCTTAGCCAACTAGCCTCCACTATTCTTTCCATAAATCCCCACACTAGTCTATGGGGTTACTACTCCCGCTTCCACGGCGGATTAATGTCCACCATTTCATACATCTTGCTTTATTATGCTTTTGTAAATAATTTTAAAAACAATCCAGTTGCTGTTTTTAAAATTATCAAAACCATTCTTGCCACTGCCGTTCTCACTTCAATTTATGGAGTAGCCGAACACTTTGGTATCGATAAAAATATCTGGGTTCAAGATGTTCAAAACCGGGTCTTCTCCACCTTAGGGCAACCCAACTGGCTTTCTGCATACCTCATTGCCCTACTTCCTATACCTCTCTATCTCGCCATTACCAATAAAAACAGCCATCTACGATCCACCATCTACTATCTAATATCTGGATTATTTCTTCTCACAATAATCTACACCAAATCCCAATCTGGCCTTGGCGCCACAGCCATAATCTTTGCCCTATTTTTCTTTATCTTCTTAAAAAAACAAAAAAATAAAACCCTAAACTGGCTAATCATTTCTGTTATGTTTCTTGGCCTTTTTCTCAAAAAAGATTTTGTCCTTCGCACTTTTCACTCTCTAAACAAAATTAATCCTTTTTATTCTAGTACCCAGACCATAATAAATGAGGAAAACAAAACCAGAATCGGAGGCTCTGACTCCATGTCCATTCGTCGCGTAGTTTGGGAGGGTGCCCTTAGACTGGGACAAAAATATCCTTTTTTTGGTACAGGAGTTGAAACCTTTGGCTATAGTTACTACTGGGTTCGCCCTCTTGCTCACAACTACACCTCCGAAACAGACTTTTTATACAACAAAGCCCACAATGAATATCTAAACTTTCTTGCCACCACCGGCTTTATTGGTCTATTTACTTACCTATACTTAATATTTTCAATTCTTCGAATTTTCTACCACCTACCATCTACGACCCATGATCTAAAAATCCCTTTATTCCTTGGATTTTTATCCATCCTGATTACCAATTACTTTGGATTCTCTGTAGTTAACATTGGTCTTTTCTTCTTTCTCTTCCCCGCCATTGCCCAATCTCTTTCCTCTCAAAAACTACCATCTACTACCTACAACCTACAATCTACAGACTCTTTCCTCCCCTCTCTTATCACTATCCTTTTCTGTCTTTTTTGTCTTCTAAAAATAAAAAATATTTGGCTTGCCGATATTTATTACGGCAAAGGTAAAACCAATTTAGAAGCCAACGAAATTGCTCTCAAGCTAAACCCCAGTGAACCTTTATACCAAAGCCAGCTTGGCTTCATCCAGTCCGTTGTTGCTTCTCAAGTTATATTTCCTCAAATGAGCAATTTGGCCACAGCCGAAGCAGAACTAAAGAAAAAAGCCCAAAAATACTTTGATCAATATATAAACGATTCAATCAGTAACACCCAAAAAGCAGTCACCCTAAATGAGTGGAATTTAAATCTATACAAAAACAAAGCTCGCACCGAACTAAACCTCGCTAGTATTGATCCAAAATACAACGATAGCGCTATTAAAACACTTTTAAAAATTATTGAGCTCTCCCCCACCGACCCCACAAACTACTACAACCTAGGAGTTCTTTACAAAAACATCAACAAAACCGAAGAGGCAAACCTTGCCTTCAAAAAAACTATAGAACTTTTTCCAAAACACCAAGGAGCTATTAACGAGCTAGAACTACAAAAAAATCCTACCAAAAAGTAGGATTTCTATAAACTAAAAACGCTCTTGCTTAAAAAAAGAATCAATCGTTACTGCCCCTAAAACCAAAAAGGTTATATAAGCAATTGTAACCAAAGTTACAAAACCCAAGTCGTTAGGGTTTTGAAAAGTTAAGATCCAGCTAACAAAGTACCAAGCCAATACTAGCTGACCGACAAACCAACCAATTTCCCCTTCCCGTTTGGAAACTGTTTTATTAAACCATGCAAATGGCAGCGCGAAGCAAATTCCAGCTACAAACCAAGCCGGCGCCATTTTGACTGGGTCAATCCGCAAGCCAGATGTTGGAATTGCAGCAGTTGCTATTGCTGTCAATAAAGACAAAATTAGCTGCAATCCATACAATCGCCACTTCAAATACTTTTCCATCATTTTGCCTCCATAAAAAATCCTAAAATTCTCATTCTACCCATAACAATAACAAGAGCCAAAGATGGTAC
>CAYSAM010000034.1:0-4235 GCA_964429015.1 uncultured Pseudomonadales bacterium | reverse complement strand
TTTGTGGAGCTTTTGGTGGTAATCACTATTATTGGTTTAATTTTTTCTTCGGGAATAGTTGCTTATGGATCAATTACTACTAGGTCTAGAGACACGAGAAGAAGATCTGACCTGGAAGCAATTAGGCAATCACTTGAAATGTGCCGATCACTTGTTGGAAATTATCCGGATGATATCTATGCTGATGGTGGCTTGAGTTGTTCGGTGACAGGCCCTGTACTAATGTCTACTGTTCCTACAGATCCGAAAACCAGCGCTTCTTGTTTGGAGCAATATGTTTATTCGCGAACTAGTTTAACTACTTACACCCTAACTAGCTGCCAGGAAGTTGGAGGAACATATCAGGTGGCTAGCCCCTAGCATGAAAGGATATACCTTAATTGAGTTATTGGTGACGATTACAATAGTCGTTTTACTTAGTGGAACATCCCTTGCTGCTTATTTGAGTTATAACGAAAACAGATTATTGGACTCCGATGCTAGGAACTTAAACAGTATGTTGGGTAAGGTAAGATCGAAGGCAAAATTTCTGGAATACCCAGCTGGTTGTACTGGCCTTCTCAACTTTACTTTAAGCACTGATTTGGATAGTGAGGGTGAGAGAAAAATTTTGAAGTATGTAGCAAATTGTACATCTGGGACTACCGAACCGGTTTTGGAGCAGGTGTTAAGCTCTTCAGTTTTTTTGACTGATTTCAGTTTAGTGGTTGTTCCTCAAACGGGGAGTTTGGAACCTTTTGTAGACGTAGAAATTACAATAAAAAGCACCAAAGCGACTCAAAAAACAATTAAAATTGTTGTTAGTAAACTTTTGGGTAATTTGAACATAATAAATAATGAAGAGTAAGGGTCAAATGTTAATCGAGGTTGTGGTGTCTATAGGGATATTAGCCTTGGTCTTGATTGGGGTGTCTGATCTTATGACACGATCACAAAGACAGAGTGAGTTTCAAACTAAGAAAGATGACGCTATGGAGGTAGCAAAGAGTTTGTTGAACGATTACCGCTCTCAAAAAGAAATGGACCCAGTAACATTTTTGGATAATGTGGTAGGGATTAATAGAGCTGTTTGTATTGAGGGGAAGGATTTTTCTTGTGTGGTAGAGGTAACGAAGGGTTCTTCGTCGGTAGATTTGAATATTACTGTTTCTTGGGTAGATGGAAGTAACACTTTGAGTATAAATTTAAAGAATACAATAAATATTTGAGTATGAAAAGCAAAAATGCTGGTTACACATTAATTGAACTTATTATTGTAATTTCTTTATTTGTGATTATTTTGCTTGGTGGAACCACTCTTTTTGTGCAAAATTTGCGAACTGGTGGTTTTACGGAAATGGATTTAAAACTGAATTCTTCCTTACGTTCTGTACTTGATGAGATGGAAAGGAAAATTCGTTTTGGAAAAGTGTCGATGGTGGATGCAAGTGATAGAGAGCAGTGCTTGCTTGCTGGGAGTACTGGTTTAATTGGTAGTAGTGTGACTACTGAAGACTTAAATGGTTTGAGTAGTGTATATAGTTTGGTGGATGCCAAAGTATCTTCTGTTTCATCCCAAACTAACGAGCAAGTTTTCTTAAACTCAACAGATGTATCAATAAATAGTCTATCAATTAGATGGTTTTGTCAGTCAGCAATAAGTGATAAGATTATTTTGGAAATAACTGCCTCTACCGTTCCTTTGGGATCTGGAGTAACTATTTCCAAATCAGTAACAAGAGAGGTTGTGCTTTTGAATAGCGCTATAAATTGATGAAACAAAAAATGGTACATAAGGGTCAAGTTGCTTTGGTTATGGTTTTGATAATGACCGTGGTTAGTGCTGTGGTTGTTTCGGTGGCTGGTAGAACTACTACAGAAACTAGAAATCAGCAAATGAGCCAAGAAAGTGCAGATGCTTTTTTGACGGCACAGTCTGGCTTGGAGGAAGCCATATCTAAAGGTGTTGGTGTTACCGGAAGTACAACAGATAAATCTTTCGTAGTTACTTTGGAAAATAATGGTCAGAGTGGTTTGGTGGTAGATAGAGTTGTGGCTGGGACGAGTGTAGATATAGTTTTGAATGCATCTCTGTTACTGCAAGGGGTAAAAATTTATTGGAATACCTTGAGTGCTTCACCATCTTCTATTTTGATATCTAAAATTTCTAATGATTTAATTGAAGATGTAGCATATGACGCAAGTGGGAGCAATGGTTTTGTTCGTGTGAGTAGTGGGGGTGTGTTGAATGGAAATAGCTTTAGTTACATGACTCCACAGATTTCTTTGAACTCTAGCGTTGAGAGGTTACGTATTACCGTGTTTGGAGGTAACGCAAGTCTTGGAGTTGAGCCAGTTGGAGATAACTTACCAGTACAAACCGTAAGCTATAGATCTGAAGCTGCGGTCGGCAGTGGGGATCAAAAAATAAAGTATGGTTTGCTTTATGAACAGTCTAAGGACCAAAGAACACCTGAAGTTTTTGACTATGCATTATTTTCTTATGGAACAATTATTCAGTAACTTTTATGGCATATAACATTGGTTTGGACATTGGGACAAGTACGATAAAGTTGGTAGTTGGTGATCAGTCGAAAGTAAAGAGAATTGGTCTGATTCCTAACCGTTTTGGGAAAATGTTGACCTTAATGACAAACTCAGAAAAAATTCAGCTGGTGGATGACATAAAGAAAATGATGTCAGAAATTGGAGTTCGAGAAACCGGGGTAGTTGCTAGCGTGCCAGAGTCTTTGGCCTTTTCCAAAACCATGATTTTTCCCAGAATGTCGATGCCGGAGCTGGCAACTGCTATAAAGTGGGAGTTGGATCAGTCTGTTCCCTTTCCTCCTAACGAAGTGGAGAGTTCTTGGAGTATTTTTGAGAAAAATTCTTTGTTGGCTGAGGATAAGGTTGGTGCTTATGTGGTAGCTGTACCAACGAAAATTTCGGAGCTATATGTACAACTATTTGAACTTATTGGTATTGAGCCTGTGCGTTTGGAAAATGAGGCGGTTCCACTCTTGCGAGCATACGCCAATTTTCTCGAAGAAGAGTCCCCTACATTTGTAGTTGACTTTGGTAATTCGGGTACAAAAATAATATTGGCTAGTAAACAAATGGTTTTTAATAATTATTTTTTTTCTGTGGGTGGAAGTGCATTGACTAAGATGATTATGGATAATTTTGGCCTGCCTTTTGACCAAGCGGAGCAATACAAAAGAACTTATGGCTTTCAAGAAAATCAGCTTGAAGGAAAACTTTTCAATTTAATGAAACCGGTTTTTGATAATTTTGTAAGTGAAATACGAAAAATGATGCTGAGTTATAGAAATGATTATGGAGAATCGTCAATTGGAAAGTTGGTTGTTGTTGGTGGCGGTAGCTACATGACTGGTTTGGTTCCATATATGTCGACTGCTTTTGAGGGTATGGAAGTATCTGTTGGCAATGTTTTTGAATCTGTTTCGGTAGATAACGAATATGCGAATTTGGGACCAGTATTTGGATTAGCATTTGGTCTGGCAACGTAAATGAATCTAAAAATAAATCTTGTAACCAAAACTCGTAAGCAAAACAAAAATAAGAGTTTGGTAATCAATTTCTTTATATTTTTGTTTTTTTTGTTTGTTGCGAGTTTTATGGTAACGGTTGGCGTTGTGTGGTATCAGGTCTATTCGTTAAAAAAACAAATTAGTCAAGTCGCTACGGAATCGATAACAGTTTCTAGTGAGATTCGTACAAATACAGAAGTTGTAAACAAGTATGTGCTGACAAAATCGATTTTGGACTACTTGTCAGGAATTGAAAACGGTAAATTCCACTATAAAAGGTATTTAGATGAAGTAGTAGCTTTGATGCCGCCTTCTGTAGTGTTACGTGGTGTAGACTTTCAAATAAAAGGTTGGCTTTCGGTAACAGTTTTTATTCCAGATCTTAGTAGTTTTAAGCTTTTTGAAGAAAGAATTGCTGATAAGACGATTTTGGATCAAACTGTTTTTGGCTCAATTTTTTCTGAGGGGGTTGTTAGGGATAAAGCAGGTGGATATATAATTAAACTTCAGTTTGAACTAAAAAAGAATGTCTGAATTTAAAATTGTTGGATATAAAAAAATATTTGGCCTTATACTCCCTGACTGGGTTAGTGAAAAAATACTAAAATCATTTATTTTTGGCTTACTTACATTGATGGTCATGTTGCTTGTTTTTATTTTTGTTATTAAACCAAAATTTGATCTTATTGGTGACTTGCGATCCAC
>CAYSAM010000033.1:0-5398 GCA_964429015.1 uncultured Pseudomonadales bacterium | reverse complement strand
GAAAGCAGTAGAAAAGAGATTGCAATCAAAATTATTATTAGTTTTTTCAAAGTAGCCTCCGTTTGAGGCTATTTTACAATGAAAGCGTAGATAGTACAACTATGGGGTGTATAATTGGTTAGTAAGAACATTTATTTTTTTGGAGGTAAAATGACAGTTGAGAAGAAAGCGTTTGCACTTTCAGGTATTGCTTGTTTTTTGATTGGAGTTGTCTGGGGAATGTTTAAATGGCTTGTGCCAGAGGGTGGAGACATTTTTTGGTGGTCGATGAGCTTTGTTTTATGTATTGGAATCGCTGTTGTTGTTATTGTGATGATAGAAGTGTATTTAGGGGTCCAAGATAAAGATCAAAGGAATACAAATGGACTTGTCCTTTTGGGACTGATAATGTTGGGTGAAGGACTAATCAACCTTTCTTTTGCCGGTGTATGCATTGCTTTGTTTGCATTCTTTACGAGTTGGTTTTTGAACAAATACATTGTAGCTATTGTCGATTGGATTATGAGTAAACTTAAATAGTTTTGCAATACAAAATATCCCGCTGTAAAGGCGGGATTATTTATTGTAATTTTGTGACTCGGCCGTGATTCGAACACGGGACCTACTCCTTAGAAGGGAGTTGCTCTATCCAGCTGAGCTACCGAGTCTTGGTGCCGAGGGCGGGAATCGAACCCGCACGATATTGCTATCGAGAGATTTTAAGTCTCTTGCGGCTACCATTTCGCCACCTCGGCACAGCTATATTTTATATCAAAAAGATGAATTATTTATATAGATTCCGGATCAAGTCCGGAATGACAAGCGGAGATTGGCACATTACTGCGCGCTTCGCAACAGCAAAGGATTAGTACGCGTTTTTGATTTCGTCGCGGTGGCGTCTTCTCTCGACTTGGGTTAGATATTTTTTCCTGAGTCTCAAGTTTTTGGGGGTAATTTCCAATAATTCATCGCTTTCCAAAAAGTCTAGACATTGTTCTAGAGAAAACTTAGTGGCTGGAACTAATTGAATAACTCCATCAGATGACTTGGAACGCATGTTGGTAAGCTGCTTACCCTTGCAAGCGTTGATCTCAATATCCTCAGCTTTTGCATTGGATCCAACAATTTGACCTTCATATATGGCGTCACCTGGCTCTACAAAGGTTACACCGCGTTCTTGAGCTGCTTGAAGACCATAAGAGAGAGCTTCACCGCTATCGGTGGCAATGAGTACTCCACGACGCATTTTGGGCAAGGCGGGGCCGACTGGCTCAAAGTCTAAAAATTGACTGTTAAAAATAACTGTACCTTTGGTGGCGGTTAAGAGTAAAGATCGAAGACCTAGAATAGCTCTAGTAGGCATTTTGTAAACAAATTCAACTTCTTTATCACTTACTGGGTCCATGTGAGAAAGAACGGCAAAACGTTTACCCATTTCTTGGGTAATAGTTCCAAGATATTCTTGAGGAGCGACAATGTTAACATCTTCAAAAGGCTCACACTTTTGACCATCTATAGTTTTATAAATAACTTCTGGCTTACCAACTTCAACTTCGTAACCCTCGCGGCGGAGAGTTTCCAGGAGAACAGCTAAGTGTAGCTCGCCCTTACCTGAAACTTTGTATTTTCCACTTTCTAGTTTCTCAAGTTTTAAAGAAAGGTTTACTTCTAGTTCTCTAGCTAATCTTTCTTCAATTTGCCTCGCTGTTGTAAACTCACCTTCTCTACCAGATAAAGGTGAAGTGTTTGGACCTACGGTAACGTGAAGGGTTGGTTCTGTGATTTTGGCAGATGGAAGGGGCTCGGTGTCACCTGGAGTTGAAATTGTTTGACCAATTTTGCAATCACTTACACCTGTTAGCGAAACAATGTCTCCAGCAAACGCTTCCGAGACCTCTAGACGACCTAAACCTTCGGATGTAAAGACCTTATCGACTTGGAGGGACTTTACAGTTTCGCCAAGAAGAACGATTTTTTGACTTGGTTTTACAGTGCCTTGAAAAATTTTACCAACAATTATGCGGCCAAGATGTGAATCGTGGCTCAAGGACGAAATTAGCATTTTGAAGTTCCCGTTTTGATCATTGCTTGGAGCTGGGATAGTTTCCAAAATTTGATCTAATAAAGGAATAACATTGCCTGATTCTTCAAAATTATTGGGAAGTTTTTTGAATACTTTGCCAGCTTTGCCGATTGAGTAAAGCGTTGGATACTCAATTTGAGAATCATCGGTGGCAAGCTCGAGGAACAAATTAGCTATGCGACTCTCAGTTTGGGGGATATTGGCGTTTGGTTTATCAATTTTATTGATGACTACGATAACCTTTAGATTAAGTTCAAAAGCTTTTTTGAGCACAAAACGAGTTTGAGGCATGGGGCCCTCTTGAGCGTCGACGATAAGGAGGGCGCCGTCGGCCATGCCTAGAGTTCTTTCTACTTCTCCGGAAAAGTCAGAGTGACCAGGAGTGTCGATAATGTTTATTTTGGTGCCTTTGTAGCTAACGGAGATGTTTTTGGCCAAAATGGTGATACCACGCTCACGCTCCAAGACGTTATTGTCCAGCAGAGTGGTTTGGTTCATTTCACTCTCGTTATCTCGAAAGATATGAGATTGTTTGATAAAGGCGTCTATAAGAGTGGTTTTGCCATGGTCGACGTGGGCAATGACCGCAATATTTCTAATGTTTTGCATAAGTTTTGAGCTTCCCAAGGGGAAATAATATGTATCTATTATACGCTCTAAGGCTGTTTCTGGCTACTTACCGAATTTACCCGAGAGTTTAACCAAGTGGGCATTGTAAACAATTTGGCGTACTTCACCGTCTTCGCTTTCTATTTGATCTGTATCAGCGATTTTTTGATATTGTTGGAGGTAGTTACTTAGAGCGTTTTTGAGTTCTTTAAGCTCTTGACGCATGTCTTTGATTTTTTGATTGAGAGAAGCATTACTTGGGGATTTGAGAACGTTCTGTTTGGCTTCAGCTTTCTTTTTATTTACCTCTTTTCCTTCTTCCGCGGCTTTTTTGAAACCAGGGTCATTATTGAGGATGTCGTTAAACATTTCTACCTGTTTGCTCATTTCGATTTTTACAGTATCGATGTGAGAGATATGAGTTTTGATAAGATTTTCGATAGCAAATAGGCTAGTAACTGCTTCGTTTGTTCCTGCTGGTAGGTTGTCTTTTTTGTTTGTGTCGTCCATAAGAGGTTATTCTAGATGATTAAAAACTTTTACTCAAGATGCGGTTAAGGATATCTGTTGCGATATCTTCTACCTCGTTGTGTCTGTAGTATGAAGACTGGATTTTAACTTGTTTTAAAATATTGACGAACTCACTTTTTTTATCTTCTGGAATTTTTTTGTCAATCAAATTTTTTAACTCTTTTTCGTTCTTGGATAAATCTGCACTTGGTGCTATATGATCACACAGAAAAAGAACCTGCTCCACACCCTCTTTTTTCATTTCAATTTGGATGCCTTTGTGACCAAGTCCAAGATTTTTGATCTTTTCTGATGTGGATTCGTTTATGATCTTAATAAATTTTTGGAGTGTTGCAATAAACCCACTTTCCGATAGTTGCGACATTGACCTTACGTCCAGCTTTGTACCCGATTTAGCTTCATATATGGTTTTTATCCATATTTTCATATTTTTATCGAGTGCTAAACCAACGATATCGCTATTTCTGCCAGAACTAAGCTTGATGTCGTACTTTTCTGGGTTGTGGATAATATCAAGTATCGCAACCGAGATTTTTTCTAGTTCCTTTTTTTCTTCTTTACTTAGTTTATTTTCACTACTAACAAGTAGATCATTTTTTCTAACTTGTTCTTCGCAAAATTTTTCAAATATTTCACCTTGAATTAGCCCGTGTATGTACTGATACTCTGAAGTATTACTCCTTTGATCAATGGGTAGTCCTTTTATTTTTGCTAATAGATCTTCTAGTGTTTTTTTATGAGGATACTCTACTGCTCTATTCTGTTCGGCCTGCATTTCAGCTTTCCTAATGTTATGTATATGTTCTTCTTCCAGCCTATTGTTTATGTGCTCAATAATAAAGTCGGGAATTTCTTTGTCAAATATTGTGTCAATTATTTCTATTTTTGTTTTATACTTTCTCTTTTCTTCTTTTATAGCACCTTCTGTTGGTTTAAAAAGTCTTTTGTGAATTTTTTCGTTTTGTGGGTTACCTTTGTATTCTGTAGTTTCATTTGTCATTTCTTAAACCTAGCACGGTTTTGGGAATAGAATCAAGTGCAGACCTCCCAACTTTTTTAGACTTTGTGCCAAAAAGTCCCCACAAGGGGGACTTTCTGTTGTTGCCCGGCAGGGATTCGAACCCCAATAACCACCTCCAAAGGGTGGCGTCCTACCATTAGACGACCAGGCAATGTAGTGGTATTTTACCCGATTTTGGCTTTGAGAGGAAGTAGGCAGAGGTTTTGGTTAAAATCTGAGTTGCTCAACGCTTGCAAGTTGCCAGCAAGATAGATCTTAAATATATCGTTTACTCCCCCTCTGGTCTTTAGTTTTTGAACTTCAGAGGGGTAAAAGTAACGGTGCTTTTTAAGCTTAAAGCTAGAAAAAATATAGTTTCTTGCAAGTTCTAGCTTAAAGACATATACCTTAATGTCGGCAATACTGATGCAAAAAATAGGTTGTGGGTCACTAGGTATAATATTTTTGGGGAACTTATTTTCTATGGTTTCGTTGGCAAAAACTTCTTGTTGAAGAACTCTTTTTATTCCATTTGCAAAGGAATCTTGTTGTCTTGTATATCCCATTGGTAGTGACCAATCCCCTTTTTCACCCAACTTGTTGTTTATTAAGCTTTCATCTTGTCCTAGTAAAAATTTATTTGGAGACTCAGAATTTGAAATTAGAACAGCGATACCCACTCTTTTTGTAACCCCCAAACGTATGTTGTGTAAAATGCGATGAAGTGTGTTTGTGGAGACTTGGATAGAGTTTGGGGTAAAACGGTGGTAAATACGTTCTAGTGGTAATTTGTAGGTATTTAGTAAGCTTAGAACATGCAAACTCTCGGAGAGTTTACTGTTTGGGCCAGCTGATTTAACGATTTTGTACTTATTAAGCAAGCGGTGAAAACTGGCAAAAGAGATGGGAAGGTTGTAATTGTTTATCTTAAAAACTTTGTCGATGGAGCCAAATTTTAAATATTCTGTGATTAAAAATTTTTCGAATTCGGCTTCTGTGGTGAATATTGGTGGCATAAAGTAAATTAAAAAAGTTTGTGGACCCTGCAGGCGCTTCTCAGCAGAGCTAAGTGCCGAAATTAGTTTTTTGTATTCAAAAATAATTTTCGGCAATCGTTCGATTTCAAATTTTGTGGACCCTGCAGGAATCGAACCTGCGACCTCCTCGATGTAAACGAGGCGCTCTAACCAACTGAG
>CAYSAM010000032.1:0-5430 GCA_964429015.1 uncultured Pseudomonadales bacterium | reverse complement strand
GCTCAACCTCCTTTAGTCTTTTACCCAAAAGCTCTGACAACCTCAGAGCTTTTTTTGCTATCAAAACGACAACTGTTATAAGCCCTACTGATATAATATAGGCATATCCGTCACTTTTAAAAAGGAGCTCTATGGTACCCCATCTTCTCCGTCCCAACTTGGATCACAAAACTACTTTACCCCGCGCCCTGTGCCAATGCATTACCATTACGTCATTTGAACCAAGGGAGGGCGACATCATATTGGATGGCCTTCTCGCTCTTACCGAACTTCGTCTAAACATCTCCATGACCAACGCCAGCGGCCAAAACCTCCTCAAAATCATGAACTGGGGCCAAACAACGATAACTCTGGTCGAAATCAATCGCGCCTCAAGCAACCGTATTCCGGTCTTAACCGAGATCCGCCCAGGCGGCAGCATCGATCTCCAACCTTATGTCGATTTTACTTGCCGCTACTTCACCTTTATTGCGTATTCCAATCTCCACTCTGGCTTCAAAATCGTCAAGCTTGGCATCAATACCACTATCGACGACAGAACCCTCTTCCTGGATTACAAAATTGTTTAGGAGGAAAAATGAAAGCTAGTCAACCAAACAAACCAAACAAAAAACTGATAAATTTGTTTTTTGTCTCCTTACTTTCTCAACTGTGGCGGGTGATCATTTTATTCGCTCTAGCCGCCGTTAGCGTCTACACACTTACTAAACCGTTTATCGGCGAACTCAGCTCCATAATAGTCTCTACTCTCTTGGCACTTGTCTCTGAATACTTTATCCTCAAAAGATACTTTCAATAATTAGCCATAAATTCAAACCGCCCTTAAATCCTGGGCGGTTTTTTGTATACAATATTATTTAGTGAAGAAAAAACTTCTCCTCACGATTATTCTTGTATTACTCATTATCTTGAGTTCTAGAGTTCTTGCGTTCTTTAATCCTTTTTTCTCTACGATCTACGATCTAAAATCTACCCTCCCTCACCTCTCCTATCTTCTTGGCAAAAACTCTCCCACTACCTACCTCTTTCTCCTTGGCAATGACACCGAAGTCCGCGCCAACGGCGGCTTCACCGGCTCCTATGTCAAGATTACACTAAATTCATCAACTGTCATTCCAGGCCCAGACCCGGAATCCAGACGAGAAACCTGGATGCCTGATCAAGTCCGGCATGACAATTATTTTTCTACGATCTACGATCTACGATCTACGCTATCTAAAACAAAATCAAACATTTCATTTCACGACATCTACGTCCCCAATGGTCAACTTCAAGGCTTTGTAAAACCACCAGACGCCATCCAGCAAGCCTTTGGACACGGTACTTGGGAACTTGCCAATGCCGATTACGAACCCCACTTTCCTACCACTGCCAACAGTATTCGTTGGTTTTTGGAAAAAGGTAACGAAACCAACCCTGACATACTTGGCATAATAAATTTATCCACCATCAAAAAAGTTTTAAATGTTATCGGCGAGTTTAAATTAAACGACACCGCCACCATTACCCCAGACAATCTCTATCTGTACCTCCAAGGCAAGGCAGAACTGAATTTTTTCCCCGGCTCTACCCAAAAAGCCGACGCCCTCCACAACGTCGGCACCGCCGCTATAAAAAAAATAAAATCCCTTTCTTTATCTAAAAAAATAAAAATTGCTCAAACAATTTGGGAAGATTTACAAAACAAAAACTTAGTCCTAAACAGTACCAACTCTGAGTTTCAAAACTTTTTAAAGGAAAAAAAATGGGCTGGTGAGTACCAAGCCCCTACCACCACAGATTTCTACGGTTTAGTAGAACTAAACTTGGGAGCCAACAAAGCAAACCAATACGTCACCCGCCAAACCACTCATACCGTAACAAGCTCACCCAGTTCGTCATTGCAAGAAGATACTCCGTCGTGGCAACCCACACAAATCAACCATCAAATAAACATCCAATTCCAAAACACCTCACCAGAGGCAAACCCCAATCCACCACTTCAATACGGCGGTAACTACATTGCCTTTATGCGAATTTACCTTCCACCTAACGCAACCGATATAAATATTTTTCATAACGAAATTGCCACCTCCTCGGCAGGCTACTCCACAGAAGTCCTCAACAACCAAACCCCAATCATCAATCCACAATCTACAAACTACGATCTACAAAACATCTCTTTTTGGCACCTCACCCCAGCTGGAAATCACACTGAAATAAATCTCTCCTATAACTTACCCAATATAGATTCAAAAAACTACTCCCTAACCCTTCTCAAACAAAACGGCTTTCCTGCCTCATCTCAAAATCTAAACATTTTTGGTAACAGTTTCTCTACTCCTCTATTTTTACCTTTTACCTACACCCCAAAATAGCATTATGTGCTACAATATATAGGTCTAAAATTCTCATCAAGGAGCCATACATTGAAAGCATTGCAAATAGTTTTTTCCATCATAACTGTTGTCACCATCTCTGCTTGTGCCGCTAAGGGACAACCTCAGCCAGAAACGATGACGCAAAGCAACCTCGCCCCCACCCCAGATCTCAACGCAGAGTTCGGCAAGTTTTTGGCCGATAACCAAAAAAACATCATTGACAGTCTCGAGTCAACTTGTAAAAGCACCTACCCGTGGCTCTCAGGACAAAAGGTTGGCGTGGTTGGGTTTACAGGCATTGTGTCCAATGTTAATCCATCCATGGTCACAGCATATTTGACTATGGAAATTAAAAGTGACATCTACCCTGAATACAGCGTTCTTTTTAACAGTCCTGATGTGGTAACGGTGTTATATAACAATCAAGCAATAAACGATCAGCAGACAGTTCAAGTGGTTTTTGCCGAAATTATGACAAAAACAAATAGTAAAACCTCCTTGGAAGGAAGATTCACAATTAAAAAAGAAGACGGGCAAATTACTGCCTACGATGTTTTTTGTGAAGCAAACTAAAAAAATCTCCTACCCGCTCCCAAGCGGGTTTTTTATAGGCAACCATGATAAGATATAGGCTGAAATCCACCTTTATATTTTATTAGGAGAATAAATGACAACACCCACAGGTTTTATGGTCTTGCTTCACTTTATGTTGCAAAAAAAATTCGCAACAGATCAGCTTTTAAAAGACAAAAACTGGCTATTTACTTTACCAGGCAACAAAATTATCGTCCACGGTCCAAATCGCCAAGCACTTGGCGACACCGAAATAATTGCTGAAGTTTCAACTAACAGCGACAGCGGTGAAATTTTCATTTCACTCAAAGCAAAAGGAACCGTGCCGGACCGTGAACTTCTTGCAAAAGTTATCAGCGAAATCGCCGAAAATGCAAACATCAACTTTTGCATTAAAGAAAGATAAAAAAACCCAAGCCCCGACCACTCGGGGCTTTTTTTTAATTATTCTTATCCAAAACCAATCCACTTCCATTTGCTGTATGTATCCATAAACCATAAATTCTCCTCTACGATCTACAATCCACGATCTATTATCTAAATCCGTAATCTGTGATCCGTTATCTGTAAACTGTGATCCGTTATCTGTAAACTGTGAACTGTGATCTGTTATCCACCATCTTTAAGACTCGCCAAGAACTCTTTGTTCGTCTTAGTTCTCGCTATTCTCCCGGCAAGCACCTCTGTTCTCTCGCCATCATTGAGCATGTCTAACATTCTTCTCATTAGAATAATACTTTGGTACTCCATAGACTCAAACAACAAATCATCTCTTCTGGTACTAGAGCGCATTACATCTACCGCAGGATAAATTCTTCTCTCTGCCAAGCGACGATCTAGGTGCAGTTCCATGTTACCCGTACCCTTAAACTCTTCATACACCAAGTCGTCCATACGAGAACCGGTATCGGTCAGAGCCGTACCAATAATAGTAAGACTTCCGCCACCTTCAATTTTGCGAGCGGCTCCAAAAAACTTTTTTGGAGGATAAAGGGCTGCTGGGTCAAATCCACCAGATAAGGTTCTACCTGAAGTAGGAATTGCTAGGTTATATGCACGAGCCAAACGAGTAATAGAGTCCAATAGAATAACCACATCTTTCCCCATCTCCACTAATCTTTTTGCTCTTTCCAAAGCAAGTTCTGATACTTTAGTTTGGTCTTCAGCTTTTTCATCAAAGTTACTGGCAGCAGTTTCTCCTGGCATCTCACTATTTTTTGTTATCGCCAAAATATGTCGGCTAATATCTGTAACTTCTTCTGGTCGCTCACCTACCAACACGGCCATCAGGTGAACTTCTGGGTAGTTAGTAGCAATACCACTAGCAATTTCTTTTATTACTGTAGTTTTTCCAGCTTTGGGAGGCGACACAATCAGTCCACGTTGACCGCGGCCTACAGGAGCCACCATATCTATCAAACGAGTTGATAAAGTTTCTTTTGCTGTTTCTAATTTTATTTTTTCAAATGGATAAATTGGAATTCCTTTTTCAAACCTTGGCCTATCAAACATCTTACTTGGCTCTTCACCATTTACTTTGGTGATCTGCATCATGGTCCAGTACGGTTCATTTTCTTTTGGTTTTCTGGCCAAGCCAGTTACCATGTCCCCTGGCCTAAGTTTAGCTTGCCTTGCTTGCATCGATTGCAAAACCGCATCAGTTTCTCCTGGGCGGAAAGAACTACGAACAATACCTCTACCATCTGTACCAGTTTGGTCAAAAATACCGGTAATTTCTTCGGTAACTATTGGTTCACTGGCAATAATAGGGCGCGAAAAACGTTGGCCATTATTAAAATTGTTGTATCGAGGCTGAAATGCTGGTCGCATATTGTTTTGTGTAGGTCTTACCGGCTGTGGGTTAGCAGAAGGTGGCACCACAAATCTCTCTGGCGCTTTTAGAGCTTCTGGCTTATTTACTAGCACTGTCTTAGTTTCTTTTGCACTCTCCATGTCTGTCATTCCGGGCATTGACCCGGAATCCATCTCGCTTACCGACACTTTTACAGTATCTTCAGCTTTAACCACCTTGAGTTCTGGGTTTTTTGAGTTCTTGAGTTCTTTTACTTCTTCTACCATCGACGATCTACTATCTACGATCTTTTTTGCTTCTTCCACCTTCTCTTCTGTCATCTGTGAACCGTCAACTGTAATCTGCTTCACCTTCTCTTCTGTCATCTGTGAACTGTCAACTGCCATCTGCTTCTTAGGTTCTTCTACGATCAACGAACTACTATCTACGATCTTTTTAGGCCTTGGTGCCATATATGTTTATTTGGGAATAATTGATTAAAAAATTTGGAAACTTAGAAATTTGGTGAAATTTAAGAGGAAAACGATCAACAGTCTAATTCTACATCCTCAACGGTATAAATCAATACAATATCTTGAGTTTTTGATTCTTTGAGTTCTAGAGTTTTTGAGATTTTACAAAAATAAGCTAATCAAGGGTGAAACGCGTAAGGCTTTAGCCGTAGCGCCAGGTATTAAAAGGCAC
>CAYSAM010000031.1:0-5945 GCA_964429015.1 uncultured Pseudomonadales bacterium | reverse complement strand
GTTTGCTACCAAAAAGTCCACCACAGCTCGTCCAATTGAGGTGGGATAAAATCTTTTTTCTTTTTGTTCTACATAGCGGCGATCGATAATAGTGGAAATAATTGCTGCATATGTCGAAGGTCTACCAATTCCCCTCTTTTCTAGCTCTTTAATTATGGAAGCGTCGTTAAACCTTGCTGGTGGCTGAGTAAATTTTTGCACTCCATCCACTTTTTGTTTTTGCAATTCCTCACCTGGCGATACCTCTGGTAAGCTTTGAGCATCTTCTTCACCCTCTGCGGTCTTTGCTTTTTCTTTTGGAAACAATTTCTTCCATCCATCAAAAACTGTTACCACCCCATTAGCAGTGAGCAAGTATTTACCAGACTCTACCTCAACCCTAGTATCATCAAAAATTGCCTCGGCCATTTGGCAAGCTATAGTTCTACGCCAAATTAGAGAGTAAAGTTTTTCCTGATCTTGCACTGCCTCTTGCCCTACATATTTTTCTGGAGTTACAGCTACGTTGGTCGGTCGGACTGCTTCGTGAGCTTCTTGTGCCACCACTTTTCCTCCTGTTTTATACATTCTGGGTGCAGATGGCAAATAACTATCACCATAGTTTTCTTTTATAAATCCGCGCACTGCGTCGATTGCTACAGGTGCCAAATTAAATGAGTCGGTACGGTGATAGGTAATATCACCTTGTTCATAAAGTCTTTGAGCCACATTCATAGTTCTCTTGGCCGACCAACCTAAAGTATTTGCGGCTGCTTGTTGCAAAGTAGAAGTTTTAAATGGTGCATATGGATTTGCTTTTCTTTTTGACTTTTTTACATCAAGTACTTTATATTGCCCAGACTCCAAATCACTTAAAACTTTTTTTGCTTCACTCTCGTTATCTATTCCCTGCTTCTTATCGCTTATCTTAGCAAGCTCCACCCAAAACTCATCGTCTCGAGTTTTAGAAGTTTTGATTCCTTGAGTTCTTACCAATACCTTTATCTGCCAATACTCCTGGGGTTTATGTGCCTCTATCTCTCTTTCTTTCTCCACTATCAATCTCACCGCCACACTTTGCACTCTACCCGCAGACAAGCCACGGCGAACCTTTTTCCATAAAATTGGCGACAATTTGTATCCCACCAATCTATCCAAAAACCTCCTCGCTTGTTGCGAGTTTACTAATCCCATATCTATCTCCCGGGGATTAGCCAGTGCCTCCAAAATGGCGTCTTTGGTTATAGAGTGAAATGCAATCCTTTTAAATATTATTTCTTTATTCTTTCCCTTTTTACTTTCTTTGCCTTGGGTTCCTGGCTCCTTGCGTTCTTGGTTCTTTTCACTCAACATTTCCTTCACATGCCAGGCAATTGCCTCTCCTTCGCGGTCAGGGTCGGAAGCCAAAATAATCTCATCTGCTTTTGCCGCTACCACTTTTAACCTTCTTACCTGATCATCCTTTTTATCCATCGTCTCGTACGTCGGCACAAACTCATACTCCACACTGTCATTGCGAGTTTCAGTATTCTGAACCGAAGCAATCCCCGAGCTCTTCTCTTTTATCGCAATCCCCATCTTACTTTTTGGCAGATCACGAATATGGCCCATACTGGCCATAATTTCGTATTCATTACCCAAGTACTTGGATAAACTTTTGGTTTTGGTTGGAGATTCTACAATTACTAGTTTCATATATTTTGTCATTGCGAGGAGTGAAACGACGTGGTAATCCCCGACACGGAGATTGCTTCAGCACTTCGCGATTCGCAATGACAGACACTATCCAATATACCATTGCAATAACGTCCGAAATTCTACCACACACACTTTTATAAAAGGAAAGAGCCCGCATAGCGGGCTCCAAAATTTTCTTAAAGATGATGTGGAGGTTTGTCCGGTTCGCTAAGTTTATAGTTGGGCCAAAGTGGCGAACTAGCGATTATTTACCGTTACAAACCTCCACACTCCTATCCTCCGAAAGGATATTGGCTCTTAAGAGCCATTCTTACCACAAATCTCAAATTTTAGATGGGAGAGATTTATGCTCGGAAGGACCTGACGGGGATGTCAGTTGTCCAGACTGGGCACAAGATTACTCCTATGCCCAAACCAGACAACTGAAACTTCTTTAATTTTCAATAGTTGTATTCTAACACATTAAACCCATAATGTCAAGTACTTCTTTACTCCAAGATAATAAAACCCCATAAATATAAAGCAGTAAATATAGAATCAGCCTGGTAAAAACCAGGCTGTTAATAAAAAAAAGAGAGCGGCGCCGCTGGGAGAATAAATCTCGAAGATCAAATAAATTGGAACACAAAAATGTTCCCAGCGGAGCCGCCAATCCTAGGTGAAAAGCTTGTCTTAGCACGTTTGTGCCAGGGCTTGTGAGACTAAGCAATTTCACCAGTGCCATCAGAGCGGTATTTTCTCAAAAAAATAAACCGATCAAGGCGACCACCCTACCATACCAATAAAATTTGGGGTAGTGATGCGCTCAGATGACTACCAAGTTAAAAGCGATATTCACTTTTATTTTAGTAATCACCAGGCTTGGATTAATAAAAACTTAAAGAATAAACCTACCATAAGGCTAAGAATTAACATAATATACAACCTATACATGCCCATGTCAAGCATTACAGGCTTAAAAAACAAGAAAACCTGGAAACTCCAGGCTATAAAAATGCAAACGCCCCGCTTAAATGCGAGGCATGTAATTTTTAGAATCTCCGCCGGAGCGGGAAGCAGCGCGGTTGCGCCGACGGAGATCTATGGGTTTGTAGCCGGACTTGGCGGGATAAGCCAGAATGGCACCCCAGCAAATAGCGGCGGCTGAGCGCCTGCACGGCTCCGCGAGAAGCGGGCTACATAACCGAAGGATGGAGGAAAGCGGGGACGGATTTTCAACGTCTCGAATGCGAACCTTCCATTCTCCAAACTTAACACCCAGAAGGGTGATGTTCCTAAAAGTGCACAAGTGAGGTAGATTTTCACTACCCCACTTGTTAATTCTAAAAAGTATTATAGCACCCATTCATCCACTTGTCAAGTGTTATAAGCCAATCCACAAAACAGCTACTTCAGCAGCATCGGCATCAGATCCTTAGCTATTGGCGCCGCAACAGCACTCCCCTCACCCCCCTCTTCCACCAAAACAGTTACAACAAACCAATCGTCCAGGTTCCCACCTTTTGGCACCACCACGCTAATCCACGCGTTCGACACCGTTTCTTTTCCACCCTTTTGGGCTGTACCAGTTTTGCAATAAATTTTACCCGCATAACTAAATAAAGGAAAAGCCGTCCCCTCCGGGCTACAAGCTTTTTCCATTCCTCTCAAAATTATCTTTCTATTTTCTTCGTTAAGTCCAACATCAACACAATTTCCTTTACCCACTAACCTTGGTTCACATTTTTTACCACTAATTATGGCAGCGGTCATTCTATTTATCTGCATGGGTGTACTCATAAGATCTCCTTGGCCAATAGATAAGTGGTATGTGTTTCCCAAAAACCATCGCTCTCCCAAATTTTTCTCGCGCCAATACGGAGTTGGCAACAAACCTTTTCCTTCTCCTGGTAAATCTATATTAGTATAGTCTCCTAAACCCATTTTTTTGGACCAACTCACAAGCAAATCTACTCCAAGCTGTTCACCAAGTTTATAACAGAAAATGTCATTACTACGAGCAATTGCTTTTGTCACATTTACATCACCATCGGTTTTCCCATATTTATCCAGGTACCAATTTCCAAATCGATACTCCCCTATTTTTATTTCACCAGTGTCCACTATACTCGAGTCTTCATTTATTTTTTTCTCTTGCAAACCAGCGATGGCTGGCAAAATTTTGTATACCGACCCTGGCGCAAAATCACCCGAAATAGCTCTATTAAAAAGTGGTTTTGATTCTTCTGCCAAAAGCAAATCCGCAACTGATTTATAGTCCCCTCCAAAATCACTTCTCTTACCATTATTTATAAACAAATTATTATCAAATGATGGTGCACTTACCAACACCAACACCTCACCACTTACTTTAGTAACCACCACAGCTCCGCTTTTCCCCGCCTCCTTCAATTTCTCCTTCAAACTCACAAATGCCGCCTTTTGCCAGTCCGCATCTATATTTGTGGTAATATTTTTTCCCTCCTCCCCGCCTTGCTGAAAAAACTTAGCCCTAGTTTCTCCTGTTGCTTTTTCTTCAATAATCACCTCACCTGGCTTACCCACAAGTTCCGCCTGATAATATTTTTCCAAACCCATTTTTCCTATTTCCGTCTCACCATCACAGTCATTTTTACACTTTTTTAAACTAGGCTCATCAATTTTTCCGGTATAACCCAAAACACCAGCTAACACTTCACCATAAGGATAAAATCGCACAGTTCTACCCTCGTTCTCAATATTCACCGCTAATTGTTTACCATTTCTATCATATATATTCCCTCTAGATTGAACCACTTTCTCTCTTCTAATTGTATTATTTTCTGCCAAATCTCTAAAATGTCCACCCATAACCAAATTGACAAAAACCACTCTAGCAAAAAGCAACGCAAACATAAGACTCAAACAAAAACCAATCCAACTTAAAGTAGTGGTTTTTGTCATTTAAAAATTTATTTTTATAGTTTCTTGAAACTCCAAGTCTTTAGCAAAAAGTAAACACACCACCAAAATTACCAACCCCTCCCACAAACTCCACGACAAACCAAAGTAACGATCAAAAACAAAATTTGCAATCAAAGACATAACCATAATAATTTTTCCCCTACTCCCGCCTCCCATTATCAAATGTATGCCAGCCATCACCACCAGTAAAAACAAACTCATCAAACCAATTTTTTGATTATAAAAAAGACTAAAAAGTACACCGCAAAAAAATGCTAACCAAAATGAATTTTTTCTTTCTGTCTGCTTTAGCAAAAACGGCCAAAACACCCCTAACCCCATTACCCCCTCAAACAGCAAAACAGATATTGTCAAAAAAAATATTTCTTTTATGGTATTCTTGGTTTGTACTGACATGAATAATTCCAAACTATTATTTTTACCACCCCTCTTGGTCTCCATCCTACTATTTACTATCAGTAATCTCAAGCTTGGACTTTTTTTAAACTCTTCAATCTCCCTAATACTTTCCCCCATTACAAAGCCTATCTTAGCTGGTCGCTTATTTCTCAATCAACAAACCAAGTATCTACAGTCCCTGCCACAACTAAACCACCAAAACCGTGAACAAAAAATTCTCATTGCCCATCTTGTTTGGGAAAATGAAAAACTAAAACAAGCATTAAAAGACACAAAAACCGAAGAGCTTCTAAAAACTAACTATCAAAAAGTATTACCTATAAACGTTACCAACACTACAAACAAAATTATTGCTACTTCCACTCAACCACTTGATCAAGTAAAACCTGGTATGCCAGTAGTTCTCGAAAATATTTTACTTGGTCTGATTAGTGATATTTCCGACGATTCTCTTACTATTACAACTCTAGAAGATGACGTTTTCCCCGCCATCTCACTAAAAAGTGCTTCCGGACCCAAAGGGGTCTATCGCCACACAAACGGCAGTTCTATTATTACCAACGTTCCGAGCCAAACTCCGCTAATATTAGGTGACTTTGTTCTCAGTGAGGCTACCGAGCTTATCCCTGCCAACTTACTAGTTGGCAAAGTTACCAAAATCCTAACCAATCCACAAGATCCAATTCAAAAAGGTGAAGTTAGTTTGTACGAAACAATTCAGCACTTCTCAGACAACATCGTCGTCATCCTCAAACCCTAATCCGTAAACCGTGATCTGTGATCTGTGATCTGTGATCTGTGATCTGTGATCTGTGATCTGTGATCTGTAAACCATTATCTCCACGATCTACCATCCACGATCTACGATCTACTATCTCAACCCACCCACCACCCTCACTTTCCCAAGCAAAACATCATCCTCCAAA
>CAYSAM010000030.1:0-6224 GCA_964429015.1 uncultured Pseudomonadales bacterium | reverse complement strand
CACTTGGATATAAAAAAGCATTTGCTGCGTAATACTGCTCCAATGCGTTTTGTATGGAAATAATATCCTGCTTTCTGCGTGAATTTCGACCACTCTTTTGAGTACTAGAATAAGCCACCGTGGCAAGTGCCATGATTATTCCAATTATTCCAATTACCACCAACAATTCTAGTAAGGTAAAACCATTAACTTTTTTTTGTACTAGCTTGTTGTCATTCCGGGCTTGACCCGGAATCCAGAAACACTTTTTTAAATTTATCATGGCTGAGATAAAGTATACATAACTCCAGTATTATCTGCTATTGTTGCACCACAGGTACAATCCGCAGAGCTTTTAAACAGTCCGCAGATAGCCGTATCAGTAGTCTTTGTACTATCGCTGACATTTTCCAAACAAGTCATCAAATAATAAGTTTTAAAGTCCGAAGAGGGACGATACTCATATGCTGTCCACTCCCCATTTTTTGGATCGTTAAATTGCACCTTGGTGTATCCTGCGGACAATAAGGTAGTCTGAAATCCATCCGCATCTGGGTAATTACTGTTATTATCATTTTTATAAAGCTCCATCGCTTTTTGTAATTGGGACAAGTCGTTCTTTCTCTGAATATCTCTTGCTCTCACTCTAGATTGATTAAAATTAAACGCCGCCATTCCCGTCAAAACAGCTACAATTCCCATAGCAACCAACAACTCAATCAACGTAAAACCACTATGTCTTTTTTCTATTTTATTCATTTGTTTTCGATAAACCTACTTCAGTAATTTTATAATTACATTTATCAGAGCCACAAGTTTTTCCATAAGGATCAGCAAGTGGATTTCCATCAACATCCATCAACAAATCCTTGTCACTTGTGTTATGGATTGCTGTATACAGCCCAAAGGTTAAACCATCAGACTCATATAAGTATTTGTTTGATTCATCACTATCAGCCGGAATATCAATGTAACTTGTTACTACACCATCAATTCTTGTTGTTAGCTTTGTTCCAGCACAGCTTGGATTTGTAATTACTCCAGCATCTTTTTGATAACACAAAATTTCTCCTTGTGATCCAGAAAGGGGATAGCGCCCCACATCTCCATTAAAGGATTCCAGAGCTTTGGATATCTGATTTAAATCACTTTTTCTTTGGGTATCATAAGATCTGGTTGTTGAAATATTGTATGCTCCAAGACCAACTGCTGACAAAATCATAATCAAAGCCACCACAATCAAAAGCTCAATCATTGTAAATGCATTCCTGTTCATCCATAGTCATTTTGTCTTAGCTCACCTCAAAAGTCAAACAAAAAAACTTATGTAGTAACTCCATAGGGAGTCACCATAAAGCAAGCCTAAAAATGTTCCCAAAATCAAAAATGGGCCAAAGGGTAGGTAGTCCAATCTTTTTTTCTTACCCCACACCAGCAAAAAAATCCCAATTATTGACCCACTGACAAAAGATAGAAAGATTCCAGGCACAATCTTGGGCCAACCCAAAATTAAACCCAAAGAGGGGACCAAAAATATGTCACCCAAACCAAAACCTTCTTTACCTTTCCACAGCAAAGCCAACTTACTTATAAGAAATAGGGCAAAGGAAAGACCCAATCCAAGTGCCAAAGAAAAAACAAAATCAATTCCACGCAACAACCCAAAACTATAAAGGACTGTTTTATAAAATAAAACAACCGATAAAAGCGACATGTTTAGCCAAAAAGGGATAATCATATAAAGTAAATCAATCAAAAATATTACTATAAAAATCAAACCAACTACCAACCAGTAAATTGGTTGAACTAAGCGCCACGGACTACCAACTAATTGAAAAAAACCAAAACCCACTAAAAACCACCAAACAAAAAACAAGCCCGTCAAAAATTCTACAACTGGGTAAAGTAAAGATATTTTCTTGTTGCAATAAGCACACCTACCTCTCAAATATAAAAAAGAGAGCAAAGGAATATTATCAATCCATGCCAACTGATGTTTACACTTTGGACACATTGATCTTCCCGCAATAAAGGATTTTCCTTTAGCACTTCTCAAAATCACAACATTCAAAAAACTCCCCCAAATCGCACCCATCACAAACAAAAAGATGATAAGAAATGTCATAGACAAATCATATCACCTTAGGCAAGCTCTTACTGGAAGCACTGTAGACACTCTCCCGCATCTCGCTGGGTGACCGAGCAACCCGGTACTACCAAGGTACCATCTAGGTGTAGAGAAGTCTGACCATCACTTCTAGCACTTTTACTTTCTGGGGAAAAACAAACCCTAGCACTTGTCTTAGACCAAGAACTAATATAAAGAGTAGTATTTAAGCCTTGAGAAAAAGTTTGCTTTAGTTCACCGTCGTCAATTAAGTCTTGAACACAAGGTGTAAACTCAGCCGCCTGATTTGCACCAACCTGAACAACAACAGCAGATGAGGATGAAACCGTTGTGTCGGAAGCTAGTGTGGTTGCATTGTCTGTAGTACATGTTCCAGCACCAACTACACCACTATTTCTCCATGGAAAATAACCGTGGTTAGCATAATATCTCTGAACTGAAGATAAAAGCTCAATTGCACCACTTCGATAGTTGCTATCACGAGCTTTTTTAAGCTGTTCAAAAGGGTCAATAGCTGCCAAGAGCCCAGCTGCCAAAATACCCAAAACACCAATCACAATTAAAAGCTCCATTAGTGTAAATCCAGCGTTTCTTTTCATAAATAAAATATGACTGATTAAAACTGACTTGTCAAGTTATATATCGGCATAATCACTGCAATCACCAAGAAACCAACACCAATACCCATAATTATCATAATCAATGGCTCAATTGCCGTTGTCAGTGCTTTTATCTTTACCTCACTTTCCGATTCATAATAAGTCGACAATTTTGCCAAAATTTCATCTAACTTTCCTGTTTCTTCACCGACAGCAATCATCTGCGAAATAATCTGAGGAAAAACGTCAAGTCGCGAAACCGATTCGGACAAGCTTACTCCTTTTTCTACAAATACTGCCGCTTGTTTTACTTGAGAACCAAAAACAATACTTCCCAAAGTTCCCGCCACAATCTGCAAAGCATCCAGTATGGGAATACCTGCTCCAAGCAAAACACTAACTGTTCGCGAAAACTCCGTCAAAACAATATCTTTTTTTAGGTTTCCCCAAATTGGAATCTTAAAAATAATTTGCTCTACCACCAAAGCGCCAACCTCTGTTTTAGACCACTTCCTAAAAAATACTACAAAAGCAGAAACACTAATTAATACTAAATACCAAAACTTAACTGCAAAAGCACTTACTGCCATTAATACTTTAGTTGGACCTGGTAGCTCTGCTCCAAAATCTTTGTACATAGCTGTCAACTTGGGAACAACAAAAACCATCATAATCGAGGCAATAACCACCATTGCCACCATAATAATTACGGGGTAGACCATTGCCCCTTTCGTTTTTGAACGAAACTCGCGCTGCTTCTCCATTGACTCAGCCAACTTTCCCATAACTCTGTCCAAAACACCTGCCGACTCTCCAGCGCGCACCATAGCAATATAAACAGGTGAAAATCCTCCAGCTGAAGACTCCATTGCTTCTGCCAAAGAAGTTCCTCCCTCCACCTCAGTCAAAATTTTTTCAACTACAGCCTTCATTAAATTTTTCGATTGATTCTTTAAAATTCTCAACGCTTCAGCAAGCGGCAAACCAGAACCAATCATTGTAGAGAATTGACGCGTAAAATTGGTTATATCTTCATTACTGGGTTTTGCTGCACCACCCAACAAACTTCTCAAACTAATAGGATCATACTCGGCCAAAAAAGTAACAAAATAGCCTTTCCCTTTTAAAGTAATTACCGCTTGTCTTTCGTCTGTGGCATCAAGTACTCCTGCAGACACTACCCCATTTTTATCTCTCACTTTGTATTGAAAAGTTTTCATTATCTTCCTCCCAACAATTTATTAAGTAAGCTCGGACGAATAGCGTATTCCATTGCTACATTTCTATCCACAACCCCTTTGTTAACAAGCTCAGCCAAGCTATTTTCCAAGAGCCTCATACCCAGATTTCCGCTCGTCTGAATTACATTGTCTATCTGAAAAGTTTTGCTTTCTCGAATATTATTTCTTACCGCCGGAGTAACTATCAAAATCTCTGTTGCCAGTACTCTTTTACCATCGATGGTAGGGATCAATCTCTGTGAAAGAATCGCCTCCAAAACCATAGAAAGTTGCAAAAGTATCTGTGGTTGCTCCTCTGTCTTAAAACTATCCACAATACGTTCAATAGACTGCGAGGCAGAGTTGGTATGCATGGTCGAAAATACTAAGTGTCCAGTTTCTGCCACCGTCATCGCTGCCTGCATAGTGTCAGGATCGCGCATTTCCCCAATAAAAACTACATTTGGATCTTGTCTCAAAACAGACCTCAAGGAATTTCCCCAACTTTTTGTGTCTCCTCCAAGTTCTCGTTGCGATATGAAAGACTTCTTATTTTCGTGTACAAATTCAATTGGATCTTCAATGGTTACAATGTGTTCTTGTCTGGTTTCATTTATTTCTTTAAGTATTGCCGCTAAAGTCGTCGATTTACCAGTTCCTGTTGGACCAGTAACCAGCACAAAACCCTGGCGAAGTTTCCCAAAAGCATGGCAAATATCCGGCAAATGCATATCATCAATACTCAATATGGTGTCAGGAATAAAACGTAGCGAAATTGCTGCCGTCCCTTTTTGAAAGTAAGCGTTCGCTCGAAACCTACCTACGCCAGGAACTTTTACCGAAAAATCAAGCTCAAGATCTTTCAAGAATATTTCTTTTTGTGATTGATTCATTACCCCTGTCACAAGTTCCAAAGTTCTTTCTGGAGTCAATATCGGTGAAAGCATATAAGGCTCTAATTTTCCGTGAACTCTAAACAGGGGAGGGGATCCAACCACCAAATGAACATCAGAAGCTCCCATCTTTACCGCTACTCCTACCAAATCCTGAAAATTAATATCTGTCATTAAACTTGAGCAACTCTAATAACTTCCTCCATAGTGGTTATTCCTTCCAAACCTTTCAAATAACCATCTTGTTTCATTGTAATCATGCCATCATTCATCGCCAAATTTTCTATGGTATTTGCGTCAGCCCGCTCCATGATTAACTTGGCAATTTTTTCTGTAACTCTCAACACTTCATAAATACCAGTTCGTCCCAAAAAGCCAGAATTGTTACATTTCTCACAACCACTACCTTTATATAACATAAATGGTGCATTGTTTTTACTTGCCAAATCAGTCTTATCACCACCAGACTTAATCCAACCATCATACAAACCACCCAAAACCACCTTCATGTCTTCAATAACTTTTTGATCGGGGACATAAGCTGTCTTGCAATTATCACAAATTTTACGGAGAACACGCTGACCAATAGCTGCCGTCATAGATGATGAAAGTAAAAATGGTTCTGCGCCCATATCCAACAAGCGAGGTAAAGCACCCGAAGCTGAACTTGTATGAACAGTCGAAAATACCAAGTGACCAGTCAAAGAAGCCTGAACAGCTAACTGGGTTGTTTCTTCATCACGAATTTCACCTACCATAATAATATTAGGATCCTGACGCAAAAAAGAGCGCAACCCGGAAGCAAAAGTCAATCCCGCTGCCGCGTTTATTTGCACCTGATTTACCCCCACCATCTGATACTCAACAGGGTCTTCCAAAGTTACAATATTTACTTTAGGCGTATTTATCATTGTTAACAGTGAATATAAAGTTGTTGTTTTACCGGAACCAGTAGGACCAGTTGCCAAAATAATTCCGTGTGGAATTCTAATTGCTTCTTGCAAAGTAGCCAATGCTTTTGCTCTTACCCCAAGCTCCGAAAGAGTAGGCACCCTGTCAGATTTTTTAAGAAGACGCATAACAATTTTCTCCCCGTTTACTGTTGGCAACGAAGATATACGCAAATCTACCTCACCCCACTCAGAGCTAAAGTTAAACCTACCATCCTGTGGTATTCTCTTTTCGTCAATCTTCATACCACCCAAAATTTTTATACGCGATATAAGTGCAGCATGATACTCTTTATCCAAACTCAATTTTTCCTCCAAAATACCATCGATTCGATATCTAATTCTGGTTATGTCAGCCTGAGGTTCAATGTGAATATCCGAAGCGCGCAAACGGATAGCATGCTCCAAAATTTTTCTCACTATCTCTACAATTTTTGGTTCTTTTATTATTTGCG
>CAYSAM010000029.1:0-6762 GCA_964429015.1 uncultured Pseudomonadales bacterium | reverse complement strand
AACACCAGCCCCTTCGGGGGCTTTTTTTTACATCTCCCTTCTTCCCTCAAACGCTCGTAGAAGTGTCTGACCATCTGCAAACTCAATATCAGCTCCTGTCGGCAAACCCCTACCAATTCTTGTTATTCTTATTTGTTCCAACAAACCCATCTCTTTTACTCTCTCGGCAATATACATAGCAGTCGCCTCACCTTCCATGTTTGGATTGGTTGCCAAAATAAGCTCCTCCACTTCACCCAGTTTAAGTCTGGCCAAAAGCTGAGGAATCCGTAAATCATTGGGGCCAATTCCTGCCATGGGATTTATTATTCCTCCCAAACAATGATAAACGCCTTTGTATCCTTCAGCTTTTTCAAATGCCAACAAATCCAAAACATTCTCCACTACACAAATTTGTTTTTTACTTCTGCTTAAGTCTTGGCATATAGGACAAAATTGTTCTTCACCAACATTAAAACACAGTTCACAAAACTTGGTTTCTTTTTTTAGGTTTTCTAAAGCCAAACCAAATTTTGACAATCTCTCTTGTGGCATATTTAGCATGTAATAAGCCAACCGAGCTGCCGACTTTGGACCAATTCCAGGCAAGCCTTCAAAAGCATCAATTACTTTCTGAACCGGACGGATACTTCTCATTGTTACATTCCTTTAGGGAGGTTACCAAGAACTTTAGATAAGTCCCCCATTGAGTCTTTCATTTCCTCAGCTGCAAATTTTTGAGCTTTGGTTATAGCTTCGTTAATTACTTTTACAGCTTTGTTCATATTTTCTCCATCTATAAATAGTTCTTTTAGTTTACCGTCCCCAGTAACTGCAGCCTTTACACCGTTTTCTTCTACTTCAGTTTTGTGACCAGCAATTTTTCGCTGCAATAAAGCTAGCTTTGTAAGTGCTGCACCTTGTGATCCAAATTTTTTTATTCCTTCAAACATATATATTGTTTAATTTCTAACTCTCTAATTGTATAACACACCCTCGTCATTGCGAGGCACGACTTCAAGTCGGCCATGGCAATCTATATAATTTATTCCAGATGGATTGCTTCAGCTCAAATACGAGATTCGCAATGACATCAACTAAATATCTCCTCCACATTCACTGGGCCACTCTTTAAATTATTGTCCTCTTCCAAGGCCTCTGTTCTAATCTGCCCCTCAACCAGCACCGTCTTCAAAGTTACCGGTCCCCACACTCTCCCCATCTCCTGTTCAATTATTTTTTTCTTCACATCACGCTCTAACATGTCCTGCTGAAATCTCGATCGAACCGAAAGAGTCAAAGACTTACCCTTAAGATCCATTGGTAAAGAATTACGAAGCATTCCCGCCAAAGAACCATTACTTGCTGCAAAATTATCCAAAAAGACTCCCCACTCTTCTTTTATTTTTTCTATCGACGCTTTTGTTTCTTCTAAGTTTTCAGTTGTCACCACCCTATCTTCTACGTCTACTTTTTTCACAATTTCTACAACCTCATTCAAACGAGTGCTTACAACATTTGCCACCTCCGGCTTTTCGGAATCTTCTTTCTTATCTATATCTTTACCCCCACTACCACCAGATTGGTTTAGTGAAATTTCCAAAATAGCTGTTTCTAGTGGCAAAAGAGGGTCTGGAGAAACCTTTATTTTTTCCGAAGAGCCTACCAAATTATTTATTAAACTAATTATCGTTTTAATGTTTGCTCCGCTCCTAATTGCTGTCTCCATTTGAGTTTTAAGGTAAGCGAGCATTGCCATCAAAACCACTTGAGCTTTAACCCCTTGTCTTTCCATTACCATAAACCCTCCCACTACGTCCGCCGGATTGCCCGAAAGTGCAGACTCAATAATTTTCTTTATCAGTACCCTACTAGTACCACCCATCTTTTCATTTACCAGCTCCTCCGTAATTTCTACACCAAAACTCACCAACTGTTCCAAAAGTTTATGCGCCTCACGAAAACTGCCATCTGCCATATCAGCTATGGCGTTACAAGCCTCGGCAGAAACAGCTAGCCCCTCACCACCAATTACTTTTTGTAAAGAGTCAACCATCTCAGCTCTGTTCGCTTTCGTAAAATTTATTTTTGTACAACGACTAACAATCGTTTCTGGAACCTTGTGAGACTCTGTTGTACAAAGAACAAACATTGCATGTGCTGGTGGCTCCTCCAAGGTCTTTAACAAGGCGTTAAAGCCCGCAGTTGATACCATGTGAACCTCATCGATAATATAAATTTTCTTTCTTAGTTGAATTGGTGATAAGCGCACCTTCTCTCGCAAATCTCTAATATCCTCCACCAAACCATTACTGGCTGCATCTATTTCAATTACATCCACTCCTCCTCCAGAAATAATTGTTTTACAAGCCTCGCACTCTCCACAAGGTTCTAGTAAGTCTGCTACCAAATTTTTATTTTTCTCACAGTTTACAACCTGAGAAAGTATTCTTGCCGTACTTGTTTTACCAGACCCCCTAGGACCAACAAATAAATATGCATGAGAAACCTTGCCACTCTTTAAAATTGCTTGCAAAGAATCTCTCACTGCAAACAGATTTAGATCAGCTACTTTTGAAGGACGATATTTTTGATAATAACTCACTTATCCAAGTTAGGTCTTTTAACACCAAGAGTCAACTCCAAACAATTTACTCAATATTCCCTTTTTTAACTGAAAAACAAAAATAAAACCCCACTTTAGGTGGGGTCTGAATTTGGAATAATAGTTCTATAAAGAACTCTACCATTGCCCTGTAAAACACGAGAGATTTGAATTACTCCGTTATCCTTAAAACAAACAACGACTTTTTCAACAGTCACATCCCAAAAGATTTTACGATTTGGCAAAAGTGGCATTGAAACTTTACCGTCATCTGAAGAAAAAGTTCCAGATAATCGACAACCCATCAACTCAGTTATATTCAACTGTTCACCAGGAATAACACTATAAGAGGAAACGATTGTAAATGTTTTACCAAGTAAAGACTCAAATATGACAGCGGCTATCTTTTCGTGATTATTAGGATTTAAAGTTTGTGAAATGCTCACCTATACCTCCAGATTTCAAAGAATACAATATTTTACCAAATCCTAGTCATGATGGACACCAAGTAAGTGCAAAAGCCCATGACAAGCCAAAAACTCAATTTCCTCATCTATCAATCTATTCCACTGCATAGCTTGCCTCTTCGCTTGGGGATAGCAAACCACCACGTCCCCCAGGTTATGCCCCTCTTTATCGTCTGGCATCGGCTCGCCTTCGTCCTGAGGAAAAGACAAAACATCGGTGATTTCATCCCTATTGAAGTACTTCTGTTCTAACTCTCTTATCTTTCTCTCCCCTACAATGCTAAGTGACACATTTATCTTGCCCTCAAACTTGCCTTGCTCTTGCAAAACCTTTTCCATAGCAAGCTTAACTTTTTTTCGATCAAAAGAATATCTACTATCGGCTGTTACAGCCAAGTTTAATTTCAACATTTTATGAAAATTTTTCGTTAACCAGTTTTTGAACTATAGATCCATCTACTTTACCTCTAAGTTTACCCATCACCGCCCCCATCAATCTACCACCCACCAAACCAGTCTCACTAGCCACTGCTTCAATTTCTTTTAGAACCTCTCCTTCACCCATCTGAGCTGGCAAGTATTTTTCAATTACCAACAGTTCCTTTTGCTCTACCTCAGCAAGCTCTGGTCTATTTGCTTTAGTGTAGGCGTCTATAGAATCACGACGTTTTTTAACTTCCTTGGCTAAAACTCTCAGAACCTCACTATCTGGCAGCTCACCATCTTTAAAGTCTACCTGTGCATACGAAAGCTCAGACAAAACCATCTTCAAAACCCCTACCAAAAACGAGTCACCTTGTTTTTGAGCGGCTGTTAAATCTGTTTTTATCTGAGCGTAAAGCATGTTTAAAACTTATATATAAAACCTACTTGGTAAAACCGTTATTTCTTTTATTTCTACGTCGAATACGAGCAGAAGCTTTGCGAAGCTCTGTCATCTTAACGCTTTTTATCTTCGAAGGTTTAAGAAATCCAGTCATCCCCACCGTGCGAACACGGTCTAATCCCTGATCTTCATAAGTTAGTTTTTTAAACTCACTTATAAGTTGTTGAGTACTTTGTCCTTGTTTTCTTTTAGTTACTAGTGCCACAAAAAATGCACCTCGCTTTCCCGAATACTAATTAATATTTATATAAATCGTATGAGGGCCCATCCGTAGCCTTGGCGTAGGAGGGCTTGTTTTTACTAATTTACTATTATGTCGTTCCCCCCGGCTCGGTTTTGGATCCCCCCAAAATGTGCATGTGTTCATGCTCAAAATGGTTATATCCAGCTCCGTTGTTAACTAACTTATAGCCAGTTTTATCTAGGCCAAGCTTGCTAACCACCAGAAAAACAACTGCCATCATTTTACCCCAAAATTGCTCCCCTGTCACTCCCAGGTTTTCTGCCTGGATCCAGTCTTTTTTGGCCATATGCTCCTTCGGAATCACCAAAACATGCACAGGCGCTACAGGATATTTGTTTTTTATACACATAAACTCTGGGGCTTCCAAAACCAGATCACCCGGCTCCTCCCCAGCCACAATTTTGCAAAACAAACAATTTTTATCAATCATGTTAAAACAACTTAATAATGTCACGAACTGTGACCACCGCCATAAGGGCAAGAAGCAGAACCATACCTATAGAGTGAACATACCCCTCAAACTTATTTTTTAAGCTTTTGCCAATCAACATTTCAACTCCAAGGAAGAACAGTCTTCCTCCATCAAGTGCCGGAAAAGGCATAATGTTTAATATTGCCAAGTTTATAGAAAGAATAGCCATAAACTGCACTACAGCTACCCAACCCACAGAATATGCTTGCTTACTAACCTGATAAATTCCCACAGGACCAGAAATATCTTTTGGCAACCCCTTACCAGTCACAATTCCATAAAGCAATGTTCCCAAACCCGAAGCAATCTCCTTACCCCAAGCCCAAGCCTCTCCCATACCAACCACCATACCCCTAAAAGGCATTTGCCACCAAACAAATTTTTTCATCTCTATCTCCCCAAGTGCTACTCCCAAAGCCCCCTGACCTACTGGTGGCTCTTTGCGTGGAGTAATTTTTATCTCTCTACTTTCCCCTATTTCATTTTTTACCAATAAAACAATCTCTTTCCCCTTCAATGGCTCAAGTGACTTTATAAAATTCTCTACACCCAAAAAACTAACAATTGTTTTACCGTCTCTAATCTCCACAATTTCTTCTTTGGGCTTAAGTCCGACAATTTCAGCAGGTGAACCACTTGCCACCTCAACCACAAAAACCTTATCAGTTTTAGTAGGTATTCCAAGATGAGAATAAACAATTCCAAAAGCCAAAATCCCAAACACAAAATTCATAAAAACACCCGCAATCAATACTCCAGCACGCTGCCATATAGGTTTATTAAAAAACGCCTCAGGTGCGCTAGCCTGAACACTATCATCCGGATCTTCACCGTATAGCTTTACAAACCCACCCAAAGGAATCCAGTTTAAACTAAAAAGTGTTCCCCACTTGGTAAATAAACCTTTTGCTCTGGGAGGTAAACCAATACCAAACTCGTCCACTCTCATACCAAATAACTTTGCCATTACGAAGTGACCAAGTTCGTGAATTAAAACCAAAAAAGACAATGTCAAAACAAAAACAATTATTTGCATTACTCAATTCTAAACTATATATTCCCTACGATCTACTACCTACGATCTACGATCTAAACTAAAAATCCATTATCTCTTTTTCTTTTTTACCTGCCATACTCTCCACCAAGTTATTAAACTCGGCGGTAACTTTATCTAGTTCTTCAAGTAGTCTGTGAATTTCATCCTCAGAAACAGTTTTAGATTCTTTAAGAGCGTCAATCTTATCCTTTACATCCTGCCTAGCTTGGCGCAACATAATTTTTGCTGATTCAGTTTTTTGCTTTAAAAGTTTTACAAAATCTAGTCTTCTCTCCTGGGTAAGAGCAGGTAAAACAATACGAATAATATCTCCACTTACCGCTGGAGAAAGTTTCATCTCACTGTCAGCCAATGCCTTTTCTATAGCTCCCATAATGCTTTTATCATATGGAGAAACAACTAGAAGGTTAGAATCTGGTGCCGAAATACTAGCTAGTTCCATTAGCTTCATCCAGCCACCATATGCAGGCACTGAAAGATTTTCAATAAGGTCTGGTTTGGCACGCCCTACTCGGACAGTAGAAAAGTCCTCCTCAGTATTTTCCAAAACCTTATTAAATTTTTGTTTTAGTAAAACAATTAGGTCTTCGTTCATATCTATATTATACTTTCATCTGTATTTCTTGTAATACCCACCGTTTCTGGCTGGTTTCCAAACAAACCATTTTTTTTCTACAGCGTCAAACTCAAAGTCTTTAACTCTTTCCTCGGGATGTTCAGATCTTTGTCCTCTTGTTAAATAAGCAAGCTCTCTTGGTAAAGTAACAACTGACTTACCTTGATGGTTTTCAGAAATATCGCTATCCCCTGCCATCACTAATTTTCCATCAACATATATATCTCCAGCAACAAAAGTTCTGTGTTGTTTTTGCCTTACCAACTTCGGCTTTTTCTTATTTTTTTCAGCACCAATACCAATTTTTCTCATTTCATCAATTGTCATTGTTTGTTGCCCTTCTGCCATAAAAAACATTAACATACATTTTTAGTTCGTGCCACAAAAAAGCCCGGTTTCCCGAGCTCTCTTGCGCGTCACTGCGAGGCTACTTCTC
>CAYSAM010000028.1:0-7444 GCA_964429015.1 uncultured Pseudomonadales bacterium | reverse complement strand
AGATCACAGATCACAGATCACAGATCACAGATCACAGATCACAGATCACAGATCATAGATCACTGTTCATGGATTACAGATGGTGGTTTACGGTTATAGTAACTCTGAAAGTTGAAAATAAAAATCATGCAGATATTGGGTTGTTGATTTTCGGGTAATTTTTGGTAATATTTATTTATGAGAAAAGAAAAAGTTGAGGGTGTGGCTTTTTTTGAAGGGAAAAATATTCGAAGGCACTGGGATGGTGAAAAAGAGTTGTGGTATTTTTCGGTGGTGGATGTAGTTGGTGTATTGAGTGAGAGTATAGACCCACTTGCATATTGGCGAAAATTGAAGCAGAGGTTGAATGAAGAGGGTGGAAGTGAAACCGTGACAAAATGTCACGGTTTCAAAATGGTTGCTGCAGACGGTAAAATGCGTATAACAGATGTAGCTGATACAGAAACTTTATTTCGTCTAATTCAGTCAATTCCTTCACCTAACGCCGAACCATTTAAGTTGTGGTTGTCAAAAACAGGTTACGAAAGACTAGAAGAAACAGCTGACCCAGAACTTGCTATAAGTAGAGCTCTTAAAATATATTTGCAAAAAGGTTACAGTCGAGAATGGATTAATTTGCGGCTTAAGAGTATTGAACTACGTAAAGAGTTGACAGACGAATGGGAAAACAGAGGAGTGAAAGAGGGCTTGGAGTATGCTATTTTGACTAATGAAATAACTAAGGCTTGGACAGATTTGACAGTGAAACAATACAAGAGTTTAAAGGGGCTAAAAAAAGAAAACTTGAGAGATAACATGACCAATGTGGAGTTGGTTTTAAATATGCTGGCAGAAACAGCAACCACAGAAATATCAAAAGCAAAAAAGCCAGGTGGTCTTGCGGAAAACAAGAAAGTTGCTAAAGAAGGTGGTGCCGTAGCAGGGAATGCAAGGAGGGAAATAGAAAAGAAAACTGGGAAGAATGTTGTTTCAGATAAAAATGCTAGAGATTTGAAGTTGATAGGTTAAGTGTAAAATGTACAAATGGAAGAATATCCTAAAATAATTGCAGTAAATGGAGTACAGATAGCACTTTATCCCATCAAAGGGTTAAAGGCGGTGGCAATAAGCACAATGATAAAGGCAGGGTCTTGGTATGAGGATGGAGAAAATTGGGGAAAAGCTCACTTGCTAGAGCATATGATGTTTCAGGGAACAGAAAGCTTTAAAGATCACGATGAGATGGAGATTTTTAAAGAAGAAAACGGAATTTATAGCAATGCCTCAACTGGTGGTCCAAATATAGAAGTATATATGCGAATGCCAGGCGAGTCCCTAGACAAAGGTCTGAAGTTGTTAGAAGAAATGCTTTTTAAATTGACAATACCAGAAGAGGCACTAGCTAAGCAGAAAAAAGTTGTAACTCAAGAGTACGAAGATAGAATTTCTAGACCAAATGCCCGATATTGGGAGAAGGAAACAGAGCAGAACTTTGGAATTGGTCATGTGTATGATAGAGATGGAATAGGTAAAAGAGTGTGTTTTGAGAATGCGACACGACAGGAACTTTTGGACTACGCAAAAAAGAGATTTTTGCCAAGCAATATGTTTTTGGCAGTTGCTGGGAACTTTGACATAGCTGATATTGAAGAAAAATTGAAGTTAATCTTTATAGTGAACGAGAAGAAAGAAGAAGCGGAGTTTGCGGTGGTAACCCCAAACTATCGCGAGTTAGTTCATCTAGAACCAGGAATGAGTACGGCGAAGGTAGACATAAAATGGATCACAAAAGGGTTGAATGAAGTAAGTTATGAATTTAGATTGAAGCTGTGGTTAGCAGCTTATCTCTTGGGCGGAAGTCCGAGGTCGTTATTAAGTAAAGAAATAAGGGAAAGGTTGGGGCTAGCATACTCTATTTCGGTATCGAGAAGTTTTTATCCTACTGTAGGTTTGTTTGAGGTTCATACTTCGGTAAAAAGAGAAAACGTAAAAAAATTGATATTGGAAGTTAAAAAAATAATTAAAAAGCTTGTGGAAGAACCAATAGATGTTTCAGTTTTTGAGAGGGCAAAAAAGTATTTGATAATGCAAGATGCGATGTCTTACGAGTCGGCTTTGGGCACGGCTAGTAGTTTGAGCTCGTCACTTTTTTGGTATGGTAGAGTGGCAACATTAGAGGAAACAGAAAAAATTTTAAGTGGTATTGGTGAAGAAGAAGTAAGAAGTGTTTTGCGGGCGGAAGTAGTAAATAAAGAACCAATGGTTTCTGTGATGATGTCTGAAGGCTAGAGTGTGGTTAACAAAAAAATCCTCGCTCTCGACTTTGGGTCGGAGCGAGGATTGGGGGGGGTAGAAGATTTTACGGAACGACTTGGACGATGGTGCCGACTTCAGCCCAGTCGAAGATCTTTTTGGCGTCGTTCGTTCTCATGTTGATACAGCCATGGCTCATTGGGGTGCCGAAATTATCGTGCCAGTAGGTACCGTGGATTCCGTACCCCTGATAAAAATACAGAGTGTATGGAACGCCGGGCTTATAATAATCATCATCCCTCATTTCGGTGGATTCCAGCTTTATCCAAACCTTGAATTGACCAAAAACAGTTGGATATTCGGCTACTCCTGAGGAAATAATAAATTTGTAAATTTCCTTTTGACCCTCATAGGCAGTGAGGGTTTGGTCGGAGATATCAACGAGTATGTTTTTGGTGTCACCACTAAATACGGTGACTGTGCTGTAAAAATTTGGGTCCACTTTGGGATAAAGTTGACCAGTGGGGTCAATTTTGATTATGTCACCCGGATAGATTTTGTCTGGATTGTTTATCTTATTGTAGTTGGCAATGTCAATCCAGCTTTGCCCATACAGCCCCGCAATGCTGCTGAGGGTGTCGCCAGGTTTGATTGTATACAAAGTGACTGGCAGCGGAGTGCTGGTGGGTGTGAAGGTTGGTAGGGCGACAGTGGTTGGAGTTTGGAATGTTTGGGTAGCAACCGCTGTTGGGGTTTGAGTGATTATTTTTACTGGTGTAGGGCTTGCTGTTAAGCCGCAAGATACCAGGTAAAAGGCAATGATTATGCTAATAAAGTTCGCAAAAAAGCTAATGGCATGTGATAGTAGGGTCACTTTGGCTCCTTGGTTTATTTGAGTCTGTCTTTAATGTCGACCGTCTGGGCACTTAAGTCCCACTTATTTTCGGAAACTTCGCGCCACTGCTGCATAAAATTTTTAGGTTTTACAATATAGGGCACAGCCAAAAAGGGAAAACTGTATAAGAAAATCAATCTTCCCAGATAAACAACATCGTACTGCCAATACGAGTTGTGGATTACGTTTTGGCCTACAAGATTGTAGGTGGGGATGTAGTTGACTTGCAAAAAATTCCAGGCCAGGTTGGGCCAGGACATCAAAACCAATCCGGTTGCAAGCATTAGAAAAAATGCGGTTACTGCCAAAACTGACACTGTCATTCTCGTGTTCATCTGTTTCTCCTTTATGTTAAATATCTTAGATTTTTATATTATATCTTGTATAGAGGCTTTTTTGGCAAAAAAATGACCGCCCTTTCCTTTTGGGATTGGGCGGCGGCGTTACGTTACGGTTAATCCCGTAACGAACGCTATGAAGCAACATACGCTAATTGTATAAGCAACTAGCGGAGGGATGAACACAAACATCCCAAAGAAACCAAATACTGCAAAAATTGCGGAAACTGCTAACAAAAGCAGCATTGCTACTGCTTTTAGAATAGAGTAATTCATTTTTTTCTCCTTGGTTTGACTACGATGGCTCGCTTTGGTGAGCCAAGGGGGGTGAATTTTTGGGCTCCCAGCTGCGGCGGGAGCAGAAGTTACTATTGAGGTATTATACCCTATAATACGCAATTTGTCAAGTGGTGGTGGTTTTTGTGCTAGGATATTGTATGGGTGCATTAAGTTTTTTTAGAAGTTTGCGTCCGACAGTTGTTCCGGACGCTTCGGGTGAAAGTAAAATTTTTGATAAAAACGGGAAGCCAATTTCTGGTGAGGGGGTTGATTTTACTCCAGAAGAAAGTGCGGAAATGACTAGGTGGTTGGGAAACACCAACCCTGCGGTGAAACTAGCAAGACCGCTACCCAGTTCAAAGAAAATAGAAGGTAATGGTGGTGGAGGGGAAAGAGTTGGCTAGTTTGTGCGGCTGGCGTACACAAAGAAGCGGACCGGTGAGTTCCAAAGCTGGCAGGTGTATAGAATAAGATCGTGGCTATAATCTGTTATTTCTGTGCCTGTACTGACGGCTTTGACGACATATTTGTACTTGCGCTGCTCCCAGATTAGCTCTATTTTGTCCCCTTCTACTAGTTTGGGTAGGTTATAGAAGGAGTTTAGCTTGCGGAAGCTGGCGGACCATTCTAGATAGCCCCAGCGGTGGGCGGCGAGGATAATAGGTTTTTGCTGAGTCAGCACGCCCTGAGGGCTGTCAGCGAGGTCAGCGGGGGTGGCGAAGTTGGGAACACGCCAAATGCCGGTTTTGAGGATTTTTTCCCAGTCCTCGCCTTCGTGGATTTCACCTTTGACGTCTATTTTGTCGATTAGGAGCCCGTTTTGAGTGGGAAGGGAAGGATCGAGAGGTGGGAGTTGGGTAGGTGGTAGATTGTAGATCGTAGATGGGGATGGAGATGGGGAGAGGGAAGGGGTAATAGATGGTAGATCGTAGATCGTAGATGGGGAAGTTGTTGTGTTTGCTATGGTGGTGGCTAGGTCAGAAGATGCTTGGGGTGAAAGGCGGTAGTAGAGGTATGGCCAGGAGGGCAAAAGGGCAAAAACAAGAGCGAGGAACCAAAAGGTAATGCCGATGTTTTTGTAGATTTTGGAGGACATAGATAGATTATAAGAGCTTGCTCGTCGTTGTTACAATAACGATTGTTATTGTAATCTTATTCCTGTGCTTCCTCTTATATTCGCACATAATACACAGAGCTTAATTATGTTGCTTGAATATAGTTTTTGGATTGTAGTTCACGGTTTACAGATTACGGATATAAATTGTAGATTGCGCAAAAAAACCAGCCCGAAGGCTGGCGTGATTATTGTTGTAGGCTGTAGCCATTACTAATCATTGTTTGGGTTGAATAGTTTATGGCTGTGTTGATTTGTTCTTGGATGTTGTCGGGATTTGGTTCGATATCAAAAATCCCAACATTTGTGGTGTAGATGCTTTTAAGTGTGCCAATTATTTCCCCATTTTGGTTACACACTGGGCCGCCACTACTGCCCAAATTTACAGCACTTACCTCATTTATTTGTCTCATTGTTACAATCTTGTATTTATTTTCTTTAATTACAATGTTGTCAGTAACGGCGACTATGTAATTTTGCTTTAAATCTGGTTTTGGGTATCCTAGTACAAAAAAGAACTCTGTTGAATTTGGTGTTAGGTTTACCTTAGATGTAATTTGGGAAGGGGTTACATCGATATTTTCTAAACTAATTGTGCTGAGAATGGCAATGTCGGTTGGATTTTGGCTATTGTCGAAAATTTGACTATATCCTAAGTACCCCACCAGGTGTTCAGCTTCATGATCTACGTACTTTATTTCGTCATTGCGCAAACTCTGTGTTTCTGTGTTGAGAACACTATGGTTTGCAGCTAAAAAGTGATATAGATATACCAATTGTCCGTTTTTTTGCATTACACTCTTTTGAAACAAAGTGGCGCTTGCCGAAATGCTGTCTGTGGAACCAGTGAGAATAAGCCTAACAAGGTTTTTTTCGCAAGATTCTGGGACGACATTCCAGTTTTCCGGAGTTTCAAAAACGTTGATAGACTCACTTACTCTTGTATCAATTGTTGCTGATACAGATGTAACTGGGGGGTTGTCGTCGCTACAAGCGAGAGAGGCGAGGATCAGTGCCGCCACGGCAAGGTAAATTACGAATTTGTTTTTCAATGTTGGCTCCTTTGATTGAGATTTTGGGGTATTTTATCCTATAGATGATAGCGTGGTCAAGGCTTTAGGCACAAAAAAACCAGCCTTGCGGCTGGCTTATAGCTTTGTACTTAGCGCGGAGAGAAAAAATCCCACCGCGATTGTTGCACCGACAACCATGGTTGCTCCAGAGTATGGGAGCAACTGGAAGAGTCCAATAAAAAAACAACAGCCCCGACTCCTGCGATCCAAAGCTTGATCACGGCCTTTTTATTTAAATCCTCATTCATTTTTTGCTCCTTTTGTGGCTGGTCCATTTTTAGTTTTTTGGTGCCAGTTTTAAAAGCTTGGCAGCAATGTATAAGAGGCAAAGACCAATTATGCCTCCAAACACTACGGAGTAAACTCCGTAACCCTCGAGAGAGTGAACTTCTCCCGAGTAAAAGAGGTTGAGTAATGATATTGCTGGTACTGCAAGAGAAAGCAAAGATCCTGCAACTGAGAAAATCAGTGCAATTCCTCTTACTGCATTTATACGCTTTAAGAGGACAAGTTCCATAATAGCGATGATGGAGCCTGTCCCTCCAGTTACTAGCCCAACGCTAAAACAGCTTAGCGCGAACTGGTACCCTTGGTACGAAAGGTTGATGAAGGAGCAACCAAAGAAATATAAGGTAGTTGTTCCTACAAAAACAATGAATCCTACGACTGGAGAAACTTTTCTCCTTTTTCTTATGGGCTCTTCTTTAAACCTTTTATTTGTTTCTATGACGTTGATTTTTGTGGCGTCAATGGTAAGGGCTGTTACTAACCAGCCAAAAATTGATGTGTATGTTACCATTGCGCCCAGATACTCATTTCCGTCCTTGGCAAACAGGTTGTAAAACCCTGTCGCTGTTGCATAGCCATTTATGACAACAAAGGTGATAGAAACTCCTACAAGAGCTGAGGCTAAAATGCCCCACAGAATTTTTTTGGTTTTAGCAATCATGATTTTTGCTCCTTTTTATCAAAGAATTAGGCACTTTGTACCTGAGATTGGGGTCATTATATCCTATAGGAGTGGGAAAGTCAAGGATTGTGAGATTGGATTTGGATGGTTTGTTGCGCAAAAAAACCACCAGTTGGTGGTTTTAGATTATTCCACTGTCGCCTCCTGGACCTGCTTTGGTCAACTTAGCCAAAAAGTGCCCGAGTGCGTAACCGCCAAGGCCAAGTAGGGGGATGACTACTGGTGGCATTTCGGCTGCGAATCCGAGAACAATAAAAAATATTGTCATGCCTACTGCAAACTTCTTTATTTTCATTATCTATTTCTCCTCAAGAATTTATTGTTTTATTATAACCTATAGGAGTGAGAAAGTCAAGGGTAACGATGTTCTGCTTTGTAGATTGATATATTAGTTTAGCCTTATAACATGGTATTGACAAACTATAGCTTTGGGTGATATACTACGCACTAGATTGAGCTAGTTGAAGGTGAAATGGGTTTGGTTTGTAGTGCCTTTTAATACCTGGCGCTACGGCTAAAGCCTTACGCGTTTCACCCTTGATT
>CAYSAM010000027.1:0-8297 GCA_964429015.1 uncultured Pseudomonadales bacterium | reverse complement strand
ACCCTTGACACCAAAAGATTATAAGGTAAAATATGTTGAGTTGAAGTTAATGTTCCTTTAAACCTCTCGCCACTGTTAGCACACTTAAGCTTTTTGTTTTTAAATATATTTTTTTGAATACAAAATGCTTAGGTGTGCATCTGTTAAAAAAGAAGCACCCATCCTTTTGTTCGTTTTCCTAAGCGGACGAACCACACTTTCTTTTTAAGGAGAAATAACAATGGCAGTAAAAGTTAATGCAAAGCAGCAAGCAGATTTTGAAAAGCTCGCCAAGAGCGATCCCGAAATGGCCGGCAAGGTTCGTTCCGCAATGAAGGTAATGAACGGTCTTCCTTTCAGCATTGAAGCTGGCATGGTCCAGGTCAAAGTGGCAATCGACGTCTCCGGCTCCATGCAGTCCCGCTACCGCTCCGGCGAAGTCCAGAACCTTCTTGAGCAGTTCGCTGCCGTCGCCTTCCTCTTCGACGACAATGGCGCCCTTCAGGTCTACCCCTTCGACGAAGGTGTTTACCGCGATGGCCAGAAACATCCGTATCGTGGCGGCAAAATCAGTCTCCCCGAAATGACCCTCGAGAACTACAAGGGCTATGTGGAAAAATATCTTGTTGACCTCGTTTACGATGGCACCAACTACGCACCGGCGATCGAAGCTGTTGTTGAAGAACTTTCAGCTGGCGGAGTCAGCTTCTGTGGTTTCTATACCGACGGACAGAATGCTGACCGCTCAGACGCTGAAAAGGCCATTCGCGAAGCTTCCCGCTACCCGCTCTTCTTCCAATTCGGCGCCATGGGCAATCGCATGAGCGACTTTCCTTTCCTTCACAAGCTTGATGATCTTTCCGGTCGTAAGTTGGACAACGCCGGCGTCTACCTTGCCAAAACTGGCATGGATGACCAGGCTATGATGCGCCAGCTCATCGCTGAATTCGCAGGCATTGATCCTGTGACCGGCGAACACAAAGGCAAATCGTATCCCGAAAAAGCCCGCGATGCCGGCCTCATCGACGCCAACTTCAAGTGGGATGGTCGCAGCAAGCTGTAATCCGATCCTGTAATGAATCTCCAATCCCGAGCCAAGCTCGGGATTTTTTTATACAAAAAAAGGCTCTCCGTTTCCAGAGAGCCTCAATATTAGGAAGTCAATACAATTACTTCCAGTTTGTCCAAATCAACGATAAATACATACTTCTCGTAGTAGTAAATCCTTTTTTCCGGATCTGCAGACAACCAGGTACCTGCCACCACATCTTCATCGTTAAGATAGACCTCGTACTCAGTTGCCCCAAGATTAATCGCAAAAGTTCTCTCGTTCTGGTGAGTGCAGGGTCGAAGCTGAGCATGAGCATTTGTACTCTCAGAGTAGCAATACCCTACAAGCAACTTCTTGTCACGCATGCGGATCTCCTCCTCTGTGTCATCAAGGGTCACATACCCATAGATTGAAAAGACAATAAGGAGAAAGGCGCTCCATCGATACACATAACTCGACAAAGGAAAATAAAGTGTTACAGAAAGGTACAGATCCAACAACAAGAGTAATCCCATTATGGTGGTTTTCACCTTATACTGGGTCAGCAGCTTCTTCTTTTCCACTGGGGTAACGTGGTCAACAACAATTTTTACGGGAAATGCGTTCATTTATCCATCCTTTTTTTAACAAAATTTTAAACAACAACCAATTTTACCATAACACGCCCCCTTTGTCAATATTATGGGACATAAAGATCGCAGCGTTCCTTTTTATGCTAAAATACCCGTAAAATCCGCACTTTTTCATAGGAGAAAAATGACAAAATTACTTGCTTCCACCATGTTAGCTTCAGCTGAAGCTAACCAAATCGAATTGGCAATTGCCAAAATCAAAGCCAAAAACGCCGAAGATTACGACAAACACATCGAACTTGCCACCTTTGCCATCAAACACCTCGAGGCCATGATCAACGATCCAGCCACCGAAGAAAACATCCTGAAGGCAAAACAAGCAGTATTTATGGCTGCCGTGGAAAAAGGTGCCTCAGTTTTTGACGAGGAATCAGTCGCCGAAACACTTTTGGCAGGAGCCATCACTGGCGCAGCAAGCTCTGTGACCAAAATGATGGTCAAAAACATCAAGGGCGGTGGTGTCGAAGGCATGATCAAGCGTTTTGAACTCAACGCCAGCGCCTCCCTCGAAGCCCGCTCCGGTACCCTGACTATTGGTAAGCTTCTGGAGCTCCAGCCGAGTGTTTTTATCCCTTCGTTGGCATAAGGAATCAATTACAGTGAAGCTAAAAACAATCAAGGCTTTTGGGGTCGTTGGAGGCATACTAATAATCATCTCTGGAGTAAGTATGGTTCTTTCTCAAACTACAGCAATTAACTCTTTTTTTTATTTGCTGGGAACTTGCCTATTCCTTGCCTCAATAGTCTGCCATCCCATTATCTATTAACCCGAGCTCCTGCTCGGGTTTTTTATTTGTTCAATTTAATAAGTCCGCCCAATTTTCACTAAGTTTGAAATAAAATCTTTCCTATACTTCTCCCACAATACATCCAAATCCTCAACACCACAATCCATGTCATTTGCAAACTCAACAGACCTTGTCCCCAAAAAAACTTTAACCCTATTCCAATACAACCCACGTCTAACTTCATTTTTATAAAGAAACACCAAATCTTTACGAAAAATACCTTTTAGTCTGCGCTCTATGAATAGATCCACATCTTCACTGGTAACTCCATCCAAATTATTACCTTCACCAGAACGAGCGTTGGTCATTTCGCTATTATTAAACAAGGACAAGCCAGCATTTTTTCCTTCTTTTATGTTTAATATCAATCTTCGAGGATCCCCTTTAACAACTGAGCTTATATGCCCTATTTTTCCACCACTGTTCTCCACACCTTGTATCAAAGAACCTTCCTCGCCTGTTTTAATCTTTCCATCATCAGTATATGGCTGTACAACTCCACCCACTCTCATATACACTTCAGATTTAATTGCAAAATTCAAACCTCTAACTCTGGGTCTTCCAATTTTAGAAGTTATTGCTCTCATAAAATCATAAAACCTCAGCTTCTCGTGTTCATTTTTTTGTATATCCCAAAAGTACTCTACATCACCAGCTATTAAGTCAAAATTACCTCTTGTAAAGCCATTATGTATGTCATCAACCCATGTCTCACAAGGAATACTGTCACCGTCTGTTCCAGCAATATATTTAATACCTGAATTCTGAGATTGCCTAATTGCAGCTTGATCCATTCCTGCCCTACGAGCGTTACCAGGACCTGCCTTTTCCTCAAAGATAACGTAGATCTTATACTTTGCCTCATTTTTTGCAAATTCATTTATTATCTCAACACTTTTATCGGTACAACGATTATCTACAAAAATAGCCTCAAAATTCAAATTTGTTTGCCTGTTCAACGCTTCAAGACACTTTCGAATTACAGCAGCCTCGTTGTATACAGGAACAACTACTGATAATTTTACTTTTTCACTCGGTAAAGGCAATTTTATTTCAACTCCATACGTTTTTCGATAGTTCACGGCAAGATCAAAAACTACATTTTTAAACCTATTTCTTGCCAAAACTGGCTCACTTTGTGGTTTTAACAATCCCATTTTAAATTTATATTTCAGATAATAACTTAATAGCTCTCACAAGATCCTTATTAAACAAAGCTCTGGCTACAGATCTCGTAACTAAAAGCAACTTCCAAAACTCCCGAGTATTATTGTAATACTCGATCTGCTCATCGGTAAAAACACTCACATATGTTTCTCTTTGAGCCTCAGAAACACATATACCATGTCCTCCGTTACCATACAACGCTCTCTCTAGAGTATACCCAAAAGGTAAAATACCAAACGCTTCCTCATCAATCCACCAAAATTTATCATCTACACCTTTAAGTAGATTGTGAACACCGTTGTCTTGATGGTCAAAGACTGGAATTATTTTATCTGGAAACAATTCATCTAACTTATTTTTCAGATATCTAGCTTTATCTGAGTCAATTTCATTTATAAAGTTTATTGAATAATTAATAAGATCGTTTAGTTTTTCTCTTACCCTACCTTCAAGAGTCTCAAAGGGTATTTCCATTGAAAAATGTGCTTTAGCCACAGCCAAAAGGTCTAATTCTTCCAAGCTTTCGCTAGGATTGTCACCCTCAATATAATCCAAAACTAATACTTGACCTTTTCGACCCACAATACCAGGAGTGGACACCTTTTTTGCTGTCGCAAAATTAACTACTGTTTGCATTCTATTAGCCTCAGAAAGACTAAAACAGTTTCTGACCTTATATTTTCGACCTTCTTGATCCTCACACAACGCCATATGACCAAATTCATTGATATTTACTGTATCCCAGCCCTTCACACCAAACCTCAAAGGCTTTATAGGCTTCAAACCCATCTTCGCAATTTCCTCCAAAAAGTCTATTTCTGTCTGACCAGCACTTCTATCAATATCATAAAAATAAGTACCTTCCAAACAACCCTCTATCTCACCATACTCCCCACTCTCAATAAGTTCTTTTTTAGGCACACTATATTCATTTTTCATAACCACAATTATATCTTATAGTTATTAAAAAGTCAAGCTAAATGGGAACCTGGACCAAAAAGACAAAAAAACACCAAAAATAAAGATTTTATCCATTATTTAGTTCAAAAATACACAATCAATACGCACTTGACAAAGCAATAAGGCTAAGGGATAATACGCACTTAGAGTTTCAAGAAACAAATATTTATGAAACCTATAAGTAAAGCTATAACTATAGATAGTCCAGAAATAAACTTCAAAGAAGAGGCGGTTGTTGCCCTAAATATAGGCATGAAAAGAAATAAATTTGTCAATCTTGGCAACAACAATGAAGCAAGTGATATAGCTTCCCGATTTAGTCTTTTAAAGTATGGTCACCTCGACTCCGTTAAATTCTTTGCTTTTAAAATATACACTGAGGCATGTAGATCAAATAGTTTTCGCAAATTTTTAGAAAAAGCTCGAACTGAAAATCGCACAACCTTTATCACATCTCCAGGTATATACAACACTCCTTCCGCCTCAAACATCCTTCTCAAGGAAACAGTAACCCTAATAAATTCATGGTGCTCAATTTCTCATCTACCACCCGTCAAAATACTAGAACAAAGCAAACTAGAAGAATCCCAACCAGACTACTCCCAAAGAAACCTAACAGGAAGAATGGTTTCAAACCACAGCGCAAATATCATGCCTGAAATTTTTAAGGATGGCTGCGTAATCTATATCGATGATGTATACATCACTGGAACTGTAGCAAAAAACGCCAAAGAAAGACTATATTCTGAATCCAAAGCAAACTCAGTCTTCTTTCTTTTTGGTATAAAAATAGATCCAACTGTTGTTGAAAAAACTGATGGCAAAGTTGAAGAAATTCTCAATCGTTATCAAATTAAAGGCTCACTCGAGAGTTTAAGAAGTATTCTCATTGACGACTTTCAGCCAACCCAAAAAACACTTCGAGACCTACTTATAGACACAAACAGAAAAGATCTACCAGACTTTCTAGACAGCCTTTTACCTAACATAATACTTAAGTTGTATCTTGCCTCTACCAACAATGGTTTTAGAGAAAGATGGAATGGAATCTACAAAGAGTCACTAAACATTATCGAAAAGAAATTAATGGAACTTAAATTCATAGATGAATCAAGAAAAATAACAAGCAAATACCTCTAATACAATGAAAATTCCAAAACCCAAGAGATTGGCAGCCAAAATTATATTCAAAACTGAAAATCTACACGATTTTGAAACCAAAATGTACAGTCGAATGAAATACGGAGACCCAATTGCCACAAAGAGAATTGCGTTGCACCTTGCTTCAGCAATAACAAACCATCCATTTGTACAAAAATTAATAATATCAGAAGAACCAATTCTTATTACCTCCTCAGCTTTTGGAGTCATACCAACAGCCTCCTATTCAGTTGCAAGAGAGGTCACTAAACTACTCCAAAGTCTTGATGTAAAACATGATCGTATTAAATTTGAAAGAGGTGGCGACTTTGCCACAAATCACTACGGAACAATGTCAGCAGACGAAAGATCAGCAGCAATGAACAAACGTCAAATTTTTCTTTCCAAAACAGATAAAGAAAAAATTAAAAACAAACATGTTTTAATTATTGACGATATTAGCGTCACGGGATCACACGAAAAAAAATTACACCAATTATTGTCTGAATCAGGTGCCAAAGATTGGATTTTTGCCTACTATTACTTGTTAGGTAAAAAAATAGCAGCACAATCACCCGAAACAGAAGAAGACCTAAACAGATCCGAAATTAGAACAGTACTAGATCTTATCCCCTTTTTTAAAGACTATAGCAAAAATACTGGCTATAAACTTAGACTAAATTCCAGAGTTTTAAAATTTATTCTTACCACCACCCCAGAAAGCATCTATGACGTTGATGCATACACAAAAGAGGCTCACTTAAAATATTTTTTCAAAAAGATAGACGATATTGTTTTGGCAAGGCTTTACAAGGCAATAAACTCCTCAGACGGCTATAGTCTTGATCCAAAATATGCCACAGGAATCAATATACTTAATGAAGAAATATGCCAAAGAGATACTCTCCACAAATTTCTAACAAAAATCAAACAATTTCTAAACAATCTAAGTTCTGACTCACCACAAATAGAGCAAGAGGTAGATATAATTACTACTAACAACTAGCAAAAAAACAAAATGAAACAAAAAACATACGCTTGGTTTGACATAGACAAAACACTTGTAATCGGAGACGATCGACCTGGTGAACACGTAATAAGCGCTTTCAAAAAAATACCCCAAAGAGGTGTAAACACACAAAGAAGTCTGGGTCAAGCCGAAAAAGTCATACTTCCTGATGAGGTAAATCTACCATCTATTATTCATGCAGGTGGTGAAATTTGGAATCCAGGTGGTGAACTCTTAAAAGCCTTTCCTATCGAAAAAGAGGCACGAAATCTATTAGCTGATTTTGTTTTAACCAATAGAGAAAGTATCGCCTTAGTTCGCTTTTATCCTACTGCAGACAGAAATGTTTCTATATATGTTTGTTCAGATGAAATGGAAACAAAGTTTACAAATTTATACAAATCAACCAAAGCCTTTGGTAGATTAACTAGAGATATTGAAGAATTTGCAAACTGGGTAAGAAACACCGAAACAACAAACATGACAGTCAGAACAAAGGAAAAAATAGTGCTAACGCTAGCAGAAGATCTCAAATCAAAGTTAGAAATCGATGATTCCGCAAGATCTGACTACTTTTTTACAGCAAAAGGAGCCAACAAGGCCACAGCCCTACTTTGGTTATGCAATCATTTAAACATAGACCCCCTTGACGTTCTTACAGCTGGAGACCACCCAGTATTAGATTCTGCTGTTTTCAAACACACCTACGGGATTTCTGTTTCGGATGAGATCCTACCTCATGCAAAAATAAACGTAAAATCAATAGACGAACTTGCTACTTTGTTACACAAACAATATGACAAACAGTAATCATCTGGGCACAATATCAGTACATAATTTATCCATCGATAAAAACGGTGATTATGTAGACATGATTACCAAAGAAAATAAAAATGATATAGCTAAAAAATATAGCTTAATGAAATTTGGAAGCGCAAAAGAAATAGAAAGTGCTTCGGAAGATATAAGCCAAAAATTTATTTCAAACTTTAAAAAGTATGAACTATTTTTTCAAAAAATAAAAGAAAAAAACGAATTTGTCTGTATCGCCGCCCCTGGCTTTAGAAATGTCGAATCTGCCTCAAACTCATTAATAGATAAAGCTATTAAAAAAATAAACATCTTTTTATCACTAAAGAATCTTCCAACAATTATAATTATCAAACTAGCTCGCCTTGAATCCAACAAGGCAAATTACGCTACTCTCTCAGCGGAAGAAAGAGGCTCACTACCTCCAACTACAGATCAAATCTTACCTGGTCAAGAATTTTTTCAATTTCCTATTCACTTTATCTTCGGTGACGATATAAAAATAACCGGCGCTACAGCCAATGGGGCAAAATCTGCCACAGAAAAATTTGGCGGTCTATCTTTTTCAGAAATTTATTGGGTTTCACTAGATCCAGAACTCACCGCTAAGTTTCCAGGAGTTGAAGATAAAATAAACCAGACTCAGGTTAAAAACGAGTTAAATAGTGACATAGAATACATACTAAACCAACCAGATTTTCAACCAGTTCAAAGACTTATTAGACTCATGCTAAATAATAAAAACAGACCAGATCTAGAAA
>CAYSAM010000026.1:0-8650 GCA_964429015.1 uncultured Pseudomonadales bacterium | reverse complement strand
CGTCAAAATTACTAAAATTGGTTTCAATAAAACTGTCAGTATTCCCCACACCACCGCAATCACCACTAATACCGAAAAGTTTGCAATCACAATTCCTGGCACCAAGTAGGCAGTTACATAAAAAGCTAAAGCGTTTATTACAAGATTCATTAACATATCTACTATTATCATATATCATAAATTGCTATGACAGAAAAACTAAGGGGTATCTCCGGCTCTATGTGCGCTGGTAAAACCAGGCTCCTAATTTACACAGCCGAGCGCACTGAACTAAAAAAACAATCCGTCTTGGCCTTTAAACCAAGTATTGATAATCGCTGGGACTCACACAATCTTCTAGTTTCCCGCGAAACAAAAGATGACAAACCCAAAAGCTACCCCGCCCACTCCGTAGACTCTGCGATTGAAATACTAGATGTCGTCCAAGAATATTTACAAGAACACGGCCACCTAAATACAGTTGTTATTGATGAAATACAATTTTTTGACGAAAAAATAATCGAGGTTGTTCAAGCTTTACTTGAGGCAGACATTAAGGTTGTTTTTGGTGGACTAGCTCTTGATTTTCGCGGTGAACCTTTTGGTCAAATGCCCACTTTACTTTCTCTTTGCGACGAAATAGAAAAGCCCACCGCTGTCTGCGAAGTTTGTGGCGACGACGCCACCAGAACTCAAAGATTAATCAAAGACCAACCAGCAAATTATTCCGATCCTCTTATTTTAATAGGTGCAGAGGAAAACAATGCTGGCCAAAGATACGAACCTCGCTGTATAAAACACCACATCGTCCCCGGCAAACCCAAACCAAATATAGATCACAGATGACAGTTCTCAAATAGTAGAAGATAACAGAAAATTATATGCCGTTGCAGAAGTGTTAGCAAAAGCGCACGCAACTATGCACATGCTTGTCAGTAGCGAGGTGAGTACGCATTTTGCGACACTTCGAAACAATTAAAATTTTCTAAGAGATTTTATTCAAGATAATCTTGCAACTTCCTTCTTCTGCTCGGATGTCGTAGTTTCCTAAGTGCTTTACTCTCTATCTGTCTTATACGCTCTCTAGTAACTCCAAATACTTTTCCAACTTCTTCCAAAGTCAAAGGTTTACTACCGTCCAATCCAAAACGCATTCGGAGCACCTTACTTTCTCGCTCCGTCAAAGAACTAAGAGCATCTTCCAAGTTCTCGTGCATCAGTTGTCGCGAGGTCGATTCGTAAGGAGTAGCTTGTCGCTCGTCAGGAATAAAGTCCCCAAGCATAGAATCTTCATCATCACCTATTGGTGTCTCCAAAGAAGTTGTCTTTTGGGCAATCTTAAGAATCTCTCTGACCTTTTCTGGAGTCGTCTCTAGTTCCAATGCCACCTCATCGTCTGTCGGCTCACGACCCAAGTCTTGCATCAGTTTGCGCTGAGTTCTAATTAACTTATTTATAGTTTCTACCATGTGAACCGGAATACGGATTGTTCTGGCTTGGTCTGCAATGGCGCGAGTAATAGCTTGGCGAATCCACCATGTTGCATAAGTTGAAAATTTAAAACCTTTAGTCCAGTCATATTTCTCTACTGCACGAATTAAGCCTTTGTTACCTTCCTGAATCAAATCCAAAAAACTCATTCCTCTACCCATGTACTTCTTAGCGATAGACACCACAAGACGCAAATTAGACTTCGTAAGCATGTCTTTGGCGTGCTCATTCCCTCTTTCTACCTTTTGAGCCAAGGCAATCTCTTCGTCTCTTTTTAAGAGTGGAATTCTTCCAATTTCCTTAAGATACATGCGAACAGGGTCGTTGACCTCCGTCTCCTCCATGCGAGAAAGAGATTCTAGCTCTTTTTCAAGGTCAGACGTTGCCTCCAATATCTCAGCATCTTGCCCTGCTAAAACGCTCTCAAAAACGTCAACATCAGCTTTAAAAAGAACCTCATAAAGAAAATCCAAGTCATTTATTTCCTTTTCCGGGTACGGGAAATACTCCAAAATATCATCTTGTGTTACAAATCCTTGCTCTTTACCCTGATCGAGTATTAAATCAATTTTTTGTTGGTTTGAGAGTTGTCCCTTTTTATCAGCCATAATAGATTCCCTAGCTTACCACATTTTTAAGCGAAATCAAGGGAAAAAAGCTTATTTTCCTGAATTCCCAAATCTCTAAGCTTCAATAAGATTTCCTTTTCTTTGTCCACTTCGCCTGCCTTCTCAGCCATATCTCTAAGTTTAGACAGCTCCGTTCTTCTCTCTCTAATCAATTCTCGCGCAATTTTTATCGTCACGTCCAAAATATTATCCTCCTCAACCTCCGTTATCTCGGTTTGCATATATATTTCACTCACCACATCTCTTATTTCAGGTGGCATTTTCAACAACAAATCAGACACTTCAATCGGTTCTGTTGTGTTCTCCAAAATATAAACCAAGCCCTTCCAAGCCCCACCACTTCCCTCTATACCCGACAATATTTTTTTCACCTTTTTTGTGAGGTCCTGTTTAGATAACAAACTTCCAATCAAAATTTTTATTAATTTTTCCAGTCTTGTGTCTACTCTTTTTTCTTCATCTTTTTTTAAAAACACTCCAACACTTTTACCTGTTTTGCTTTTTTCAATTTCCGCCAAAACACTACTCAAACTAACATCTATTTTTTCTGCCAATCGTTTTGCCCACACCTCTCTAATTACAATATTTTCTATTTTTGCCAAAAAAGGAACTGCTTCGGCCAACACTTTTCCTATCTCTTCTGGACCACTAACTCCATTTTTTTTAATCGCCTTTTCAATTACAAATTCATAAACATCAACCGCTTCTTCTACCATTTTTTTCCACGCGCTCGCAGAACTTCGGGAAATTTCATCCGGATCCTTACCACCCTCTATCTGTACAACTTTAATACCCAAACCTCTTTTTTCTGCAAGATCCACAGTTCTTTTTATTGCTGCGTATCCTGCATCATCAGCATCCAAAGATACATATATTTTTGTAGCGAGCCGGGCCATCATTTCAATTTGGTCTTCAGTTATTCCCGTTCCTCCTACAGCAACAGTTTCTCCCACTCCACTAGCAAAAGAACTAATCTGATCCATTTGTCCCTCCACTAAAACTACTCTTTTCTTTTCTCTAATTGCATTTTTTGCTTGGTAAAAGCCATAGAGCATTTTGCCCTTATGATAGATTTCTGTTTCCGGAGAATTAAGATACTTTGGAGGTTCCCCTTGATCTGGCCTGGCCGCCAAGACTGCATTGCTGTCGGCGGGCAATGTTCTTCCTGTAAAACCCACCACTCTACCCGCCGAATCTTGCAAAGGAAACATTACCCTACCTCTAAACTTGTCATAATATCCACCACCATTTTTCTTTACCACTAACCCTACCTTTTCTAATAATTCCAAAGAGTAATTTTTCTTTTTTGTTAAATAATTAATCAGCGAATCCCAACTACTTAGCGAAAATCCTAATTTATATGTTTCAATTATCTTTTCTGAAATCTTTCTTCCTTCCAAGTACTTCCTAGCCATTTCCCCAGATTTTCCAGAAACTAGTAACCAGTTATAGTACTTAGCAGTCAGTTCCATTACTTCGTACATTTCGGTCTTTTTGTCCGCACCATTTGATCTTTTCTCTAGTTTTATTCCTACCCTATCAGCCAACCTCTCCAAGGCATCAAGAAAAGTTATTCCCTCCACTTCCATCAAAAACTTAATTACGTCCCCACCTGCCCCACAACCAAAGCATTTATAAAGATTGAGTTCTTCGTTAACAAGAAAGCTTGGTGTTTTTTCTGAGTGAAAAGGGCACAATCCCTTGTGATGTCTTCCCAACTTTTTAAGCACCACATACTGCCCTACAATATCCACAATATTATTTTTTCTCTTTATCTCCTCAACTTGATCATTCATCTACCAAATTATACCCAAAGGTTGTTAATAACACACAACTAGTTAAAAAGGCCTAACAAAAACCGTTACCTTCAAGTTGTTATCTTCCCTATTCAAATCATTTTCTAGCCCTCTTGGATTATAGATTACAGAATCTGGATCATACACAAAACAGACCAAAGTTTTACAGTCCGGATGGTTTTTATATCTCTCGATATCTTGAATTAGTTGATCTCCTATCTCCTTACCTCCCAAGCCTTCTCTTGTCATTTTTAATTCGACAACCAATTTTTCATTTTTTAGCAAAAAATCCATTCTCGCTGACTTACCCGCATAACTCGAAGTATATTCTTCTGGTCGTATGTCTAAAAAATAAAGATTTAACAAGGTTCTAACTAAATCCTGAACATCATATTCATCCTTTACCTCCAAAGTATGTCTATGGTCATGCCTCCTCTTAAGTTCTCGAACAAGCAAATGAAACCTATCAAACAGGTTCTCTAAAGATTTCAACGCACCATTTGTTTCAGCATTTTTTTTCAACAAAACAACGTTTAGGTCTGAAACATCTTCTAAGACAGACTGCAATATTCCAAGACCACTTTTGACATGTGAAGGATAATTATTAATAACATGTGTTCTAAATCCATCAACATAGCTATTTTCTCCAGGAATGTTCGAAGATAAATATTGGATAACTTGAGTTTGCCAAGAATAAAATTTTTGGTTATCAACCGTTGTAGGTGCAAAAACACCAGAGGGAAGAGTCACAACACTATTTAGAACATCTCTACCTTTTAAAATCAAACCTTCAATTTTTTCTTTCGTAATCATTATTTATATTTGCGGAGGAGGTGGGATTCGAACCCACGTAGACTTGCGCCTGCACGATTTCCAATCGTGTGGAATAGACCACTATCCGACTCCTCCGAGTTAGCAAACCTCGAATTAAGAAATTCGTGGGTTTGCGAAGCGAGGAGGAGAGGATATCGTAGATATCCGTACTCCTCCAAATACCTCGTCTATTATACTTTGAAGTACCAAAAAATGCTCCTTGTGCGCGTATCTCAATTTAACGGTTCCAAAAGGACTATGTCTGCCTTTTGAGTTATTTCCCTTTAAACAAATGGTCTTGTTGAACCTACTTTTTGGAATTTTTGTTACTTTTTGCCAGTATTTCGCCACAAACACCTCATCTAAATCTGGATAAATAAACAGTTGAACTTTCACTCTAGACTCAACAGGTTTGATTATTTTTCTAAGAAACTTCAAAAATATTTGTATAGTTCGAGGGTCATTGTTTGTAAATTCTATAGAATAAATTTTCCTACCGTTTCCCAAAGTCCTTAGCTTGGTACCTTCACAAAGATAAAGAGATGCACCTAGAAGCTTTAATTCTTTAACTCCAAACTTCATAATTTAATCCTAACAAAACCCGAATAAAATATCAACTACCTCAACTCTTCCAAAGCTGATAGAACCTGATTTATCTGATCCAAATGAACTGTACTCTCTGGAATCTCTCCGGTCCTGTACATCGACCAACTAGAGCCGGTGTGAAGCCACATTGTTCTCGCCCCCACTTTAGCTGTGGGAATAATATCTCCCCCCAAACTATCTCCAATCACCAAGCACTCTTCAGGTGTAACTCCCAACTCTTCCATTACCGAAAGCCAGTGTTCAACTCCTTTGTGTTTGTTCTCATCGGCAATCACAATGGCATCAAAAAAGTCCACCATCTTTACTTTGGCCATTTTTCTCCAAGTCCAATCTACATTAGCATGCGTCACCATCCCCATTTTTATTCCCATATCACTAAGTATCTGCAGTACTGCCCTTGCGCCCTCTTTTACTCTCGGCTCGTCTGTATAAATCTTTCCAAGTACATATAAGTTTCTTATTGCACTTTCACCATACCCCTCTCTTTCCCTCGCCATTCTTTCGGCCACCACACACCATCGCTCTGGATTAACTCCCATTTGTTTATATTCCTCATCATTTAGTCTTTCCACGTCTTCTCTTACAACTTTTCTATCTAGTCCTGTTTCCAATGCCACCACCTCAATATATTCATCCATATATTTAATAAACAATTCTTGGGTATAAATCAAAGTATCATCAAAATCAAAAAGTATCGCTTTAATCCCCAAGCTCTTCAACAACTCCCTCTTCTCTTCGAAAAATCTGTCCTGAAATTTTTCCATTGTTCCCACATTCTACTACCACCAAGAGAAAAACACTCTAGTCAAAACAGACAGAAACACCTTTGTTAAGATAAATGTGATGACTTACTTCCAAATATTACTCTCAGTATATTTATTCTTCCTCACAGCCAACGCTTACTTCAAAATCAAAGTCTATCCCAATCTCAAAAGTGCTCTTTTGTTTTCTCTAAGTTATTTAATTTTTGGTCTAACTTGGGATTTCTATGCTGTAAAACAGGGACACTGGGCATTTAATAGTAACTTTCTAATAGGACCAACATATCTCAATCTTCCTACAGAAGAATATCTCTTTTTTGTAATCATTCCCTACTCTTCAATTAGTTTTTACAAAACAATTTCCAAACTCATAAAAATCTAAACTCCCTTTTTACTCCAAGTCCTTTTATTGTTTATTTCTTCTTTTTCCCAAAAAGCTTTCTCCAAATCCACATCAAATCTGTTCGCCAAATCTAATAAGTAACTCAGCACGTCTGCCATCTCATGAGCAAGTTCAAACTTTTCAGAATTGCTATCCGTATGCATTTTTGTCACTTGCCTTGCTGCTTTTGCCACTTCTCCAACCTCTTCAGACAAATACATAAACAACTCTGGTACTGTAGTATCTTCAAAACCTCGCTCCAAATTTACTTTCTTTATATATTCTTGAAGCTCTCCAATTGTTTTTTTCATAAATGCGGAGGCGGTGGGATTCGAACCCACGAGACTCTTTCGAGTCCGAGTTTAGCAAACTCGTGTCATAACCACTAGACGACGCCTCCAATTATTTGTTTAACTACTCGATTATACGTCCCCATTATCCTCAATAGAATCCGATAATCGTGATACCTCAAACCACAAGTCCTCTGTATGTATTTCTATATCTACTTCCCCTAGTTTTTGTCATATAAGGTTTATAAAACTGTGTCAGAGGAATATTAAGCAATTTAGACCAATGAACTTTTATTTTTTCAACATCACAAATATCAGGAACTTGCAATACAACTCTAAACTTACTTTCTTCGATTTCTTCAGAATAAGATTTTCTCATAAGTTTTATAAAAACTCGCTGCATTTTTTCATCACTACTTGTAAAAGCCAACTCACCACTAGCAGGATATTTTGCCCCTTCACACCAATAAAGGATAGACAAAAATAATCGACATCTTTCAATACTCAAACTACCAATATCAACCTTATCAAAATCAAACCAGTACTTACGTTTAATGTCTTGTATAGTAAGTTTTCTACCTACATCGTTTTCTACAGCCTTCCTACACCAACGACTAACATTACTGCTACATTTCTTGAGTTTTCTAGAAATCTCTGCTACCGAATACCCGTTTCTGTATAATTCTTGAGCTTTCAGCACAGAATCTATATCTCTCATAATTAACACTAACAAAACCCGAATTAAATGTCAATGTTTATAAAAATGCGGAGAGTAGAGGATTCGAACCTCTGAGGGCTTGCGCCCACAAGTTTTCAAGACTTGCGCCATGAACCGCTCGGCCAACTCTCCATTCCTTAATATTTTATCACCCAATCAGCCTCAAAACTGTTAAAATAACCATTATTGGAGAGGTCGCATAGTGGTCTAGTGCAGAAGTTTACTAAACTTCCGTGAGGTAAAACTCACCCAGGGTTCGAATCCCTGCCTCTCCGCAAAAAAACTATCCCCTTGTGCTAAGATGAAATGTGCCTGAAAGTAACGACATAACCGAAAAAACAATAATGGAATGGGAGTCCTACGAACGCCCCCACAAAGTCTGGACCAAAGAATTTTATAGCTCTGTAATCGTTATCGCCTTTTTAGTAAGCGTCATCCTCTTTTTTATAGAAGGTGTAATGCCAGTTTTTGTCGTTTGGGCATTGGTTTTTATGATGTGGGCCATGAATCGCACAGAACCACTAAAAACAAAAAATACCATGACTACTTGGGGCTTACGATCTGTAAACAAGTTTTATGACTATCAAAAAATGAGCAACTTTTGGCTAGAAACCAAATGGGGAACAAGATTGTTAAGAATAAATTTATTCGAGTCACCGTGGCATGTAGTGTTCGTTATTTCCAAAGAAATTGAAGAAAAACTAAAAAGCGACATGAGCAAAGTGGTTCCCTTTATGGAGCCAGAACCTACTGCTATGGATAAATTCACCAAATGGTTAGGTGAAAAAGTCCCCCTAGAGTAGTTTTTAGGGTAAAATATAGCCTGTAAGCGTTCGTAGCTCAGTTGGATAGAGCACCAGATTGCGGATCTGGGGGTCGCAGGTTCAAATCCTGCCGGACGCACCAATACTTCTATTTCCTTTGGAGGATGAGCACAGGGTCATGCGTTAGTTCAACAAAAAAATTCCTTCCGGTTGTATTAGTTTGTTATGAGGCTTATTTACTAGAAAGTGACGCCCGCGCACGAGAAAAATACCTAAAAACAAGTGATGGTAGTAAAGATATAAAAAGGCGGTTGTCAAATTTATTGGTCGATAAAGTAAAATAGATGCATTGGAGGGTGGGCAGGGCGGTAATGCGTTAGTTTCGAAAACTAATTCCCTTTTGGGATAACAGGTTCGACTC
>CAYSAM010000025.1:0-10774 GCA_964429015.1 uncultured Pseudomonadales bacterium | reverse complement strand
ATTTCCGCCGCCAGTCACGACGCCATTATTTTCTCTAGCAATCTACCTATGAAGAGATTTATCCACGAGGGAACAGGAGCATACTGGGAGAGTGCCACCATAGCTCCAGATAGGTGGGCAAGGTGGATCATTATGAGAACAAATGATGTAAACGACTCTACCTTTAAATTTGTGAGCAAAGCACCAGGTTTTGTAAAGTACAATTTAGTACAGAGTTTCCCCTTTGCCGATATTTATCAGCTCAAAGACGAATTCTTGGGTGACTTGAACACAGAACCAATTTATGGCAAGCAAAAATAGTATTTACCTCATTGTTGGACTATTACTTCTAGTAGTTCTTCGCTATCTATTTTTAGTTTCTCAGTCCCCAAAATATATCGATAGTAAACTATGGAGTTTTCAGTCCATAGATGTAATGAAGTACAGCAGGGATTTGGCCAGAGAAAAAAATGAGGATCTAAGTTTCAATAAAACCATCGACAGTCAAATAAAAGCCATCGCTAGCACTGGTGCAACTCACGTTGCTATTGGTGTTCCCTACGACGCAGAATTTTTACCCATCATGCATCGCTGGGTTGCTTCTGCTCGTAACAGTGGTTTAAAGGTTTGGTTCCGAGGAAACTTCTCTGGTTGGGAGGGTTGGTTTGAGTACAAAAAAATAGACAGAGTAACTCATACTAAATTAGTTGGTGAATTTATAATTGACAACGCTGACCTGTTTGAGGATGGAGATCTTTTTTCTTCTTGTCCAGAATGCGAAAATGGCGGCCCAGGAGATCCTCGCCACGTAGGTGGAGTAGAAGAATATCGCAACTTTTTAGTAGAGCAGACGGACGTTGTTCGCCAATCTTTCCGCAAAATTGGCAAAGACATTCCTACTAACCTTCATTCCATGAATGGCGATGTAGCCAAACTGATAATGGACAAAGAAACTACCAAGCGGCTAGGTGGTCTGGTAGTCATCGACCACTATGTCAGTACCCCAGAAAAACTAGTGTCGGATATTAAAGATTTAGCCAGGCAGTCTGGTGGAAGCATTGTTTTGGGTGAATTTGGAGCCCCAATACCAGATATTCACGGTAATCTAACAGAACAACAACAAGCGGTATGGGTCAGCAAAGCACTAGATCTTTTAGCTAAGGATAGATCTGTTGTAGGGCTAAATTACTGGACCAGCTTTGGTGGTAGTACCAAGCTTTGGAACGATAACGGCTCCGAAAGAGCGGTTGCTAATGTTATTCGAGGTCACTTTACACCATCCCAATTTAAGTCACAGATCGTTACTTGGTTTAACATTCCAGTTGGCAGAGCACAGGTTTCAGAAGATGGAAAAGAGCCAATAATAACCGATGCTAGGGGATTTTTTAGTCTGCCACTTGTTGAAGGTGGTGAGCTGATAGTTACAAAAGACGGTTTTGATCAATACAGGGCTCCTATAGCATCAAACTTGAAGATAACGCTAGAACCTACAACTTTGCTTAGCTTCATTCGTGTTTTCTTACTTGGCCAATAAGTTATCCACATTCTACCAATTGTAATTTGGTTGGTATTGGGCTAAAATACCCATATTAAATAATTGAATGATAAAATGGACAGAATTTCTTTCATTCGCCTAGTTTCCTTGTGGTATGTATTTGCCATTTTTTTTGCTGGTCCTATAGATGCAAATGCTCAAGTTAAGCATCCAAATTTTCCAAGCTGCCTAAACCCCAGTGGACAACTTATCGTTTCTTATACCTCTGGCATACACGGAGTACCAGGAAAGGTAGATAGTTACCCTGGTTCTGATAAAGTCTATCTTCTAGAAAACGGCAACCATCTTCAATGCCTTTGTACTATTAGTGGTGGGGGTATAAAAACAAGTTGGTGGAAAAGTGGTTCACTTACACAAGAGGAAATTGATGAGTTAAAAGCAGATGGATGGGTTCTGGTTCCAGACGGTAGTATTTGGGGTTTAGACAAAGAAACGTACATGGCAAAAAATGAGTATTATGCCTGTGACGGCAGCAATAGTGGATCTGGCGGGTCTTCGTCTAGTACATCTTCTTCTGGTGGATCATCTGGTCAAGTCCAAGGAATATCTACTCGCTTTGGGCAAGTTCTTGGTCTTGCTACTACTGGAACTCTACCTGTTATAGCAAGTTACCTTGGTTTGGGTTTTATTTTTCTTCTCGCCTCCCGCCTGCTCAAAAAGTAACACTGTGTCATTCCGGACCTGATCCGGAATCCAGAAAAAATATAAAATGTTCAAAAAAGTCCTCTCCACCATTTTTCTCGTTTCCGGGCTGCTTCTGACAGCTCAAGGATTGTTTGATATTTCTAAAAGACTAGGTTATTACAAAACCCGCAGTAGTTTTCAAGCACCACAGACCCAAGTCCAGAACAACGAACAGGGTACAGTACCAACAAAAATTTCTATTAGTTCACTTTCTCTAAACTTACCCATTGAACCAACCTTGCTAAAGAATGGTTCTTGGCCCACCTCCCAAACAGGAGTTAGTTTCCTTGCAAACTCAGGTAATCTGGGAAACAAAGGAAATCTAATTTTTTATGGTCACAACTGGAAAAATTTGCTCGGCAATTTACACAAAGTAAAAACAGGGGACACTCTTGTAATATCTGGCCAAAATGGTCAAGATTTTTTGTATTCCATTGCTTATATTGCCACAGTAAATGCCGACGATGTTTCTATCTTGGCTGACACAAACGACGAAAGAATTACTCTCTATACTTGCACAGGTTTCTTAGATCAAAAAAGATTGGTGGTAGTGGCAAAGAGAGTTTAAAACTTTTTGCCATAAAGATGTTTTTATGTAATTTGACTTCGGGTTATTTTTGGTATTAAATTAATTTATGACCAAAACAAAACCAGAAAATATGGAGGTTCAGATTTACAAAAATAAAGAGGGGTCTGTTTCTATAGATGTAAGACTAAAAGGTGATACTGTATGGCTGACACAAGCCCAAATCGCTAACCTTTTTAAGGTTGAAAGGTCTGTGATTACAAAACACATAAATAAAGTATTTGTAACTGGCGAGTTATTAGAAAAAAGTAATGTGCAAAAAATGCACATTACTGGTGTCGATAAACCTTCGAAAATTTATAGTCTAGACATGGTCATTTCTGTCGGCTATCGAGTAAATTCCAAGCAGGCAACTGATTTTAGAATTTGGGCAACTAAAATTTTGAAAAGCTATTTAATTAAAGGCTACTCATTGAATCAAAAATTATTACTCAGTCAAAGAAATAAATTTAAAGATCTTCAAGAAACTATTGGTTTTGTAGAGAATAAATCCCATCAGAACCTACTAAGTAACCAGGGGTCAGAACTGTTATCAATAATAAAACAATACACAAAGTCCCTAGATTTACTAAAACAATACGATACGGAAAAAATTAAAAAAGTAAAAGGTAGCACTCCAATTTACAAGTTGCATATATCCGATACACTAGAAACCATAAAAAACATAAAAAATAACCTTCAAAAAACCAAAAAGAATCTTGGTTACTTTGGTATTGAGTCCAGTGACAGATTAAGTGGTATTGTTGGGAATCTCTCTCAAACATATGGGGGAAAAGAATTGTATGAAAGTACTGAAGAGAAAGCTGCAAATCTTTTGTATTTAGTAATCAAAGATCACCCTTTTATAGATGGTAATAAACGCATTGGTTCTCTGTTGTTTATAAATTATTTAGATAAAAATAGAGTTTTGTATAGAGATACAGGAGAAAGAAAAATAAATGATAATGCCTTAGTAGCCTTAGCTTTGTTGGTTGCTATCAGTAATCCGACAGAGAAGAAGATTCTTATAAAGGTTATTATTAGTTTAATCTCCTAATATTGGGAAGGTACTACAAAATAAAACCTAAAAAGAGTATTCTGTATTTATTAACAATGTTTTTCACTATGAAAAATGCTGCCCTGTTAATAGTTCTGTTTATTTTGGTTTTAGTCAGCCCTAGTATTGCCCATGCCGACGATCATCGCTGGTACAAAAAAACCAAAGATTTTTTTTCCAGTATTTTCCCCAGTAATCCCAAATATTGCGTCAACTACGACGGAGAAATTTATATTGTCGGTGAAATTTTTAAATCCAAAAACTGCAAAAAAGGTGACAAAGAATTTACTATAAATTCCTCTGGACAATCAGATACCCAAGGTCCACAAGGTGAGGTGGGACCAAAAGGGGATAGGGGAGATAAAGGCGATCAAGGAATCCAAGGTATACAGGGCATACAAGGAGAAAGGGGAGAGCAAGGCGCTGCAGGAGTTAGTGGATTAACTGGCTGGGAAAAAGTCTCAACTTCTTCTGCAAGCACCACAGATCAACTCAAAACAGTTACTGTCACTTGTCCTGTAGACAAAAAAGTTCTCTCTGGTGGTTTTGTCGTCAACAGTTCCACTGTTACTTTTTATACCGTCAGCAATTATCCAAGTGCTGACAATACTTGGACAACGTCTGTTCATAGGTCTTCAACTGCTACAGCATGGGATCTAAGTGTGTACGCTATCTGTGCAATCGCTATGTAAAAGTCAAAATAAAGTTGAAAATATTGGGTAAATATCTTATAATAAGCAAGAACTTAAAAACTTAAAAGCGAGGTAAAAGTGGCAAATGAAGAAAGATTGATTCCCTTGTTGAATGGCGGTCATCCCTGCCCTATCGACGATGAACAGATTGATGTTGTTGAAGATTTCTTCGTTGTTGTTCAGGAAGTCATCAGAAACGCTGGTGTATTGATTTTTAGGCAAGCAGCTATAATCGACGATCAGTTTTGGTTGAAAATGGCCGATGGTGGATTCCTGGTCATCAATCCCAATCCGGAAGTTCAAACCATTCGGTTTGCAAATGAAAATCTGGAAATCCAAAATGCTAACTTTGCCATTTTGGAAGAAAATATTATTGTCGCAATCAACCACTTAAACGGCATGATTGAAGAACTAGTGAATTAAAACACGCCTGGGTTAACCACCCAGGTTTTTTAATGCCAATAAATTACTCCTAGCCACATGCAAGTAAAAATCAAACTCGGAGCCACCACCAAATTTTCAAACCAGCCACCGGTTTTTATTCGCATCGGTTTAATAGGTGGCAAACCAAAGTTAATTTTTAGTGGATAGAGTGGTGGTACTCCTTCCTCCGTTAAACTATCTGCAAATATATGAGAGATAAATCCAATCATTGTGGCCCAATAAACCATTTTGGTATCCACAAAACTAGCATTAAACAAATTTGTAATTAGCCAGTAGCTAAATTTATCAGCCAAAAAAATTCCCAAAAAAGAATGTGATATTCCTCTGTGCTTCATAAATACCCCTAAGGCTTTGCCAATATTATCTCCCGCCGGCAGCAAATCCCAAAGGCGGTTAGACGCCTGATCTATGTCTGGTAGAAGAGCTCCAATGGTATTAAAAAACAGGCAAGCTACAATTGTGGCCGTCGATACATTTTTGGTACCAAAATAAACCACCGCTCCAAGCATGCAAGTAAAAGCAAAAAGGCTGTGTGTCCTAGCTACCATAAAATAATTATGGCATAATGAACTATTGTATGGTCAGTTTCTTTCACACCCTATTTGCGCCACATCCGCACAACAATCACAAAGCCAAAATTCTTTGGAATCAGTCGCTTTTAATTTTGGTAGGTCTTTACCTCATGGGGCTTTCATTTATCGATATTACAATTGGTCTAAAGCCAGGTGTTTTGGGTTATGCCTCGCAAATTGACCCCAAAAAAATTATAGAACTTACAAACAATCAGCGTCTAAATGCCAATGTTGGTATTGTCAAAGAAAATTCTTTACTCAACGCCGCCGCAGCAGCCAAAGTAAACGATATGTTCGAAAACAACTACTGGGCACATGTTTCTCCAAAAGGTACAGAGCCTTGGTATTTTATTAGTTCATCTGGTTACAAATATCAACATGCTGGTGAAAATTTGGCTAGAGATTTTAGTAACCCCAAAGACATCATCGTTGCCTGGATGGCATCACCCACCCACAAAAAGAACCTTGTTGATGGTCGATATAAAGATATTGGTGTAGCGGTTAAGGATGGATACATAAACGGTATTGAAACTACCATAGTTGTTCAAATGTTTGGTACAACACCCACAAAAAATAATCTAGGTAAAATTGCTGCTGATAGCATTACAGTTGACGAAGCTTTTGCAAGCGAAAAACAAGCTCCCTCTTCCGGTCTTTCACCTCTTAATCTTTCCAAGGTTTGGTCAATGAGTTTTGTTATCCTCATCCTCGCTGCTCTTAGTATGGACTGGGTTTTTGTTCTTCGTTACAACCTCATCCGAATCTCTGGAAAATCCTGGGCTCATCTAACTTTCATTGCCTTTATCGGTATTGCTATCTTTGTTATTCAACAGGGAATAATTCTATGAAAAAACCGCTTCGTCACCTACTAGATTATGTTTTATTGATTAGCTTTTTATCACTACTTTTATTACTGCTAATATATTTCAACGGCAATCCTAAAATTCAAAAAACTCTGGTTTTGCTTGTTGGGAGTTACTATGTTGGTTGGGGATACTTTCATCATAAAAAAGAAAAAACTCTAGATCTTAGTATTGTTTTTGAGTATCTACTTTACGCTGTTCTTGGTTGCTTGCTTCTTTTTGGTCTCCTTAAGTAATATAATTCAAGGCAATGAAAAAAAAGATTCTTGTTCTTGGAGCTAGTGGTTTAGTTGGTTCACATTTTTCCCAAAACTCATCAGACTACATACTTGCTCTACCTACGAGTAGTGAATTAGATATAACAAACGAAAAAAATATTTCTGAGTATCTAAACACTTTTAATCCAGAGTGGATAATAAATTTTGCTGCGTTTACAAATGTAGACGAGGCAGAACTAGAGCGTGGAAACGAAAACGGTCCAGTTTGGCAAAAAAACTACCTTGCCGTCAAAAACATTCTGAGCTGTTTTAAATCTAAAAACTATATTCAAATATCTACCAACATGGTGTTCCCTGGCGATCTTTCCTTTCCCGGGCCATATGCTGAAGATGACACACTCCCACAAACCAGCGAAAACTTAACCTGGTACGGTTGGAGCAAAAATAGAGCAGAAGCCCTTGTCACCGAAAGAGGAGGAGTTATTCTCAGAATAAACCATCCGGTAAGAGTAGAGCAAAATTACAAGCCAGATGTAATTAGAAATTTACTTCAAAAAATTTCCGAGAAAAAAATATCTACTTTGTTCAATGATCAACAAATAGCCATTTCTTATATCCCCGAAATAACCAAGACTCTAAAACTCATAATTGAGCAAGAAGCCTATGGCACTTATCACTGCTCATCTGACACAACCACACCTTACGAACTGTTATCGTGGACGCTAAAAGAGCTAGGATCAGATTTCCAACTTGGAGAGTGCTCAGTAAAAGACTCAGAAAAGTACAAGCAGAACCCCAACCGCTACCCATTATATGGTGGCCTAAAAGTCAAAAAGACAGAGGATTTATTAGAAACCCATTTTGCTACCTGGCAAACTATTGTTGAGTATCTCATTGGAAGTGGTCTAAAACTTCCCAAGTAGGCAATAAGTTATACTAATAACAGATGAAGTTAATCCGCGTCATTCCATTTTTTTTCTTTTTTGTTATTTTTTCAACCACTGTTTTTGCAGATGCGAGGTCTGACTATGATTATCAATATTCTAAATATCGAGAGCATTATAGTGAGTTTTTATTATTCAAAAAAGACTATCTCACCAATCCCACACTAGACAACCAACAAAAAGCCTTACTCTTGGCAAAACTCTCTATGAACACAAGAGATCTTACCTATGCTAGCTTTGCTGCTTACCTCCGTTCAGTTATTTCTTCAAACAATTTGCAGTACGAACCCATAAATCCTGTTAGTTCCTCACTAATCAGTGCACAGCAGTTTTTTTTAACCGAAAGTAGCAAAAGCCAATCTATTGTTACCTTACAAGATATGGATACATTTGATGCTGATTACACCAAGTCCTACCCCGAACACGAAAAATCACTCAAGTCTGGCATTGTTGCTGCCAAAATTGCTAAATTCAAAAACCTTTCCCTACAACAAGATCAGGCTCTAAAAAAGCTAAAACAAAAATTGGCAGATAACGTTTCGGTGCGTGTCACCGAAAGAATTGACCAACTCGATAAAGACCTACTTGTCATTACCGAAAAAATAGATAACATGGCTATCTTTTTAATCTCAAAAGAGGGTATGGATAATGCTGATAGCGAAATCTTTTTTTCTGCCAAAATAGAGCTACTTAGCGACATAAGAACACTCCAGTTAAAATGGATGGATCAGTTAATAGATCTAGATTTAAACTATGGCAAAATTTGAAATAAACAACCCAGAAGCCCTAGAATTTATCGCAAAATTTAAATCTGGTAAACTCTTTGAGCCAGTCATAGAAAAGATAAAAAAGCTTAAGTGGATTTTAATTTCTATATTTGTTTTTCTTACTTTTATGGTTTTCGCTAGTATTGGCAAATCACTATTTAACAAAAACACACTCCCCGTTTATCTTCCTCCTACTCTAGAGTCAGGTAGTGTTGCTTCACCTACAAAAGTTTCCTCAGAGTTTGATGCACTAAGAGAAGAAATTTACAATGTTGGAACCGATTTACCAGATCCAGTTTTACCTATACTTAATACCAACATTAACCTCAAGGAAGAGCAATTCTAACCTGTGGTAACATAACTTAGTATCAACAATAATTAATAACATGCCATCCTCAAAAACAAAAAAAACCGTAAAAGTTATCAAAACACTTAGATCAGAAAATACTCCTGAAATTGTAGAAAACTCTGCTTCTAGTTCAAACAAAAGTTATTCTTTTATTTTTAAACTTGTTATAGTTGCCTTACTTGGAACAGTAAGTTATCTCTTGGCTTTTAAATATCGCAATCTGTTTTTAGTAGGTTTTGTAAACAATACTCCAATTACCAGATTTGAGCTAAACGCCAAAATGGCCGAACGCTATGGCAAGCAAACCTTCGAAGAAATGGTAAACGAAAATCTTCTCAATGCCCAAATCAAAAAAAATAATATAGTTGTTAGCGATCAAGAGCTAAAAACAGAAATAGATAAGATGATTGCTCAATATGGATCTGAAGAGGCATTCAAAAGCACTCTTGAGCAGTACGGACTGACACTTGAAAAAGCCAAAAAAACAATCGCTCAAAGTATGGCGTTTAAAAAACTTGTCGAAAGTTCAAACAAAATTGAAATCACCGAAGATTCAATTAAAAAATATTTTGAAGACAACAAAGCCAATTTTACTGGCAAAAAACTAGAAGAGGTTTCTGCTTCTATAAAGGATACCTTGTATCAGCAAGAGATCTACACCAAATCTCAGGAAATGTTTAGTAACATTCGCAAAGAGGCAAGAGTAACAAGTTATTTATAAATAACTAATGGATCAAAAAACTGCCCCAAAAAAGAAAATCAAAAAAGTAAAGTGGCTAATACCCATTTTAACTTTTTTGGTGCTTTTGGTTTTATCTGGTATTTCCTTTATTTTTAAATCCAAGCCCTCTACTAGCGTAGTTGATAATGGTTCACCAGCACCAGTCCAAATCGCTAATCTTATAACTTTGCCAACACCACAACCCAAAAGTAATACCTCTATAGAGGCTGCTCTAAAAAACCGCCGTACCATCCGTACCTTTGCAGACGAACCAATTACCCTCAAGTCCGCCTCTCAAATGTTGTGGGCAGGCCAGGGGATAACTGCTGAATGGGGAGGTAGAACAACTCCTTCAGCAAAATCTACATATCCACTCAATATATATTTAATTGCAAATAAAATTGAGGGTTTAAATCCAGGTCAGTACATCTATATCCCAGGCGAAAGGTCTCCAATTCACGGCCTAAAGCCCATAAAAGAAGGAGAATTTGGAAAAGCTATTTATACTTCACTAAATCAAAATTCATTCAAAAATAATCCAGCTATGTTTGTAATTACTGGCAATATGGGTAAAATGGCTCAGGCGTATGGTGGCATAAGCCACGATAAAGAAGTTTATTTAGAGGCGGGTCATGCTGCTCAAAATCTATATTTGCAAGCAGAATCAATTAATCTTGGTTTGGTGGCAAACTCAAGTTTTGACGATAGTATAATAAGAAACATTATCAGTATTCCCGAAGAGGAAACTATCATCTACCTCCTCCCCTTCGGCACACCAAAAGACTAATGACAGAGAAATCAAAGCAACTGAGCTATGTTCAACCAGGAAAAAATCTATTTTTTACTGTTGGTAATGTAGATGGCTCAAATGAAGTTAAAACAAAACCCGATAAGCCAGCCATTGAAATTGAAATACAAAAGATTTTAGGATATGAACCACAACCTGGTCTTGTTAAAAGAGTTGAAGAAATAATGATTGAGAAGAATTTAAAGTCTGTATCTGATGCAATGATGTTTATAAACGATTAATAGAATATAACTCAATATTTTGAGTTTTTGATTCTTTGAGTTTTAGAGTTTTTATTTCCCCTTCCTCCACTTCTCAATCTCTGAGTGATTCCCTGAAAGTAAAACTTCTGGCACCTTCCAGCCATTATATTCTGCAGGTCTAGTGTACTGTGGGTACTCTATAGTATCTCCATCATTAAACGATTCCTCTTTTAGAGAGTCTTCGTTTCCCAGTGCACCAGGTATCAATCTCACAATACTATCTACTACAGTCATTACAGGTAGTTCACCACCACTTAGAACGTAAGGACCAACACAAAAAACATAATCAACTAAATGTTCATGAACTCTATGAT
>CAYSAM010000024.1:10446-10949 GCA_964429015.1 uncultured Pseudomonadales bacterium | reverse complement strand
AGTTTTGAAGCTCAAAAGGATTCAAAAACGCACCTCTGATAATCTTAATTTTCATAATTCTATTATTTTTGTTGATATTTTTTCCCAACTGAACACTTCTATGTTTGCGGGTTTTTTTTCAATACTTTTTTTTGAAGATAAAACTTTATTGATTAGCATTGAAATATCAGACCCATCACTATCTGATACTAATACTTTGTTGAAAAAATATTTTTTCAACTCTTTCGTCCCTCCAGTATTATTAGTCACCAAATAACAACCGCAAAAAAGCGATTCTAACGCAGCAATCCCAAATGGTTCATTTACGGCGTTATTTATATATATTTTTGATTTTATATATTTACTTATTAACTGGTTATTTGTCAAATTTGATAATATTTTTATATTAACTCCTAAATCAAATGCCGTTTTTTTTAAGTAATTGACATCCCCATCTGTTCCAGTTCCAACAATTAAAAGTTCTGGTCTGTTATTATTTGCTATTTTTGAAATATCTTTAATCG
>CAYSAM010000024.1:245-10436 GCA_964429015.1 uncultured Pseudomonadales bacterium | reverse complement strand
CTCTTTGTCAATTCTATGTTTTTTAATGTTTACATATTCTTTTGAAATACCAGGATATACAACTGTTGATGTTTTTTTATAAATATTTTTTATTATTTTTTGTGAAAATTTAGAGTTGGATACTATGACACTTGCTTTTCTTGTTGCAAAATAGTCAAGGTATTTAATTGGTGTTCTAATTAAAATATTAAATATTCTATTTTTTATAGTTGGTGCGTGTAGATATGATGGTTCATAGAACTCTCTTGGTGGCTCGTGAAGTATGTATATAGTTTTTTTTGCCAAAAAAAATAAACAATATGGAGATTTGAGGTATGAATCTTGAAAAACAACTACTTTTTTAATTTGTGAAGCGCTATTTATTTTTTTTGAAATCTTATAGTAATCAATTAGAAGGTCAAAATATAAATACTTAATATAAGTAAATAAATTTAAAATTTTATTTTTATTTCCTGTGTATCTCCTAGGAGAAACCTCTTCTATACCCCTTAAAGAATTTTTAAATTGATTTTTGTACACAACAGCACCTCCTTCAGTAAGATTAGAAATGCACACAATATTTTTATATATTGACACTTCAGCAATTTTATATGATTATTATGCTAATGAACAAAAGGTTTTCTTTTTTGTTTGTTTTGATATTCTTCTTTTTTGGTGTTCATAGTGTTCTCGCTTCTGAAGAATCTTTACCGTTTTTTACAGAGGAGTTTTCTGATAACTATGCTGACCGCTGGGAAATATTTAATAATGACGGTCAGATATTTCAAGACTCCACTGGTTTACATCTAATTTCCACGAATGGAAAAAATTTTCCTTTTTTGACTTCAAAGAATAACATTTTCCCAGATGAAGGAAACTACGAGATTGTTGTGGAATATTCCTATCCAACAACCACGAACTTTGGTACTGGTTTTGGTTTTGGAAATCTAAAACCACCCTATGCTTTATCAAACTATAGTAATCAAGACCTTTTTAGGAGATGGGTTTATTTTTATGTTTGGCAAGGGATAAACGATCAACATTCAATTTATTTTAGAAATTGCGATAGTGAAATGGTGTGCAACTCTGACACAACAAGAGTTTACTCATCTTCACCAAGCGTAAGCACTCACACACTAATTGTCAGGAGCGTAAATAATAACTTTGATATTAAAATTGACGGAGTAACTGTAAATAGTAATTTACTACTAAATTCAAATAGAAGACCTAATGTTTTTTGGATTGGAAATCCAATTACTCTGCAAACGAATAACTCTTGGTCAACGTTAATTATTTCTAAAATTTCAGTATTCAAGCTTGTAGAAAAGGTGGTTGAGAAAAATGTTGTGATTTTGTTGCCGGGGTTTGCTGGGAGCTGGGATGTACCAGCCATTCTTAGTGGTCAGCCAGGAATAAACTGGAAGATACCACCATTTGTAAAAGAATACGACGGTATTATAAATTCATTAACAACGGCTGGCTATGAACAAAATAAAGACTTTTATGTTTTTCCATACGATTGGCGAAAAAATCTAGATAATTTGGCAGATGATCTCAACTCTTTTATTGCTAGTAAAAATATTACCCAGAGAAAAATTGATATTGTCGGTCACAGTATGGGTGGACTTGTAGCTCGTACCTATCTCCAAAAATATGGCAGCCCCATGGTAAATAAAGTGGTAACTGCTGGTTCTCCTCACAAAGGTATTATTGATGCCTATGGTCTTTGGGAAGGAGCTACGGTTTGGGATGCAGTCTGGTGGCAAAAAGTATTGCTAGAAATTGCTTCTGAAGTAAACAGACAACCAGGAGAGACAAAAATTCAAGCAGTGAGAAGAATTGCACCGTCCGTTAAAGACCTTATGCCAACAGAAAACTACTTAAAAAATAATGCAGGTCATATACCCTGGGCAAATATGTCGTGGAAAAATGATTATTTAGCAAATAAAAATGATGATGTGACAAATTTTTTAACAAAAATTGTAGCTGGCGGAAGCCAAGATTATGCAAATACCAGAAAAGTAATTAATGTAGAGAATCCAAGCAACGATGATAAGTTACAAGGCTTATGGCAAGACGGAAAACCAAAGCTAAATAACACTTTTGATTTTGGGTTAGGAGATGGTTTTGTTACAAATGCAAGCAGCACAGAGCTGTTTAACAATAGAATATTACTTTCTGGTGGTCATGGAGAAACAATTTCGTTTCTAAACAACATAAAAAAGATTTTGAGTGAAATAAAAGTTGCTACCGAGAGTGCTGTTGGTAGTTCTTCGGACTCTAGAAAATCTGCTTTTGTAGCAAAATTAAACTCACCTGGTAAATTACACGTTTGTCTTATAAGTGTGTGCGACGAAAACTTAGGTCTGGTATTTGATTCTGAAAAAATGGTAATTGTGCCAGGATATTCAAATACAAAGTACACAATAACAGTAGATTCTGCAGGTGAATTAGGTAAATACAAACTGTTGGTAGGTGAAGTAAACAATGGTGGGATTTGGAAGTCTGTTGGGGGAAACCTAACATCTAGCACCCAAAAAGATACTTATCAATACAATACTCAGACAGATCAAGTTTCTACTGACACAAAAACAATTGAGAATCTACTGAAGACATATTGGAATAAAAAACTAAAACTAAGTGAGATATATGGAATTAGACAAAGTATTTTGGAAGCCATAGATAAAAACATAAAAGAAGTAAATTACACCGAGTTTGATACTAATCTAAGCAAATGGCAAACTTTGGATTATTACGTGGCTTCCGAATATACAAAGGACAAATATTTTGGTCACGATGGTTGGGATATTGGACTAAGAAAAGGAAAAAAATCAAAGTATTTACAAAAAACTCCAAACTACTTTTCTGCTAGTCTGGTACAAATAATAAAAGATAAAACTGCTGAGTACGAAAGTGTCCCATACTGGCAGCTAAAGCTAAAAATTGACAAAATGATACAGCTAGTTATGCTTAAAACCTTTACCAACTTTTAACTTTGGTTTTCTAAAGCCTTTTTTGCCATCTCCATTGCTGCTTCTTTTGTTTTTGCGGTACCCAAATAGCCACTTTTGTGGCAAAAAATAGCATCTATGATTTGACTGACTTCATAAAGGGCTTCGTTTTCTTTTCCCATCCAGCTAGAGGGGAATGGTATTCGGGCTGGAGCAAAATCTTCTAAAGTGTCAACAGCTGGCTGAACAAACCACTTATCGTTTTTTTGTCCTGGGTAGATGACAAACTTTATAGTTTTATTTTTTACTGTCGCAGATTTCCATGGTAAATATTTGTCCAAAATTAAAATAGTTGGATTGTTTTGTTTTATGATTAAGTCATATACCAAAGATTCACTGTGATGTTTAATTTCGGCTCTATTTATTTCACCAATGAGAACCGTTTCTACAAAATTTAAGGCGTAATTAAAGCCTTTATCAATCTCTTCTTCCGGGAAGGCACTAGATATGGCACCAATACCCATAGCTAAGTTGTACTCAGACAAATCCTCTATTAGTGGCTTTGAAATTTTTAAGGCATTATCGAGAGCGTCAATTGGTTGAACAAGTTTTTTTTCTAGGTGATTGAAGATTTCTTTGTTACTTACTAGGTGTTGCCCAAAATGTTTCCACACCAACCCAAAAGCAGCATAAGGTATGCCATTTTCTCTTGTTAGGCTTTCGTCTACCTGGTGATGGTCAAAGTATTTTTTTTCGGGATCGTACCGCCTCCCCACATCAATTAAGTAATCACACTTCGCAAGTATTTTGGGATCTCTAGATCTTATGATTTTTATTTTTATGCCTTGCTTAGTTAGATAAAGCTTTAATACGGCTAGTGCAAAAAGTTCGTCGGCGTGAAAGAAACTATCATGAGTAGCTAGTTTTTGGGTTTTCATTTTTTGTGGACCCTGCAGGAATCGAACCTGCGACCTCTGCAATGTGAATGCAGCGCTCTAACCAACTGAGCTAAGAGTCCGTGATAACTTGAAATATTATACCAGCGGAAGTAAACTGAGAGGATGGCGTTTTTTAGAAAATTTGTTCATGTTTTGTATGAGTTTGTAGAGTCTTTTGTAATTTCTGCTTCTTTTTTTGTAGTTATTTATTTGTTTTTGATGCAGCCTCACCAAGTAAAGGGTAGTTCTATGTTCCCCACCTTTAAAGACAAAGAGTATTTGTTGACAGACAAGATTACCTACAAACGCCGCTTGCCGGTTTATGGCGACATAATCGTTTTTAAGGCGCCAATGAATGAAAGCTACGACTTTATTAAACGTGTAATCGCTATACCTGGGCAAAGCGTAACAGTAAAAGGTGGAAGAGTTTTTGTTGATGGAAAGATGCTAGAGGAAAATTATCTTCCAAAAGAGTACACCACTTCACCTGGTCAGTACCTGCAGGAAGGAGAAGAGTACACCGTTCAAGAAGGTGAAGTAATGGCTTTTGGAGACAACAGAGATCATTCTTCGGATAGTAGAGATTGGGGTCCGGTACCAGATAGAAATATTGTGGGCAGAGTCTTTTTTAGATATTGGCCACCAAAAGTAGCTGGTCTGGTGAGAAACGGTCTTTAGTTTTCCGATTGAAGAAAAGGGTCAAAAGGATTTGAATAGATTTTTTCGCTTGTTTCCTCTACAAAATCCTCACTAACAGTGGGGGTTTCGTTTTTAGAAATTAACAGATTGTGAATGGTTTGAATCTGTTTTTCTGTTTCTTCTGGATTACCCTTTAAAACAATGTGAATTGCAGTTTCTATTCTAGATCTTCTCATTTTTACTTGAGCGTTTTCACCAATTGATTTTTGCATTTCTGCGGCCATTATATCGATAGATTCGTTGACGGTTTTGGTATTAAAGCCGTCTGAAGGCTTTGATTTATGCATGGTTTTTTTAAACCTTCTGGCAAGCTCCTCAGCTCTCCTAACCGAACCTCCCTCTCTGAGAATTATCTTGTAAGCTTCAATCATGGCTTGGGTGTCTGGAATGGCGGCCAAAGCCCTTGCATGACCTTCACTGATTACTCCAGAGATTAGACCGTCTTTTAAGGCGTCAGGCAGATCCAAAAGGCGAAGCGTGTTGCTTACATAAGCAGGACTTTTGCCAATACGGATACAAATATCGGTGTTTGCCATACTAAACTCTTTTACTAGTCTTTCAAAAGAGTTGGCTCTATCTATAGGATTTAGATCAGAACGTTGAACGTTTTCGACAATAGCCATCTCCAACATTCCTTGCGGAGAAGTTTCAATGATACGAACAGGAACTTCTTTTAGTCCCACAAGGCGAGACGCTCTCCAGCGTCTTTCACCGGCGATTATTTGATAGCCAGCGGGGGTGTGAGCAACCACCAGTGGCTGAATAATGCCATGTGTTTTTATAGAATCTACAAGTTCAGATAGGGACTCTGGAGTAATTACACCTCTGGGTTGAAGTGGATTTGGCTGGAGGTAGTCAATCGGTAACAAGGAGGCAGGTTGACCGTTATCCATTTATTTTGAGACTACGTCTACAAAACTAACACCATTAAGTTTTCGAAATTTAACAACACCATCAGCTAGTGCGTAAAGAGTAAAATCTCTACCAAGCTGGGTATTTACACCGGCGTGGAATTTGGCCCCACGTTGTCGAACTACAATTTGACCATTTTTTATTTCTTGGCCACCAAAAAGCTTAACTCCAAGTCTTTTACCAGATCTTTGATGGTGTTGATTTGTTGCTCCACCAGATTTAACGTGTGCCATAGTTTAGATATTTTAGATTTTGTATTTAATATTAGCTGTTTTTTGAGATTATTTTTTCTGCAGAATGACGATTTCTCGTTTTACATCTGCTCCGGGGCGTGAGTAAATAATCCCTTGATTGAGCTGATTGTAGCTTAGACTCAGCTTTTCGTCAATAATTTTACTTGTCTTATAGTCTTTTTGACCGTCGTTAAACCAAGGAAAGACCATAATTACAATACCGTTTCCCTTTAAGGATTGATGCCAGTTTTTTAAACAACCTAGATAAAGTTTTTCCAATCCAGGCACCAAATACTTAATTTTGTCTGGTCTGGGGTTTGGTTTGCCCATAAATGGTTCGGTAACTATTAAGTCGATTTCGTTTTTAAATTTGGTGGATAAGTGTGTAGAATCTAGGCAGTAAATGTCGCCTTTGTGGCCCAAAAAGGCTAAATTTTCTTTTGTTTGTTCACATTGCGACTCCAAAATATCGGCACCCACAACCTTAAATCCAAGCTCAGCGCCTTCGACAAGAACTCTACCAGAGCCGCAAAAAGGGTCAGCCAAAGTTTTTCCTTCCCCCCAAACAAAATCAGGAGCAAGGTTTATCATGCTGCGAGCAATTTTGGGAGGCAACATACCAGCTTTAGCGTTGACATGAGGCATAAAACGGTCTTTTTTGATCCAGTTGTTGTAGTCGTGGACCCAAATAGTTTGCCAAACACTATCGGACCCTGTATCCAAAAAAAGCTCGTCGACTTTGTGCTTAGAGAGAATTATTGGAGATAATCCGTAAGAGTCAGATGACAAAACAAAACGTCCTCGATTTAGAATATTTTTAACATCTTGATTTTCTTTTTGGTCACTTCCACTGCCACCCAATCTACAGATTGAAAAGTTTTTACTCTTAATTAGTCCAGAAAAATACTCTGGATCGGTTGAGTAACCTACTTGAAGTTTGGCTAGTTTTAGGCTGGAACCAAGCTTGCTAGAAAAAGAAATAGCCTCATTATCGGTGGGAAAGTCTAATTCGAAGATGTTGGGGAATGCCTCTTTAGATGTGCCATAACGAGCCTTTACTTCACCCTGAGCAAGGCTATTTCCTGCTCCACAAAAGAGCAAGTACTTCATTTACTTAAGATTTATTGACTTAACAGTAAAGTGACTTTCGGTTTGTCGGTGACCTTGAACTCTGCGGTAGCGGGATTTGGCCTTAAATTTGGCAACTCTGATTTTTACACCTCTTTTGTCACCATCGTGAACTAGATCAACAGAAGCTTTTTCTAAAAAGGGGGTACCGATTTGTGTAGCTTCGCCATCGTGGACCAAAAGCACTTCTGATATTTTGAGCTCTCCAGATTCTGGTACAGCAATTTTTTCAGCAACAATCTTGTCGCCTTGTTTTACTAAAAATTGTTTTGCACCAACTTGAATTACTGCGTGGATGATTTTATCTGCCATGGGCGAAATTATATCTCAATAGGTGGTAGTAAATCAAGCTGGCGGATTATTATCCCCACCATAATGGCAAATGAAACCAAAGAGCTGCCACCATAAGAAAAAATAGGCAAAGTTATGCCCGTTACAGGCATGATTCCTAGATTCATACCTACGTTAACAAAAAACTGAAACAGAAAAACAGAGAGAATGCCGAGAGTTAAATAATAACCAGACAGCTCTTTTTGACGCTTGGCAATATAGAGGCAGTGACGAAAAATACTAAAAAAGGCAGCCAAAACCACAACAATACCTACAAAACCAAATTCTTCAGAAAATGAGGCAAAAATAAAATCAGTGTGGCGCTCAGGAAGAAAGTTTAAGTGAGATTGAGTTCCCAGGCGAACTCCTTTACCCAAAAGCCCTCCAGAACCAATAGCTATAGTTGCTTGAATAACGTTATATCCTGCTCCTTTTGGGTCCTTGTAGGGGTCTATAAAGGTTTCTAACCTTTCTCTTTGGTATGGCTTTAATAGTTTAGCCTCCAAGGGCACAAAAATGGCCAAAAAAACTATTCCCAAAAACAGAAGCCGTTTAAAATGACCAGCAACAATGAGAAGAAAAATTGGCAAGAAAAAAAGAGTCAGTGCTGATCCCAAATCTGGCTGTTTGGCAACCAACAGCACAGGAACAATGGTTAAAAATAAAAATCTTAGAAAATCTGAGTATTTCTTTAGACTATTTCTGGAAAGATAGGAGGCGTAAAAAATGGCCAAAAATGGTTTGACTATTTCGCTAGTCTGCAAATTAAAAAAACCAAAGTCTATCCAACGAACCGAACCACGGATATTTCTTCCTACAAAAAAGGTAATAATTAAGAGAAACAGACTGAGAACATACCAAAACCAAGAAAAGTTGAGGAGGAGTGAAGTATCGATCTTAGTAAAAAAAAGTACAATCAAAACTCCAACCAAGACAAAAGAGAGCTGGGTTAAAAATAAACTTGGAAAAGTACTCCAAATTGTAATTAAACTAAAACTTAAAAGTAAGCAAATAGAAAAAATAAGCCAGAGATTATTTTTCTGCATTGAGTTTTAATACTTGCAGTGATTCACCAATAGATAGATTTTCCACCAGAGTTTTTCGTTTTATTTCTGCTTCCATACTTGCTGGCCAATTGGGCAAGATTAAGTTTATTTTTTCACTTAAGCCACAATTTGCTATTTTTCTTGCTTCTTGAATAGACCTAATTATTTCTCGAGCTTTTCCTTTTTGGAGTAGGTCTTCAGTAAGGGTTGTGTCTATCTTTATTCCCAACTCTCCCTCCTTTTGGAAGCTGATAGTTTCGATATTTAGCTCATCCAATATAATTTCAGAAAGATTAAAGGAACTAATTTTTTCACCATTATCCCCAAGAACTAATATATTAGCTAACGGTTGTTTAACTGCAAGGTTAGCTAGTTTTCTTTGCGAGTGTCCCATTTCACAAATTTTTCTGGCCAGAGTCATTTGCTCTGTTAAACCAAAATCAACAGCTGTTAAACCAGATATGTTTGGCCAACTAGTTAAATGAACACTTTCGGCACCAGTAAGGTTGGTGTAAATTAGATCCGACATAAAAGGAGTAAAGGGAGCCATGAGTCGTGATAAAACTTCCAAAACAGTGTACATGGTTTGATAGCAGTTATTTTTATCCTCTTCATTGGTGGCGCTAGGACCTACCCTGTCGCGGGAACGGCGGATATACCACGTAGAGTAATCTGAAACAAAATTTTCTATGGCACTCGTTGCGGTAAAGGCGTCAAAAATATTTAAACTATCGGTGGTGATGGTTACCGTTTCAGATAAACGACTGAGAATCCATTTATCTAGCGGATTTTTTGAAATTAGTGAGCTGTTTGGTTCCCAGTCCTCCAAACTGACTAGGTTAGTAAAGAAACGATAAGAGTTCCAAAGAATCATATGGAACTGTCGTTTTGTTTCGCTTGTCATTTTGTAGCCAAAAAGTAGATTTCTCTCAGGATTGTGGCGAGCAAAACTCCAACGCATAACATCGACACCAATTTTGTCAGCACCTTCGTTAAACTCAATAGAGTTACCCCAAGACTTATGCATAGCTCTCCCATCTTCTCCCAACATAGAAGCAAACCCCAAAACAGTTTCAAATGGGTTGGTGTCCTCCAAAACGGTACTCATAGCAATCATGGCGTAGAACCAGTTTTTAAACTGACCAGGAAAACTCTCGGTAATAAAATCAGCTGAGAACCATTCTTGCCAATATTTTTTATCGGTAGTGTAACTAACCTTGCCAGTTTTTGGGTCGACTAAAGTAGAAAAAGGAACTATACCTGCATCCAGCCAAGGGTTACCAACATCGGGGACTCTGGTCATTTCACCACCACAACTACATTTTATTTTTACTTCATCAATAAAAGGCTTGTGTGGAGTGTGTCCTTCGTATTTTTCCCAACCAGAAGTAGCTCTAGATTTTAGTTCTTCTTCCCCACCAACAACTTCAAATTTTCCGCAACTGTCGCAGATCCAAATTGGTAAAGCCAGCCCCCAGTAGCGATTTTTTTTACTAATCAACCAATCGTGCATATTGTTTAACCAGTCTAGTTCTCGCTCCAAACCAAATTCTGGTTTCCAGGTAATTTTTTTGGCCACATCGATCATTTTTTCTCTTAGAGTTCTTTGCTTTTCATCTTGAGGGTCTTTTTTGTCCAGACTTATATACCACTCGTCAGCTACCTTCCAAACCAGTTCGGTTTTACAGCGCCAACAGGCAGGATAACGGTGGGTTATGTTTTCGATTCTAAAAACCCAGTTCTCTCCTTTTTGCTCCTCAGCAACTAAGTAGTCCAAAATAACTTCGGGGTGTTTTTTGGCGTTTTGACCAGAAAGAAAATCTAAACCTGGTAAATAATCGGCGTTGTCGGCAATTATAGGAAGCATGGGAAGACCAAGTTTTTTACCGAGTTTAAAATCTTCAGATCCGGCACTAACAGCGGTGTGGACCAAACCGGTTCCATCGGTAGCGGTGATGGGCATTATTTGGGAGTC
>CAYSAM010000024.1:0-235 GCA_964429015.1 uncultured Pseudomonadales bacterium | reverse complement strand
CTCACCCATACTATCAAGGTAGCTTGCCCCATCGTCAATGACAGGTATCATTGGTAGACCATGTAATTTACCTAATTGGAAATCCTCTACACCAGCCGAGACAGCCGTGTGAACCAAACCCGTACCGTCATCACCAGATATTGGTAATATTCTTGGATCTGTAGCAACAACTTTATGAACTTTCCCAGTATTATCTCTTATAACTGATTCGACAGCGGGATTGTTTGCATAGGGT
>CAYSAM010000023.1:0-11263 GCA_964429015.1 uncultured Pseudomonadales bacterium | reverse complement strand
TCCATTCATCCCCGCATCGTCCTCACTTCATGCGGGGTTTCCTGGCCACAAAAAAAAATCCTCCACAAGGGAGGATTTTTATATGGTGGGCCCGACTGGACTCGAACCAGTGACCTCTGCAATGTCAATGCAGCGCGCTAGCCAGCTGCGCCACGAGCCCATACCAAACAATATTTTAGCACAACTCAATTCGCGCTACGCACAACTTTGTTGTAAAATAACCATATATCAAATCAACCACAAATTGAGTAAATACTACAAAATAAACCAAAATATCCGTTATCCCGAAGCTCGTGTTATCGACGAAATGGGCAAACAACTAGGAATTCTCCCCACTAGGGAAGCCCTTGAACGTGCCCAAAATCTTGGATTAGATCTAGTTGAGGTGACTGACAAAGCTAAACCTCCAATTGTCAAAATTATAGATTTTCAAAAATTTAAATATCAAGAAGATAAAAAAGAAAAATCCGGGAGTTCTCGCGGGGGACAAGAAACCAAAGGTATTCGTCTAAAGCCTTTTATGGCCGAAAACGATCTATTAGTTAAGGTCCGCCAGGCAGAAAAATTCCTAAAGGCTGGCGATCGCGTTAAACTAGTGGTAAAATTCCAGGGAAGGGAAATAACCAAGAAAGAAATTGGCGAAAAAGTTATGGCTTCAGCCATAGAACATCTGTCCGAAGTTTCAACTCTTGTGGAAGCTCCAAAATTCATGGGAAAGCTTCTTATCGCCCAAATCAAACCAAAGAAATGACGTACTCGTCATCCCGGACTTGATCCGAGAACTATACAAATAAAAAGACAATGAAACAAAAGCAAAAAACCAGAAAAATCGTCATGAAGCGTTTCAAGATTACCGGAACTGGTAAGGTCTTAAGACGCAATCCTTATATGCGCCACCTACGACGCAAAAAAAGCAAAAAACTAATTCGACGCTATCGTCACTACCAAGAAGTTACTGGTAAAATTGCCACCAAAATTAAGGCAATGCTCCATCTCTAAATTAGACATTACTTATTACTTTTAACTTAAAACTTAATACTTAAAAAATATGCCACGTACAAAAACCGGTACTGTCCGCCGCCAAGGACACAAAAAAGTCTTCAAACTCGCCAAGGGTTTTCGAATGACCAGAAATCGCCTTTTTAAGGTTGCCAACGAAGCTGTTATTCACGCTGGTCAATACGCCTACAATGGTCGCAAGGAACGCAAACAGCAAATGAGGGTTACATGGATTACCCGTATTAATGCTGCTCTCTCTGGCTTAACTGAGTCTCCAAAATACTCCCGCTTTATCAAGGCCATGAGTGACAAGAAAATTATTCTCGACCGCAAATCCCTTTCCGCATTGGCTACCACTATTCCAGAAGCATTCAAAAACGTTGCCGAATTTAGTTTTAAAAAATAAAACGGGAACTTTTTCAGTAGTACAAAAGCTCCCCGAACAGGGGAGTTTGTGTTTTAATAAAGGCAATGGCTCAAAGTTACAAACAAGAACTAGCAAAAATAGAAGAATCTTTTAATCAAAAGATTACTACTGTTTACAACCTAAACGATCTCGATCTCCTTAGACTTGAATACTTGGGTCGCCAGGGACAACTCAACAATCTTTTTAAGGCTTTTCCGCCAAAGGGTAATCCTGAAATGGGCAAAGACACTAACAGGATCAAAGGTACAATTCAAGAACAAATTGCGAGCAAGGAAAGAGAACTCGGCGAGGTAACAAGTCAAACAGATCTCACTACACCGTGTTTACCAGAAAGCACTGGCTCCACCCACCTTATAAGTAATGCTATTGAAGAAATTGAAAATATTTTTAAACAAATTGGCTTTGCGCGTCGTCGCTATAAAGAGGTAGAAACTGATTGGTATTACGCTGAAGGTCTAAACATTCCTCCACTTCACCCGGCTCGTGATGACCAAGAAACTTTTTATCTAAAAGACAACATTGTTCTCACTGCACACACTAGCAACGGTCAACTTAGAGAAATGGAAAACTACAAACCACCACTGCGAATGATAAACATAGGCAAAACTTATCGCCGTCAAGCCGACACTTCTCACAACTCCATGTTTCATCAGTTCGAAGGGTTAGTTATTGATAAAAACATTAGTATCTCCAACTTGATTGGAGTTACCAACTTTTTCGCCAAAGCCTACTTTGGAGCAAACCGCAAAACCAGACTCAGACCTCATCACTTTCAATTTACCGAGCCTAGCTTTGAAATCGATATAAGTTGTGATCTCTGCCAAGGTGCGGGTAATATTGACGGACAAAGATGCAAAATGTGTAAATCAGGTTGGCTAGAACTAGGCGGTGCCGGCATGGTCCATCCCAACGTTCTCAAAAATGGCGGCTTGGACCCACAAGAGTATTCTGGCTTTGCCTTTGGGTGGGGTGTCGAAAGAGTTCTCCTTATGAAATCTGGTTTAAATATTCCCGACTTGCGCCTGCTTTTTAGTGACGATCTGCGCTTTTTAACTCAATTTAAATAATATGGATATAATCCTTACCGAAAAATCACTACGTAATTTTTTAAAAACCTCTGCTAGCACTTCTGAGATAATCGAAAACCTCTGTAATAGTGGTCCAACCGTCGACAGATTTCATCAAGTCGGTGCTAACACAGTTCTAGAAATAGAAATAATAACTAACCGTATCGACTCTGCCTCAGCTTTTGGCGTAGCCAGAGAAGCCAATGCCATATTAAATCAAAACAATATAAACTCAGAACTAATAAACAATCCTTACCAAAAAAACGTTACAGATTATTCAAAAATATCTACAAAACTAAACTTTGCCTTTGAAAAAGAAAATCTTGTCAAGCGCTTTACAGCTGTTTCCATAGACAACGTGGTTGTAAAACCTTCACCGAAAGACACCGAAGATCTACTTACTTTAGTCAATCAAAGACCAATAAACAACTTAGTTGATATAACAAACGAAGCCACTTTACTCTACGGAATTCCCTCACACGTTTTTGATAAAGACAAACTTGCACTTCAAAACCTCTTACTAAGAAATGCTAAAGCAGGTGAAAAAATCGCCACACTGGATAACACAACCCAAAATTTACAAGACACTGATTTGATAATTGAAGACGGTTCTGGACGTATTGTAGATCTTTGTGGCGTTATGGGGGGACAAGTTGCCGAAGTAGATGAACATACCAAAAACATAGTTTTAATCGTTCCAATTTACGAACCATTACAGATTCGCAAAACCTCACTTTTTCATCAAAAAAGAACACTCGCAGCACAAATTTACGAAAAGGGACCAGATCCAGAACTTTGTCTATCAATTTTACAAAACATCATTGACCTTATTTTAAGCCGCGCCGGTGGACAAGTTTCCTCAAAAATATTTGACTATTACCCTCACGGTTTTGACAGTAAAAAAGTAAGCATTAATCTTCAATGGCTAAACACCTTTTCGGGACTCAATATCCCCGAGACTGACATAAAAAATATCCTAAATAACCTAGGATTTACAAAAGTGGAAATTGTCGAAGATATTCTTACTTGTGACGTACCTACTTTTAGACATCAAGATATAAATACAAGAGAGGATTTGGCAGAAGAAATAACTAGAGTTTATGGATACAACAAGATTTCACCTACACTACCCGCACTAATCCAACCTCCAGTAGCAACTGCACCTATTTTTGAATTAGAAAGTCGACTGCGTAAAACTTTGGCCAGCCTAGATTATAACGAGATTTACAACAACTCGCTCATCTCCTTAGAGTTAATTACCAAATCTGGTCTCAATCCAGAAGAGCATCTCAAATTAAAAAATAGTCTTTCTACAGATTTTGAGTATCTAAGAACATCACTAGCACCAAGTCTGATTCAAAATCACAGAAACAACAAAGGTAAAGTCTTAGAACCACTAAAAATTTTTGAAATAGCTAATATTTACTTATCAAGTAACGGATCAGTGCTCCCCGACGAGCAATCAACTCTTTGCATAACCAGCTCACAAAAATTGCTGGAGGTTAAAAAAGACTTTGAAAAACTTTTTCATCTTCAAAACTTTTCCGAAATCACTTTTTCACAGCCCGCAAATAATCCAAAGCCTTACTTTAATAAAGTAAACACAGCTGACATTTTTATTGGAAAACTATTTTTAGGTCAAATAGGGGAGATTGCCATATCCACTGCTCGTCAATTTGGCCTAGACCACAACCTCTGTGTTGTAGAAATAAATCTTAATTTGTTATCCCAAATTAAACCAATCTTAAAGTTCTCACCTATCTCTGAGTACCCAAGTTTGTTACAAGACATTACCGTAACTACCACAGAGCCCATAGGTAAAATCATAGATACTTTAAAATCATCGGATCCTAAAATCCAAAAGGTAAAATACAAAAGTACTTTTGAGAACAAAAAAACCTTTGAAATCACCATTGGTTCCTATTCTCAAAATCTTACCCAACAAGATGCGGACCAAGTTCGTAACAAAATTCTAACCCTCTTCCCATAATCTGTAATCCGTGATCTGTAATCCGTAAACTGTAATCTGTGATCTGTTATCTGTAATCTATCATCTACAATCTATATCCCACCCGAACTCGTAGCAACCGAATCAGTCCAGTCCACATTTACACCAAAATCAATCTGCTTTGACTCTTCTTTACCTTCGCTATTTTTTGCCACAATCTTCAAACTATGCTTACCTGTGGTCACTTTTATTTGTTTACTCACCGACGACTCTGATCCGAAAGTTTGCTCCAATGTGCCATCTATATAGAGCCTAGTTTCTACCAAATCCTTACTCGAAACCACAGTATACTTAACCGACAACGTATCACCATCTATTCTAGATTTGTTAGTTGGAGATATAATCTGAATATCAATTTCTGCTGAGGCTCCACATGTTTCAGTTGGAATTTTGTAAATTTGATCCGTTTGCTTTCCAACCCATTCATTTATAGCTTTCTGCCAAGAGTCTTTATTGGTCAGTATATCTCTTTCTCTTATAATAACCCCTTCTCTCTCATCAAAATTACCTTGCGAAATTGATACTGCGTCAGCAAGTTTACTGGGATCATTTTTACATAGTTTAATTTTTGTATGTATAGGATCTGGACCACTTGGTAAGGTCCCATCCACAAACCATTCTTTGTAGCTTGCAAAGCCATCATGGGCCGGATAACCAGACACTTTATCTACTTCTATCTGGGTCACTCCAGAAGGCTGTTTAAAAACCGTTTCTGATTTTAATTTTTGCACTTCCAAAATTTGCCTACGCCATATTGGTGCCGCCCCAGAAACACCAGAAGCAACATTCTTCATTTTGTCATTATTATTATTTCCCACCCAAACACCAACTATGTAGCTAGGCGTCCATCCAATTGTCCAGTTATCGCGCAAATCATTTGTTGTACCCGTCTTAACTGCCACCGCCTTGTTTCCAAAATTAAGATAAGAATTTGGACCAAAAGTTAATAAGCGAGCATTATTGTCAGATAGAACCGAATTCATCAAAAAAGCAACTTTTTCGTCCAAAACTTTTTCTTGTTTTATTTGTTTTTTTTCAAAAATTTTTCTGCCCGTGCCATCTTCAATTTTTAAGATCGAAATAGGTAACACCTTTGTCCCACCGTTTGCAAAAGATCCATAGGCACTAGTTATTTCCAAAAGTTTTACCTCAGCGCCTCCCAAAGCCATAGACAAACCAACTCGAGAAACAGTTTCTTTAGTAGGCTCCAGAGAAGTAATTCCCATTCTAAAACCTTGATTCAAAACAGTATCCACTCCCACTAAAGCAGTCAGTTTAACCGCCGGAATATTTATGGAACTTCCCAAAGCGTCCCGCAAGTGTAACAGTCCATGCTCTTTACCATCATAGTTTTTGGGCTGATACGGTGTTTTATCATCCTTACCAGGGAATTCAGTTACTACATCAGCAAGTACCGAAGCGGGGGAGTGGTTCTTCATAAACGCCGTTGCAAAAACCAATGGTTTTATCGAAGAGCCTGGTTGTCTCAATCTTGTGGTTACATTTACCTCACCATCAATACTTTTGTCAAAAAAATCTTTAGATCCTACCATACTTAAAATTTCACCAGAGTTGGTATCCAAAATTACCGAAGCACCATTGCTTATGTTCAACTGCTTACTTACCTTATCTATTTCCTCTTTTACAGCCGTTTCCGCTTTTTGTTGCAAATCCCAGTCCAAACTAGTTGTTACTTTTAAACCACCTGTTTCCAAGACACTAGCCCCATACATCTCCTCTAATTGCTGTTTAATATACATCACAAAATGAGGTGCTTTTATTTTATTGCTAGCTATTCCTTTAAACTGGATATTTTCCAATTCAGAATTCACTTGGGCTTCCATTTCTTTGGTTATGATGTTGTCCTCTCTCATTCGACGCGACACTTCTTTAGCTCTGGGCAAGTAGGCTTTATTGTTACTTGAATAAGGTGAGTAGCGAGAAGGGGACTGAGGCAAACCAGCAAGAAGTACTGACTCTGTTAGTGTCAACTCGCTAGGTGACTTTCCAAAGTATATTTGAGCAGCCGAAGCTACTCCCACTGCCGTTCCTCCATAAGGTGCTTCATTGAGATACATCTGCAATATCTCATCCTTAGTAAAAGATTTTTCAATTCGAAGAGCCAACATAAACTCGCGCACTTTACGTGACACCTTTCTTTCGTTAGTCAGTAGCAACATTTTTACTAACTGCTGGGTTAAAGTTGAACCACCAATAAGCCTTTGGTTCAAAACTACATTTTTGGCAATACGAAGTGCTGCCATGGGGTCAAATCCATTATGTCTATAAAACTCTTTATCTTCTACTGAAATAGTCGCTTTCTTCAACCAATCAGAAACATCATTAATTGGTGTAAATTTTCTGTCTTGATCCGTATACATATCGTACAGAATTACTTTTCCCGTTCTATCCAGTATCTCTGTTGAAAATCCTGACTTTCTCTGTACTTTACTGGGGTCAGGTAATCCACGTGAGTACCAGGCAAATAAGGCAATAATTAACAAACAAACAGTTACACTAGAAAAAAACAACCATTTCCCAAGGTTAAAACCAGAAAAAAAATTCAAGATCTTAAAATTATTTCGTCTATACATAGTCTTCTTGTTCATTTTATAATAAATCAAACCCAAAGCACAACTTATGACCAAAAAAACCAAAAAAATCTATACTTTCATGATAATTTTAGGATCCTTAGTTCTAATATTGACAACTTTTGTTTCCTTGTTTGTCTAAAAAATGGCCTATCTTTATCATCTCGATGATCAAATCACCAATCTAAAAGGAATTGGTGAGGCCTCTGCCGAAAAACTTTCCAAGCTTAAAATTTTCACCATCAGAGATTTACTTCATCTAATTCCCACTCGTTATTTAGATTTTTCCCAAAAACTAAAAATCACAGAGCTGCAAGAGGGGAGTACAGCCTGCTTTCTTGGCACTACTCACACCATCAAAAGTTTTTTTACCAAAACTGGCAAACAAATTACCGAAACTTCAGTATCTGATGACACTGGCAAAATTACTCTTCTTTGGTTTCACAATCCATATATCAAAAAAATCCTTCAAGAAAATACGGAATATACAATCGCAGGCAAAGTTAGTAAATTTAACAACAAGCTTGTTCTAGTAAGCCCGACCGTCGAAGAAGGTAATTCTCTTTCACTCAACACTAAGGGACTTGTACCCATCTTTCCCCAAACCAAAGGTATTACGTCCAAGTGGCTAAGACAAAAAGTCTACGATTTGCTAGCCAACATTAAACTTCAAGAACCTCTTAATGAAAAAATTCTAAACCACCAAAATCTTCCAGATATTCAAACTGCTTACACCAAAATCCACTTCCCCCAAAACAAATTGGAAAAAAAGATCGCTGATAAGCGTCTCTCCTTCAACCAACACCTTCAAATCAATATCAACAACCAAATAAACCTCAGAAACTTAGGTGCTTCTCCAAAAATAAAAATTAATCAAAAAATAACTGATCAAGGACTAGAGAAACTACCTTTCAAATTAACTCCAGATCAAGATAAAACCATAAAGTCGCTTTACAAAGACTTATCAACATCAGAATACACCCACCGCCTTATTCAGGGTGATACTGGTTCTGGCAAAACCGCTACCATCCTCATGGCGGCAAACCAGTGCTTAGCCAACAATCAAAGTTGCGCTCTGCTTGCTCCCACTGTAATTTTGGCTCACCAACATTTTCTAACTTTTCAAAAACTATCTCTCTTCCCAGACCAAATATCTTTTGTTTCTGTTGATAGTAAACCAGAAATAACCAACAAACCCACTCTTTTTATCGGCACTCACGCTCTATTAGAACATTTACCCCAAAACCTTACACCTACACTCAGTTTTATTGCTGTAGATGAACAGCACAAATTTGGCGTCAAACAACGAGAATCGCTTCAGCAACGTGTACCCGTCCCTCACATTATCAATCTCTCCGCTACTCCCATTCCTCGCACTGTTGCCCTTGGTTTACTTGGGGACATCAAAATTAGCAACATCAAGTACAAGCCGCAAAACCGGCTTCCGATCAAAACCCACGTTGTTTCTCAAAGCTACTTTACCAAAAGCACTCCCTGGCTAAACAAGCACTTAAATGCTGGCTCACAAGTTTATGTTGTTTCTCCTAACATTTCAGATCACCAAAACTCTGTTTCTTCTGTTGAATCTCTTCAGATTAAATACGCCAAAAATTTTCCCAGCACCCCGCTTTTTGTAGTTCACGGCAAGTTAAAAAACCAAGACCAAAAAAGTGTTTTAGAACAGTTCAAAAAAACTCCAGGTTCAATTCTTATTGCCACTTCGTTAATCGAAGTCGGTATCGACGTCCCCACCGCCAATGTCATGATCATTCACTCTGCTGAGCGCTTCGGTTTAGCTCAACTTCATCAGCTTAGAGGTCGTGTTGGTCGTGGCGAAAAACAAAGTTTTTGTTTTCTTGTTCCTAGCACTGATGATCAAGTTGAAACCGAAAGACTCAGTCTGCTCCAAAAACACAACTCTGGGCTAGTCTTAGCCAAAAAAGATTTAATTCTCCGTGGAGCTGGGGAAATATTTGGGGACAAACAACACGGCAACCTTCAAACTAGATTAGAGTACTTTTGGTCCAAAAAATCATTTCTTGCCGCCAAAAAACTTGCCAAATCCCTAATATCGCAAAGCCCAAAAGAGGCAGAAACAATTGTCAGGCACCTTGAAACCTGTTAAAATAACCCCATGGCAGCTACACCAAAACGAAAAATATCAACAGCCAGACAAGGCAAAAGAAGATCTCAGATTCATCTCATTGAACCCAAACTGATTACCTGCAAAAAATGCGGCAATCTCAAAAGGGGACATTTTCTCTGTCCTGTTTGTAAATCTAAATAACTAAAGTGAAATCTGCCCTAGATCCACGCCATCTCAAAAGAGTCGCCGTCTTTAAATCTCTTTTTGCTGGTAGTTTTACAGAACAAGAAGAAATTCCATCTCGTGCTGTCAAAATTAATACCAACATAACCCAAATTGACGAAATTATCCAAAAGTGTGCCCCAGAGTGGCCTATTTCTCAAATCAACAAAGTTGACTTAGCAGTGTTACGTCAAGCAGTTTACGAGCTTCTATTCAAACTTCAAACACCTACTAAAGTCATAATTGACGAAGCTGTAGAAATTGCCAAACGTTATGGGGGTAAAACTAGTTCAAGCTTTGTAAACGGCGCCCTTGCTGCCGCTCTAAACCACACCAACAGAAACGACATCCAGTCAGAAGCAACTACCGATGAAACCAAATAACCTTTCCGAAATCGAAAAAGCTCTCCAATATCATTTTAGAGACCAAAAACTTCTTCAAACAGCTCTAACTCATCGCTCTTGTCTAAACAATCCCAACACCATAGAAAGTTATGAAAGACTCGAGTTTTTGGGTGACGCCATACTCGAAAAAATGATCTCTGTTTTTCTCTACCTAAAATACCCAGACAAAATGGAAGGTTTTCTAACAGCAGCCAGATCTGCCACTGTGAGAACCGAATCCTTATCCAAAATCTGCCACCTCAATGGTTTTGATCGTTTTATTCAAATGAGCAAGGGGGAAGAGGCTACAGGTGGGCGCAAAAACCCTTCCATTCTCGAAGACGTTATTGAAAGTTTAATCGGCGCCCTATATTTAGACGGCGGACCAGAGGCTTCTCAAGCTTTTTTTGATCGTTTTGTTCTACCTTTTGCTGACAAAAATGTTTCCGAAAAGCAGCTTAAAGACCCCAAATCCCTCCTTCAGGAACAAGTCCAAGCTCAAGGAAAACCCTCACCCGTCTACCAAACCATAAGTGAAGCTGGTCCAGACCATAATAAAATTTTTGAGGTTTCTGTTATTGTGGACAATAAGCCTATAGCAAATGGTCAAGGTAAGAACAAGCAGATTGCTGAACAAAAAGCCGCCGAGGCAGCACTCTTACTTATGGAAAATCCATCAAAATGATATAATAGCCACATGCTGAAAATCAAACTTCAACCCAACGGCAAACGCCACCAACGTCACTATCGTATCGTCGTCGCCGAAGGCAAATCTAAACTCTCCGGTAAAGTCATCGACACTATTGGTAGTTACAACCCACACGATGTCGAAAACAAAATTACTATCGACAAAGATGTTTATCAATCATGGTTAAGTAAAGGCGCTCAACCAACAGACACCATTAAAAATTTAGTTAAAGCCCAATGAAACAACTAATTGAGTACATCGTTAGTAATATCGTCAATCACCCCGAAAGCGTTGTTATTACCGAAAACCCAGCAGAAGATGGTACTTTTACCAAGTATCTAATTCAGGTTGATCCAGAAGATGTCGGCCGTGTTATTGGTAAACAGGGCAAAGTCATCAAGTCCATTCGCCAAATAATTCGTATCGCTGCAATTCAAAAAGGCACCAGAGCTATGGTAGACCTCCTAGAACAAGACGGAACCGTCAAAACTGCTGACACAGGCGAAGAATCCCAAGACTAAAAAGTCTAAAGGCCAAAAATATCACCAGAAGCACTAGATTCCAACAATCCAGACTCAAAACTAGTGTTCGAAGTGATATTTTTTGCTATATCATCAAAACCAGATAGTTTAGAGGCAAAATCAATATTCTCGTTAGAAATCGAGGAGATTTTATTAATATTAATTTTGTTTATTTTTGCTTGATAATACTTAATCTCCAAAGTAATTTGGACATTTTTATTTACCGCATCCTTTGTAAGCTTGGTTACTTCTTGTAAATTAAGGTCCGAAA
>CAYSAM010000022.1:0-11798 GCA_964429015.1 uncultured Pseudomonadales bacterium | reverse complement strand
ATACCAATGGTGGATTGTTCCAAATGTGGGTGGGTAATAGTACCAGAAGAGCAACTACCAATAGTTTTGCCAGAGGTAGAAAAGTATCAACCGACAGAAACGGGTGAGTCACCTCTCGCCAATATTACTGATTGGGTAAAAACAACTTGTCCTAAATGTGGAGGAGCGGCCAAGAGAGAAACAGACACCATGCCAAACTGGGCAGGAAGCGACTGGTACTTCCTTCGATATTGTGACAACAAAAATGACAAAGCTTTGGCGGACATGGAGAAGATGAAGTACTGGCTCCCGGTGGATGTTTATGTTGGTGGAGATGAGCATAATACGCTTCACTTGTTGTATAGCCGATTTGTTTACCAGTTCCTTTTTGATATTGGAGCAGTACCGAAAGAAATACCTGAGCCATATAAGAAAAGACTTTCTCATGGGGTAATTTTGGCGCCAGATGGGAGAAGAATGAGTAAGAGTAAGGGAAACGTAATTGCACCAGAAACAATGATAGAAAAGTATGGAACCGATGTGGTGCGAACTTACATGATGTTTATGGGGCCATTTGATGCTACTATGGCTTGGAATGAGAGATCTTTGGTGGGAGTGAAGAGGTTTGTGGAAAAATTACATGATTATGTAATTTTTCAGTTACGAGATCACAGTTCACAGATTATAGATGAGAGGGCTAAGGTATTGATAAATAAATTGGTGAAAGTGGCGGGGGGAGATCTTGGTCAGTTTAAGTTTAATACTGTAGTGGCGAGATTGATGGAAACTTTAAATAGTTTGAGTAAGGAAGACATGGCTATTAGTAAAGAAGACTTGGGGAAGATGATAATTGTCCTATCGGTTTTTGCGCCACTTGTAACTGAAGAATTGTGGAGTTTGTTGGGGAATGCTGGCAGTGTACACAATGAACTTTGGCCGGAAATTGATGAAAAGTATTTGGTGGAAAGTGAGATTAACTTGTCGGTTGCTATAAATGGCAAGATGAGAGCGGTGATTAAAGTGTCACCTGAGGTAGACGAAGCTGAGGTGGTGGAAGTAGCTAAGAAAGAAGCGAATGTGGCCAAGTACCTAGAAGGTGTTGAGGTTGTAAAAGTAATTTATATAAAAGGGAAGACGCTAAACTTTGTGGTCAAATAAAAACCCCGACATGGTCGGGGTTTGGGAATTATCCCTTTCGAGTATCTCTTAAATTTGACGTAGAAAGCGAAATATGGTTTGAGTCGACATCAAGAAGTGTGAGGACGGATATGATAATGTATTTTGCTTCAAGGCTTAGTGTGTTGAGATAATGTTTTTCTACAGGAAAGAGGTCGTCATTGGTAAAGTTACCCATAACACTGGGTCGAATAAGACCTTTTCCTTCTTCAAAAAAAACTAGATACTTGTTGTCAGGTAACAGAATGCCAAGATATTTCTGTTGAATACGGATTGCATCACCAACTTCGTATGTAACTTTCATGTTTTGCTCCTTTTTAATGTTTGGTGACCTGTATTTTACACCAGCAGTTAAAGACTGTCTTTGAATGTGTTGCTTTGAGAATGGTTGTGAATGTCGATATTAGTAGAGAGATATATAATGAAGAGGTAAAAGTAAATTGAAATGGAGGCTGAGATGATTAGCTATAAGTTTAACTTTGTTATGGCGTTTTTGGTTGCTTTGGTAGCTATTGCTGTGTTTTTGTTGGGTGGTAAGGATGACCCCAGTGTGTTATCTGCAATTGTTATTCTTGGTGGAGGATCGACTCTTTACTTTTTGATTGAGGGTTTGATTCGATATTTAGGCTTGAAGGAGTAGCTGTAATTCCCCGATTTTGTATTTGTTCGATAAAAAGTTTGGACGCTTCTTTATAAAGGAAGCGTTTTTTTGTGGCTAAATATGATGGGGTCTGATATGATTTTTGTATGGCTAAAACTAAAAAAGATACAAGGTCGGTGAAGCGAGAAACTCTCGCTGTTAAAAATGAAAAAGTGGTCGTCGCTAATAAGCGCGACTTGACCGCACTTTATAACCCTATTATGGTAGTGCTTTTGGTAGTTGGCTCTTTCTTTTTGGGTCGATTATCTCTTGAAGTATCTAACCTTAAGAAAGGTGCGGCTGTTCCTACAGCTCCAACTGCAGCAGGAACACAACAGCCAGAACAAACAAGACCAATTACTGTAGAAGCGATGAAATCTTTGGCTAAAACATTTGGTATGGACGAAAATAAATTTAACCAATGTTTGGATGGTGGAACTTATGCCGCCAGAGTAGCTAGTGAGCAAAAAGAAGGTCAGGATCTGGGTGTAAGTGGCACTCCAAGCTTTTTTATAAACGGAGTGATGGTGGTTGGTGCTCAACCTCAGGCTACCTTTGAAACCATTATTGATGCTGAACTAAAAAATGGTACAGCTCACCTTGAAGCAAAAAAACTGGGTGAAGACGGAAAACGAAACGTAATGAAATACGGAGTAGGTCCAGTAAAAGGGGCAAGTAACGCAAAAATTAAGATTATTGAGTTTACTGACTTTGAGTGTCCATTCTGTGAGAGATCGTTCCCAACTGTTGAGGCAATAATGAAGAAGTACGAAGGTAAGATTAGCTTAGAGTATCGCAGTTTTCCTCTTCCTTTCCATCCTTTGGCTCAGAAAGCCGCAGAAGGAGCTCTTTGTGCTAACGACCAGGGTAAGTTTTGGGAAATGCACGACACAATGTTTGGTGGAACCAAATAAGGTATAGTTTTATCTATTTGGATACAGTAAAATACAGCTGATGAAAAAAGCTGTATTTTTTACTGTAGTTTTTGCCTTTGGACTTTGGTTTTTGGGATTACCTAAAAGGTCTTTGGCTACTGAGGTGGTGGTGTCTAGTAGTTCTGCGGTAATGAATAGTGAGCCGCAAGAAGTTATTCCCGCTTTGGACCTTACAGTTCCTAAGGTAAAAATCGACAGAATGGCAGCCTTACTTGGCGCGAATGAGATAAAAAAAGTAACCCCCTTGAACTTTTTGCGAGCCGGAGTAAAAAAGGCGGTTGAAAACGGTGTTTCGGTTAATACAGTGGTGCTTTTGTTTTTGTTTCCTTTGGTGGCTACCTTGGTGGCATTTTCTCGACAAGTGGTGGGACTTAATGGCTTTGGCATGATTACGCCTGCACTTTTGGCGATGGCTTTTTTGTCTACAGGAGGATTGGTGGGGATTATAATGCTTGGCTTTGTGGTGGGAGTAGCTACGCTTGGGAAAATGGCAATTAAAAAGGTAAGAATTCCTTACTTACCAAAACTAGCAACTTTGATTTGGATTGTGTCTATGGCAGTTTTGGGTCTTATTTTGACTTCGCCATTTTCTGGTTTAAGCAGCTTTTTGGAAATTGGAATTTTCCCCATTATTTTGTTTGTTAGCGTAGCAGAAACTTTTATTGAAGCTCAGATTACCAGAAGTTTTTCGACCTCCATGACCATGATGATTGAAACTATAATTTTGGCATTTTTGGGATATAAGCTGATGAACTCACACTTGGTACAGTCGCTTGTAATACTAAATCCTGAACAAATGACCTTATTTATTTTGCTTTTGAATTTGTTGATAGGTAGATACAAAGGCCTTCGTCTTTTGGAAATGTGGAGATTTAGAAAACTAATTTTGCGCTAAAAATGAGATTTGATGAAGTATTGGGAATTAACGCGAGGTCGGCTGATTACCTACTCCTCAATAAAAAGAAGGCTCGCAAGCGAGCTGATGATAAACTTTTGACGAAAAAAATGCTCAAAAAAATGGGGGTAGCTCACCCTCGACTTTTGGGAACTTTGGGTAGTGTAGCGGAGGTGAGAAAGTTTAACTGGTCCAAACTTAAGGATGGGTTTGCCGTTAAGCCCGTACAAGGATTTGGTGGTCAGGGGATTATGTTAATTAAAAAACCAGCTAAAGAAGTAGGTTTTTTTTGGACTGTGGATGGGAAAAAAGTAGGAATGGATGAATTATCGATTCATGCACAAGACGTGGTGGAAGGAAAGTACTCTCACAACAACTTGCCTGATAAAGCCATGATTGAGGAGAGAATTAAGATTCACCCTAAGTTTAAAAAAATGGCGATGGGGGGAGCGCCAGACGTGAGAGTGATTGTATTTAACCGGGTACCTGTAATGGCTATGCTTCGCTTGCCAACAGAAGAAAGTGCGGGAAAAGCAAACTTGCACCAAGGAGCAATAGGTCTTGGTATTGATATTGCCACGGGAATAACTACTCACGGAGTGTATAAAAATACGTCTATAAAGTATTTCCCTGACACGACCAAAAAAGTAAATGGAATAGCTATACCTTATTGGAACAAAATTTTATTAATGGCTGTAAAAACTCAGATAGTGGCAAAACTGCCATACATGTCTGTTGATATGCTTATAGATGAAGAAAAAGGTCCGGTAGTGCTGGAGCTAAACGATCAGCCCGGATTGTCGATTCAGATTGCCAATATGGCAGGACTAAGGCGCAGACTAGAAAGAGTAGAGGGGCTAGAGGTGGATGAAGCGGAAAAGGGAGTAAAAATTGGAAAAGCGCTTTTTGCGAGTAAGTTTGCCAGTAGGGTAAAGTTTACAGGAGAAGAAAAACCAGTGGTGGGAATTTTTGAGAGAGTAAAAGTTAAAAACAATAAGAAAAAATGGGTTGAAATAGCGGCTAAAATTGACACTGGTGCCAGGAGTACTTCGATAGATAGGGAACTAGCAAAGAGCCTTGGCTTATTGGTGGATTCTAATATTTTGTGGAAGAAGCGAGTAAAAAATTCGCTAGGGGTAGAAGAAAGACTCTTGGTGGGGATTACATTTCGGATTAAAAACCGCATAATAAAAGGACGAGCTGGGATAACCGACAGAAAAGATTTGCGCCGACAGTTATTGATTGGGAGGCGGGATTTGACTGATTTTGTGGTTGACCCAGGACTGGTTAAATATAGAAAGAAGTAAAAACTCAAAAAAATGAAAATAAAACTTGATTCGAAGTACACAAAAATCCGTACTCACGCGTACCTGTCTCGCGTAAGGCTCGCATGGACATGCTCCGTGCGGTTTTTGCTTAACTTCTGCATCTTCGTATTATTTTCTGAGAATTTATTAAATTATTATTAGCCATGAAAATTGCATACCTACACAGAATTACCTTTGATGAGAGTGAAGCTAGATTTTTAGAAGAGGCGACAAGCTTGGGAATTGAACTGGTGCCAATAAAATATAGAAAATTAAAACTGGTGGAAGATAGGGTGATGTTTGGGGAAACTGATATGAAAGATTTTGATGGCTGGTACTTTCGTTCTGTAGGGTCAGAGCTGGAGTGGAGTAAGTTGTTGCAGTTTTATGCCAGGAAACACAATATTCCTGTAGTTGATGAGTACTTAATGACCGAAGGACCATTGCGACGCTTTAAATCGATTATGACTTGGCAGCTGCTAGAAGCTGGAGTGAACTACCCTAACTCTGCTTATGTAGAAACAATTAAAGACTTAAAAATAGAGCTGACAAAGTGGGAGTTTCCCGCTATTGTAAAACTTTCTCAAGGAGGTAGGCATGGGATGGGGACTTTTTGGATTCGAGAGATGGGGGATATAGAAAAACTTGTTCATGTTCTTGAAGGCAGACGAGAAAAAGCTAAAGAAAAAGGAGAAAAGGTAGTGCCAATGAGAGGATTTTTGATACAGGAATATATTCGTAATGATGGTGATTATCGTGTGATGACTGTGGGTTATAAATGCATAGGTGGATTTAAAAGGATGGTAAAAGAGGAAAAACTGATACTTAATAAAAGCCAAGGAAACTCAATAGCAGTAAAAGAGTTGCCAGCTGATGTTGTAGAGATTGCTGAAAAAGCAGCTAAGGTTCTGGGAGTGGAAGTGGCAGGGACAGATATTATCCGAGATACTGTGAGTGGTAAGGTTTATATAGTAGAAGTGAACGAGGCTCCACAGTTTAAGGTGTTTGAGAAGAGAACTAAAGTTAAGGCGGCAAGGTTGATTTTGGAATATTGTAAAGAAAAATTTGCAAAATGAATATTTTTTCTTTTCTACAGTATTTATCCATCAGAAAAACCGAACGCTATTTTGCCGGCGCAAAATCCGTTCTTGTTTGCAGTCAAAAATTTTTGAGTACAAAAAACCAGCTTTTTGACTTTGCGCAATGTTTTTCTTTTTGGACAAATACTTTGAAAATATCTAAAAAATATTTAACTTCATAACATGCAAAAAATATTAATATTAACCAGGTTTAGAGGGGAGTATGAGCCAAAAAGGCTTGAAGAAGAAGCTTTGAAACTGGGCTATGAAGTAGACAGGGTGAATTATGAACATGTACGGCTTGGTGTCAGTAGTATAGGTAAACCAGTAATTGATTTGGCGACTGGCAAGAAGCTTTATGAGTATGACTTAATAATTCCTCGGGCAGCAACTAAGCGAGGGGCGCCAAGTATGCTTGGGGTGAAATCGGTGATCTTGGAGTATGTGGAGAATATGAGAACTCGAGAACTCGAGAACTCAAGGAATCAAGAAGGTGAAAAAGAGATAACAGTTATAAATGGGGAGAGTTTTAAAGAGTTTCCTTTGATGGGAAAACTAGAACAGGGAGTGCTTCTCGCTCAGGCTGGTTTACCTGTAATTCCCTTTGCTTCTTTTAATGGAGTTAAGGGCTGGAAAAGATACTTGGAAATACTTAGTAAGAGAAAAAAAGAGTTTGTGCCGGTAATGGTAAAAGCTCGTTTTGGCTCGCATGGAAAAAATGTAAAATTGGCGGAAACTTTGGAAAAACTGACAAAATTATCTTTGAAATATAGTGAGGGTGACGTGCTGATACAACCTGTAATTGCAGTGCGTAGGTGGTACCGAGTTTTGGTATTGAACGGAGAAGTGTTGGGAAGAATGAAGCATAGTCAAAAAGATAAGTTTAAGACAGTGGAGATAAAAGAGGAGACTTTAAACTTAAAACCAAAATTTACCAAAGAGCAAATGAAGGAGCTAGATAGAATCTGTTTGGAAGCCATGAAGGTGTTGAAGGCTGACTTTGCGGGACTGGATGTGGCCTGGGATGAGACCTCGCAGACTTGGAGAATATTTGAAGTAAATAGAACAGCACAGTTTAAGTGGTTTGAGAGAAGTAAGTTGGGGGTGAATGTGGCCGAAAAATTGGTTAGATGAGTAGTTGGATTGTTATGATATTATGGATTTATGGATAAAAATAATGGTGAGGTAAGCACGGATACAAAGACGATTATCACTGTTTTATTGCTGTTGTTAGTTTATCCGATTGGGGTGATAGTGATGTATAGATGGACTAATTGGAGTAATGGTGTAAAAAATCTGATTGCTCTTCCGTTATGGTTGATAATTTTAGCTATTGTCTTGGTTATGGTTGGTGGGTTTGCGAGTGTCTTTTCACCAAGTAGTCAGATTGATAAAGTTAAACAAGAGCAAGTAGTAAGACTAAACGAAACCGACATGAAGATGCGAGCGGGTACAATTTTGAATGAAGTCGCTAGATATAATGCACAAAAAAGTAGATATCCTTGGGCTGGTAAATTGGGGTATGTTTCTGGTGACTTATTAAAAGAGGCTTGGTATCAGAAAATGGTAAAGGACAATCCAAAACTTGGTGAAATAGGTGCTGGTTTCATTTTGAAACAGACACCTGAAGGAGTTCAAGTTTGTTATGAGTCTGAGGTAAGCAAAGGTCAAGTTTGTGTTAAGTAAGATTTGTTTGTGAGAGAATTGAAATATGAAAGTGGCAATAATTGAGCCAGATTTGTCTTCTGGCGAGTATTTTTTGAATGTATTAAATAGTGGAAAAGATGTTTTTGTGAGAAGGTGTTTGGTAAATATTGCGCCGAGAGTGATAAGCAATAAAATTAATCCTGACGAACAAGTAGCTAAAGATTTTCAAAATGCGGTAGATGATTGTTTGGTGGGTGGGGAAAATGCAATGGTGGTGGCTTGTAACACCTTGCAGTTGTGGTTGCCAAAAATTGACACTAAAGGCATAAAAGTGTTGACTACTTTTGATGCGGTTGACTGGAAAATTGAGCAAACCGGTTTGAAACCGATGTGGTTAGGCACTTGGCCACTTGTAGAAGAAATAGCAAAACTTGGGAAGTATGTGAATTTGTTAACTGAGAACAGAGAGGATTTGCAAAATACTTTACAAGAAATTATTTGGCGAGTGAAGGCGGTGGAAGGATCTGATGTTAGTGGGGCGGGGTTGATTGAGATGATTGATAGCTCTGAGGAATTGAAAATTGTGTCGCTTAAATTTTTTGAAGAGATAAAGAAAATGGGGATAGAGGTTATTGTTTTGGGGTGTACGGAGTTGCCTCTTTTGCTTAAAAAGTATTTGGATGGATTTGATTTTGGAGAGATGGTGGTGTGGGATCCGGCGGAGTTGATTTTGGAAAAACTAGAAGCAGAACTTTAGGGTTTTACAGTGATATAATATAGGTTATGGAAAAAGAAAATCTGTTTGTACCCGCAAAAAGTGAGGTTTTTGCTATGACCCTTACCGATATGATGGGTGACCCAGGTGACATGGAAAACGGTGAGGTTAAAGTTGCCTTGAGTGTTGATAATTCTGTACGAGTATTTGAGTCTTTTGATGCTAAGGAAACGTTTTTGGTAGCTTTGAAGTGTTGGAGTGATGGTAGTAATGTCGAAGTTGGGGAATACTGGCTAGCAGAAAAGCTTCGGAGTGAAGAGTTGTCTGCTGATGAGTCGACATTTAGTTTGGAAATAAGTGAGGACTTAGTGGTTACAGAAACTGATGGTGGCTATTCTTTTGCTGATAGAGATGGTGTTGAGTATGACTATGAAGAAACTGTGAAGATAATAAAAGAAATGTCTGATTATTTTGCTGGCTAGTTATGAAAAAAGTTGCTGTTGGAATTTCTGGTGGGGTAGATAGCGCTGTTTCGGCTTTGCTTTTGAAAAGGGCAGGTTTTGATGTTGTTGGGGTTCACCTTTACTGCTGGCCACCGAAAGAGGAGTATTTAGATCGTGGATCATCGATGGTAGATGATAAAGAAAAAGAAAGGTTAAGAAGGGAGTGGATCAAAAAGAACGGATGCAGGGCTGATGAGGATAGGGATTCGGCCTTGAAAACTGCCTTAGAAATTGGAATACCTTTTAAGGCTTTGGATTTTTCGGAAGAATACAACAGTAGGGTTATAAAGTATTTTTATGATGAATATGAGGCGGGGAGGACGCCAAACCCAGATGTGTTGTGTAATTCTGAGGTTAAGTTTGGGTTGTTTTTGGATTGGGCACTTGCGAATGGATTTGACTATATAGCTACTGGACATTATGCAAAAGTGGTAAATAATTTTGAGCCTGCCGTCAACACCGATTCTTCGTCAGACGAAATAATTTTGCCAGCGCAAAATTTTTCTGGTTCGCAGGGCGCTGAGTCACCTGTGGTGACACCAGCTCAGCGCACTTTACGAAATCCTGCCGAGAATGGTATTGACTACGGCTCTGTAAAATTATTTATTCCTGTAGACAAACATAAGGATCAGACGTACTTTTTGTGGAAGTTGACCGAAAAGGAACTTAAACATGTGATTTTCCCTCTTGGGGACTACTTAAAAAGTGAAGTGCGGGAAATGGCCAAGGAAGCGGGTTTGAGTGTGGCTGACAAGAAAGACAGCCAGGGGATTTGTTTTGTGGGAAATGTGGAAGTAAGAGAATTTCTCCGTAGAAGACTAGATGAAAAACCTGGTGAGGTGGTAGATACGAGCGGAAAAGTGATTGGGACACATAAAGGAGTTCCTTTTTATACCATTGGAGAGAGAGGTGGGTGGACACTTGACCCAAGAACTCAAAAACTCCAGACATCAAGAACTCAAGACGGAGATATAACGAAAATTTATTATGTAGTGGATAAAGTAGCCGCTACAAATAGATTGATAGTAGGAGATAAAAATGAGGTAATGAGTAAAAAGCTGGTAGTTTCTGGGTTGAGCTTTGTGAACCAAAGTAAAGGCGAAAACATGGATACTAAAGACTTGTACGTGAGGATAAGGCATGGCGGGGAGTTGATAAAAGTTGAATTAATTGAATGGATTCCCGCCTCCGCGGGAATGACAGGGGTGGATTGCCGCGGTTCGATTACGAATCTCGCAATGACGATTGAGAGGGAGGTGTTTGGGGTGGCTAGTGGGCAGAGTGCGGTGTTTTACACTGGGCTTGGCGAGTGCTTGGGTGGCGGAGTGATTGTATAGATTGACTTTTGAGCTTGGTTGGTGTAATATAGGATATGAAGTAAGCAACCAAGCCAACTCTTGCTAGGCTTGGATATTAAAAAACAGGAGATAAAGATGTTGAATAAAGTTCTGAATGTTTTGCCGCTGAATGGTGGAAAGATTGTGGGTGCTGCAATTGGTACTGCCGGCGCAATCCTTTTGTTCGGCTTGTCGTTTGTTCCCGTAGTTTCGGGGATTGCAATTTGTGGGTTTATTGGTTCATTTTTTGATATGCCTGCGGATCCTATGGGAACTGGTTCGACCCCTGACTCCGCGGAATAAAATGGACTTGGCTGGCTGCGTTCGCGCAGACCAGCCATTTTTGTGGTAAAAAATCCCGCTATTTGGCGGGATTTTGTTTAATTGGAGCGTAGTAGAGAGGGAAGAGGTGCTCGGCGAGTGCCCAGCAATAATTACCTCGGAATAATAAGTAGCCACCGGCTTTTTGGGAAAGTGGTGTGGAGTGGCCGTAGGTGACAACAAAGTCTGTTTTCATTTGAATTGCCCAGGCAATGGTATTCTTTTTGTTGTGGCTGGAGAGCCAACCATCGGCATTTGGAAGGGCAAGATCAATATCTTTGGATTCTAAAAATGATTGTAAACTCATAGGCCAGAATTCGCCACTAGGTCCAAGACAAGTAATAAACTTGAACTTTTTTGGCCCCTCTAGTGTGTGGATGACTCTTGGAGTTTCAGGGAGAGTTAGTCCTTTGCTTACTAAACCTGAAAGACGGTAACGTCTGGGGGTGATTTTCCAGAAAGTGGGGGCGATTTTTAGATATGGATTGCCGACGCCGCTCATTTTGATTTTTTCAAACTCAAATTGATTGATAATGTATATCAATGTTCCTCCTGTGGGTTGTTAAAGATTTGATGGAATTATAGCGCAAAAAAAAGACCCGCCACTTTTTACAGTGAGAGGTCTTGTGGAACTATGCGGGAGCGTAGAAAAATTTATCTGGGGCGCATGGCCACCAGTTGGTTTGATTGGGAGTTAAGTCAAAGATAACCCAGTAACCAGCTTCCCCGCCAAAAGTTTTGCCTTTTGCGTCGGTTAAGGTGAACTCTTCTATCATCTGTACTGCAATTACTACGTTTTTATTCTGGTATTCATCCCAGATGAAACCATCAAATTCGATTACTCTGCCAGTTTTTTCTTTGCAGGTTTCAACATATTCGATTTCGACAGCCCAAAATTCAAGAGTCTTGGGTTGAGTAAGGTCGTCACCCATAAAAATGATATGAGTGTCTATTCCGAACGGCTGATTTCCTTCTTTTCGCATGCAGACAATGTGACCGGGGACTTTTTGGGCTGGACGCATGTTTGGGGAAACTAAGCCGGCTAAGTCTTCTGGTTTGCCGCGTCTCCCGTAGGAATAGCCGACCTTTCGATACTTTTTGCCACGTTTTATGATATTAAGAATATTTCTCTTGCTAATTTTTAGCATTTTTGATCCTTTTAAAGAGAAGTTTTAGTCCTTGTTAGGGGTAAATTTGTGGGTTGATTGTAGCACAAAATGGGGTAATTGTCAAATGTTATAGGTTTATGGTACTGTGGATGGAT
>CAYSAM010000021.1:5106-12265 GCA_964429015.1 uncultured Pseudomonadales bacterium | reverse complement strand
AAGTTTGTAATCAGTAAGCAGGTACTTTTCTTTGAATCTTTGAATTAAAAGACTCGTAGACATTTCTGGAACCAAGTCGTAGGTTGCCACTTTTGGTGAGGCAACAAATTCCCTTTCTTCGTTATCAAAAACATCTTCACTTTGACCATTAAAAAAATAAGTAACCATTGCAATCTTTTCGGTTTCAGCCATACGTAGTTGTTTTAAATGTTTTTTTGAGATTACTTCTCCAAGTGTATTTACCACTGTCTGTGAAGCAAAAAGTGATGGATTGGTAAACTCTTTTTTATATCTGGTCATGGTTACAAAACGCAAATTAGGTAGTGGGTGAGTTAAAAAGAGCCCGGTAAGTTGACGTGGTCTGTCGGTGCGAAAATTAAAAAAGATTACAGCATCAGCAGCTTGGATTCTCGTGTTTTGGTCTGTGCTTTTGATTGCCATGGGCGACATGAATTCGTCGGTGCGACCTGATTGGTAACTACTTTTTATATATTCTTCTGGGCTAGAGGCAATTTGAGTAGGTATATTTACTAAGCAATCGTATGCTTGTTGAGTTCTATCCCATCTTTGATCTCTATCCATTGCGTAGTAGCGGCCCACAACGGTAACAATTTCTCCTAGGCCGATTTCTTTTATTTTTTGTTTTATGATACTTATCTGTTCTAGGCTGTTATCCGGTGGACTGTCGCGGCCGTCGGTAATTAGATGCAGATAAACATTTTGTAAGTTTTGCCTTTTAGCAAAAAGTAACAAGGCATATAAGTGTTCGTTGCTAGAGTGGACACCAGAAGCTCCAATCATTCCGAGCAAGTGTAGTTTTGAATCAAAAGATTTAATATGCTTAACGGTGTCCAATAAAGCTTTATTCGTAAAAAAACTACCATCAGCAATACTCATATTTATTAAAGACAGATCTTGGTAGATGGTTCTACCAGCTCCTATATTTAAGTGTCCCGTTTCACTGTTACCATCTTGGTTTTCTGGTAGCCCAACAGAAGGTCCAGAAGCAGAGAGAGTGGTATTCGGAAAATTTTCTAGCAAGTACTGGTACGTTTTAGGCTTAGCCATATCTATGGGGTTGCCAGCTGAAGGTGGAGCTATGCCCCAACCATCAAGAATGCAGAGAATTACTTTTTTCATGAATTTATTTATGGATTCCGGATCAAGTCCGGAATGACATGGTAGTAATTATTAGTTTTAAGTATTAGGAATTATTTTGAAGGTATTCTTGAATATAGAGAAGTCGATTGTACTTTGCTACTCTTTCTCCTCTTCCAGGAGCACCAAACTTCACAAAGTCAGCACCAACTCCTACAGCAAAATCTGCCAAAAAATCTTCATCAGTATCACCAGAACGATGTGAAACAATGATAGAAAAATTATTTTCTTTTGCAAGCTTTATGACTTGGATAGTTTCGGAAATTGTTCCAACTTGGTTTGGCTTTATAAGCACTGCGTTACAGGCGTTTTCGTTTATGGCTTTTTGCAGGCGAGACTTTTGGGTTACGAGAAGGTCATCGCCTACCACCATGAGCTGTTTACCGACTTGGTGTTGAAAATTTGACCAACCTTCCCAATCATCTTCCCCAAAAGGATCCTCTAGTGAGAGTAGTCCATATTTATGAAAAAGATCTAGTAAAAATTCGGAAAATTGTTCGGAGTTCATAGTGTCCTTGTTATCCGAAATGGTTATTTTACTGGTGTTAAAAAGGGTGGAGGCGGCAATATCGAGCCCCAAATAGACATCACTATTAAGTTTAAAGGGACTAGCCTCTATCGTTTCTACAAGCAGCTCTATGGCATCACTATTGGAAAAAAGGTTGGGTGCAAAGCCACCTTCATCACCCACAGAATGTACTGCTTTTTTTTCGATTAGTATTTCTCGTAGAGCGTGATAAAGCTCTGTACCCATTTCTAGGCTTTCCGAAAAAAGTTTTCTACTAGAGGGTATACAGTGAAACTCTTGGAACTGAAGGTTACCGGCTCCATGTCTACCACCGTTTATGAGGTTAAAAATGGGGGTTGGAATTCTGGTAGCACTCGGAGTTGCTAGCCCATATTTTTGGGCAGTGTACTGAAATGTTTGCAGGCCAGAACAGGTTGCCCCAAGCTCAAAACAAGCTTGAGAGACAGAGAGGATCGCATTTGCACCAAGTTTGGATTTTGTTTTTGTACCGTCTAAATTTATTAAAGCCTGATCAATTTCGTTTTGTTTTTGAGGATCCAAACCAACAATTGCGGTGCTAATTATCTGGTTTACATTGGCACACGCTTTGAGAACACCTAAGCCATCGTATCGACTAGAGTCTCCATCTCGCAACTCTAAAGATTCATACTTCCCAGTTGAGGCGCCACTGGGAATAGAGGCCACAGCACCTTTACCATCATCAGTAAATATTGTGGTTTCTAGAGTTGGGTTGCCACGAGAATCTAAAATTTCGCGAGCGTAGACGGTTTTTATTTTTGACATGTTTTTTGTGTTATTGCGAATTACGAAGTACTGAAGCAATCCCCGACTCGGAGATCGCCACGTCGTTTCGCTCCTCGCGATGACGATAAAATATTATTTTAAGATTCGTTTTTCAACATAAGCTATGGTACGCCTGGTACTGTCGACAGCATCTGGGCTAACTGAAACAGAGGATATACCCCAGTTTACAAGCTTTTCAATTAGATCAGGATACTGACTTGCAGCTTGGCCGCAAAGTGAGCAGGTAATTTTTCTTTTGGCAGCAGTTTTTACAACATGCTCTAAGGCCCAAAGGACGGCAGGATTTTTTTCGCTAAATTCACTAGCAACCATTTCATTATCTCTGTCGGTGCCAAGCATTAACATGGTGAGGTCGTTGCTACCAATAGATACACCATCTATACCAACGTCTATAAATTCATCCAGGAGAACAACATTGGCAGGAATTTCTACCATCATCCAGAGCTTAAAATTATTAGAACGAGAAAGTCCAGAGGCAGCAATCACTCTTTTTACTTTTACTAGTTCATCAACAGTGCGAACAAATGGAACCATTAGGTGTAAATTTTTAAAGCCCATTTTATTGCGCACTATTTTTATTGCTTCAAGTTCCAGATTAAAGACAGCTTCATCTTTTATATATCTATATGCACCTCTAAACCCTAACATGGGATTTGGTTCTACTGGCTCAAAATGGGTACCACCTTTTAGATTGCGATATTCGTTAGTTTTAAAGTCTGAAGCCCTGTAGACAACTGGTCGATTACCAAAACTATTAGTAAACTTGGCCAAGTTTTCCGCTAGAATTTTTACAAATTCATTTGACTTTTTTTCTTCAATCATTTTACGGGGGTGAGTGCCAATTTGGGCCATCATAAATTCGGCACGTAGCAAACCAACACCATCGGAATTTCCTTGGGCCACGGTAGCTGCTAAGTCTGGTTCACCAAGATTAACATAAACTTTGGTGGCGGTTTCGGGAAATTCTTCTTCCTTAAAAGTAGCTACCGCCTTGGTGTTATCTTTTTCTGGCACTCCAAGATAAACCGCACCAGTAGAGCCATTTACAGTGAGTACCTGATCTTCTTTCAGAACCTTGGTGGCGGTTTTGGTGCCAACCACAGCCGGGATGCCGAGCTCACGCGAAACGATGGCGGCATGGGAGGTCTGGCCACCTTTGTCGGTAACAATAGCTGATGCCTTTTTCATGGCTGGAACAAAATCCGGACTAGTCATTTCGGTAACCAAAATATCACCATTTTTAATTTTGTCGATTTCCTTACTCGAATTTATTTTGGTAACTTTGCCAAAACCAATTCCAAAGGAGGCAGGCTCACCTTGCAAAATCTGTTTAAGATTTTTTATTTGAGATTCTTTTACGACTGTCTTAGTTGAGGTATTGTTTAAAGTTGTAATAGGGCGTGTTTGTACTAAGTATATTTTGTCGTCTTCTACAGCAAACTCACTATCTTGAGGGAAAAAGTAGTGTTGGTGAACTTTTATTGATAGTTTGGCGACTTCGATGACTTGCTCGTCAGACAACTTTCTCTCATCAACACTGTCTTTGGGAACTGAAACTTTTTTAACACCACTAGGATAACTTCTTACTTCCATAATGCTTTGAGAAACAATTTGACGTGAGTGGATAGTAAGATCTTTTTTGTTGACAATATAATGATCCGGATTTACAACTCCTTGCACCATATAGTCCCCCAAACCCCAAACCGCTTCAACGACAACTTGGTTTTTGTTTTTAGTGACAGGGTTAACAGAAAAAACAACGCCAGAAACTTCGGACTGAATCATAAGCTGCACGGGCACGGCAAGCAAAACTTTAAAGTGGTCGTATTTTTGGGTAGCTCTGTAAAAAATTGCTCTGGCACCCCACAGTGATCCCCAAGCAGAACGAACAGCTTGGATAAGATTTGCTTCACCTTTTATATCCAAATAACTTTCTTGTTGACCGGCAAACGAAGCATCTGGCAAATCTTCAGCGGTAGCAGATGAACGAACGGCCACGAGAGGGGTTGCGTCACCTTTTTTTAGGGACTTATAGGAATCAAAAATTTCTTTGACTAGCTCATTGGGAATATCGGCAGTGTGTATGAGTCTTTGGATTTTAATAGAAGCTTTTTCAAGTTCTTTTTGGTTGGTGATCTCAGTTTGCCTGATTATTTCTCTAATCACAGGTTGTAGAGCGTTGTGTTCAATTACTCGTTCATAGGCCTGTGCAGTAACCACAAAACCATTGGGAACAGGTATGCCAAAGTTATACATTTCACCAAGATTTGCCCCCTTACCTCCAACCAAAGGAATATCATCTTTGCTGATTTGCGAAAAAGGTAACACCAGGGCAGGTTGATGGGGCATTAGTTTTTGACTTTATTAGTGATACTTAAATAATAGCTAAAGAATGATAAAAAGACCACCGACTCATATATTTGCTCAAACCAATCTTGAGTGTCTGCCTTAATTAAAGTATAGCTTATACGTCGATCACTTAGAGTTTTTCGAGCGGCTTCAATTTGTTTTTTGGTGGCTTGTGAGTAAAGATCAGAGTCTAAGATTATAAATTGATACTCAGCTAGCACTTTACTGGGAAAAGTTAATAAATCACTTAAATAATGGTTTGCTTCAGGTAAAGAAAGGCTAAAAGATAAAGTTTTTGCCCAGCGAGTAACAAGACCAAATCCAAGGCATGCAGATCCATACAGATGTCCGGAGCTCAAAAAAAATATCGCCTTTTGAGAGTGTTTAGCAGCCAAGATCTTGGAAGGGTTTTGGGTAGTCTGTATTTCTCGAGTGTTTTTGGAGATGTTTTTTTCAAGGCTTAAAAATAAGTTGTCAGTGTTTATTGTTTTGGTAAAGCTTGGATTTAGACGACAAAAGAAGCCAAACATAAATCCTAAAATATATGGAATATTTTGACGATTTTCTAAAGAAATTGCCGAAAGATAAGGAATTGATTTTGAGTCGATTTCGTTTTGAATCGATTTTGCTTCCTCGGTATTATGGTCTTGAAACAAAAGAAGACACAGAGAGCTGTCGTTTGCATACGTTGGCAATCTGTAGCTAGTGCATATTTCTAGTGGGGTACTAATAAAAAATGGCGTAATTGAAGGTAAAAAATCAGCTAAGTAGCGGCCATGGCCGTCGGTACAGACGATTAAAGAAGTTATTTTGTTGGGGTCTATGGGAAGCTGGTTAATTTGAGATTCTTTGTAGCCTTTTTCAAAAAAACGCGAAAACTTTAAAAGATAATCGTAATTATCAGATTGATCGTATTCGTGAAATGTCTTTAGATTGTCGAGATTTATTCTACTCACAGTTTATTTTAACTCAAGCCAGTTCAAACCACAAAAAAAGCCCTCTACGTGAGAGGGCACCAAATTTAAACTAAACCAATTTCGTACTGCGTGTGGTAAACAACATCATCTTCACCAGATGACTTGGCTGGATCGTCGGACAACTTGCAAGTTCCAACTCGCCTACCGTCTTTGAGCCAAACCGCCACTTGTTTGATAACTATTCTGAGCGGTTCCACACCAAGAATATCGTTGGAAAGATACGTTCCAATTCCAAACGCACAATTAATTTTTCCCAAACAAGCTTTAACAATCTTTTCTACTGTATCAATATTTAAGGAATCTGAGAATAGAATTGTTTTTGACAAAGGAGAAATTTTGACAACATTTATGTAAAAGTTGAGAATTTTTTTAATGTATTCAAACGGATCTCCAGAGTCCTGGCGAACACTTTCATACAGCGATGCATCGTGTCGGCTAAAAGTTTTTAGGAAATCGTCGGTGGTATAAGTATCTGTTAAGGCTGTTCCTAACCAAGTACCGTAGACTTCTTCCCATTTCTTTAGAGCCATTCGATTTGCCATACGAACACCGTATAAGCCAGCATGGAGCTGAACCCATTTATGTCCATTCGTTCCTGTTGGTGTAATACCATACATTAGAGCAAAGTGTACATTGCTGGTTCCAACCAAAACGCCACCATCTCTTAGTAACTTTGATGTTCTAATCAACGCAGCAATGACGTTTTTTTGTACCTCGTAGGAAAACCGTCTTCGAGTGCCAAATTCAGAGTACCTTGCGCCAATTTCTCTCAATCTTCTACCCTTTGCCTCAGCTCGGGAGATATATTGTTTGTCGGCTACATACCCATTCATTTGGAAGAATAATTCGGAAATGACAGCCATAAGTGGCGTTTCCCAAAAAACAGTTCGATAAAAAAGACCTTTTATTTTTATTTTTAGTATATTGTTTTCAGCCCAAACGGTGACTTCGTTGGGATCGAAGCGATAAGTTTTTAGCCATTCTAGAAAAGGTCTTGGCAAATACGGAGTTGCTTCAACCATCCCATTCGCTTCATCGTCGGTAAAAACTATATCTTTAAACATTTGGATTTGATGTTTAAGTTCTCTTACATATTCATCTGTGATCTTGAATGACTTTCGAATAATTAAGATATCTTCAGTTTCGTTATCATAACCTTGAGATGCGTGACACATGGTGAACGCGTAGAGGTCATTATCTGTAAAGTGATTAAAAATTCTTGGAATCATTTTTGCTCCTTAATATAAGTGTGCGTGATTTTATAGGATTATATACTAAGTGTACCATATACACTTATATAAGTCAATAAAAATCCCCTCTTGGGAGGGGTTATTCTGGTTCA
>CAYSAM010000021.1:0-5006 GCA_964429015.1 uncultured Pseudomonadales bacterium | reverse complement strand
TACTTACGCAGTAGATTATATAGTATCAAATTTGATCTAAAAAATGCTCCAAAAGAGTCCCTGTGTCTAGGATAGATTGACCTGTTTTGACCAAAATGTCAATTTTACAAAGCTGTAAGTATAGATCGATAAGTTGTTTGGGATTATATTTTTGTGATTGAGGAAGAAGGGAGCGAAGCGCATAAGGGTTAATATTGGGTGGCTTCTGGGAAAAACGGCACTGAATTAGTAGCCGAAACTGTCTGGCTAGCATAGCAAAAATGTACTCTACATCAACCCCCTTTTGCCTTAGATCGTTATAATGCAAATGAATTTGGATCTGGTTTCCTGGAGAAACAAGATCCAAAAACTTAAAAATATTTATATCAACTTTAAAACTTTCGTTAATGGCACCCTTAAACTGCTTAACTGTAGATGGATGAATAGACTTCGATTCGTAAAGAATTAAGTTTTGAGGATTTTCTTTTTTTAAAAATTCAATAATTTTTTCCTTATTTTTGGATTTGGTTCCAGAAAGAAGACCTTTGATTACCAAGGCACTTGTGCCCCCAAAAAGATCGGTAGGTGACAATTCTTGTCGCAGTTTACCTAAGGTTATTTCAGATTGATCAAATGTGTTTACCGTTACTCCTTTTTTTTGGTATTCTTGGCAAACCAGTGAAAGTTTTTGGGATGATTTTAAAACATCTTCACCAGAAATAATTATCATTTCGAGAGAGAAAATAATTGTATTATTCTATTGTATATTTTTTTGAAAAAGGAGTAGTTTTCAGATTCCACAGCAAGAACTGGAGAGCTAGCACTTGCATCTACAGATAGGTTTTGAGTCGAAGAATCGGTGGCAACCTGGTTATCCTGAGTTGGAGCTAGAGTAATGATGGGAGGCATAATAGGATCACCTTTTGTTGAATAGAAACTAAAATCGTTAACAAAATCTTTAAATTTATTGTTTTTGTCTAAAAAGCTAAAGGGAACGAACGGACCATCTTGTGCATCAAGTAAAAAGGGGGCGACAGTAACAATTTGAGGATGATTCCAAACTTTTTCAAATGCATAGTGATAATAAAGACCGATTTGTTTTTCTGAGAGGTTTTTGGTCGACCAGCCGGTTTCGGTAATAAAAATAGGTAGAACTTTGTTTGTGTATTTCTTAAGCAAGTTTAGATCGCTTTCAAAGGAGTTTATTTTGTTTTCACCTTTATTATTGGGACGACTAGAAAAGTCTGGATTGGGATAAGCATGAGAAACCCAGCCATCGATTTTGTTAAAGACATCTGGTTGGCGACGCCACATGCGATCCAAAAATAAATTCCACTTTAGTGAAGTTTTTTTATCATTAGCGGCATTATCGAGTCCCGCAGGAAGAATAAAAAAATCTGCAGACTTACCTTTAAAAACATCAATTGCTTGGTTCAGAAAGTCTGCATATTTTTCAGGGTCTATTTGACCACCAAATTCATCAATTCTATTTACTTCGTTAAGAAAAATAACATATCTGTTTTGAACGGGCCAATTAAGATCACTTAGAAAATTTGCAAAATCAACTAAGTCAAACTCACCTGGTAGTTCCCAATGCGGGCCTGTAGCAGTAGTAGCAACTCTGATAATTGGAATGATTTTTTGTTCTTTGCATTTGTCAAAAAAAGTTTGCCACTTTTCATGATTGCGATCTGTACTTTGAATTGGTACTACAACATATCCCCACTCCCCTACACCTTCATTGTTTACAACTCGAGCGGCTTTCTCTACTTCATTTGGGAAGAGTAGGTGAATACCTAGTTTGTTGTTGGGGACGGACAAGGGATCTGTTATTGCTAGTGCCTTGGAGGGGAGTATCAATAAAAAAAAGACAATGGCGAGGTGAAGAAAAACAGACATAGGGAATTATATACAAAAAGTAGATTATTTTGCTCGTTTTAGATTGAGATGTTGGTAGGCTTTGTCTGTTGCTACTCGGCCTTTGTTGGTCTTAGAAAGAAACCCGGATTGAAGTAAATAAGGCTCGTAGAGATCAGAGATTGTTTCTATGGACTCAGAAATAAGGGCAGCTAACGTCTCTAGCCCCACTGGTCCTCCATTATGCTGATTAATGATGGCCAACAGTAGTCTGCGATCGGTGTCATCTAGACCTTCTTCGTCGACCATGTAAAACTCTAAAGATTTTTTGGTGTTCTCCGGGGTAACTTGGGACTTGTGCTCCACAAAAGTAAAGTCTCGCACGCGGCGCAACAACTTAAGAGCAATACGAGCTGTGCCACGTGACCTTTTGGCAATTTCCAAAGCGGAGCCAGAGTCTAAATTTAAATCCATTTTTTGTGAAGCTTTAAGAATTATTTGTTGGAGTTCTTCTGGCTCGTAAAAGTTTAAGCGATGAACAATACCAAAACGATCTCTAAGAGGAGCACTAATTTTCCCTGCTTGGGTAGTGGCACCAACTAAAGTAAAGGGTAGTAAGTCCAGGCGCAAGTTTTTGGCCCCTGGTCCCTTGCCTAAAATAATATCAATAGCCCTATCTTCCATGGCTGGATATAGAGCTTCTTCTACCACTTTATTTAATCTATGAATTTCGTCGATAAACAAAATATCATTTTGCTCTAGCCCGGTAAGGATAGAGGCTAGGTCACCTGCCCGTGTTAGAGCAGGGCCGGAAGTAATCTTTAAACCTACACCCATTTCGTTGGCCATAATGTGAGCCAGAGTTGTTTTACCTAACCCTGGTGGACCATAAAGAAGAGTGTGCTCCATGGGTTCGAGGCGGGATTTGGCAGCCTCTATAGCAATTTTTAAAGACTTTACCACTTGAGGTTGGCCAGAAAAATTATTCCAGCTTGCAGGACGCAGTGAGTTATTTGCTTCGGTTTGGCTCATGAGTTTAAGAGTTTTAGACTTTGACGAATTTGGGTCGTAAGTGGAAGTGAAGAATCAATCTGCGGCAAAATAGCTCCAATTTCTGATTTTTGAAAACCAAGTGCGGCAAGAGAGTTAGTTAATTCACTATTACCTTGGAGAGACTCCATGTTAACGTCCCCTTTATTTATTTTGGGTTTAAGATCTAAGATTATGCGCTGAGCGGTTTTTTTGCCGACGCCACTAATGCTAGTAAAAAAACTAAGGTTACTTTGGCCAATGGCTAGAGAAATGTTCTCAGAAGTTGCCGAGGAAAAAATAGATAAACCAATTTTTGGCCCTACCCCAGAAACAGAAATAAGTAGTTCAAACAAATCAAGATCCTTGGCGGTTTTAAAACCAAAAAGAGAAAGGTTGTCATCTCGTAAGTGAGTATGAATAAAAAGCTCTGTTTTTTGGTTTTCCAAAAAAGATAAGTTATTGGGAGTATAAACAGTAAAGCCAATGCCTCCAGAGAAAAGAATTATTTTTCCAAATTGTGCATGTTTTACACTGCCTTCTAAGTAGCCAATCATAACTTAGTGTAGCAGATTGTTTTCGGTTTTAGTTTGTCTTTTTGTGAAAAGTATGAGTAAGTGCTATAGCTACCGCATCGGCGGCGTCATCGGGTTTGGGAATTTCCTTGAGTTTTAGTATTTTGGTGACCATAAATTGAACCTGAGTTTTTTCGGCTTTGCCGTAGCCTGTTAAGGAAGACTTTACCTGAAGTGGAGTATATTGGAATATTGGTAAATGAGCCTTTTTGGCAGCTAACAGTATTACCCCGCGGGCAGCACCGACATCAAAGGCGGTTTTGGCGTTAGTGCTAAAAAAGAGAGATTCTACCGATACTTCGTCTGGCATATTTTCAGCGATTAAGTTTTGGAGGAAGTCGTAAATTTTTTCGAGCCTCTCTTCTAGCGGACTATTAGGCTTGGTTTCAAAGCAACCACAGACTAAAAAGTTAGTTTGACCTTTGTCTTTTTCTATCAGGGCCCAACCTAGCCTGCCAGTACCTGGATCTATGCCGAGTATTTTCATCTCAACTAGCTTAGCATAAAGAGGTTGGTTGCGTATAATATGGGTTGTTCATTTATTTTATTTTGGAGGTGTTTATGGAGCGACAACTGGAGATATTGATTTTGGATATGGCTTGTGATGATCTGCTTGAGCGAGTAAAAACTTTTTTTGATGATGAACCTGTTGTATTAAAGGTGGTTGATGACTTGGCTTTATTCGAGACACTTGCAAATAAGAAAAAGAGAGTTGCGATGGATATGGCAATTATCCTGGTAGAAGGTAGTAACTCTCATCTTATAAAGCCAAAGTATCCGATCCCAACCTTTGTTTTTCAACAACACACCTATACCCATAAAAAGCTTTCACAGTTTTATAGAGAAAGTGGTGGGGGCGATGGATGAGAATACCACTAGCCGTAAACTTAGAGTGCTGATTTTTGCCAGCGATGGCGATAACGCTAAGCCTTTGCAGAAGTTTTTACTTAACAAGGGCTGTCCGTTTCGTTTGTGTAGCAATGTTGTAGAGTTCATTGACATTGTAAAAGAACCAGGCGCTGACTATGGCATGGTGATAGTTTTAAGCCCAGTAAACGAAAAAATTTTTAAAGGGCTTCAGACAGATAAACGAATCTTAATGGAGTTTGGCCCTGGTCGCTGTAACGTGACAGAACTCCTAAAGAAAGTTGATGTTGCAGCAAAAAGCTTTGGTAGATACTAAAAACACCCCCGATTGGGGGTGTTGTTTTTTGAGCTCAAATGATAAAATAAGCTGTTGGTTTTTGGGTCAGTAGCTCAGTCGGTAGAGCAGTAGCCTTTTAAGCTATTTGTCCCGGGTTCGAGTCCCGGCTGACCCACTCTTGGCCCCGTCGTCTAGCGGTTAGGACATCTGGTTTTCATCCAGAAGATCGCGGGTTCGATTCCCGCCGGGGTCACCTTGCAGAAATTTTCCGAAACTTTCGGATCAGTCGCCCGTGCGCCCGCCCACGCACGGAGCGATGCGAAGGGCTTTTTTAACTCTCCAGTAAGTTGTTTATCTTTCAAAAAGTAGTTCGAGCCGATGTTTTTAGCGAAGATTCGCAAATCTTCGCTAGGGGTATCCGG
>CAYSAM010000020.1:2997-14634 GCA_964429015.1 uncultured Pseudomonadales bacterium | reverse complement strand
AAAGATAATAAAAAATCGTGTAAGGTAGTGGAATTGGTAGCCCAAAAATTTTTATAGTATGGTTGAACATTTTTAGAACGGGGCCAAGGGACATAATGGTAGAAAATAGCAACAACCATTTTGGAACATGCCAAAATCCATGCTCACACGAGCCTGTGTCGTCCCGCTTTGCGGGATTCCCTTTGGCTCCCACGCACTGGTTGTGCGTGGTTTTGGATATTCCAATTATGGTTGTAACTATAATAATCAAGAGAAATATAAAAGTCATAGGGGAGTTGTAGAGAGTGAGGAAGGATTCAAGACCAAGAGAGAAGTGAGCGGCATCGCGGATTGATCTGGATGCCTCTTCGTAAAGTAGGTGGGTTTTGGCATACGGGAGAAGGAGAAAAATCCAGATAGTTGGGTAGATCATGGATCGTAGATCGTAGAGAGAGGAAAGAATACTTTTGATCTTAGGGAGGAGGACGAGGAGGGAGGAGAAAAAGAGGAGGTAGGTGGCAAAAATGGTTTCGGCTAGTTGAAGAGTGGTAAAAATTAAAAATAGGTGCAGAAAATTTTTATTATTAGTTTTTAAAAACTTAAGGAGATTGAGAATGGCAGAAAAAAAGAGCCAAAAACTAAAAACTTGAAGGTGAGCATAATAGTGTAGGTGGTAACCTGAAAGATTAAAAATTAAGGTGCAAATTAAGCTAGGATAAAGACTTTTGTTTAAATAATTAAAGAACTGGAAGCTACTATAAAAGGTTAAAGTAAAAGATAAGATAAAGGCAATGTTAAAAATGAGAATTGGGTGTGTGGTAAAAAAATGAAGTGGAAGAGTAAGTAGACTAGTAGTTAAAAAAAGATCGGAGTAGGTAAGGGTGTTGGGTTCTGGAGCAAAGTAGGTGCCAAGATATAGTGGTTTATGGTAAATAATGTTTTGTTGAACTTGACCAATTATGTAAGCAATGAGGCGGGTGTCGTTATTGTCTGGGAGAGTGTCCTTTGGGTAAATAAAAGCGGAGGGGTAAACAAAAAAAGAAAGCAAAAGGCCAAGGAGTAATATAATGATTTTTGCTTTCATATCCTATATATTATATAATGATTATTTGTTGGACATTAAATTTATTGGAGGAGTTATGCGTACACATATCGCATTATCAGATACAAAGCTGAGTAGGGTGCTGACAGCTGGTTTGGGTAGAATTCCTGCGCAAAATGTTAATTGTAGATTAGCCTATCTGTCTGGGTGTTACTTTGCATTGATTGTTATACTGGCTTGGGAAGTGGTTGAGAGACCTTTTTTAAAAGATGACTTTTGGTTTGTTTTGAGTGACTTTGAAAGTTATACGGCAAGTGATGTGGTTTTTTTTGTTTCTGCTCGCAGTTTGGAAAAAATAAGTTTGACTCCAGAAATGGTTCCAAATCCTGGTTTACTGAACGGGTCTACTCTAAAGTATTATTCAGCAGGTTTTTTGGATATTTCCAGCGTGGTCGCTGGAAGGATAAGGGAGTTGTTTGCGTCTCGTTTTGATGAGTTTTATTCGCCCCACTTTCAAGAATACTTAGGTCTTAAGTTGGAAGAGGTGGCTAGTTATATTTAAGTTCGAGATTCCCCGCTAGCCGCGGGGATTTTTTGTGTTATATTTTATTGATAAATAAGACTCTGTTTGGAAGCGTGCGCCAAACACAAAAAAGAGTTTAAATTGAGTATTAGTTGGGGTGGAATCTGTCCAACATTTGCTTTAAAGCCTGAGTTGGATCCGCAACGTAGTTATAAATGGTAATTATTTGCGGCATGAAGTCAATTGAATTTTTTCTTAAAAAAATAAAAAATAAAAAGCTGTTGGTCGTTTTTCCTCACCCCGATGATGAATCGGTAATGGCAGGGGGGTTGATTCAAAGGGCAATGGCGCTAGGTTTTGCCGTAACAGTATTAACACTGACAGAAGGTAATAGAGGGAAAATATATATAAATGGCAAAGGAAGAAGTGTTACTGAAATTAGACGTCAAGAAATGGCTTTGGCTATGAGTATTTTAAGAGTGACAGATTGGATTATGTGGAAATTTGAAGATGGTAAATTGAGAAAGGGTGTGGTTTGGCGGAGTAGGTTACGGAGCTTTATAAATATGACAAAGCCAGGCTTGGTGGTTAGTTACGATTTATCTGGAGTAACGGCTCACCCAGACCATGTTAGTTTATCTTTGGAGATACTGAGAATATACCGGGAAAATAAAAACTTTGGTTTATTGTGGACTAGCTTTGTAGGGAAAAGGAAGGAGCTGATGGTTAATAATAGAGCTCAAAATTATCTCCAAAAGCCAAAATATATTTTGGAGTTAAATTTACGGGAATCTTTTGCCAAGTGGAGAGCAGCATATTCCCACAAAAGCCAAAACCTGTTTACTTACCTGAAGTCATTTTGGTGGGTTTTGGCTTTTGGTGCTCGGACAGAGTGGTATTCTGTGGCAGAATTAGATAAAAAATATAAATTTAAATATTTAAAGTTTAAAATTTGAGAATTTTTGGAGATTTTGTAGTACACTGTTTGCAGAAAGAAAAAATCTGCGGAGGTATAGATGAACTTTTTTGTGAACTTTCATATCGTTACAAGCAGTATTTCAGAAGAGAAGAAGCGCTTGGTTATTTTGGGTCAGATTGCGGGGCTTAAGGCTCAGTTGGCTTTTGTTCAGTCTGGCCATACTGTTTACGAAAGTAGCTTGGTAGCTGCCTTGCGTTCTAATGCGGGTAGATCGTTGTTAGCTATTTTCCGTGATCATAGAGATTGGGAGTTGAATCTAAATGAGGGCATGTTTCCAGACTGGAAAGAGTGCTCCACTTCAGCGGATAGCAATATCTACTTTGCCAACATCGGGGCAGCTGGTATTGCTGTTTCTATTATTTACCGCGATTTGGTCAATAACTCCAAGTTAAATAATAAAAAGGTTTTGATTGCAGTTGAAGAAATTGTAGAATTTTACGTTGACTTTTTGGTTTCTCAGCTCGATGTTTAAAACTCTCCCCGCCACAGGCGGGGATTTTTGTGTCTTTTCGGTTAAAATAATAATATGTTGAAGATTTTTAATTCATTATCTAAAAAATTGGTGGAGTTTGAACCACTTGAGGCTGGTAAGGTGAGGATGTATGCTTGTGGTCCAACGGTATATAGTTTTTCACACATTGGACACGGTCGAAAGTATGTAAATGATGACGTTTTGCGAAGAGTTTTGGAGAATGCTGAGAGTCTACAGGTAAAGCATGTTCAAAACATTACTGATGTTGGTCACTTGGTTTCAGATGGGGATGAAGGTGAGGATAAAATGGAAAAAGGGGCGGAAAAGTATGGCAAGACGGTTTGGGAGGTGGCAAAAGAGTTTGCGGAGTTTTTTGATAAAGAAATGGAGTTGCTTAACGTGGAAAAGCCAACAGTGTCTTGTAAAGCCACAGAGCATATTCCTGAGCAGATAGAGATGATTGAAAAACTTGTTGATAAAGGGTTTGCCTACGAAACTCCGGAAGCAATTTATTTTGAAGTGGCAAAGTTTCCGGATTATGGTAAGCTTTTTGGACAAAATTTGACAGAAAAGTTAGTTGGGGTTAGAGATGAGGTGGTAACTGATGCAAATAAAAAAAGTCCGTTAGATTTTGCTTTGTGGTTTAAAAGGGTGGGAAAATTTTCTGAACATGTAATGCATTGGGAAAGTCCTTGGGGGGATGGGTTTCCTGGTTGGCATATAGAGTGTTCAGCCATGAGTACTAAATACTTGGGTGATCAGTTTGATATTCATACTGGCGGTGAAGATCATTTATCCATTCATCATCCAAATGAAATTGCCCAGAGCGAAGCAGCAACAGGCAAAAAGCCGTTTGTAAAATACTGGTTTCATAGTGCTTTTTTGACTGTAGATGGAAAAAAGATGAGTAAGAGCCTTGGAAATGTGTATAGTGTGGCGGATATTGTGGCCAAAGGTTACTCGCCTATGGCGCTTAGATATTTGTATTTGTCTACTCACTACAGAAAGACAATGAATTTTACCTGGGAAGCACTTGAGGCAGCACAAAATGCGGTAGATAGATTGTTTGACAAGGCTATGGTTTTTGGCGCTTACGATACTGACTTTTACATTGATAAAACAAAATCACCCATGAATGAGTTAGTAAGTGGGTTTAATCTTGCTGTTGAGGATGATCTTAATATGCCCAAAGCACTGTCTACTTTGTGGAGTGGTTTGGATAAAGTTGGTAATGATGACCAGGCAATGTACTTTTTGGAAGAGGTTGATAAGGTCTTGGGTCTAAGAATAAAAGAGGAAGGGATTAAGAGATATAAAGCCTGGGAAGAAAAAACGAGAAAGAATCATGACTTAATCGCTTTGCGAGAAAAATATAGAAGTGAGAAGAATTGGGTGGAGGCGGATAAGATTAGAGATCAGCTAATTGCTCTTGGTCTTGAGGTAAAAGATAAATAAAAAGAGTATAATTTTGCTATGACATTTCCAATCATCTTTCTTATTTTGGTCGTATTATTTGCTAGTTTAAAAGTGGTTCAGGAGTACGAAAGGGGCGTAGTTTTTTTCTTAGGTAGATTTGTGGGAGTTCGTGGACCTGGCTTAATAATTTTGGTCCCATTCTTGGAACAAATGCGTAAGGTTGCTCTCAGAACCATAACTATGGGGATTCCTTCGCAGAAGATTATTACCAAAGACAATGTTTCAATAGATATTGCAGCTGTAGCTTATTACCACATAGTTAATCCGGAAAAGGCTATTGTGGCAATTGACGATATTTATTCAGCGGTAAATCAAATTTCTCAGACTACTGTTCGCAATGTAGTTGGTCAGTTTACTTTGGATGAACTTTTGTCTCAAACCACAAAAATAAATCAACAAATTCAAAAAGTGATTGATACTCACACTGAACCTTGGGGTGCTCAAGTTTCGGCGGTAGAAATTAAAGATATTTCTTTGCCGGAAAACATGCAAAGAGCTATGGCCAAGGAGGCAGAAGCGGAGCGTGAGCGAAGAGCAAAGGTTGTGGCAGCTGAAGGAGAATATCAGTCGGCTCAAAAACTAGCAGAAGCTGCGGATGTAATTAGTAAGCATCCAGTAGCACTTCAACTTCGTACACTTCAGACTATGGCAGAGATATCTGTTGAGAAGAACTCAACAATTATTTTTCCTGCTCAGTTTATGACGACTGTCCAAGAAGCGATCAAAATGATTGGTGCGGATAAAGCAAAGTAATATTTAGTTTTCGCGATAGTGGCAACCAATAGATTTGGGATTTGCTAAGGCAGCCTTGGCAACCAATAATGATACTTGTGCCATGTTTCTGAGGCCTAGGAGTTCGTCTGAGAGACTAGCTTTGCGATAAAAATTATTGATTGATTCTTCTAGGTGTGTAAGATCGGTAATGGCTCTTTCTATTATTTTTCTGCGGCGAACAAGTCCAACCATATTCCACATAATATTTTTTATGGTTATAGTGTCTGCTGCAATTAGAGCTGGGTCGGTGTCGTACTCTGAGTGATCTTCCCAAGAGGGGATCGATGAGGTATCTACTTGTATAGATTTCGGATCTAGTCCGGAATGACAAACTTCGTCAGTAATTTTTTTTGCGCAGCGGGCGCCAAAGACGAGACCTTCTAGCAGAGATGTACTGGCTAAGCGATTGCCACCGTGGAGTCCGGTGCAAGCAACTTCGCCAATTGCATAGAGGTTTTTTATGGTTGTTTGTCCATTTAAGTCTGTTAATACTCCTCCACATGAGTAGTGAGCTGCAGGGGAGACAGGGACTAATTCCTTAGTAATGTCGACTCCAAAACTTTTGCAGGTTTTGTAAATTACGGGGAAGTTTTGAAGAATGTCTTTTTTGGAAATGTAATCTTTTAAATTTAGGTACACGTTTGTGGTTCCGGTGTTTATCATTTCGGTAAAAATTGATCTGGAAACTTTATCTCTTGTTGTTAAGTCTGGTTTTTGTAGTTCGGGGAAATATTTTTGCATAAAGGGAACTCCTCTTTTGTCTGTAAGCCTGGCACCTTCACCGCGAACAGCTTCACTAATGAGGAATGGGGGAGCGCCTGGAATTTTTAGGGCTGTGGGATGAAACTGTTGAAATTCTAGTCCTAGAAGTCTGGCGCCTGCTCTTTGTGCCATAGCAACTCCGTCACCTCTGGTGCCTTGAGGGTTTGTCGAAAAGGCAAAAACTTGGCTATAGCCACCAGAAGCGAGCACTGTCTTTTTGGCTATTATTCGAGATACTTTTTTATCTTTTTGATCAAAACCATAAACACCAACACAAGTTTCGTCTTTGTATTTATTGAGCCAGTCTTGTGAATGATGTGAAAGAGTTAGTAAATCTATAGCGGTAATATCTGTAAGAATGGTGATGTTTTTATACTCTTGAAGTGCATTGGTAAGATTTTCTTGGATGGATTTACCTGTAAAATCTGCCACTTTGGCTACTCTTGGTTCGCTGTGGCCACCTTCTAAAGCAAACGCTAATGATCCATCTGACGCTTTATCAAAAGGTGTTGAACATGTATCGATAAGAATACTTTTTACTAGTTCTGGTCCCTCTGTAGATAAAATGCGAGCAGCTTCTGGTAACGCTATTCCATCACCAGACGACAAAATATCTTTTTCAAGATCGACTCCTCCTTTAGCAATTATGCCGCCTTGTGCATAGCGAGTATTGGTTTCGTTTAGGGTTTTGGCTTTGCTGAGTAGAATAATTTTTATTTGAGGATTTTTCTTGGATAGTTCTATGGCTGTAGTTGCACCTGCTATGCCGGAGCCAATTATTAAAACATCGGTTTGGATTAGTTCTTGAGTCATCTTGTTATTTTATGGCTATCATTCTTCTAATGGGTATTTCGGCTTTTGCCCGCAAGTCTTCTGGAACGGTTACTTCGTATTGCATGTTTTCAAGAGCCGCAATAACTGTTTCAAGATTATTTTGAGCCATATGGGGACAGCGTTTTTGAATAGAGCAAACCTGTAAAACGTTTTTGTGTTGGGCTGCAAGTAACTCTACCATGGCACATTCGGTAAAGAAGGCAACTTGTCTGTCTTGGATGTCTGGATTATTTATGTTTTTGATCATTTCTCCTGTAGATCCGGCAAAGTCTACTTCGTCAATAACTTCGGGAGGACACTCTGGGTGAGCCATTACATAAGCATTGGGGAAATCTGCTCTTATTTCTCTAACATCTTTAGCTGTAAATTTTTCGTGGACTTCGCATTTGCCTTCCCAGCCAATAAAAACTGGTTTGGTAGATGGTAGATCGTAGATGGTTGATGGTTGATTGACATTGGGAAATATAATGTCAGCGTCCATTTGTTTGGCAATGTTTTGGGCAAGAAATTTGTCTGGTAGAAAGATAACTTTGTTGGTTTTCCATTCTTGCATGGCCCATTTAACCACTTTGGCGGCATTACCTGAAGCACAACAGATATCAACTTCGGATTTAGTATCGGCATCGGTGTTAACATAGGCGACAACTGGTACACCAGGAAACATTTCTTTTAGTTTGCGAACATCAGCTCCGGTGATGCTAGAAGCAAGAGAACAACCTGCCTTTAATGACGGTATAAGAACTTTTTTGTTGGGATTTAATACTTTGGCGGTTTCGGCCATAAACTTTACACCGAGAAAAAGGATAATATCAGCATCGGTTTCTGTGGCCTTTCGGGAAAGTTCCAGAGAGTCACCCTTTATACCAATTACTTCATCACATTGCAGATCCCAACTCATGTAGTTGTGTTTTAGGAGAACGGCATTTTTTTCTAATGTTAGCTTGTTTAACTTGGCTACTTGTTCGGCTTTTATCTTTAACTCAAAATCTGGAGCGTATTGAGAGTACTTTTGTTTAAATATTTTGTAGATTTGGTTTTTGGTTTGTAATTTCATGTATTTTTTTATGTTTATTATTTTTTGTCATTGCGAATTACAAAGTACTGAAGCAATCTCCGAGTCGGGGATCGCCACAGACTTACGTCCTCGCGATGACGCTATTAAAAGTAATGTGTAGCGAGATATCGAAAGCTTCTACAGAGTGAGTAAGTGAGCCAACAGAGATATAGTCAACGCCTGTTTGGGCTACTTCTTTGACACGATCAAGTGTCATGTTTCCAGAAGCCTCTAGGGGGACATATTTGTTTTTGTAATTGTTTCTTTTGGATACGGCAATTAATAAATCCCGATTATTCATGTTGTCGAGCATTATGCGATCTGGATTGTTTTGAAGAGCTATTTCAAATTCACCTTGATTGCGAACTTCAACCTCTAGGGGAATGTTTGGGTTAGATTTGCGAAAAAGGTCGATACATTTTTTGATATCACCATTATTTACGTCGATGTGGTTGTTTTTTATTAGTCCCATTTCGGAGAGATTTTGTCTGTGATTTGTGCCGCCGCCGTCCCTTACTGCTTTTTTGTCTAAGGCGCCATATCCGGGGAGAATCTTTCTGGTGTCCAGTATTTTTGTAGAAAATTCTTTAATCTCTTCAGTAAACAGATTGGTTTTAGTAGCGATTCCAGACAAGCGTCTGATAAATTCGAGAGCTACTCTTTCGGCTGCAAAGATACTCCTCGCAGGTCCGGAGATTTTGGCAAGAACATCACCTTTTTTTATTTTGTCTCCATCTTTAAAAAGGGGAGTGAAGATTATTTTGGGGTCGAGGGTATTAAATACTAATTTGGAAATATCTAGTCCAGACAGAGTTCCTTTCTTAGTTTTAACAACAAGCTCAGCTGTGGCTTGCTGACCACTAGAAATGGTGGCAAGAGAAGTTATATCACCGTTTTTGCCCAGATCTTGGGCAAGAGCATGTTTTATAAGTGTCTCTAAACTTAACTCTGTCATAGTGTTATTATAACACTAACATTGTAGTTGTCAAGTGTGGTTATAATTAATACATGTATGCAAAAGCAAAGACTACTTTGAGAACAATGTTGGGAATATTTTTGATTATTTTTGGAATTGCTGGAATGATTTTGCCAATTTTACCAGGATGGTGGGTGGCCTTGATTGGTTTGGAGATTTTGGGTTGGAAGTTAGTTATAGATCGACATAAGCCATGGAAAGAGATGTTTAGGTTTAAAAACAAATTTTTGGAAGAGGAGTGTTGACTTTATAAGGTATTAGTGTTATAAATACACTTATACTAATAAATATTCCCACAAGAAGGATATTATGAAACTTAAAAAGTTATTTTCTCAGATTTTGAATGAAAAATTGGAATGGGAAAAGTCATTTGGAGATGTGTTTTTTAGGGTCGTTACTAGAACAATTATTCGCCAAAGACCAGACGGCACTTTAGTGGATCCCTTTAATTATGTTTTGTTCGATAGGGGAAATTCAGTATCAGGGATTGTTTTGATTAAGGATAAGGATGTGACTGTCGAAGATAAGATTGTTATGGTCCGCCAATATAGAGCTGGTGCTGACCAGTATTTGTTGGATTTGCCTGCTGGGATGGTGAATGAAGGAGAAGATCCTAACGATGCAATTGTTAGAGAGGTGATGGAAGAGACTGGTTTTGATTATGTTACCAAGCAACACCTACGGCACCTTGTACTATCTCCAGGATCTTATACGGAAGAAACGGATATTTTTTTGTTTACTACAACGATGGACTTAAAGAGGGAAGCTGGTGGTGGAAGATTTGAGGAGTCTGAGGAGATTGAAGTTGTTTATGTTCCAGTTTCCGAAGCGATATCTGCGATGAGAAGGGGGGAAGTTGTTGACGCAAAGGCAGTAGTTGCTCTAATGGAACTTGAGAAAATGTGTTTAGGGAAATAGTTTGTGACCTCAGAGAAATTTGAGGTTATTTTATGTAATAATGGTGAAAAAGGAGGTGGCATGTTGATTTTTAATCCGTATGATCTGGACCATGTTGGTATGTTGAACAAATGGCTAGCAGACAAGAAAAAAGGAATAGATCGACCTTGTCCTTTTTATACAAAGTCACAATTAAAGTTGATGTCGGTTAAAAAGAAAAATAAACGCATAGCGCGTAAAGGTCTGCTGAGACAAAAAAGTTAGCTTGAGGGGGTAACCCCTCTTTTTTTTGGGTTAGAATATAGGGATGTCTATGAAAATCGGGATAGTGGGGTTGCCAAACGTCGGGAAGTCGACGTTATTTAACGCGCTTTTAAAGAAGCAACAAGCTTTGGTGGCTAATTACCCTTTTGCTACCATAGAGCCCAATGTGGGGGTGGTAGAAGTGCCAGATGAACGCTTAAAAGTGTTGGCAAAGATGTCTAGTAGCCAAAAAATAGTACCTGCTACGGTGGAGTTTGTGGATATTGCTGGCTTGGTAGCTGGTGCTGCTAGTGGAGCAGGTTTGGGAAACAAGTTTTTAACTCATATTCGAGAAGTGGATGTTATTTTGCAAGTTTTGCGAGATTTTAAAGATGCAGAAATAGTCAAAGAGGGGAGTGTCGATCCAAAAACTGACTATGAGGTAATAGAAACAGAGTTGATTTTGAAGGACTTGGAAACGGTAGTTAAAGTGAGAGAGAGTAAAGATTTGAGAGTAAAGGAGATGGAAAAGAAGAGGGGAGTAGTAGAAAAATTATGGGAGGGGTTAAATAAAAATTTACCTGCAAGGTCAGTCCTTGCAGATGAGGAGTTTGATTTGGTAAAGGATTTGTGTTTGCTGACGGCAAAAAAGGAATTAAAAGTCTTTAATGTGAGTGAGGATGATGAGAGGTTGCGGATGGATCGCCACGCTTCGCTCGCGATGACAAATGATGGGATGGATGAAATCTTTGTTTCTGCCAAGATTGAATCGGAGATTGCTGTGTTGACAGAAGAGGATGCAAAAATGTTTATGGACGACTTGGGACTGAAAGAATCTGGATTAGACAAGTTAATTAGAGCTTCTTACGAAGCCCTTGGTCTTATAAGTTTTTTAACTACAGGAGAAACAGAAACTAGAGCTTGGACTATAGAGAGGGGTACAAAGGCTCCACAGGCAGCCGGAGTAATTCATACAGACTTTGAAAAAAAGTTTATAAAAGCAAGGGTGTGTAAGTACTCAGACTTTGTAACTTTGGGTGGTTGGAAGGAGGCTGCAGAAAAAGGAAAAATGGGAATGGAAGGTAAAGAGTACGTGATGCAAGATGGGGATGTGGTTGAGTACATGATAGGCAGCTAGGCTATTATTAAGATGGTAACTATAAAAAAACCCAACCTGTTTGAGTTGGGTTTTTGACCTTTATTGTGAAAGGTATGATCCAGAAGGACCTCGATGCTTGTTTTGGTCGTAGAAGAATGGGAGTAACACAATACATCCCAAGCATGTGCCAGCTAAATAAGGCAAAGCGGTGTTAACCACAGGCACAAATGCAGAGATTATTGCTCCTACTCCTGTAAGTAGTCCAAATATTGCGGCCCCTAAAATCAACAAACCAGAGATCTTTTCTCTCATTCTTACTCCTTTTGTAATGGTGCGAATATGTTTCCTCTACGTATTATAGGTATATTTTTGTCTTTGTCAATCTAGGTGTTATGTAAATAGGCATAGAATGGCGATTTGTAGTAGAATAGGAAAGTTCTGCAAATCGCAGATAAATAATAATATTTCTAAAAAAATGGCTAAAAAGACAACCGAAACCGAAAAGTCCATGGGCTTAACCAACAGGT
>CAYSAM010000020.1:0-2897 GCA_964429015.1 uncultured Pseudomonadales bacterium | reverse complement strand
AAAATGGCTAAAAAGACAACCGAAACCGAAAAGTCCATGGGCTTAACCAACAGGTACGAGCTCGTTGTCGTTTATCCAACTACCGAAAATGAGGTCGGAGCTGAAAAACAGCTTAACGACAAGTGCAAAAAGCGCGGCATGAAAGTAGTGGAAACCGATAAATGGGGTACAAAAACCATGGCCTATGAGATTAAAAAACAATCTCGTGGATATTACTTAAAACTTATCGTCGAAGGATCTGCTGAATCAGCAAAAATGCTAGAGAAAGATTTGCAGATGGACGACAAAATGTTAAGATTTTTAATGATTAGAATTTAATTATTTTAAAAGTATGAGTACAAGAAGTTTAAATAGAGTTACATTGATTGGCAACCTAACCCGTGACCCGGAATTGAAATATACCCCTCAAGGAAGTGCTGTTTGCACCTTTGGTATTGCTACAAACCGTGAGTGGACCGATTCTTCTGGTCAAAAACAGGAAGGTGCAGAGTTCCACCGTATAGTAGCTTGGGGTAAATTGGGTGAGATTTGTAGCCAACTTTTACAAAAAGGTCGTAAGGTTTTTGTAGAGGGTCGTTTGCAAACCAGACAATGGAAAACTCAAGATGGTAGTGATAAACAAGTCACCGAAGTGGTAATAGAGGAAATGATGGCATTGGATGCTCCTAAGTCCGCTGGTAACAACTACTCAAATAATAATTACGACAATCAGTCCTACACTGGTGGCAGTTCTACTGCTTCTAGTACTACCAGTTCTGTTTCACCCGCTGAAGAAGTTTTTTCGGCTGATGATTCCAAAACTGCAGTGGCTGAAAGTACTGACGATATCCCATTTTAATTAAACCTATCAACCCCAGTCTTTGGTTTGGGAATTGATAAATACATCAAAACAAATGATTCAAAAAAAGAAAAATAGAAAGTCTAAAAAGCCCTGCCCTTTTTGTGTTAAAAAACAAGAGCCTAAGTACTCAGATTTGGACTCACTTGCAATAGGAATTTCGCCTAAAAGACGAATTGTAGCTCGATGGACAACTGGTGTTTGCGAAAAACATCAACTTCGTATGGCTCGTTCTATAAAGCAAGCCAGACACTTGGCCCTTCTTCCTTTCACAGACAAGGCTTAGTATTAGAATTTAAACTGTTTCTGCCCATGAACTTAAAATTAGTTCGTAACTTTTTTGTTGGTATTTTTGCCTGTGGATTGTCTTTTTATGCTGGTATTTGGTATTCCAACAGACCGTCTGTTGTTACAAACTCTGATTTTACCGAGGTAAATACTTCGGCCATGAATAGTGTTTTAACCAGGTTAAAAAAAGACTATTTAAAGCCAGAAAAAATTGACGCCAAGAAAATGATGTATGGAGCAGCGGAGGGGATGACGGCTTCGCTCGGTGACCCTTATACTGCTTTTTTTCCTCCAGTAGAGAACTCCCGCTCCAAAGAAGATTTGAAAGGTGAATTTGGGGGTGTGGGTATACAGCTAGGATTTGTAGAAAAGACTTTGGCTGTTATGAGCCCAATAAAGGATAGTCCAGCCATGAAAGCGGGGATTAGAGCGGGGGACTTAATTTTAAAAATTGTGGATGAAAAAAATAATGTAAACAAAGATACAAGTGGTATTAACATTGAGGAAGCAGTTAATTTGATTAGAGGTGAAAAGGGGACCGAGGTAAAACTAACTATTTTTCGTGAAGGTGAGAAGCAGTCGAGAGAAGTTGTTTTGGTTCGGGATGTAATAAATGTGCCTTCAACAGAATTAAGCTGGATAGACAATGACAATGTAGCTGTAATCAGAGTAAATAAATTTGGAGAGAAGACCTTACCGGAGTGGGACAGTTTTGTTAAAGAGATTTTGAGTAAAAAAGCAAAAGGGGTAATACTGGATCTTAGAAACAATCCTGGTGGTTATTTGCAAAGAGCTGTTGACCTTGGTAGTGAGTTTATTGCTGATGGAGTTATTGTTTCGCAGCGTGATAGAAAAGGAACAGATAGCTTAACTGTAGATAGAAAAGGAAAGTTAATTGGTATGCCACTAGTTGTACTAATAAACAGGGGTTCTGCTTCGGCGTCTGAGATTTTGGCTGGAGCTCTAAAAGAAAGATTAGGTACAAAGCTTGTAGGTGAGAAGAGTTTTGGAAAGGGGACTGTGCAGGAAGCACAAGAGATTGGTGATGGATCTTCGCTCCACGTTACAGTTGCCGAGTGGCTTTTGCCTTCGGGAAAAAATATTCATGGTGATGGACTTGAGCCAGATGTAAAAGTAGAGTTTAAGTATGATGAGAAAAATCCAAAAGCTGATAATCAGTTAGATAAAGCTTTGGAAGTTTTGAAAAATCAAAAATAAAAACCCACCTCAGGGGTGGGCTTGGACTGTTAGCTCTTTTTCTTGTTGAGCCATTTGTTGATTTGCTCCAACAAAAGGGGCATTTTTAGCCTTAAGTACTGGATAAATCCAAAGGTTAAGGTACCAATCAGATCGTAGAGTATGTCATCTACTGGACCGGGTAGTACCGTGCCAAGAGCATCGGCAGCCCAGACGAGTGCCAAAAGTAAGATGACACTGCCAATTCCAAAGGTAGGATTTTGATTGTTGGTAGGCAAGGTTTTGTTGTTATCCCTCTTCACAACCCTTGTTGGCTGGGTTTGGTTTGGATCAAAGCTCATAGTTGCTCCTTTCTGTATTTTTGTTTAAGGCTTTCTTTGTGTAAAAGAAGAGAGCTGTAATGATGAAGACTGTGGTGTACATGTCAACCGGGAGGTTGACCGCTTCAGCCACAGCCTTTGAAATAAAGTAGATAAAGATTGAAAATACAAAAGGGATCCAGCTTAGTACTGGTGTTTTTTGTTTTTCTGACATTTGAAAGACCTCCAAAATTTAGGATGGCTAATTTTAGCAC
>CAYSAM010000019.1:0-15480 GCA_964429015.1 uncultured Pseudomonadales bacterium | reverse complement strand
CGAGAAAGCAGCAGCGTTGAGAATCAAACCATGCCACTGGCGATACAAGATTGTTTGGCTCATTGCATTTCTCCATAACCGCAATCGCGCCTCCTCGAACAGACCTGGCCAAAGAAACAAATAGTTATTTAGTTATTACCGCCGATCATGGTAACGCCGAGGAATTAATTAACCATCAAAGTGGCAAGGTGGACACCGAACACTCCAACTCTCCTGTTCCATTAATTATTTATCACCCTACAGACAATCAATTTAAACTTGTAAAAGGCAAGCTTGGTGATATTGCCCCCACCATTCTTAAATTGCTCGAAATTGAAAAACCCATCGAAATGTCCGGCAATAACCTTGTCCTTGCTAGGCACGACCTTAGGTCGGCCGCGACAATCTAATTAGATAAAACAATAGTCACTTCGCCCTTTTGTTTTAAAGTTTTTACTTTTTCCAAAACTTCTCCAATACTTCCCCTAACTATTTTTTGCGAAACCTTGGTAAGGTCAACAGCCAAACAAACTCTTATATCTTCACCAAAAATCTTCTTTATTTCCCCTAAAATTTTTTCAGTTCTTACTGGGGACTCGTAGATCACCACAGAATACTTTAAGTTATCAATTTCTGCTGCTACTTTTTTTAACAAAGTTTCTCTCTTTCCCCCTGTTTTGGGTAAAAAACCCAAAAACATATATTTATCAGTTGGTAAACCAGATATAGCTAGAGCAGCACTTTCTGCTGTAGGTCCAGGGATTGTAGTTACTTCCCAACCTCTTTTTAACCCCTCAGATACCAGCTTGTAACCAGGATCCGAAATTAGAGGCATACCAGCGTCACTAACCAAAACGGCTTCTTCGAGTAAATCCATTTCCTCCAGCAGGTGGGGGAGAACTTTATATTCATTAAAATCATTTACAAATTTGATCCGACCTGTGAAATTTTCCACCAAACCCATTTGTTTAAACTTTGACCATAGGTTGTTAAACATGCGGCTATCCTCACAAACTATAAACCTAGTTTCTTTTAGAGTTTTCAAACCACGCAAAGAAATATCTTCCACATTCCCAATCGGCAAACCCACAATTTTTAAATGCATATGTATATTGTATGTCATGCCGGACGTGATCCGGAATCCAGGGCCAGTCATTGCGAATTTCGACTTCCATAGATACCACAAAGAGGGTACGAGCTGTGGCAATCCATCCTTTTCTGGATCGCCGCGCTTCGCTCGCGATGACGATCGTGTAAATTTGGTATACAATCTCCTCAGCAAGCACATTATTATAGAGGTGTAAAATGAAAACTGGAGTAAAAATAGAAGAACAACTTGTGTTGCTAAAATCTTTTGTCGAAAATATCCCGCCGGCTGAGCATATACAGGTTCAAATTCCGGGCAACCATGAATCAGTTAACATCATCGTGGAACAATACACAGGCAATCTTTCACTGTCAAATTTAAGAGCAATCAACATTAGTCAAAATATTGCTAAACACTTTCATGTTTCACCTGTTATTTCTAGCCCCTAGTTGTTGGGGCAATTTATTTTAGTTTTTATACATACTCTGTTTTAGTCTGTTTGGTATACAATTCGCTTAACAAGTACATTTTATAAGGAGAAAAAAGATGGCCCAAAAACCTGCCTTCGTACACAAGGTGATTGTTAGCTACGGAAACAATTCCCAGTCCAAGCAAGTCACTGACGAAGTAAACAAACTGATTGAGGATGGATATTTTGTCAAAGTCATTTCTCACGATCCACTAATCAATCACGGTGAAGTAGAATACACAACCACTATAAACGCCACACGAAACTACAAAGTGGACATTGGCCTCCTCCCTCCTACTAAATAGGAGGGATTTTTTTAGTTAAACTTCCTTATTACACCAACACACTTACCTTGCACCTTAACGTTTATAGCAAAAATAGGGGACATAGAAGAATTAGCTGGTTCCAAGCGCACTCTAGTTCTTTCTCTAAAAAATCTTTTAAGTGTAGCTAAACCATTTTCCAAAAGTGCCACAACAATATCTCCATCTTTTACTGCTGTCGCATCGCACTCTTCGATAATAACGTAATCAGAATTAAAAATTCCTTCTTCAATCATGGAGTCCCCTTTTACCTGGAGAACAAAAGCTCGCTTCTTGCCACTTATCATCGACGAAGCAACTTTCATAGAAGCATTTGGGTCTGTAAGGGGTTCAATAGGTCTACCAGCAGCAATAAAACCAAGAATTGGTAGTTCAATGGAGGCACCCTCTACACTTGGTCTATCTACTATTTCTATACCTCGAATAGCTCCATCGAATTTACGAATGACACCTTTTTTTTCTAGGGCCTGCAAATGCTCATGTATGGTAGCAAGGGATGAAACGCCTATAGCAACTGCTATTTCTGAAAGAGTTGGTGAATAGCCATTTTTTTGAATAAACTGAGAAATAAACTCTACGATTTGTCTTTGTCTTTTGTACAGTGTTACCGTCATAAATTAACTTTAACCAAACATTACCCAAATGTCAACTAACAAAACCCAAAACTAGATAGCCACAGCATAGTTCTTATTCTTATCAAAAAATTCATCTAGTCTACCAATTCTTTTTAGATAATTTTTAAAATCACTACCTCCTTGAGTTACAGATAGACAACTTAAGATTTCTCCGTCGTTAGTAGTATAGGGCAGACTATACCTAGCCAATTTTGCCTCTTGGTTATCTCCAAGTTTTACTAAGATTCTTGCAATCACTTCCAGTGACTGTTTGGTAGCTAAAGATGTTGATGACTCGTCCAAATTTGTAGGTAAATAGAAAACAAAGTCTGGGATGACATTTCCTTCGAGGTCTTGATCAAAAGAGTTTTTAGAAAACCCCTTAAACTTCATAGATAGAAGTTGTGTAAACCCCAAACCATGTTGAATTGCTACTTCTCTGTTAAGCTTAACACTTTCAGCGTCAAGTTCAGATCTCAAACTAGACATTTTTGACCGAGCCTCCCTCATCTCTTCAAAATATAGTTCAAAAAAAGCTACCCTTTTTTCAGCTGGTAAGTTTAAGTGAATTTTAAATATCTTTTTTTCACTTTCAACCATTTGCAACAATTCTGCCTCTTCTACCTTGGGTACTTCTTCTGAATTGCCTGCTACTAATTTATTGTTTTCTTTTATAAGACTATGTATTTTGTCTTCTATTATTGTTGATCCGCCAAAATGTGATAGATGGGAAATATGAAAAAAACTATCACTTCCCTTAGTGCACATAAGACCACTATGGTACCCATGACCTGGAGAAAGATATTTTTCAATAAGAATGGACATGGCTTCTGGTATTAACTCTGGACCAAGTTTGTCAAAATCAATATTTTGAACTAATAATTTTAAAAAGTCATCGATCGGGTAAAAGAACTCCTTAGCTCTATCTGGAAACAAAACATTTACTCTTTCCGCAGAATAACCAGGAATTTCCTTAAACCTCTTCCTAATTGCTAGTCCCTCCACAAAAAGAGGGGTTGCGTTATTAGAAGTTACTTCCTTGCCAACTAACAAATTTTTTTCATTTATCAGATCAGAGTAAGATGGTGCCACACCTTTCTCCTCTTTTCCCACCGTAACTACTTCTTGGTTTTCTGTCGACATAAACATACTTAAATAATACACGTAAAGACTCTCTTGACAACGTGCGGCAGAAATCAGCTTATGTGAGAAAATAAACCCAATGGAATTTAAACTTAAATCTGACTATCAACCAACAGGGGATCAGCCAACAGCCATAAAAACTCTTACCGAATCCATCAGTAAGCAAAATCCTCACCAAACTCTTCTCGGGGTTACTGGCTCTGGCAAAACCTTTACCGTCGCCAATATCATCCAAAACACCCAGCTTCCAACTCTAGTCCTTTGCCATAATAAAACCTTAGCCTCTCAACTCTACCAAGAATTTCGCGACTTTTTCCCCGACAATGCCGTTAGCTATTTTGTTAGTTATTACGATTATTATCAGCCAGAAGCCTATATTCCTGCTACCGATACTTATATAGAGAAAGAGGCTGACATTAACCCTGAAATCGATAAGTTCCGCCTCTCTACTACTGCCAATCTTCTTTCCCGACCAGATACTATAGTTATTGCCTCCGTATCTTGTATCTACAATATTGGCTCACCACTAGACCAGGAACAAAATCTTCTCATGCTTGTAAAGGGGCAAATTATTTCTCGAGAAACCGTCATTATGCGCCTTACCGATCTGCAGTACGCCCGTACTAACTCCGAACTAAGCCGTGGTTACTTTAGAGCTGTGGGTAACACCATTCAACTTTTTCCCTCATATAAAGACTGTATTATTTCCATGACCTTCGACGAAAAGTCCTTGATAAACTATGAAATTCTCGACCCTTTAAACTACACAACATTAGTAGAGGATGATAATCATGCTGGTCCAAGGGACATTCTTACCATTCACCCCGCCAAACTTTTTATTGCCAACCCCAAAACCCAAGGGGACGCTATTGCTAACATTCGCCGCGATCTAGATATTCAAATAAAAAATTTAAAAGATGCCGGCAAAACCATAGAAGCCTACCGCTTGGAGCAAAAAGTAAATTATGACTTGCAGATGTTAGAAGAAGTTGGTTATGTGAGTGGTATAGAAAATTACTCTCGCTACTTTGATGGTCGCAAAACTGGCGACGCTCCAAACTCGTTACTAGAATACTTTCATTACAATGCCAAAAAATTTAACAAAACTGGATTTTTAACTGTTGTAGATGAGTCTCATATCTCCCTTCCCCAGGTACGAGGAATGTATAACGGCGACCAAGCCCGCAAGGAGAATCTAATTAACTTTGGTTTCCGTTTACCTAGTGCCAAGGACAATAGACCATTAACATACACTGAATTTCAAAGCCGTACCTCTCTAAACCTTTATGTTTCTGCCACACCCAGCGAACATGAACTTTCGCTTTCCAAAACCAGTGCAATTCCTACTGTTGCCGAGCAACTCATTCGCCCCACCGGTTTACTAGACCCAATAATTTCTGTACGGCCTAGCAAAGGCCAAGTAGATGACTTAACAGAAGAAGTTCTCAAAAAGAAAGAAAAAGGGGAGAGGACTTTAATCCTCACTATGACCAAAAAAATGGCCGAGGACCTTACTGACCACTTAAGAGAAAAATATGGTCTAAAAGCCGAGTATCTTCACTCTGATATTCATACTTTAGATAGAGCTGATATTTTGGATAAGCTAAGAAACGGAGAATTTGATTGTTTAGTGGGTATAAATCTTTTAAGAGAAGGGCTAGATTTACCAGAAGTTTCTTTGGTAGCTATTTTGGATGCCGACAAGGAGGGTTTTCTTCGTACTCCTACAGCTTTAATTCAAACTATGGGTAGAGCAGCTCGCCATGTAAATGGAGAAGTAATCCTTTACGCCGATAAAATGAGTGACTCTATGCGCACAGCCATAAGTGAAACTGAGCGCCGCCGTGCCATTCAGGAAAAATACAATCAAGACCATGGCATAACCCCACTTGGTATCAATAAACCAATTAGAGAAAGGTTACTCAAGCGAGACGAAAGCAAGCCGGCACCAAAAATTAAGGAATTGGCTGAACATGGTTGGAACGAAATAGACGACATCAACCCCGAGTCGCTTACCCCGCAAAAGAAAAAGATTCTTGTCGTTAAGCTAAAAAAGATGATGAACCAAGCCGCAAACTCTTGGAACTTTGAACTGGCTGCTCGCTACCGCGACTCTCTCAAAAAACTGCAATAAAAAACCCTGGTTTACCAGGGTGTAAATACAAGCAAACTACCTCGAAAAACTACCCATACTACCACCCTTGGTATTAGTCCTGGTATCTTTACCGGGTTGTTTTACAACACTTCCATCTACAATGAAAAAAAAGATACCAACATTAACATAATTGCTTTCTCTAATTTGGTATGTATATGTAGATCCACTCACATAAAAGGTAACAAGTTGGCCAATGTAGAATTGATGTTCTGGTACCCAAGCTCTATGTACAATTTTGCCGCCTTCATCAAACTCTATGTCTTTTAAAAAATTGTTCTCATTGAAAGCTTGGACATATCCAGGCATAACTTGAACTGTATCCCCATTCCTTGGCAAAGACTTGGGGAAAAACTCGTTTGTGGTGGGTGACAAATAAAACCTTGTATTTTTATTTGGGCTGACCAAACCCCTTCTTCTATTTAAAATCTCAGTAATAACTTCTGGGGTCTCATACCCCTTTTGTTTTCTTACTCTTTTTTTCCTGGGCATTTCTGCTCCTTTTTGTTTTAATTTACTGGTCATTTTAACCAATACACCAGCAAAAATCAAGAAAAAACCTCCAGAACAACCTGAAGGTTTTTGAAAGCTTAATTACCAATGAGCTAAAGTGTGTGCCCGTCTTTGAAGACGAAAATATGGTCCATCTGTCTCATCCTCTACTACAACACCAATTGCCAACGTTTCCGGCGGAACGGTTGCTTCATCCCACAACGGCTTCTCACCTGAGTCCAGATTTCTATACTGATCGTTTCCTAAGTAAACTTTTTCAATACCTTCAATAACCGCGTGATCGCCTGGTACCATTTCGATACGAGGATTTGAAATCCAGTCATCCTCGTTAAAGTCAAAAACGGAAATTGGGCAATGTTCACAATTAGGTTCCACAAAAAACAACCGCTTAATTCTCTTAGGCATATATATCTCCTTTTTATTGTAACCTTTTCAGGTTCTAAGATACTCTTAATTTTACAACAAATTGGCCTTGTCAACCATCAGACTTTTTTGGGTAATCTTTGGTCATAAGTGTTAAAATGTAAAGTTATGGCTGATATTAGTCCAAGTACCCATCTCATCATTAAAGGTGCTCGCCAGCACAACCTCAAAAACATCAACCTTACTATACCCAAAAACAAACTAGTCGTTTTTACAGGTGTCTCTGGATCAGGCAAGTCTAGCATGGCTCACGATACTATCTACGCCGAAGGTCAGCGACGCTATGTAGAGTCACTTAGTTCCTACGCACGTCAGTTCTTAGGAGTTATGAGCAAACCAGACTTGGACCAAATTGAAGGTCTTTCTCCAGCTATTCTAATAGACCAAAAGCAGGGTAGTCACAATCCTCGTAGTACTGTGGGGACCGTAACCGAAATATACGATTACCTCAGACTGCTTTTCGCTCGCGTTGGCCACCCCCACTGCCCACAGTGTGGCAGGGAAATAATGCCTCAAGACATAAACCAAATTTATAAAGCCGTAGTCGAACTTGCTAGTACTCATCCTAGCTTTGATAAAAACAAGGGAACTCGAGTTTTGATACTAGCTCCAATTGTAAAAAATCAAAAAGGGGAATTTAAAGATTTACTACCCAGCTTGGTTAAACAGGGTATTAGCTCTGTTCGTATCGATGGTAAACTCATGAGCTCCTCAACCACCATCTCCCTTTTCAAAAACAATCGCCACTCGGTGGAGGCCGTTATCGACAAACTAGTTATCGGCCAAGTTGGTGGAAATATTGATTACGAAAAGAATCGTCTTATAGACTCACTCGAACAAGCCTTAAAGATTGCTGACGGAGAAGTTTACATCTCTATTGTTAGTGACCCATCACTTTCTTTCCCAGAGAATCCAGAGCAAATGGAAGATCACCTTTTCTCCCAAAAACTTGCGTGTCCTGTCTGTAATATTTCCATTCCCGAAATAGAACCTCGCTACTTTTCTTTCAATGCTCCAGAAGGAGCCTGTCCCGAATGTACAGGTCTTGGTACCAAAATGATTTTGGATCTACAGTCAATCATCTCGCCTTCACTTAGTCTCTTAGAAGGTGGCATCGTTCCGTTAGCATCTCAATTTGAAACACGAACATGGTTTGCCAAACTCATTCTTGAAGTTATGAACAGTGTAGGTTTTCCTGGAAACTTACCCATAGGTCAATTGACAGAAAATCAAAAACAAGTTCTTTACGAAGGACTCGGCGAAAAAACTTTTTCTATAAAAGGGCTAAATCGCCACGGTAAAAAGGTTGTACGTAAAATGAACTACGAAGGTTTGGCTAGAGAGTTTGAAAGACGCTACGAAGAATCTGCCTCTGAAAGTTTTAAGCAAGAAATAGAAAAATACTTAATCAAAAAAACTTGCCCTGTTTGCAATGGTACCCGTTTAAAACCAGAAGTCTTGGCTGTCACTGTAAATGATTTTTCTATTAGCGATGTTACCTCACAAGCTACCGCAAAGTCTTATGACTTTATAAGATCACTTCCAGAAAAACTTACCAATCAAGAAAATCAAATTTCCGAACCAATTATAAAAGAAATTTCTGACCGTTTAAGTTTTTTAATATCTGTCGGTTTGGATTATCTGACTTTGGCTCGAGAATCTGGAACCTTATCTGGGGGAGAACTGCAAAGAATTCGTTTGGCTAGTCAAATTGGATCCCACCTTACTGGTATTCTTTATGTCCTAGATGAGCCGACCATAGGCTTACACCAACGCGACAACGCCAAATTAATTAACACCCTCAAAGATTTAGTAAAGCTTGGAAACTCGCTAGTTGTTGTTGAACACGATCAACAAACTATGGAAAGTGCAGATCACCTTGTTGAATTTGGACCATTTGCAGGGTTTAAGGGTGGCGAAATAACCTTTCAAGGTGATATAAATGAAATGCTTACTGGAAATAGTCTTACTGGAAAATATCTCTCAGGACGCAAAAAAATAGAGCCCCAAAAAAGCAAAAATCCCAAAGAATCCTCTGGCTCAATTCGTCTTACAGATTGCACTCACCACAACCTTAAAAATGTGGACGTAGAGTTTCCCTTAAATAAATTTGTTTGTGTTACCGGTGTTTCTGGATCGGGAAAATCTTCGCTCGTCGTTGACACTTTGTACGAATCATTATCACAAAAATTAAATCCACTACACCACAAACAAGATATTCCTTTTGGAAGTATCACTATTCCCGATGTTGTCCGTCGTGTTTCTCTCATCGATCAAAGTCCAATTGGCAAAACTCCGCGCAGTAACCCGGCAACATACACCAAAGTTTTTGATCAAATCCGCCAACTCTTTGCTGATACTCAAGAAGCTCGTTACCGTGGCTATGGACCAGGAAGATTTAGTTTTAATGTTAAAGGTGGTCGCTGTGAAACCTGCCAGGGAGATGGACAAATAAAAATAGAAATGCAGTTCTTAGGTGACATATATGTCACTTGTGAAACTTGCAAGGGAACAAGATTCAATGAGCCTACCTTGGAAATCCTTTACAAAAACAAAAATATTGCCGAGGTTCTAGATATGACTATGGATGAGGCCAGTAACTTTTTTCAAAATAATCCCAGCATAAACAAAAAACTACAAACAATACTTAAAGTTGGTTTGGGTTATATAAAATTAGGCCAATCTGCCCCCACTCTTTCTGGCGGTGAGGCTCAAAGAGTAAAACTTGCCACAGAACTAGCCAAAACTGGTAACGGTCACACTGTCTATATCTTAGATGAGCCTACAACAGGTCTTCACTTTGAAGATCTTAATAAACTTGTTCAAACCTTGGTCGACCTTGTTGAAAACAACAATACTGTTATTGTTATTGAACACAACCTAGACGTAATAAAAAATGCCGACTATATTATTGATATCGGGCCAGAAGGTGGAGATGGTGGAGGAGAATTAATTGGCCACGGAACTCCAGACAACTTTATCAATAAATATCAAACACCAACAGCTCTAGAACTTCAAAAATTCTTAAAATAATGCTAAAACTTTCTTCTGCCCGGCTAGTTTTTTACTCAATATTTTTATTCTTATTTACCCTTTTTGCAACCAGATCTGCATACGCCATCGCCAAATTTAATACTTCTTACCAGGTATATTACAAGGTTGGTGACAATGGTGTTACTCATGTTACTTTTATAATTAGCCAAAAGAATAATCTATCTGTTGTTTACGCTACTGAGTATGGAATAAGTATTAACGAAACCAAAATTGCTAATCTTAAAATTCTAGATGAAGGTCAGCCGGTAATCCCAGTAATCAATAAAGGACAAAATCAGACTATTATCTCCTTCCCCTTTGCCAAAAAAGTGGTTGGTAAAAACAAAGTCCATAACTTTACTATTGAGTACGACACTTCTGATATTGTGTCCAAAAAAGGCAATACCCTTCAAATCGATATACCCCGCTTTGAAACAGACGAAAATGTTTCCGATCAAACAGCTATTTTAATTTTGCCAGAAAAATTTTCCAAACCTGCTTATATCGATCCCAAACCAGACATAGTTAACAACAATACTTATTACTTTAGCAGCAAGGTGATGTCTAACAAGCCAATTAGTGCTATTTTTGGAGACAATCAATACTTTAAGGGTAAGATCCAATACTATCTGGAAAACAACTCGGGTAGTACTCAGACTAAAACCATCACCCTAGTTCCGGATACAAATTATCAAAAAGTATATTATGAGACCATCGATCCCAAACCAGAAAAGATAGAGGTAGACAGCGATGGAAATTTACTTGCTACTTACAATCTGCAAGCTAACACCAAGTACCAAATCAAATCAACCTTTTTTGTAAAAACAGACTTTAAAAGTAACAAAACTCAAACTAACACTTTACCATTAAGCACTTATCTTAGTGCAAATAAAATTTGGGACCACGACAATATTTTTTTTACTAGTCCCGAGTTTAAAAACCTTACTAGTCCAAAATCTATTTATGACTATGTTGCCAACCACCTCCATTACGATTATCAGAAAATCAACAAGGATGGAACCGTGCGGACTAGCTCAAGTAACTCTCTAAAAAACAACATCAGTGCAACCTGTACGGACTATGCTGATGTCTTTGTAAGTCTAGCTCGTCGTACTGGAATAGCTGCCCGAGAACTAGAAGGATTTGCTTTTTCTGAAAACTCAGAGCTAAAACCTATCTCTGACAAACAAGACGTACTTCATGCTTGGGCAGAGTACTGGGACGAAAACAAAAAATCTTGGATTCAGGTCGACCCTACCTGGGGAAGTACTACCAAAGGGTTAGATTACTTTAATAAACTAGATTTTAACCATATCGTCTTTGCTATACACGGCGTTGACCCTCTTAGCCCATTAACTGCAGGATCTTTCAAAAAACCAGGTAACAAAGAAAAAGATATTACTCTCGAGTCGATCGATGAGATTCAGTTTCCAGTACCAGATATCAAGTTTGAAAATATTAGTTTTAATCTTGCTAAGACCACAATAAAAGTAACTAACAGTAGTGGTGTCTACGCAACAGGTCAGATTCAATTAAAAAACCAAAGCCAAACAAACACTAAAGATGTCACCCTACCACCATTTAGTAGTCAAATTATCTCCTTAAACAACGGTCTTTTTGAGATTTTTAAGTTAAAGCAGGAACCAATTATAATTACTTTTAATGGACAAGAATATTACCTCAACTCAAACCATGGAAAAACAATCCAAAAGATTGGTTTTTTTGCCATCGTCTGCCTCATTTTGGGACTCCTTACCCTCTTCGCCAGGAGTCTATTTCTTCGAAGACGAAAATAAAGAACCTCTTTATATCGGCAAATCCATAAGCCTTAAGTCACGCTTAAGGCAGCATTACGAAGGATTTCAAAACGAATCCACCAAAGCCAAACTCTTTATTCCCCAAACTAAATATATTTTTCTTAAGTTTTTTGATAACGACATTCAAACAATAATCGCCGAAGCAAATTTTATAAAAACTTTTCAGCCTAAATATAACGCCATCACTAAGGATGATAAAAGCAACTTATATCTACTTTTTACAAATTTTCCCGACACAAAACTGGTTTTGGTCAGAGCTACCGATATCAATTCATATAACCTCGATAGTTACCACAACCAAGTTTTTGGTCCCTACACCAGTGCTAGTGTGGGTAGGGTACTGCTTCAACACTGTCGTAAAACTTTTGGTTTCTGTTTACACCCCTTTAACAATAGTCAAAAAGCCTGCTTCAACTATCACCTTGGCCACTGTCCTGGTGCCTGTACTCAGATAATTACCGCCAAGGAATACCAAACACACTTAGGACTAATAAAAAAGTTTCTCTCGGGAAAGTTTACCTCTCTCAAAAAGACACTACTTTCAGAAATTACCAGAGAAGCTAAGCTCCATAACTTCGAAAAAGCCGAGATTGTCAAAAAACAATATCAATCTTTAGATACTATTTTGCAATCAGGAAGCTCCTCACTACTTTTAAAACTATCAGATTCGAGTCTCAAGTCACAATCTGCTATCGTTAACACTCTATCTCACCCAAAACTAACACAAACTCCTCAGCGAATTGAGTGTTATGATTTAGCTCACCTTCAGGGAACAAACTATGTGGGAGCGATGACGGTAATGATAATGGGCCAACTAGCAAACACTGAGTATCGCAAGTTTCACATCAGTAGCCACTCTACCTCGGACCCACATGCTATGAAGGAAATTCTTATACGCCGTTTTCAACACCAAGACTGGTCTTATCCAGACCTTATCATTCTGGATGGGGGAGTGCCTCAACTAAATACTGTTCTCCCCGCAATTCCCAATAACATACCGGTTGTTGCTCTAGCCAAAAAAAAAGAAACCCTAGTCTTTTATGATAAAAACAACGATCTAAAATATCTCCAACTTAATCTGGAAAATCCTGTTTTAAACCAATTTATTACCCTACGAAACGAAGCTCATCGTTTTGGTAATAGTTTTCACAGAAAACAAAGGTCAAAATCAATGATAATATAGTTTAGAATCATGAAAACGCTTGCCCGACACATATTTGTTAATTTTTTAGCTATCTACCTTGCAGACTTAATTTATCCTGGTTTTAGTGTTTCTTCGACTTTTAAAAATCTTATTACTGCAGCCATCATCTGGTTTCTCTTAAACAAAGTTGTCAAACCAATAATCAAAATTCTTCTCCTTCCCATAAATCTTATTACACTAAATCTTTTTTCGTGGCTCATTGGTTTTATTACTCTCTTCCTTTTGCAAATATTTGCAGATGGGGTAACAATAAATAGTTATGTTTTTCCTGGTCTATCTGCCAATGGTTTTAGCTTACCAAGCTTTCAAATTAATATATTCTTCTCCTACATTCTCACTTCAATTATCCTAAATACCTTACACAACGCTGTTTTTTGGCTTTTTCGTAAAGACGCAGAGTAAGATATATAATCAATCATATGCAAATCGGCTTAATTCTCCAAATTATTGTTTCACTAGTACTTACTGTCCTTATTACTCTGCAATCTCGCGAAAACTCTGTTGGTGCAGGCTTTAGCAGTACCCATAAAGGTTTCCATACCAAAAGTGGTCCAGAAAAAGTACTCTACCTTTTTACAGTTGCCTTGTCTGTTGTCTTTTTGCTGCTTTCCTGGCTCAATATAACAATTTGGAAATAAAGTGGGTAAACTTCGGGATAATATTTGGTTTATATCTAGCTTCTCAAAAAAGTACTCCAAACTAATTCTCAGTAGTCTATTTTTTACTATCTTAATTATTGTTTTTGGTAACTCTATATATCAAAAAATTCCCAAACCTAAGCCAAGTTATCGCTACGGGTTAATAGGACAATTTGGTTCCAATCAACTTCCACCTAAAATTCTCAACCTATTAAACTCAGGATTAATTACTTTAAACGAAAAATTTGAACCAACGCCTAATCTTGCTGAAAAATGGGATATCTCTGAGGATGGTAAAAGCTACACCTTTACTCTTTTTCCCAATAAAAAATGGTCAGACGGTAAACCTATAATTGCAAGCGACATAAAAATGTCAATTCCTAATATACGTATAGAAACCATAGACCCTTACACCATTAAATTTTTTATCCCTACAAAATTTTCCCCATTTATTTCCCTCTTAAATATACCCATTGTAAACAAAAACGCCAAAGTAGCAGGGGAGTACGATATAAAACTCAAACAAAAAAGCTCCGGAATCATTACTCAAATTACCTTAGAGTCTGCAAAAAACAAATTAATCTTCAATGTTTATCCAACGGCCAGACAGGCACTAGTTGCATACAAACTAGGACAAGTAGATACAGTTATCGATCTCCCCGCTACCATAATTGAGGAAGCAAAGTCTTTTGGCGAAATTAAAAAACAACCAGATTTGTCTCACGTTGTCAGCCTTATCTTCAACCAAACCGATCCAAATTTAAAGGAAAAAAGTGTACGTCAAGCCTTGGCGTACATGCTACAAAACAAAACTTTTGGAGAAACAGAGAGTTTTACAACAATTCATCCAAACTCTTGGGGATATAATCCAGTCGTAAAAAACTATCCCTTTAACCCACAAAGGGCAAAAGAGTTAGTAAAATCCAAAATTGTTTTAGAGTTAGCCTCTACTCCAGAACTATTAAATATCGCCGAAGAGATAACAAAACAACTAGATTCTGACATTTTTGAAATCAACACCAAAGTCGTTACCTCAACTCCAGAACAGTTTCAACTTTACCTTACTTCTTTTTCTATCCCACCAGATCCGGATCAGTATCGTGAATGGCACTCTACCCAAAGTACCAACATAGGCCGTGGTTCAGACGAAAAAATCGATAAGCTTTTAGAAGACGGCAGAGTAACCTATGATCAGAAACAGCGAAAATCAATATATTTTGATTTTCAAAAAACATTTGCCGAAGAACTTCCCGCTTTAGTGTTATTTCATCCCTCTACTTTTAACCTCACCAGAAGATCTACTCAGCTTTTGCTTATAAAATAGATAGGACTTAAATTTGTGGGCGGGGAGGGACTCGAACCCTCATGAGTTGCCTCGCAGCGTTCTGAACACTGTGCGTCTACCATTTCGCCACCCGCCCAACAGAGTTATTATATAATCACAAATAACAAATCACTAACTCAGGAGGCAGTTTTGTTATCATTTGAAAATTTAGGTAGCGAAAAAGTGCTTGTCGAATTACGCTTTTTAAAAAAGACTGCAGGAATTCGATCGCAAGGCAATTAAATTACTTTCAAATAAACGTTTGAATCGAGAAGAATACGACATTCTACGTCGAAAGATCGTCGATCGTCGGAGAAGATTAAAATTGCTGTACCGTTTTCTTTTTGGCAAGTAGAAATTAAATACCACCATTTGGTGGTATTTTGCTATAATTGACACGTTAGCCAAGCTAGCCAAGATGGTCACGGCGCGTGTCTGAAAAACACGAAATTGAGGTTCGAGTCCTCAGCTTGGCACATTGTTTGTTAAAATATATACATTGCGGGAATAGCTCAGTTGGCTAGAGCGTCTCCTTGCCAAGGAGAAGGTCGAGGGTTCGAGTCCCTTTTCCCGCTCATTTTCTTATTGGTTTCTGCCGAGGTGGCGAAATGTTAGACGCACTACCTTGAGGTGGTAGCGGGAGCAATCCTGTGGAGGTTCAAGTCCTCTCCTCGGCACAAAATAAATACTTTTCCCTCGCGGAAAAATAATTATTTGGTTATATCGAGAAGACTTGAAAGCCGGAGCACGACGGTGCGAGG
>CAYSAM010000018.1:0-15861 GCA_964429015.1 uncultured Pseudomonadales bacterium | reverse complement strand
CGAGAAAGGAAACCCCGGATGCAGACTACTGTCGATATCCGGGGAGGAGGTCATTGCGTCATTGCGAGTTTTGGTACCCCAAACCGAAGCAATCTTCGAGACAGATGGTAAATCACTCGTTGGCGGGGATTGCTTCAGCTCGAATATGAGATTCGCAATGACGAATTTACCCTACAGAGGTGGCAATAACTCGTTCGTTACTTTGGGTGTAGGCACTGCCACCCCTTTTGGCCATAGTGGAATAGTAACCTTTTTTGGATGATCTTTGGTTAAAGATTTCGAGCCAAGTGTTGGCACTATTTACACTCTTGTTTAGAAGTTGAATAGTGTGTTGAATGTGATCAAAAAATGTTTCGTGATATATGCCGGGATCAATAATGGGTTTTTCAACAGCTTTTTCCAGATTTTTGTCTAGCTTGCCTACTTGTTTAATGAGAGATTTTAGTTGTAGGCGAATATTTTCTAGTTTTTGGCTGACCTCTTTGTTTTTTGAAGAGTAAACACTATTCCATTCCCTTTGACGTGCCTCGTGAAAAAGATCAATACGATGTTTTTCTATCTCCTTTTTTGCTTGGACTTCCTTAAAAGGGTTATTGTCTGCAAAAATTTCGGAGCGGTCTGATTTTGGATTTTGGGTACGCGACGCCCTAAGCTGTTCCAAAAAACTTTGGATTTTGGTGTTGCTCTGGTTGTTGCTAGAGTTTGTTAGGTTCATACTCTAAATATTTAATATAAACCTATCAAAGACTCATTAGATAATCAAGGGTCTTGCGGCGCTTGAGTATAGATTTAATTTGGTCAATTTGATTTTCTTTGGCGCCTGAAGCGGTAAGTATACTTGCCAGCTCCTCCTCAGATACTTCAATTTTTTGCTCATCTGCAATTTTTAGAAGTATAAGATCAAGTTTGATTGATTCTTCTGCATTTTTATCATATTCTTTTTTGACTTCTTCGGCTGTTTTTTTGATTGCCTCAAGGTACTTTTCGAGGGTGATATTTAGAGATTTTGCCTGTTCTGCCAATCTTTCTAGAGCATATTTTGATTCTTCTTCAATCAAGTCTTGTGGTACATCTATTTTGATTTCCTTGAGAAGTACTTCGTAGATATCTTCGACCTTTTTGTCTTTTTTAGTTATTTTTTTGATTTTGTCCTGGTATTTTCCAAGTTTAAATTCTGGATAGAGAGGAAACTTGATGTTGATTTTTATATCACCGTCTTTTTGAGGTTCTAGTTTTTCTAAAACTGGACGTCCTAAAGTTTGGTAGTTTTTCTCTTTGATTACGGAAACGACGGTATCATTAAGAACATGAGTAATAATGTGACCGTTTAGTTTCTCTGGATCTAGGTTTTGCTCGGCAATATTTTTTGGTGCTTTGCCTTGACGAAAGCCTTTGACGGTGATATTTTTGATCATTTCGTCGACAACATGTTCTTTTGTCACGTCTACCTCTGCCCTTGTTACAAGAACTTCAACCTTAGCAGTATTATTTTTTATTTCTAGTTCGGTTATTTGCATATATATTTATTTTTATTGTGGGACTTGCCTTTCAGTCAAACTCTGCTGAGTTTGCTTCAAGGTCCCACCTCAGTGCCAGTCGCACTTCCGGCTTTCAAGTCCTCTTTTTTGGTATCAAATAACTATTTTTCCGCAAGGGAAAAATATTTATTAGTGCCGAGGAGAGGACTTGAACCTCCATGGGTTGCCCCGCTAGCTCCTAAAGCTAGTGCGTCTACCATTTCGCCACCTCGGCATGTTTTGTATTGTAACCTGGTTATTTTAGCATTGAATCGTCATTGCGAATCTCGTAGTCGAGCTGAAGCAATCCCCCCAATTAGTTATTTAGCATCTTTCTCGGAGATTGCTTCGGTTTGGAGTACCAAAACTCGCAATGACGGAAGTTCTATTCCAAGTGGCCAAAGAAGGTAGATACTCCGTTGGCCCAGGAGCCATCAGATGGTGGTGTGTAGGTTTTCATTACTTCCATCGGTTCTTTGGTGTGATCCCCTTTTAGGAAGATTTTAGTGAACTGAGGAGCAATTCTGCGAAGAGCATCTTCAAAACTATCAAACCTAGTGACTTTGTCGCCATATATTCCCCATCCCCAACAGTTATGTGAGTCCACAGGTATTCGCTTGCAGAGGTTAGATTCTTGTTGGGCGATAGCCACCATCCAGCGATAATCAAAGTTGTTTTGATCTGATAAGTCAACTATTAGTTGGGCGTGAGGTTCTAATGGAGATCCGTATTTGTGGAGGTACTGACGAACTATTTCTGGTCTGGCGTCGTCGATTTTGATTGCAGTTCTCATTTGCTGATCAAAGCTAGGTAAGGCAGCAAAAACAGGTTCGGTACTCACACCCAGAACATCTCCACCCGCAGTACTTGCAGAGATGAATAGTGTCTGAAGGGTTGATTCTTGAGAGAGGAGTTTATGGTTTGTTTTTTGGACAACAAAAAGCAGCAAAAGAAAAAGACTAGCTAAGCTAACGAGTTTTTTGAGTAGCACTGTAAATTTATGGTGGCAGATTTTGGAGTAGTTGTCAAGAAATGACTATTTTTTGGGATCGAATAAGGTAAAATACTGATAGTTGGGTCAGTAGCTCAGTCGGTAGAGCAGTAGCCTCTTAAGCTATTTGTCCCGGGTTCGAGTCCCGGCTGACCCACATAAATATTTTTGCATCAATAGCTCAGCTGGATAGAGCACCTGTCTTCGGAACAGGGGGTCGGGGGTTCGAATCCCTCTTGATGCACCTTTTGCGGTTTTTTAAAATTTCAGTAGTGGTGCTTTTAGCAATGGTAATAACTGTCCAATAACTGCTCAGGCAACCGTTTTGAAAGCTAGGGCAAATAAAATAAAATTTCTGATTTTTTTCAAAATATCCTTTGATGTCATATGTAAGTTTTGCGAACGAAATGTGCTTATAGTATCCAAGGAGACTGGGAAGTCAAGTTTTAGTAGGGTTTAGGTTGTAGGTGATAGATCGTGGACTGGACCCTGGGGATGCCTGGAGAACAGAGTTAGTTTAAATAGATTTTGATGTCGGCGAAGTAGTGACCAGTGGCGTTTAAGATTACTGGATTTATTTCCATCTCTGTTATTTGACTGTACTCCGCGAAAAGGTCAGAGAGAACCTGAATTTGTTTAGAAAATTCGTGAAAATTTATCTGTGGAAAGTCTCTGTAGCCTGTGAAAAGATGGTAATACTGGGAGTTTTGGAGTGCATTTTCTAATTTATTTTTGGTGATAGGTAGTAGACATAAGTTGGCATCTTTAATTAAGTTTGCCATCTTCCCCCCCAGTCCAATTACCAGGTAGTCTCCAAAGTTGTTGTCTCTTTTGAACCCCACTATTAGCTCGTAATCGTTTTTAATTTGTTTCTGAACTTGTAAGGGCAGGTCCTGACTAGTGCTTAGTTTTAGCCAATTTTGCCTTAGCTCCACAAAGCTATTTATATTTGTCACCACTCCCCCACTGTCGCTTTTGTGAACTAGGTTGGGGTCGGCAGTTTTTAGAACTACTGGCCAGCCAATTTGGTTAACATATTCTTCGGCATCGATAAGGTTGGTTGTAATTACACTCTCGGGAATTGGAAGTCTTAGGTAATTAAAAATTTGATTGGCTGAATTCGGATCTAGAAGTTTTTGATTGTCTAGTTTGGTTAACAAGGTATTTATTTCGCTTGGAATCTGGGTAGTTTGTTGAGTTTGTTCTTCTGGTATTTGTTTCTGACGCCAAGATTGCCAAGAGTAAACCAGTGACATGGTACGGATTGCTTCTTCTGGATAGCTGAAATTTGGAATTTTGGATGAGTTTAGAATTTGCTCGCCTTTATTGGCCTCGGCTCCGCCTATAAAGGAGCAATAAATTGGTTTTTGGTACTTGGCAGAGAGAATAGAGACTGTTTGAGCCGTTTTTTCGATCTCTGTCATTAGCTGTGGAGTAAGGATGACAATAACAGCACTAACCTGCTCTTCTGCCAGTACTGCCTCCAAGGCAGAGTTAAATCTATTCGCAAGGGCGTCACCTAGGACATCGATAGGATTGTGGAGTCCAGCCATACGAGGCAAGTGTTCCGCAAGGGTATTTTGGGTTTGTTCACTTAGTGCTGCTAGTTCTAAGCCAGACTCACTTACAGCATCGGCACTGATAACGCCAGGCCCACCGGCGTTACTAATGATGGCAATTTTGTTGGATTTAGGAACATTTTCCCACGAGAGAGCTTTGCTAAGGTTAAAAAAGTCTTGCATGGTTTGAGCCCTTATAACCCCCGACTCTTTTAGGGCGGTGGCAAAAACTTCGTCGGAGCCAGCCAAAGATCCTGTGTGAGACTGCATAGCGTTGGCTGCAGCAGTAGATTTACCTGGCTTGAGAATAAATATTGGTTGAGTGAGACTAATTTGCTTGGCAATTTTTAGTAACTGTGAACCTGAGGAGATTGACTCTAAATACAAACCAATTGGTTTTAGCACAGAGAGTCCTGGTTCTTGGTAAGTGTTTGTTTGGCTTAAATATTCCAAAAAGTGATTCTCGTTGAGAACCGACTTGTTGCCTATGGTGACAAAGAAGTCAAAACCTAAACCGCTGGTGTTACACCAGTCGAAAAAGCTGGTGGCTATAGCACCTGACTGTGAGATAAGAGATAGATTGCTTCTTGTAGTTGGTGTTTTGGCAAAAGTGGCATTTAGGGCAATTTGATTGTTTACAAACCCAAGGCAATTTGGGCCTAAAATATTGAATTCGTATTGCTTTGTATAAACCAAAAGCTTTTGTTCCAGTATTTTTCCTTGCTCCCCTGCTTCTTTGAACCCTGCAGAAAATATCAGGAGATTTTTTATGCGTTTGTCCCCAATTTGTGGAAGTACCTCTAAAGCATTTTCTGCAGGAATGGCTAATATAGCTAGATCTGGTACGTCTGGTAGTTCTGAAATGGTTTTGTAGTTTTTGAGTCCTTGGATGATTTCTTCTTTGGGGTTGACTGGGTAGACTAGGCCTTTGTAGCTTGCAATGATATTTTGTGTAACTATGCCACCAACTTTTTTGGTGTCATTGCTGGCGCCAATGATAGTGATGGACTTGGGGTTTAGAAGAGTTTCAACTGAGAGCATATATAAAGACTAACACGCAAGTCGGTTTATGTCAGTTTGTTTCTTTTAGTTTCTTCAATAATTTTTCAGAACTATCTCTGTCGTTATGAACAAGGTAATGGCAATTGTGACATAGCCAAACGAGATTTGTAACGTCATTGTTCTCTCTGTTTTTGTCTATGTGGTGTGCAACCAGAAGGATCTTTAAGCTATTGCCACACAAACAACAAACTTCTGGTGCGTTTGATCTTCTAAGTATATTTCTGTATGTCCTAATTCCATTTATCCAGTTCTTACTTTTTTCCCCAAGATATTGTTTATTTCTCCAACTAGCCTGACATTTTTTGTCACAAAAATAGTTTTTACTTTTGGAATGTAGAAGACTTTTTGGTGATTTGTATGTACTTTTCCCACAGTTTCCACAAATTACATATAATCCTCTCATTTGTGACCTGTTTCTGCACTGTATTGAGCAGTATTTTCCCCATCCACGTTTTTGGTGATTTAGCTTTACATTAAACTTTTTTAGACAAACCAGACATGATGAAATTGGCACTATTTAATAGTACCAAATAAAACACGAACTCTCAATAAGAGTCGGGGTGAGAGGACTCGAACCTCCGGCCTCTGCGTCCCAAACGCAGCGCTCTAGCCATCTGAGCTACACCCCGGTAAATATGATTTTATCATTAAATTTAGATTGAGCGTGTTTTGTAGTAAAATAGTACTAATGGTGATCGTAGCTTAGTTGGTTCAAAGCGCCTCCCTGTGGAGGAGGAGATCGGGAGTTCAAATCTCCTCGGTCACCCAATAATCTGATATAGATTGATATATCCGTATACATTTAATATGGATGACTTGATGCTTTGGCAATAAAGATAATCTATAATTCAAAACATGGATAATCAAAAAATTCTTGAAGGTGTTGGTGTTGATATTGAGAGAAACAATAACTTGTTGCACCTGACTGCCAACGAAAACCAGATGTCAAACACGGCAAGATCTTTTTTGGGTTCAAAATTGAGTGAGAGGTATTATTTTGGTTCTGGTGATGAAAAGAGTATTGTTGATTTTGGTCATCTGGTTGGTTTGGGTCTACCTGGCTGTGCCGATCTGATAGATAAAGCAGAAGAAGCGGCCAAGAAAATGCTTCACGCAAAATCTGTGAACCTAAATGTCTTGTCTGGTGTTCACGCCATGATGTCTGCGATTCTCGCTGTATCTCAGGTTGGAGATGGAGTGATGACGGTTCCCGAAGAATCGGGTGGACACTTTGCCACCAAAGGGATCATTGAAGTGGTTGGAAGAAAGCATTTTTTTGTTGATTTTGATTATGCCAATCTTCGTTTTGATACTGCAAAAATTGCCAAAAGTGTCAGAGACAATAACGTAAAAGTGATTTACCTGGATGTCTCTTATTATCTCAACCCACACAACACCAGAGAACTCAGAGAGGCTGTTGGAAACGAAGTAATCATTATTTACGACGCCAGTCACACACTTGGATTAATTATGGGAGGCCAATTCCAGTCCCCTCTTGAGGAGGGCGCAAATATAATCTGTGGCAACACCCACAAAACACTACCAGGGCCACACAAAGGTCTAATCGCATTTAGAGATAAGGACCTAGCTGATTCTGCCAACGCAATAATAAATGCCTGTTTGTATTCCTCACCTCACCTAGATCACCTACTCGCTTTATCGGTAACTATTTTGGAAATGGAGCAGTTTGGAGAAGAATATTCAAAACAAATCGTCGCCAACTCCAATGCTCTTGCAAAATCTTTGGTCAGTTTGGGATACGAGGTTCGAAAATCAAATACTGGAGAGTATTCTCATAATCACCAGGTTCACCTATTCGTTGACAAGTTGGGTGACCGACTGGACTTATACAAAAGACTGCTAGACAACAACATCTCCACTCATCTTGAGGGCACTGAACTCACTGATCAGGGTTGGTATATTCGTCTGGGCACCGCAGAACCGACAAAACTTGGTATGAAAGTGGCCGAGATGGATAGAATTGCAAAAATTTTAGATCAAGCTCTTAAGGGACAAGATGTTAAGAGTGAAGTTGCCGAGTTGATCAGCAAATATCGCCAGGTTCACTATTCTTTTGATAATTAGCATGAAATTAGCTTTGTTGCTTCCAGGGTATTTGGAGTCACCGAGTTATCGCCATTTGGTGGTAATTGATGAAGAGCTTTCAGGTATGGGTTATGAAGTCAAAAGAGTTGACCCTTGTCTCCTTTGGGCTACGGGGAACACTGAGAGATACACTCTAACTAATTACATAAAGCAAATTAAGGAAATTATTGATTCCTATAAAAAGGACGAGCTAGAAAAAGTTGTGTTGATTGGTCATAGCTTGGGAGCGGCGGCGGCTATCCTTGTTGGTGCTGACGACGCCAGAGTTACAAAAGTTATGTGCCTATCTCCCACGGTAGTGCTAGATAAGTCTAGAGAAAAGTGGGGTGAAAGTGGCATTAGATGTTCTAAGAAAGATTTACCAGATGATCCGTCTGCGTTTAGAGAGTTTTGTGTTCCTCTATCTCATCTTGATGATAGAAAGCAGTATTCAGTAACTGATGCGTTGCTTGATTTGACGATACCAATCATGTTCTTGTTTGGGTCCGACGATCCCACGTTTGATGAAATTCAAAAAGTTGCTGATAATGCCAAAATTTTTAAAGTGGTAAAGATTGAAAATATGGGCCATGACTTTCGTCAGTCACTGGACTTATGCAACCAAGTGGCTGGTGAGGTAAAAAGATTTCTAACAGACTAGTGACTTGTGCACAAATTGGTTCTAAGATCTCATCGTCAAGTACCCAATAACTTGATATAGATTGGTATATCATTATATTTTTAGACACCAAGAGATTGTTGCGAAATATTTGCTGAGGGTATAATCAAAGAATATGAAAATCCAAATTTTTGACCCGAGAAAAACAGTTGAAAAAAGATGAAGGATATAAAGTTAATTGCCCATGGTGGATTTTCAGCAAAATATCCTGAGAACACCATCCAAAGTTTTTCTGAGGCAGTCAAATTTACACCTTATGCGATTGAAGTGGATATAGTGCTTCATCCAAAAACTGGGAAGTTAATCTGTTTCCATCCTAGTGGCATAAGTTCCGACTCGGGAACTTATGATGAACAAACTTTGAGAGAGCAGGTTGGTGCTGGCGAGTTTTTTCCGCTGTTAAGTGAGGTTTTGTCTAAAATACCATCAGGTAATTTTTTGATGGATTTTAAACAACCAAGTAAATCGTCATTTAAGGCATTGTTTGAGAGTGAGATTAATCTAGACAGAGTTATTGTTGGCATACGTAATCTAGAAGACTATGACTTAGTTCGCTCTATGAGCAACAATGTTAGAGTCTTAGCTTTATTCTCGGATCCAGATGACTTTGTTTCTTTTGCTCTAAAAGGTGGAAATTTCTTTAGGTTGTGGGAAAAAGATTTGGATAAAAAGAGAGTTGATTCTATACAAGAAGCTAATTTAGAAGTTTGGGTTACTCCTGGGCACAAAGCAACAAAAATACTACCAAGGACCACCGGTGAAGTCGATAAGTCCAAATTAGATTGGATGGTTAACTTAAAGGTGGATGCAATTTTGGTAAATGATATTGAGTTAGCATCGGATCACTTACGGTAAATTCTAAGAATTTATTATCAAGAATCCAATAATCTGATCTACTTTATATGTCAAGTATTACTTATCTTGGTTGAGAAGACGCTTAAGTTCTCTCTCCACTTCAATGAACATTTTTTGAGCAAGAGGCTCAACCCATCTTACTGTTTTGATTGTAAAATTAGTTATGAGTACTTCTAGAGATTTTGTTGATTTTGTTTTGGATAAGTTGCGAGATCGTTCTGTATTTTTCTGCACGGCCATGTTTGGGGAGTATGCATTGTATGCAAAAGGCAAGGTAGTAGGTTTAATTTGTGATAATACTTTGTATGTAAAAATATTACCCGCAAGCAGTGTTTTGGAGAAAGAGTGTGAAAAAGACCATCCATATCCCGGTGCAAAGTTACACTATGTAATTACTGAGGATCAGTTGGAGAGTATTTACGATTTGCCAGAAACTTTAGTGTCTATATCAAAGTCTTTGCCGGCAAGTAAAAGTAAGAGGAGATAGTTTTTTAGCAAAACTTTTTAATTTTTTGGGCAATTGAGTTAAGGTTAGAAAAGTTTTTTTGCATATCAACATTATATTTTTGATTGTTTTGATTTTTGTACCAAACCCAGGAATCTAAGTTGATTAAATATTCATTTACCAAAAACTCCAGACTATTACTATCTATAAAAATACCTGACCTACAATATCCTGACAAGGTTCTTTCCCAGAGTTCTGTGTCGCCTTCAATACCACTATGAAATTCGGCCAAATCATATAGGTGTGGGGCAGCTAAGACATCATCAAAATCTATTAGTCCCCAGAAGGATTCATTATCGTTTGTGAAGACGTGGGTATAACAAACATCGCCATGGTTTAAGCAGCTCGTATTTGTGTTTTTGAGTACGGTTTTAATACATTCACTTAGTCCTGGCTCAATACAGGGAAATAAGTAGGTGTAAAAATCGGAGTACGTTTTATATTTTCCTTTATTGGTATCAATAAGTTCTCCCCAACCACTTGTATTGTTCTTGTGAAGAATGGCTAAATATTCACCAAGATTTTCGGCAACTTTGAGCTTGGATTCTCTACTTGTAACTTTGTCCATATTTTTACCATTTACCCCCTTAATTAGCATGTATTTTTCAGTTGCTAACAATATATTTGGCTGAATTAAACCTTGATTGGTTAAAGTTTTTTCTAGTTTTTTTTGAAGTAAATAGTTTGTGTTGCCCTGCTTAAAAAAATAACCCTGTTCTTTTTCATCCATTAGCTCTAGAACAAAGCTACTAACACCAGAATTTGTTTTTCCTTTACTTAATAGCTTTGAATGAAGTGTTTCAGTTGCTATGGTTATACACTCTGCTTCGGTAAGATAATTCATGTTTAAACTCTAAGGATTCCCCGGAAGCCACGGGAGGCATAATAGGATTCGGCACCATTGTGATATGTAAACACGGTATTGTAACGGCGATCGCCAAAGATTGCTCCTCCAAGTTTGCGAATTTCTTCTGGAGTATTTAGCCAGCTTGAGGTTTTGTTGTCAAACTTACCGAGTGTCTGTAGATATTTGTATTCTTCTACAGTAAGTATTTCTACACCTAATTCTTTTGCCATGTTCTCAGCGCTATCTTTGGGCTTGTTTTCTTTTCTGCCGTTTAGCGCTTTGGTGTCGTAACACAAACTACGGCGTTCTTTTGGGCTCTCTTCCGAACAATCACAAAAGAGAAATTCGTTAGTACTTTTGTCATAACCTATTACGTCTGGTTCCCCACCAGTTTCTTCCATTTTGATTAAAACCAAAAGCTTTTTGGGGTTATTGAGTAAATTGGCTTCAACTTTCGACCAATCTAGGCTTGCGTGTCTTGATGTATTTTTGAAAAAGCGTGTTTTGAGAATTTCAACGACTTCTTTGTTTGTCATATTTGTTTAATACTATTTTATACTTTTTGTATTGACCTGGGAACCTAGGAAATGGTAAGTTTGAGAATATGCCACACAAATTTGAAATTGGAATAAAAGCGGTTATACGAAATACTGACAAAAATAAAGTTCTTTTTTTGAGCTCAAAAGACAACCATGGTGATGAAATATTGACTTTTCCTGGAGGAAGAATGGAGGAAGGTGAGAATTTGCTAGAATCTTTAAAGAGAGAACTTGTAGAAGAATTGGGTTATAAAGGTTTGGTGGTAATAAATAGACTTTTGAGTGCAAATCCGAGAAAATTTAACCTGGAAAATGGTTGTGGACTTATGCTGATTACTGTTCTTGTTGATTTGAAGATAGATGAAGTGAAAATTGAAAAAGAACACTTGAGATACTTTTGGCTAGGTGTTGACGATTTAAAAGGTGATATTCCAATTTATATAGAAGGGGCTAAGTTAGATAATGTTGAGTACTTAGAAGCAGCGAGATTGGCTTTGGAGATTATGTAATTTTTTTGCCATAAAAAAGGAGGCTTTAGGCCTCCAGTGTTTGTTCCTGAAACTGTTTCCATAATTCAATAATTTTTAACCATTCTTTTTGATTTGGTTCAATTGGTTGAAACTCAGTTAAGTGTTCTGGAGATATACATGATTCCACTTTAACTGGAATAATCTTTACTCCTCCATGAGGCATTTGACCTTGCATTTCCAATGCCCATTTAATAAATTGCTGGTACTCAGACTCTTCTTTGTTTGCAGACTCTGAAATAAGAACAAAAACATATTTGGCATTTCTACATGCCTTTTTTGTTTCAAATTTCCAATCTTGACCTGCAAGCAAATTCTCACTGGACCAACAAACAATACTACAATTTTCTAAAATTTTGATCAGTTTGTTTGCAAAATTTTTGTCACGATCACTTGCTATAACAGCAAGGTTCAATCCTTTGTATTTTTTGCCAACAAACAAACTTTGGATTGTTTCTAACAATGTCATGATAAAGTTCCTCCAATGGATTTGGTTTTGGGGTAGTTTAGCTTAGATTTGGGAATTTGTCAAAGGTTATGGGTCTAAGTGGTGATTTTAGCCTGGGTTTTGAGGCTGGAGAAGGAAATTTGTCCAAAGTGGTCCGTTTGAGGAGCTTATAAGTGGTAGACTTACTGCAGTAAAGGGCGAAAGAAGAATTAAACACAAACTTCTCTCAAAAAAATTATGACAGGTAAAATTAAGACAAAGGTAGATGGTAAAGGATTTGGATTTATTTCTCGCGAAGGTGAAGAGAAAGATTTATTTTTTCATTCCAACGACTTGCAAGGTGTAAGTTTCGATGATTTGCAAATTGGAGCAGAAGTAACTTTTGAAATTGAAATTGGTGACAAAGGTCCAAATGCCAAAAATATTAAATTGGTAGAGGCGGCTGTTTAACCTCACTTTTTAGCAGAAAAAAGACCTTACTTTGGTAGGGTCTTTTTTTTAGGCGTCTAGATCTAGTTCTTTGAGGTCTTTGATTTTTTCGACAAATTCTGGAAGATGACTTACAAGTATAACTGGGCCTTGGTAGTTGTCGATGGCTTTGGCGATGACAGGAATATGACGGAAGTTTATGTGGTTTGTCGGTTCATCTAGAATTAGTAAGCCAGGTTCTTGGAGCATAAAGCGGGCATAACAGAGCAAACCCTTTTGGCCTTCGGAAAGGGAGCCGATTTTGTTAGCAAGTAGTTCTCCGTTTAACATAAATCTACCTGCGGCAGCATAGATCTCTTGTGATTTTTTAATTTGAGAAATATCCATTAGAGAGTCGTAGGCAGTTTGGTTGAAGTCTAGCTCGGAAAAATCTTGACTATAGTAGCCCACTCTTATTTCTGGATTGATGTCTGCACCTTGCCCGGCGAGAATGGACTTTAGAAGAGTGCTTTTGCCTATGCCATTTGGGCCTTTAATTTGGAGACGATCTTTTTTGGCAAGCTCGATATTAACTGTTTTTTCGGAAACTTGATGGGATTTGAGGAAAGAAACTTTGTTGAGTTTTATAACGTAACCGACAAACTCTTGATTGGGAATTTTGAACTCAGGGATAGTTTTATCCTCTTTACGAAGCTCAACTCGATTTAATTTGTCCTCCTCAATATCTTCGCGAATTTTGCGAGAGAGCCTATTCATGGCCACACTTTTTCCACCTAGTTTGTTGACTTTTTCAAAGCGGTCTTTGATGCTTTTTTCGAGGCGGGCGTTGGCCATCCTGTCGCGTTCTAGTTTTGCGGCCATTTCTTCTAATACATCGAAGTAGTTACCGACAAATTGTTCAACTTTTTTGGTATGAACATCTAAGTTTAGAACTCCGTCGGTAAAGCAATTGAGAAACTCTGAGTCGTGAGAAATAACGATACAAGTTTTTGTGTAGAGCATGAGAAAAGTGGTGAGGTGCTCAATGCCGGTTTTATCGAGGTTGTTTGTTGGTTCGTCTAGGAGGAGGACATCTGGATTGGTGATTATGGCGTAGGCTAGAAGTAGTCTGGCTTTTTGACCTCCGGAGAGATCGGAAACCTTCTTATCTAGAGCAACATTCAAATTTACGGTATTTAAGACTTTGTGGATCTCCCCTTCTATTCCGTATTCCAGTTCAGGGAGGGCTGTTTTGAAGTACTCAACAATATTTAGGTTTAGCTTGTCAGCGGGAATCATTTGTTCGGCAATACCTATTTTGGTGCCTGCTTCAATATTGATTTTGCCGCTTTGAGGTTTGAGTTTGCCAAGCAGGAGCTTAAAAATAGTGCTTTTTCCTGCACCGTTTTGGCCAATAATGGTGACGATGGAGTTTTTGCGCACGGTAAAATTGGCCTCGTTGAGGATTTCTTTTTTGTCCCCATAGGTGAAGGAAACATTGTCGAATCTGATTACTACATTATCACTTGCCATATAAGCTGTCTATTTTAGCAGGTAAAGATGTGTAATACTTAATAATGCCTGCCAAGAGTGACAGCAAGAGAATGATAGTTTTTGACTTAATGAGGGGATTTTTTATGTTTGGCATTATCGTTAACCATCTGGATTTGCACCCAAATTTACTAGCCTTGTTTACAGGATCTACAAAGCTCTGGGTTTCATTTGCAGAAGGTTTTTTTGTTGTTTCTGGATTTTTTATTGGTTTTTTGTACAAAGAGAAAATTAAGAATAGCTTTAGGGAGGTTGTTTTAAAGCTTTCTAGACGTTCCTTAAGGTTATATTTGTGGACAATATACTTAACGGTTTTATTTACTTACTGGGGAAATATGATGCCTGTAGGATTGGTAAAGACAGGTCTGTGGATAGTACGACCAGAGAATGTTTGGGAACTTACTATTAAAACTTTGACCCTTCGTTACACCTATGGCTGGGCAGACATTCTCCCATACTACGCAGTTTTTTTACTTGTTTCACCTATATACCTTTGGGCTTTAAAAAAGACAAGATGGTACTATCTGTTTACAGTTAATTTGCTAATTTGGTTAGTGAGAAAAGATAGTGTTTACCTTGCCATACAGCCTTTATTTTTTGCGGGGCTGATAGCAGGCTTCTATTCTGAAAAAATAAAGCTATGGTGGATGAAAATGCGAGCTGAGAAGAGATATAAGATTAAAACAATCCTTTATGGTGTTTTCTTTATATCTTTGTTGTTTTCAGTTTTTTCGGCTTTCTTTTTTGAAAAAGTGTTTAGCTCTTTACCCTTTGGACAATTTTTGATTGCAAAAAATAGAGTCTTAAACCTTTACTTTGATAAGCAGACAGTGGGTGTAGGTAGACTGCTACTTTCACCGGTTTGGATAGTGGTTGGTTTCTTTTTGTTTGGCAGTTTTGAAAAGAAAATTGAGAAATACTTGGGCTGGCTGTTTTTGAGTTTTGGAAAGAGCTCTTTATATGCTTATATTTTGCACGCATTTGTAATATACCCTGTTCCCTTTTTGGTTTTTTATTTTGGGACTTACGGACTGTGGTGGAACACGCTGATTTCCCTATTAGCAGTAAGTATTGTGCTTGCGTTTCTTTGGTTTAGTTCTGAGGCGTTTAAGAGAAGGTTTTGAGATAATACTTTATGATAAAAATGTCAGAGAAAGAAGTTGTTTTGGCTCACTTTAAAAAAGTCGATCCGAAACTTTTAAAAATTATGATGGAAATTAACTTTAAGGATTGGCTTAGTGAAGAAATACTGGATGAAAAATTGATTTTTAATTCCCTATGCAGAACAATTGTAGGTCAGCAGTTAGCAGGCAAAGCTGCGGATGCTATTTTTAAGCGGTTTGAGTCACTTATGGAAAACGAAATAACACCCGAGAATGTTATGAGCACTGAAGAGCAAAAAATTAGGGATGTAGGTTTATCTTGGGCAAAGGTAAGAAGCGTTAAGGATTTGTCTGCTAGAGTTTTGGATAAGTCTTTGGTTTTGGAAAACCTGGAGGGTATGAGTAATGAAGATCTTATCAATGAGCTTTCTAAAGTAAGAGGTATAGGTAGGTGGACGGCGGAGATGTTTTTGATGTTTAGACTTGGTAGAGAAGATATTTTTTCTTGGGGAGACCTAGGGCTGAAAAATGGACTGAAAAAGTACTTGGAAAAAGATGATTTAATGAAAGTGGAAATGGAAGAAGTAGTAAGTAGTTGGGCACCTTACAGAACCTACGGAGCCATAGCCATGTGGCACTTGCTGGACAATAGATGAGTTTGGTAGAATAGAACTGCTCGCGGGCCTGCCCGCAAGCGCTGAAGCGCTAGCTTCTGCAGGCGGGTGTCGTATACCGGTATTACCCCGGCTTTCCAAGCCGATGAAAGGGGTTCGACTCCCCTCACCCGCTCCCGTCTTTCGCTAAAGCTACAGACGATAGCTTTATGTACTACGTATATATTTTAAAAAGTTTAAAATCTAGCGTTTTGTACTATGGGTATACAGACGACTTAAAACGGAGATTTGTAGAACATAATTCAGGGAAAAGTAAGTTTACTAAAGGTCACATGCCTTGGAGGTTGGTTTGGTATTGTGCCTTTGAGAGTATTAAAAAAGCCAAAGATTTTGAACTTTACTTAAAATCTGGTTCAGGCAAAGCCTTTGTTTACAAGAGGTTGGTTGATGTAGCTTTAACGAAAGATGAGATTTTTGAGGAATAGGTGTTCCGTAGCCATGGCGTAGGACACCCCTCACCCGCTCCCGAAGCTACATTTACTGAGAATATTTGTATTACGTTCAAATCCGT
>CAYSAM010000017.1:0-16430 GCA_964429015.1 uncultured Pseudomonadales bacterium | reverse complement strand
CCTAATCCAATTGTGGCTAGCATTAAATTGGCTAGTGGACTGCCCGCAATATCGCCTGGATTGATTATTCCAGAGTTGTTAACAATAGAGATGTTTGTCGGTACCGTTAAAGGAGGTGACCAAATTGTTGAGAGAGAGCCGGTTAATTGTTTAACACCAAGAAGGCTTTCTGCGTTACCAGATATTCCAACACCAACAACTCCGCCTACGGTGTTTATTAGTGGTAAGAGTTGATCGATTATAGGAAGTAGTGGTTGTGCCATTAGGACGTAAGACAACACTAGTAAAAAAGAAGCGGCTGGGAATACTGCCAAGTTAGCCACTAGTCCCATTATCCAAGTATTGAAAGTTTTTTGGCCAGGAAGAACATTTCCTAACAATATAATTGGACTAAAAATGAGGCTAATAATTACGGAAAAGTAACTCTGAAACAGTTTAATTATTAATTGTATATATGACCAACCCACAGCGACAATAAGAATAATCGTAACAATAATTCCAAAACCACCAAGGACAAGATAAATTACTGATGTTGTAGCTCCCGCAATTCCACCAATAAGGAGGTTGAATACTAAAAAAGGAGAAACGAGCAGTCCAGTGAAAAAGTTAACTACAAAAGAGCCGAAACTGCCAAACGTGTTTCCGGCAACGGTTTGAATTAAAGGGTGACTGGGTGTGGTGAGTATTTCACCCACACGTAAAGTATCTATTAACAATGCTGCCATAACTTTGGAAATGTCTACTAATAGCCCTACAATGGCATAGGAAAAGGTAATTAGTAAAAGTGTCGTAATTAGTTTTGGTATGGCTAAGGTGATGGTTGCGGCTGTTTTACCATCGATACGTATACGGAACATAATCATAATTCCATATAAAACAAAAGCTATAGCAAAAAGCATGTAGGCTATATTGCGAAAAGCTTTCCAAAGTGGAAGAATGGGGGATAACGCTTGGAATCCATAACCAGTACCTGCCGCGTAGGCAGAGTCCACGATATGGTTTTTTTTGAGATTATTGCTAACGTAGGCTAAATACTCGGTACTGCTTGCTGGCTTGGTATTAATTAGCTTTTGAATTACCATACCCATTTGAGGTAGAACTCCTTTGTTTATTTCAGCGTTTTGGAGTTTTTCTAGGTTCTTTTGATAGCTTTCGGCTGTAACAGAGTTGGAGAGTTCAACTAGCATCTGAATCATTTCCACCATTTGTTCTGGGATAGTTTTATATTGTGGTCTAAAGATCCACTCTAGAGCTTGGAGTTGAATAATATCTACAAAACCAACCCCTTCACCACTTAAAGTGTAGACATCTTTGTTGCATTTGCCAGAATACCAGGTTTCGAGATTCATTAGTTCTCCGGATCGTTTGTCACAAAATTCTTTGGCTAGTTCCCAGGGGTTATTTTTTGGCCAATTTTCTAACATGCCAATTATGGGATTTTTGTCCCCACTAGGTGTTTCGGCATAAACGTGATTAGGCAGAAAGACTAAATAAGACAAAAAAGCGGTGGTAAAAATATAGAGAATTTTGCGAAATATCGACATAAGCTAAATAAAATTATACAGTAGGGAATTGCTTTGAGGAAGTTAGTTTAGAAGATCTAGGTTTTTTACCCAGTAATTTGCTGTGCTTTGAATATATTGGCGATTGCCATATATTATTTGAAGATTTTTTAGATTGATTTTGTTTTTTATTAAAAACTTTTTTGCCTCTAAAAATGAATCTTTGAAAGCAATAGCGTCTTTGCCAGAAATATCTGTATTGTTGTAGTTAATATTATAGATTTCGATTCTAATGACAGAATTTGGATCTGAACTAGAACTGTAAATATTTATTGTAGTGTTGATATTATTGGATGTAGTAAAATTTTCAACACGGTGGGGAAGAAGATCTGTTAGTTTGTTAATTTCAATAACTGAGTTGTCACTTTTTTGAGTATTAGCTATTTGCTGTACGTTTGTTTCAGGAACGCGATAAAAGACTTGTTGCTGATTTTTTATTGTGTTTGTTTTTGGAGGGGTAGTTTGATTTTTAAGAGGAACGGTTTCGTTGATAGTTTTTTTGTTTTTGTTGTATGTATCAACCCCGTAGAAAACTGTAAGGAGAAAAAAAATAACACTAGCTATTAAGACAGTTTTTTTTGTCATTTTTGATGAGATAAGAAAAAATTAATAGCAAAAGTAAGTGTTCCAAGTCTGTTTTGTTGTTCTGGTTTGCTTGGTGTACAGTCGTATTTGTAGAGAATGTACATTTTGTCGTATTCTGGTTTCCAGAGTTCTACTACATAAGGGTCATCGTAGCCTATGTTTTGGGGTGGACAAGTGCCGGCGTAGCTAAACTGAAAAGGAAAACCGCTCATGCATTGGGAGCGACACGATCCGGGTTCTGGATGTTCTCCAGAACAAGTACAGCCTTGTAGAGGGTTGGCGTCGGTACAAGCAAGTGTTACACCACAGACATTGTGACCGCTGGCAGCAGGGCAATTGGTGCTTGTTGAGGCTTGGCAGTTGGCGTTGCCACCACCGTTATACCAAGAAAGAGCTTTGATTAAAGTGTCTTGATTTGTTATTTCTCCGCCTGCTTTGTCTTGTAATTCTGTAGCAGCTTGAAGCGCGGAATCTAGAAGAGATCTTCCGCCTAAATCTGCGCCGCTTTGTAAATCTTTAGTGGGATCGCTGTCCGCCTCTCGATAGTGAATGCCAGCTAAAACTTCGCAAGGTACACCTGTTTGTTTTTCCGCTTCTGCATAGACTTGAATTTGTTCGTCTGTAAGTTTGGCTACAGCTTCACTAAAAATTGAGGGTCCAACGGATGAGGTGTTTTCGGGATAGGGAATTATTTTTTTGAAGGCATCTCCTTTGCATGAGTCTAGAGGCTTAATGGGTTCTGTCATAGCAATTTTGCAACGGGGGGAATTTTGAAGCTTTTCTGGTAAGGTCCAGCAATTTTGTATTAAGTGTAAAGTGTCTTGAGCTCTGTTGTTTATTCGGTTGACTGGTTCTATTTCGTTTATTATGCGAGAATCACCGTTTGGGGCGGTAGCGGTTCTTTTTTCATCTTGATAGGCAGAATAGTTGGCGGCATAAGGAGCGTCTATGCTGGCGTCAGTGATTTTTTTCTTATTGAAAGCATCAGGAATTAGCGTTTTGTATAGTGAAAATTTACTTTCTTGAACGATAGCGTTTTTTATATCAATTTCTTTGGGATTGTTTGCAACAGTAAGGGCTTTGCCATGGCGAACAGCATAAACTTTCCATCGTCTTTGGCAGCACATGTCTCCATCTTCGTAGTAATTATAACGATCGGTAGAACAAGATTTTCGATTATTCCTAATACAAGCTCGGTAGTCTTCGGTATCTCCTTTTAGAGAATCGCAATCTATATCATCGGTCATCGGTTCGCATTTGGGAGCAAAGGTCCATTTTAGTTCGTTTCCCATTACAGTTACAACTTGATGGTGATCGTCTTCGTTTTCCTTGTTAAAAGGCTTTGTTTCTGGTGAAAGAATGTGGTAACTAACAGGGAGGGGGCAACCTTTAAAGTTAACATAAGCACCTCGTACAACATCGATTGGTAACTCTTCGTCATTTTTGGTATATCCGGTTAGTTTAATATCGTCTTTTTGGAAAATATCTTTTACCTGTTCATATATCCAACCCAAAGTATTGTACACGATATCTATTGGGGTACTACCTATTTGTTTGGTTATAAAGTCTAAGAAACCTTCTCTGGCTAGTTTTACTTCAGGGAAGTTTTCAGGTGAATTTCCAACTTTATAATCGGAAATAATACTCCCTTCTGAGGTAGCATATTTTGTGGTTAACCAGCTTGGTTGTAAGGCTGACAAGAGTCCGTATTTTGGAGATAGTAGTCCTTGGTAAATAGCGCCAATATAAGGAATACTTTCGTTTGATACATTGGTAAGAGCTGGTTTTTTGCCAGTTTTGTAGCGACTGGCATTTAAGGCGTTTATGAGCATTTCGTCGTAATAAGGTTGTTTTCGATAAAACTCTTCTTCAAATTCATCTTTTCTTTTGATGATGTATCCTCGTACACTGTCGAAGTCTAATGGAACAAAGGCACTATATGGTCCATCGATATCGTAAGAAAAAGTATTTAAAGCCTGCTTGTAACTATCTATTAATGCTGTGGTTAAAATGTTTGCTCCCAAAGGAAGTTGTTCCGATTGTTTAATTAGGTAGTCAGAAATGTCTTGCGTTGGAGGTTTTAATTCTTTTATAGCTTGAGCGTATTCTGGACAGACGGGATAGTCTGTTAAACAGCCGATTCTAACAAATGGGAAATGTAAAAAAAGAATAATTTGGGATTTTAGAGCACTGTATAAGACTTTAAGGTTTGTAACTTTTTGCCTTCCATCGGAGTCCGTGAACTTGTAAAAAATGTTGTTTATTTGATTTTCATTGGCCATGTTTAATGTAAACGATCTGAGGTTAGCTTGGTTGTAAGCGGGCATTAAACGCCAATAGGTACGTGATTCCTCACGGTTGAATTTTCCCGATAGATCTAATGGTTTTCCAAAAAGAGCGTCGTACAGATAATTTTGAGCAATAAAATCAGAAGATTTGTATTCTGGTGAGTTTTTTTCGCGAAGATCTTTGTCTGGTCCATAACTACCAAGGTCTGCGTCTCTAACATCGGTGTAAATCAACATACTAACGGCACAATTCAGATCTGCTCCACCTGGAGGTGGTCCACCTGGCCAATCGGGGCCTGCTTCGCCAATACCACACATGGTATATGGTTGAGTTCTTAGCTCTGGTTGATTTTTGGCAAACCGATCTGAGCTATATTCGACGATTGGTTCGTAGATGCAAGTTCTTTTGTATAAAGAAATGTCCTTTAGAACATTTTTGAAATTATTAATACAACTACTATTTGGAGGAAAAACACCTTGTCCCTCAGGGCAGAAATTGTATGGGTCAGTAGGTAACATCATCGGAGGGATTATGGGTGGTGTGAGTGGAATTTTGTCTTTGGGTACACAGTGTTCGTCGACTTCCATAGGGTATTTGGTACAGACCTCATTTTCGTTGCACATAGTTTTACCGCAAGGAACAAGCCCAATGGGAGGGGCAGGATTTAGACCGTCTTGCCCAGTAAGGTCAACGCCTATAGGGTTTTGAAGAACTGAGGCACTATAAGCAAGCCTTTTTTCTAAAAGAAAAGTAGTTAAAACTAAGAGGCTAGTAAGTATTAGGAAAAATTTCTTCACGAAAATTAAAAACCAAAGTTGGTAATGGTTGCTCCTGTGTATTTTTCAATCATGACAATTATCAACCAAACCACAGATAATAGAACCAAGCCAATGGAGGCGTAGGTAAAAGTACTCCAGCCGGCTCCGTAAGCTTTTGTATCAGATCCGGCGTTGATAATTCTGATACCGGCAAAAATGATCATGCCTACAGCAACCAAAGCGATTATCGACGGGAGAGGACTTAATATGTTTGCGATAACACACTGAATACCGGTTATGGTGGCAACATCATTATTAACGCAGTCTCCTGTCCAAGCACTAGCTGCTGCTTGCACTTGAGGAATTAAGCTGATAGTCATAAAACTATTTTACATTAAAAAAAATCAAGCACTCAAGAAGTCCCCACTACGCCATGGCTTTGTAGGGCAAGCAAAAATTCAAAATTGGGAGTTGATTTGTATTGATTCTGGATGTGTCTGGAAAGACATTTTTTGTGTTTAAAAAAAAAGAGTCGGACTTCCGACTCTTTTAAAATTAAGTTTATTAATTTTAGTAAGGTTTGGGGATATTGATGTTGCCTTCAAAAACGTCGACACCTAAGAAATAGGAGATAACTTTCATTAATGCCCAAGAGGCAGCAATAATACCTAGTCCAATGACAGCGTTGGTTATAACACTTCTGGCTTTTTCGGTGTTTGTTTTGTCACCTCCAGCTGTTAGCCAGGTCATACCACCCCAAACAAGGTATCCAAAAGTCATGATTCCAGCAACAATAAAGGCAACAGAAATTACACGAGAGATAAGAACACCAATATCGGTGATTTTCATTCCAGATGGTTGAGGAACTCCAATAGTGCCACTGGTAGCTGCATAGACGGTAGAGATTAAGGACATTTGTTTTGTTGTAAATTAATAATTGCTATATCTGTATTATATAACATTTAGTTGCCTATTGGGTTTTCGGTACAGAGATTGTCAAGATTTATGCCAAAAAAGTAAATTAGTAGTTGGTATATTGCCCAGCTTGAGGCGACTATAGCAAGACCAATGACAGCTGCTGAGATTCTCTTTTGAGCATCGGCAATTTTGGTTTTGTCTCCACCAGAAGATAAAAAATCGATACCACCCCAAACTAGCATGGCAAAGACAATAACACCAGAAGCAATGAACCCAGCTGCAACAAGATTACTAACAAGATGACCTATGCAGGTAAAACCAAAAAATTCATTTTTGTTCGCTTCAGAACCAATGTCGACGATTGTAGATCCTGCTGCATGAACTTGGCTTATAAGTTTTATCATAGATTGTTTTGGAATTCTGGCTTGAGAATACTAATCTTAAAAACACCTTGTATAAAAAGTGTAATAGCGTATGATCCAACAAGAATAGCTAAGCCAATAACAGAACTAGTTATTTTGGATTGTGCATCGGCAATTTTTGTTTTATCTCCACCAGAAGTTAGATATTCGATACCTCCCCAGACAAGATAAATAATAAATGCCATTCCACCAACAGTAACAACTGTTTTCCAAAGTGTTCCTATGTAAAAAGCTAGTCCAGCACCTGATTCTTGTGGAATAGTACTTGATAGTGCGCTGTTTACGATTTCGGCCATGTTAGTGATTGACTTTTTGTAATTGTTGAATTGGATTGAGGATGTCTAAACCTAGTATGTTACCCACAAGACCAACTATAAAATAGGATGCAACCATGGCAATTAGCCCAATTGCACCTTGTGTCATTTGAGATTGGGCTTCTGCAACTTTGTTTTTATCACCTCCGGCAGTAATCCATTTTATGGCACCAACAAAAAAATAAATAACAAAGGCGAGTGATCCAAACGTTGTCATTGTACCAATTACAGTAGACAAAAATCTTCCTGTTTGTTCTTGTGAGTTAGCACCTGACTGAAAAGTGCCCACTCCGGTTATATTACCTAAACTTTCTGCATATACAGGGGAAATAAAAGACATATTTATATTGGAGTAATTGATGGTGAGAGTATTTCCATAGCGTTGCCAAAGAGTAGCATACTAATGATAGCGATAATGATAAAGCTGGCTGTCATAACTACTAATCCAATAATACTCATGGTAATTTTTTGGGTAGCCTCGGATATTTTGTTTTTATCTCCGCCAGAGGAGATAAATTGAAAACCTCCAGAGAGAAATTGCCAGAGTGTAAAAATACCTGCGACAACCATAAAAAAACGAACTATACCACTAACAAAGTCACCTGTTTTGCCAACCTGTGAGGGTACACCGTTGGGGATTGAAATAGTTCCAACTATTGGGTCTGTAGCGTGTGCTATTTTGATTATTTGAAGAGGAAAGTTCATTTTAGAAGAAATTAAAACCAATTACGGTACCTATTATTTTGGTAATTAAAAAGGCTGAAACAATGACCACTAAGCCTAGTATACCGTATGTGAGCATGTTAGTGGACTGGGTAAGCTTGTTTTTGTCACCAGCCCCTGAGATGTAGCTAAAACCAGCAAAAAGGATAACAAAAAAAGCAACAATTCCAGAGATTACAAACAGATTAGCAATTATGGGAGTTGCTAGGGTAGATATGGTGGCGTTGTTACCGTTCATGGCTGAAGCTGGTTTGTAGAGGCTATCGAGTGAAACGGCAAAAACTTGCTTTACGAACATAATCTATATTTTACAGTAAAATATAAAGCAATGGGAAAAGATAATTTGGGAACTTACGCAAAAGAAAGGTTAGTTTTGCTTGCTAAAGAAATGGATAGAAGACTTGAAGTTTATTGGGACGGAGAGTTAAAAAGGAATTTTGGCTTTAATATTTCTCAAAAGGAGCTGGTAAAAAAAATACTTTTACATGCCAAAGAACACAATTTACGTTCGGCAAAGAGGGCAAGAGCTGGGTTTGTTTATTACGGATACAAGTTGGGAGAAAAAGATTCTGGATTGCCACAGCTCGAATACGAGATTCGCAATGACGGCGGGGATATTTGGAAAGCGTGTGAGGCGGTGGAGATAGTTCATACAGCTTTGTTGATGCATGACGATTTTATGGATGAAGATTTGGTGAGAAGAGGTGAACCAACGACTCAAGTGTTTTTTGGAAAAGACAATAAGCATTTTGGAGAAGCGATGGCGGTAAATGTGGGGGATGCTGTTTTGTGCTTGGGGTATGAAAGATTACTAGATTGTGGTTTTGAAGCAGAAAAAATAAATAAAGTAATGAGGCAAATGCTTAGAAGTATTACAAATACAGCCTACGGACAAGCTTATGATGTGTCTTTGCCAAAGCTAGAAGGTCTAAACGAAGAAAAAGTATTGAGTTTGCATAGAGCAAAAACAGGAATTTATACTTACGAAAATCCCTTATTGATTGGTGGTATTTTGGCAGGTTTGGGAGAAGATATTTTGGAAACTTTGAGAGATTATTCTGCAGATGGGGGGGTAGCTTTTCAACTTCAAGACGATATTTTGGGGATGTTTGGTGATGAAAATAAAACTGGCAAATCGGCAAATTCTGACTTGCTTCAAGGTAAAGTAACCTTGCTTGTAGTTAAAACTTTGGAAATGGGTAATGAAGAACAAAAAAAAGATTTGTTGAAGGTTTGGGGAAAAGGTGGAGCAGTTAATGGATCGTTGGTGGTAGATGGCAGAGATATAGAGAGAGCAAAGAGGGTAATAAAGGAAAGTGGTTCGTATGAATACTCTGTAGAAGTAGCAAGAAAACTAAACTTAAAATCTATAGAGACAATTCAAAAACTTAGAGAGATGAATTTAAAAGAAGAATCAATCGATTATTTGGAAGGAATAGCAAGATATATGATGGAGAGAGAAGTTTAGGGTTTAGATCGTAGATCGTAGATGGTAGATGACGGGGTTTTATTTTGAGAGGGTTTGGGAGTTTTTGGGATTTACAGTAATAGAACTATGGAAATACCAAGTATATATAGGGAAACTGAGGTGAGAGTTAGTTTTACTGGACGAATGAAAGTGGATGAGAAAACTGGCAATATTTACTTTAAATATCCTGGAGGTGAAGTGCCAGCATTAAGCATGTCTGACTTAGTTAATAGATTGGAGGGGAAAGGTTTTAATGAAAAGGAGATAGAAAAAATAGTAGTTCTATTTTTGGAGACTGTTGCCACCGAAGCGTCTGTCTCTGTGGCCGAAATCTTCGAGAATGTCAACTAACATTTGGGGGGTAAAATCGGGAAAGAGAGTTTTAGTAAAGAAAAGTTCGGCGTAGACAGATTGCCAAGGAAGATAACCAGAAGTTCTTTGATCGCCACCAGTACGAATAACCAGGTCCGGGTCTGGAATTCCGGAAGTGTCTAAATAGGAAGAAAAAAGCTCTTCGGTAATTTTTTCTGGTTCGATTTTGTTAGTGATTATTTTTTTGACAGCTCTAAGTATTTCATCTCTTCCTCCATAGTTTAAGGCAAAAGTAACGGTAATTTTGTGATTCTTAGCTGAGGCACTAATCATTTCTAAAGATTTCTGGGCAATATCTTTGGGAAATTTGTTTAGATCACCCAGAATGCGGAGTTTGGCACCTCTTTGGATGAACTTTAGTGCTAAAGTGCCAAGAGCAAAACGAAAGACGTTGAATAGGCCAGACAACTCTTCTTGGTCTCTTTTCCAGTTTTCGGTAGAGAATGCCCAAAAGGTAATGTAGGGGATTTTTAATTCAGCACATTTTTCTATTAGTGGTTCAATAGCTGACTTTGCTGCTTGTTCGTGGCCTTTGACGGAGTCTAATCCTCGCTCTTTGGCCCAGCGACGATTGCCATCCATGATAATTGCAATATGTTGAGGGTATTTGTCCATTTTTTTGTTAGATGTCTACTCCAGTACCTAGAATTGTGGTAATTATTTTGACGACTAAATATGCTGTAAATGCCATTATTAGTCCTATAATGCCGTTTGTAAGTCTGGAGTTTATGGTGGCGGTTTTTTTTGTATCTCCAGAGCTTAGCATATATTCCCATCCAGTTATAACCAGATTGGCAAAAAAGAGAAGACCTATAACCGTGAAGACAACATTGATGACATTAAAACCTCCATTTGGGTTAAGTAAATCTCCTATGGTACCGTTTGCTCCTTTTGTCAGGTTGGCAGCTGGATTATACAAACTAGAAATATTTGCGTTGTTCATTTTTGTGTTTTAAGTTAAACCTGGTAATCCTAGAATATTTATGCCTATTAAATTTAATAGAAAAACAGAAAGTAAAATGAATATTAATCCTGCAACTGTTGAAGTAATGATTTCACTACCTTCTTTGAGTTTGTCTGGGATACCAGCTGAAGTGGTGATAATAAAAACACCATAAAGCAATAAAATTAGGGATATTCCTCCTCCAACACCAACAACAACTTTTATGATTGATTCAAAAAAACCACCAGATCCATCTGCTTTGGTGGATATGCAGCCTATGGCTGTATCTACCTCATCTGTTCCACAAGCATAGGTATTTTTTGGGAAAAAAAAGAAGAGCAGAAAAAATATAAAAAGTCTTGGTAGTAGGCGTTTCATGGACTAGGTAATTTTAACACGACGAACTTTGTTTAGATTGTGGATGGTGGGCCGTGGATCGTAGATGGTAGATCGTAGATGAGGATTAAGTTAAACTAGATAAAGATGTATAAGAGATACTGGCTGATTTTGCTATTGATTTTTATTTCTACAAAACTTGTTTTTGCGGAGGTGAATTGTGGTGGGAGAAGCGGCGATGATCTGTATAAGTGTTTAGGGGAACAGATTAGTGAGTTAAATAAATCGATGGAGATGAGTGTGGCAGCTACTAGACCGTTAGAGTCTGAGATAAATAAACTTAGCGCCAGACTAAAAACAATTCAATTACAAATTGATGGGGCAGCAAAAAAACAAAAAGAGACAGAGCAACAAATTAAAATAAGAGGAGAGAAAGTATCGGAGCAGTATTTGGTGCTTTCAGTGAAATTAAGAGAAATGTACAAAAGACTCAGGTCTCGTCCTTTGTGGGCTAGCCTTATTGCCAATAAGGGGCTTGGAGAAATTAGAAGAGAGTTGGCTTACAGGCAAGATAGTAATGATAAGGATAGGCAAGTAATTGTGTCACTTGTTACAGAAATATCTTCTTTGGAAGTAGACAAAAAGAAATTAGAGGAACAAAAGATACAGCTTTCAAAACTACAAGCAGAACTCGATAAACAAAATAACTTTTTTTTGGGTGAGGTAAAAAAAGCCAAAGCTTATCAAAGTGAACTGGGAAGTAAGATAGCAGCTCTTTCGGCACAACAACAGAGCTTGCTTGCTGAAAAGACTGGAACTTTTTCGACAACAGTAGGTGATGTACCATTAGCGGACGATGCAGCGAGTAGACCAGATTATAACCCTGGGTTTTCTCCAGCATTTGCAGCCTTTTCTTTTGGAGCGCCGCACTTTAAAGGTATGAGTCAGTACGGAGCATACGGTAGAGCTAAACTTGGTCAAGGTGCTGAGGATATTTTGAAAGCCTATTATGGTGGAGTAGAAATAAAGAAAGACTATGATGCAGGAAAACAAATAGGGGTATCTGGCTATGGGAGAATGGATATTGAAACTTATACAAAAAGAATTTACGAAATGCCCAATGGCTGGGGAGATAGTGGAGGAATGGAGGCACTGAAAGCACAAGCTATAGCAGCAAGAACATATGCGCTAGCTTGGACTAATGAGGGAAGTGGGGGAAATATATGTACAGATCAAGGTTGCCAGGTTTATAAAAATGCAAACAAGGGGGGAAAATGGGAAGAGGCAGTAAACGCTACTCGTGGCTGGGTTCTTGTAAAAGACGGAAAACTAATAAAACCTTGGTATGCATCGACTTCTGGAGGCTATCAGGAGTCTTACGATGCATTATCTTACCGAGGAGATGGAAGTAGTTATAAAACACCTGGGTTTTGGGACACTCCTACTGGTAGGTCTGGTTGGACATCGGCAGCTTATGAGAAAACAGGTGGTAGCCCTTGGTTTTATAAATCCTGGTACAAAGGAACAACTGGTGACAGTTGTGGTAAAGCCCACCCTTGGTTTCGATCTGAGGAAATGGCAGATTTTTTGAATGCTATTGTTGTTTATAGGAGTGGTAGTGGTTCGGAACATATTTTGCCGGAAGACTATACAAGTTGTTTTAAAAAGAGTGGTGATCCATGGAGTAGGGAAAAAATGAAACAAGAGGCAGACTCTCATGGATCTTCGTTTAGCCAGGTAAAAGGAGTAAGTGTAACTTATGGAGACAATGGAGTAACAGCTAAATTGGTGTTTGAAACTGATAAAGGAAACTTTGAGGTTAGTGGACAGGAGTTTTATAAAGTATTTAATTTGAGAGCGTCGGGGAAAATTTCACTTAAAAGTGGGTTGTTTAATATTGAGAAAAAATAAAACTGGATTGCCACAGCTCGAATACGAGATTCGCAATGACGAGGTTGGTTTTTGGTACAATAGGGTAATGCCGGAAGTATTTAAGAAAGAGAAGGAGTCTGACCAAATTAAGAGATTGTTGGGCGATGGTTGCTCAAATAGTTTATGGAGTTCATTTGTGGTCAATCCTAAGAGTTTGAGATTTCAGGCGCAACATGAAACTGAAGAGGTTATTCTTCTTGGGAGGAGACACCTAATTACAAATTTAGGGTGGCTAAGCTTGGTTTGTATTGCATTGTTTGTACCTATGGTTTGGGTGGAGTTTCCATTTTTTGAAGTTTTGTCTGAGATTACAATTACAAAAGTGACAATTCTGTGGTATTTGGCTTTAATTTTTTATGTAATTTTGAACTTTTTGCTGTGGTTTTACAATGTTTATATTGTTACTGACGAGCGATTGGTTGACGTGGACTTTACTGGTCTGTTGAACAAAACTGTAAACATTGCTGATTTGGATAAACTAGAAGATGTTAATTATTCCCAGAACGGGTTAATGGATAGTTTGTTTAATATGGGAGATGTAATTGTACAGACCGCATCTGAGCAAAAAACACCAGACGCATCTGGAGAACTTTCGGCATTTACTTTTGAGGAAATTGCAAATCCTGACAAGGTAGCCCAAGTAATTTCTCAGTTAATAGATAACGAAGAGGAGGAAAACAGAAGAAAATAATATGGATATAGCAAATATTAATATTTTTGATTTTATTGTTAGCGCACTAATAACGGTTTCTTTGGTTCTACTATGTTTACTGTCGCTAATTATGGTTCGCCAGGCTGGTTTGATGAATAAAGTGGTTAACTACCCCATTGGAGGAAGTTTGAAAGTTTTGGTTTGGGGTTTTTGTTTTCTTTGTTTCTTAATCACTGCTATAGTGATATTAGTCTAAAAAAAGACTACTGCCCAAAATGAATAATGGTTTAGGAATTAATTTTCTAAGATATGTATGTGAAGAAGATCAGTACAACTGGTCTCAAGTTTTTGCAAGGCTACCTTTTGATGAAGAAGAACTAAAACAAAAAGGGGCGTTGTTTGGCGTGGTTGGGGGAAAGAAAGAGGATGGTTGGGCTGATAGAGATGTAGAACTTACAAACTGGGTGGAGGAATATTTTAACAAAACTGAACTGGTTGGTGATCTGGGAGGGTTCTTTTTGAATTTTGAAAAAGAATTTTTTAATATAGACTGTTTGTGGGTGTGGATTTTTTGGGAAAATGAAACTAGAAAAGTAAAAATTGTTGGAACCGGAAAAGTGAAGATCGTAATCGATAGGGAAGGTAGAGAGATAAACTTTACAAACAGTTTGGTTGCTGAAAAGGTGCTGGCTGGTGAGATTATGGAAAAAGATATTATAAGAATGTGGATTGGAGATCTGGATGATAAGGCAGAAACATGGGAGACACAGGTGGTTGGTATGAGTGGGAGTGTGGCAGCTTTGAAAATATCGGTTTTGGCATTGCCACAAAAAAGTGCTGATGTGGAAATTTTATTGAATGAAAAAAACGAGGAAGAAAAAGAGGGTGTTAGTAAAGTGACGGTTGAGGAGACAAAGCCAGAGGTAGAGGTTTTGGCTGGTGACAATTATGTCGGGAAAATAGGGTGGAAAGAAAAAATAAAAAATTTGTTTTTAAAAAAAAGAAGGCGTTTGGTGGTAATTGAAGATGGTCGTGATGAAGTGGTTTTGAAGGTGGAAAATAACAGTAAAAGAAAGTGGTCGATGATTTTGGGTTTTGGTTTTTTGGTGATGCTTGTTGTAAGTATTTTTGTCGGTGGAGTTAGAAGAAAAACTATTGTAGCGGAAAAAAAATGGATGGACTTTTCGGCACCAATAGAAAAGAGTTTGCTGGAAGCAGAAACTTTGGTTGTTTTGAACCAGACTGGAGCAAAAAAAATTGTGGAGACTACTAGATCTGATTTTGTTAAAAATAAGGGAAACTTTGATTCTGATAAATATAAAGAAAAAGTAAAAGAACTTGATATGAAGATTGAAGCAAGTTGGATAAAAGTGTCAGGAGAAAAAAATGGAAATTTGAAAGAGGTGGTAAATTTGGAGCTTATTAGGGCGGGTGTAAATGCAAATAAGATTAGTTTTGTAGAGGGTAGTAATTTTGTAGTGACAAGTAGCGAAAATGGGATGGTAATGAGTGTTAATACAAAACAAAAAGAAGTTAAGGTGTTGGCTGGGAAAGGGGCAGGTTTGGGCTGGATAGATTCTGTTTCGGATGGAAAAAAAACATATATTATGAACAAAGGGGGAGTATTTATAGCCGGAGATGAGTCCTCGTCACTAACTTTTGACTCGGCAGTTACAAGTCCTGTTTCACTTTCTAAATTTGGAAGTAATTTGTACTTGTTGGAGTCAGGAAACAAAGAGGTTTTTAAGTATCAAATTGGAGAAACTAGTTTTGGGGAGAGAGTTCGATGGTTAAAGGAAGGACAGTTGATAGGAGTATTTCCAATAGATATGGATATTGATGTTGATGTTTGGGTATTGGGTAAGGGAGGACAAGTAGAGAGATTTAGAAGGGGTGTAAAGGAGTCCTACAATTTAAGTAATTTGCCGACTGGAGTTGAGTTTGAAAAAATTACCGTAGAGAAAGAAGGAGATAGAATTGCTCTTTTGAACACAAGACAAGGTATTGTAGTTTTTTGCAAAAAAACAAGTGGAGCTTGTGGGGAACAAATTAAGGTTGAAAAGTTGAAAGAAGCGAAAGATATTGAGTTTGACGCGGAAAATAATTTGATAGTTCTTTTTGGAGGGTCGATTGGGATGTTAAACTAGACAGGTGTCAATAGTAAACAAAAAAGCCAGATTTGATTATGAGATCATAGAAGCCTACGAGGCTGGTATTGTGCTGACTGGAGCAGAGGTAAAGTCGGTACGGAACGGGGGAGTTAGTTTTGCGGGAGCCAGAGTGTTAATTGGGGAAGATGGGGCAAGAATAATAGGTTTAAATATTCAAAAATATAAATTTGATTCGGCTGAGACTTATGATCCTGGAAGACCAAAAAAGATATTGCTTCACAAAAAAGAAATTACTCAGATTTTAAGCAAGTCACGTTCGGCAGGTTTGACTTTGGTGCCTGTGAAGCTGTATAATAAGGGTAGTCTCGTAAAGGTCCAGATAGCGCTTGTTAGAGGAAAGAAAACTTATGAAAAAAGAGCTGCTATCAAAAAGAGGGACACGGAGGCAGGTTTGGCGAGAAGATTAAAAAACTTAGCCTGAAAGGCAAATAATATGGATATTTTTTGGTCGAAGATTATGCCAACATGTGTCATGCAGTTTCCTTGGGGAAGAGAATTTAGTGCAAAAATGAGTGTAAAAAAATGGGAAGATAATATTGCAGTTAAAGTTGCGGCCATGAGTGATGATGAATTTGATTTGTTTCTTTCTGCTGTAGTTATGCAGTCTAGTAAAGATCAAATGATGGGAGTGGCTTTAACGGAGAAAATTCAATTTTTTAGATCACTCAGAAAGTAAATTCCTAGAGAGAATTGCCCCTCGATAAATTTCTGCTGAAATTTTCTCAAGGCCTGCCTCAGCGCCAGTCGCGCTTCCGGCTTTCAATTCCCTAATACTTAAAAAACAAAATATCCCACCATTAAGGCGGGATATTTGTTTGTGGAGACGGAGGGAATTGAACCCTCGTCTGGATAGAATTATTTAAAGATACTACAAGCTTAGTTTGCCGATTTTCCACAAAGCTCCAGGCAAACAAGAACACTTTGTGGTCGATTAAGAAAAAGTTAGTTTTTGAGCCTTAATCAAACTCAAAACATTCAATCCGGT
>CAYSAM010000016.1:0-16995 GCA_964429015.1 uncultured Pseudomonadales bacterium | reverse complement strand
TGCTGTGGTGGCGGCGGTTGCTGTGGTAACTGTGAACACGAAGAAGATGATCACCAAGCAGTAGATAAAAAATGAAAAAACCGCCCATTGCTGTAATCGTTATCCCCACATATAACGAAGCCGACTCCATAGGTAAAATGATCGACCATTTGTATAGTAAAACTTTTCCCAATATTAAGGACTGGGAATGCAAAATATTGGTTGTAGATGATACCTCTCCAGATGGTACATACAAAGTAGTTCAGGCTAAACAAAAAAAATATAAAAACCTATTTTTGTCTTTAAGTGCAAAAAAAGCCGGTATTGGTGGAGCTTATGTGCGAGGATTTAAGTATGCCATGGACGAATTAGGTGCTGATGTAGTTATAGAGTTCGATGGTGACTTTCAACATCCTCCTAAAACAATTCCTTTTCTTTTAAATAAAATTACCGAAGGCTTTGACTATGTCCTGGGTTCCAGAAAAATAAAAGGCGGAAGTAATCCCAAGGGTTGGGGGTTTAAGCGTCTTTTTCTTAGTGAGGCAGGTAGTTTGGTTGCAAGATTTATTTTGTTTTTTCCAACCAAGGACTTTTTCAAGATCACTGACCCTACCACTGGTTTAAAAGCTTCACGAGTTAAGGGTTTTGTGGACACTATGGATATGGACCATCTCTATACCAGAAGTTTTGGCTACAAACTAGAATTTTTGTACAAAATGATTAAACTTGGTGCCAAGGTATCCGAAGTTCCATTAGTCTTCAATGTTCGAAACGCGGGAGAATCCAAAATTGAACCTCAAACAGCAATTGAGGTCTTTAGAACAGTCACTTTACTAAGATGGAACGACTCAACTACTCAAAAGTTCCTAAAATTTGGCACAATTGGTCTTTTTGGTTTTATTGTCAACAAGCTAGGACTAGATTTTTTCTCTCGCATACTTGGAGCTAGTATTCCCGCTGTTGGCTTAAGAAATACTATTGCAAATGCACTCGCTGCCGAGGTATCCATAGTAAGTAACTTTGTTTTTAACAATCTCTGGACATTTAAAAATGAAAAACTTATCTGGGGTGCCAAACTTTTAAAAAAGTTTTTTACCTTTAACTTGAGTTCAGTAGTTTCTGGAATCATTGTCCCTAGTATTGTTATCGGTCTGGGAACTGGTTACTTTGGAGATCAATATCGCACTCTATTTTTGATTCTAGCCGTTTTTGGTCTTACCGTTCCCCTCAATTGGTTCATCTATAACACCTTTATCTGGAAAAAAAATAAATAGTCTCCTTGAGTTCTAGAGTTCTTTATAAGTACGGCGCCCAATCTGCCACCGGACTAGTGTTGTGAAGCAAAAAGTTCCAAGTGTATAACATTATTGGCAATACTAGTACCGCAAACATAATCTTAAATTCCTTTTTTTGTAAGTATTTATCTAGCCCCATAAGCACAAAAGGGGCAACTGGTATTATGTATCTACTTACATCACGATGAGCAACAAATAGTGTTGAGACAAAAAATATCCCTGCAAACAGCTGTTCAATTTTTAAATCTTTCTTTTTTAATGCCAACACTCCAACTCCAAAAACTAACCATGTCCAAATCACATCCTCTAGCCAAAAATTACCCACCCAAACCTGCCCTTGTGGCGCAAATATACTAAATGGCGGCCAGAATAGGTGAAAGTTGTCACCACTATTTAAGTATGCAAAAAAGTCTCCAGTTCTCAATTTATAAAAATAAAACAAGTCAGCAACCGCCAAAGGCATAATCAAAATAGGGTAGTACTTCCATTCAATTTTTTTACTTTTAATTGATTCTTTTATTATGTAAATACCATAAGCAGCCAAAAGTAAAACAGCAGGGCTTTTTGTTAACAGCGATAAGTATCCAAATATACCTGACCACCAAAATTGTTCCTTGCGAAAAAAGTAAAGACTTGCCAGTATAAAAAATATAAACCAAGGCTCTGGAGATCCAATCACTCTTAGTGCCAAAAAGCGTGCTGGTAAAAATAAAAAAACTATACTAAGCCAAAGAGGATTAATGCTAATTTTAAAATCTGTAAGATATTTGTAAAACATTCCAAAACAAAGCAAACTTCCCAAAACAGTCGCTATAAGCATTGCGTTTGGTCCCGAGGTAACCGTATCAAAAGCGGCGATTAACCCGGGATATAAGGGTAAATGAGCCGGGTAATACTCCACTGGTAGTGGCGCGGAAAACTCGTTCCTGATCAAGTTTTGGTCGTACCAAGTCTTTGCTACTATTAAATAATTTGGTCCATCATAGTTTTTCCACAAAGCAATAGGACCTTCGCTAAAGTCCATTCCCCACACAGGAAGATGTGTTTTTGCCCCAAATGGTAACCATGTCAAAAAAGTGACCAATAGCAAAGAGATTAAGACAATAAAAAGTTTCATTAACTCTAGTATATACTTGTGAGTATCATGGGACAAATCAACAAACTATCTGTTTTTCTGCCAGCTTACAACGAAGAAGCAAACTTAGAAAAAACAATTAAAAATGTTGTAAAAAACTTAAAACTAAATTTTCCAACTTGGGAACTAATTGTCGTAAACGATGGCTCAAAGGATAGTACTGGTAAGATTGCTGACAATTTCGCCAAAAAGGATAAAAGAATAAAAGTAATTCATCACAACCCAAATAAAGGGTACGGGCCAGCACTAATAAGTGGATTGTATACCTGTCAGTATCCTTGGATATCTTTTATTGATGCTGACGGTCAATTTGATTTTTCCGAAATAAAAAGTCTTGTCACTAAACAAAAAAAGACGAATGCAGATCTTGTTATTGGTTTTTACAACAAGCGACAGGTTTCCTTTTTTCGCAAACTAAACACCAAGATCTGGCAAATAATCGTTTGGCTTATGTTTGGTTTAAACGTCAAGGATATTGACTGTGGTTTTAAGCTTATCTCCAAAAAAGTTATCGATACTATTCCAAAACTGGAAAGCAAAAGAGGTGCCTTTATCAGTAGCGAGTTTTTAATTAAATCGCAAAAATATGGCTTTAAAATAGTAGAAACAGGGGTTCATCATTATCCTCGTAAGCATGGAGAGGGCACCGGTGCCAACATTGATGTTATTATCCAAAGCTTTGTAGATTTATTTAAACTTTGGAAAAAGTTAAAATGAAGAAAACTAAAGTCGCTAAATCCAAAACTCATTCACCTGTCATTGCGAGTCGAATATCCCAGGTATCTACTCGGGGGAGCATAATTCGCGACGTGGCAAATTATATAAAGAGCAACAAAGTAGAAGTGTTTTTTGTTTCCTTAATTATTCTCCTTGCTCTTACCTTAAGACTATATCGCATTAATGAATTTTTAACTTTTTTGGGTGATGAAGGTAGAGATGTTCGTATCGTAAGAGATCTTATCACCAATGGTAACCTGGTTTTTATTGGTCCTCAGACCAGTGTTGGAAACATGTACCTCGGTCCTTTATATTACTACCTTATTGCTCCGGCATTGGGCTTGTTTGGTCTTAGTCCCGTTGGTCCTGCTGCCATGAATGCTGTGATTGGCACCATTACGGTATTTTTAGTTTGGTTATTTGGTAGAGAATGGTTCGGAGCGAAAGCTGGTTTGCTCGCCGCCTTTTTTTACGCTATCTCGCCAGTCACTATTATTTATAGCCGCTCTTCCTGGAACCCAAACCCCACACCACTCTTTGCTCTAATTTGTGCTTATGGTATTTATCAGGTGTGGCAAAAAAATAATTTTAAATGGTTGCCGTGGATAGGACTTTCTTTTGCGAGTGCCTTGCAAATGCACTACCTTAGTTTGCTGTTGGTTCCATTTTTGGGAATTTACTGGCTACTTACTTTTTACTCAATCAAGGACAAAAAAGACTTTAAAAGACAATTTTTACTTGGCAGTTTAACGGCCTTTATTATTTTTTGCCTAATTATGTCACCTTTGGCGGTCTTTGATCTTAAGCATCAAGGTATGAACTTTAATGCCTTTAAAGCTTTTTTTACCGATCGCCAAACCACCATCAATCTCAATCCAGCTAGGTCAGATCGTTTCTTACCAGTCATGAACACTATGGTTACTGACTTGGTCTTGGCTCGCCAAAACTTTTATCCCCAAATAGTTGGTTTGGTTATTCTTCTTTTTTTACTTATTGTTTTCAAAAGAATCCAAAATAAAAAGCCGTTACTTTTTGTCATTACCTGGATATTTTTCTCCATACTCGGTTTGGGTGTATACAAGCAACATGTTTACATTCACTATCTTGGCTTTATGTATCCAGCAGCCTATTTGCTTCTGGGATTTATTTTTTCATTTATCCTCTCCCAAAAAAATATTTTAAAATTATTAGGAGCCACTGCCTTTGTTTTTTTGGTTTATCTAAATCTTCACTTCTCACCAGTCAAAGAAACACCAAACAACCAGCTAAAACTAACAGAAGATGCAGTTGACTTAATTATCAAAGAATCAAAAAACACACCTTTTAATTTTGCCCTAATTGCAAAGCAAAACTACGACGAGTCATATCGTTACTTTTTTGAAAACAAATCTTCCAAAATGACAAGAGGAGAAGATGGGGTAACAGAGCAACTCTTTGTTATCTGTGAGGATGGAGACAAGTGTCAACCAGAAGGTAGTCCTGTCTACCAGGTAGCAATTTTTGGACCAGCTAGCATCAGTGCCCAATGGAATCTGCGTCATCTAAAAATTTATCAATTGGTTCATAAAAAATGAGTCCTTTTGCTAACGCCCCCTTACTATGGTTAGATCTAGAGCTTACTGATCTCGATGTTAAAAAGGGAAAAATAGTAGAAATATCTACTCTTATTACTGATGGTCAGTTAAATATAAAGGCAGAAGGTCCGTCCCTCGTTATTCATCAGCCAGAAGAGGTACTAAGCTCAATGGTAATGTGGAACCAAAATAATTTTACTCAGTCTGGACTAATGGAGGAGATAAGATCCTCTACTGTTAGCCATAAAAAAGCCTACGACGAAACCTTAAAATTTATTAAAAAACACTGTAGTTTTCAGACCGCCATGCTTGCCGGATCTTCTGTTTATATCGATCGTGAATTTTTGGGCGAGCAAATGCCCGAGATCTACAACTACTTACACCATCACATTGTGGATCTAAACACCCTCAAAGAGCTCTGTAGGCGCTGGTATCCCAAAATCCCAGTTTATCCCAAAAACTTCGTCCATCGGGCAAAAGACGATATCCTAGAATCAATAAATGAGTTAAAATACTACAGAGAGGTACTATTTAAGTAGACCTATAAGTCATGAAAAAAAAGGTTTCAATTGTTATTACAAACTACAACGAAAAAGCCAATCTCCGCAGGGGAGTACTTGAACAGATCAACTCATACTTGTCTGAGGTACAGTTTTCTTGGGAAGTGGTAATTAATGACGACGGCTCCACCGACGGGGGCGACGAAATTATTGCAGACTTTGTCAAAAAAAATAAAGGCTTTGTCTTTTTGCGTAGTAACCACGCAGGAAAAGCAGCCGGAATCTGGAACGGTATAAAACACGCCACAGGCGACATTATCCTTTTTACTGACATGGATCAATCCACCCCACTTAAAGAAGTAGAAAAATTACTCCCGTGGTTCGATGATGACTTCCAGGTAGTTTTTGGCTCTCGTGGCAAAATGCGCAAAAATTTCCCTTTTATGCGTCAATTAACCTCCTGGGGTTTTAGGTTTGTAAGAGGAATATTCCTTTTGCCTGATGTAGTCGATACTCAATGCGGTTTTAAGGCGTTAGATATAAAAGTAGCCAAAAAGATTTTTCCTTTACTCCAAGTTATTAAAAACCCAAAGACAATTTCCAAAGGTTGGTCTGTTTCCGCCTTCGATGTTGAGCTGTTATTTTTGGCGGAAAAGTTTGGTTATAATCTCAAAGAGGTCGATGTCCATTGGCGCGATGAAGATACCTCTACCGATAAGGGCAAAAACTTTGTTAATGAATCGCTAGACATGCTTAAGCAAATTGCCAGAGTAAAGATCAATGACCTCCAGGGTAAATATGATCAAAACTGACATGCTACAAATAAGAAAAGCATATCATGCCGGACCAGATCCGGCATCCAGAAAACAAAATACATGAAGTTAAACATAAAAATCTTCCTTTCAATAATTTCTATATTTGCAGTTTTTGCTTTTTTGCGTTTTTCTAAAATCTACTCCGTTCCAGTATTTGTCGACGAGGCTATTTATGTTCGTTGGTCGCAAATAATGAAAGCCGAAGCTTCGCTGCGTTTTCTTCCCATGACCGATGGCAAACAGCCGCTGTATATGTGGGCAACCATGCCCATGTTTAAAGTGATTAACGACCCGCTTGTGGCCGCCAGAACCCTTTCTACTCTCTGTGGAGTTGGATCTATGGTTGGGCTAGCGCTACTAAGTTATTTATTTTTCCAAAGCATACCAGCGGCTCTCCTAACTAGTTTAATTTATGCCGCTTCCCCATTTACTGTCTACTTCGATCGCATGGCTCTTGCCGATAGCATGCTCGCCATGTTTGGGGTTTGGGTTTTAGTTTTTGCCAAACTCTTTGTTGATAAAAGAACCTTAGATTGGGCTATGTTTACAGGTATTACTTTAGGCTTAGCTTTGCTTACCAAGTCCCCAGCTGTATTTTATTTTGTCTGGTTGGCACTCACTTTTTTGTTTACCATAAACCTTAAAAACGAAAATAAAAAATCAATATCCATTTTAGTTTTAGGTTTTGTTTATATTTTTATTATTTCTTTTGCCCTAAAGTCTATCCTCAAACTTGGCCCCAATTCCAACATGGCGGGTGAGAGAAACTTAGATTATCTTTATTCATTTAGAGAAATACTTACTCACCCCTTAACTCCACTCATTGGTAATCTAAAAACTACTTGGAGCTGGTTGTGGTACTTAATAACTCCTAGCACTCTTTTGGCTGCTATTTATTCTTTTGCTGAAAAGAAAAATATTAAAAAAGCCACCTTATTTTTGCTATTAACCTTATTACCTCTCATCTCTCAAGGTTTAATCGCCAAAGTTTATACTAGCCGCTACATTCTTTTTACTGTTTACCCCTTAATTATTTTGGCCGGGCTAGGACTTTCTCGGCTCAAGGCTTGGGTTGTTGCCATACTTATTACCGTACCCCTCTTACTCTCTGTTTGGTATATATACTCACCAAAAAACTCACCTCTGCCCTACGATATGGCTACTGGTTACTACCAAGAGTGGACAGCGGGATGGGGTCAAAAAGAAATTGCTGAGTACTTAATTAACTTGCATAGTCAAGGCAAAAAGGCGGTCGTTTTTACTGAAGGTTTCTTTGGTACCCTACCTGACGGTCTCCAAATATATACTCAAAGCTATCCTAACCTTACCGTTGTAGGCTCAGCGCCAATAGCAGAAACTTTGCCGGATGGGCTCCTAAATACGTCTAAGGATAACGAAAGATTCTTTGTCATAAACTCCACTCGCAATAAGCTTACAGCCTCAGATCTGGCCAAACTAGAGCTAATTAGCGAGTATCCTAAGTTTCCAAGAGCAGACGGCACGCACGAATCCCTCCAATTCTTCAAGCTAAAGTAGTCCTTTTGAGTAATTACCTATAGTATTTGATATAATATATGTGTACTTAAAATATTAAGGAGGAACGATGGGTTTTGAAAAACTTGTGTGTAAAAACTTGATAATCTTAGCTTTAAAAAATGTCACCAGATCTTATACCGCAGTAATTTTACTTATAAAAGAGGCTCGTAAGGACTTTCCTCAACTTAAAGATGGTGAAATAAGGATAAATCGGTACAGTGAAGGCAATCTTAGGGATGTTTATGGTATTGAATTTGACATACCAATCGGGGCAAGTGTCCCTGACGATTACAGAGAAATAGATATGGCTCCATTGTATTACTAGAGCCTTTTAATAACAGAAGCAACGCTTCTGTTTTTTTTATGACTTTATCTCTCCACTCCTATATAATCAATTTAATGGAATTTGTTCTTGCGAGTTTTAGGTCGCTTCAATCATTTGTCAAAAAGCACTGGCCAATTTTACTTATCTGTCTACTTACCATCCCTGCTATAACCGATCTTCTTAAACCTGGTTTCTTTACCATGCACGACGATCTCCAAGTTTTTCGCCTTTATGAGGTCGATAAGTGTTTCAAAGATTTTCAGATCCCTTGCCGTTGGGTTCCAGACGCTGGTTTTGGTTATGGCTATCCTTTGATGCAGTTTTATCCTCCCATGCCTTATTACCCCATGGAAATTCTAAATCTCATGGGATTTGGTCTTTTTTGGTCAGTAAAAATCATGTTTGCCCTTGCTTTTACCATTTCTGGCATCGGTATGTATTTGCTTGCCAAAAAGTTTTTTGGTCAATGGGGAGGTTTTTTTTCAGCCATACTTTATGTATATGCTCCTTATCACTCTGTGGACATCTACGTTCGCGGCGCCCTAAACGAAGCCTGGGGCATGGTTTGGTTCCCCTTTGTTTTACTTGGTATTTACAATCTTGTTGAAAACCACAAAAGCAAAAAGCATCTAGCTTTTTTGGGATTATTTCTCGGTCTACAACTGACTTCACACAATGTCATGACTATGGTGTTTGCTCCCACCGCCATTATTTGGGCAATTTTTTGGCTAATATCTTCCAAAAATTACAAAGCAATTTTAAATTTAGTTTATTCTGGAGTTTTAGGAGTTTCACTCGCTGCTTTCTTTTTTATCCCTGTAGTGTTGGAACAAAAATATGTCCATGTCGATTCGATGATTGTTGGCTACTTTAACTATTTAGCTCACTTTGCCGATTTTAAACAGCTCTTCTTATCTCAGTTTTGGGGATACGGTGGTTCTACTTGGGGTCCAGAAGATGGTATGTCGTTTTCAGTAGGAATTATGCAGTGGATTTTTTCCTTTTTGGCTGGTTTCTTAGCCCTTATCAATTTCAAAAAAAACAAGTCACTTTCTTTGGTTATTTTCTTTTCTATTTTTTCTGCCTTAGGCTATTCCTTTCTCACTCATAGCCGCTCTGTCTTTTTGTGGGATCATATTAAACTACTACAGTTCTCCCAGTTTCCCTGGCGTTTGGTAGCCCTCGCTGTTTTTTACTTTAGTTTTTCGGCTGGTTACATTTTTACTATAAACATTTCTACAACCCAAAAAACTTTATTACTTGCCCCCTTTATTATTATTGTTATTAGCTACAACGTTACTTTTTTCAGAGTTGAACGACCACTCAGATTAACCATAGAAGAAAAATTTTCTGGCAAACTTTGGGAAAATCAGGTCACGGGAGGAATCTTCGATTATCTTCCCCGAACAGCAAGTAGGCCGCCAGGTGACCCAGCTTTTACTATCCCCAATATTATTGAGGGTAAGGGTTCTGTTCTAAATTTTAAGTCAGGATCTAATTGGCAAGAATTTAACTTCAGGCTATCCACTCCCACAGCAAAAATAATGCTACCACTTTACACATATCAGGGATTAGATGTCTATGTGAACGGTAAAAAAGTAAAAACTGAAATGGATGCCGACTTAGGAAGAGTAATTATTGATTTAAATACTTCATCTGGCTTTGTTCAAGCCAAAATTTGGTTAACACCAGTTCGTTTACTTTCAGATATTTTAAGTATATTGTCTTTTGGTTTTATTTATTACTTACTGCGTCAAAAAAATGGAGAATAACGAATCTCTTACAAATGCAGAAGTAAAACATCGATCTATTTCTGGCGTTTTAGCTCTTATTTCACGAACCTTTATTGTTCAAGTAATCTCTTTTGTTGCCACATTAATTCTCACCCTCTACTTAGATCCACAAACTTATGGAATTTTTTATCTTGTTTCTTCTGTTGTAAACTTTTTATCTTATTTTTCCGATATTGGTTTGGCGGCTGCATTAGTTCAAAAGAGCGGCACTATAACCAAAAAAGATCTAGCTACTACTTTTACTCTTCAGCAAATCTTAGTCCTTACTTCTCTATTTATTTTGTATCTAATAACACCTTTTCTCAAAAAACAGTATAGTCTGGACGCTGATGGTGCCTTTTTACTTTTTGCCATGGGTCTATCATTTCTCTTAAGTTCACTAAAAACTATTCCCTCTATAATGCTCGAGAGAGAAATAAAGTTTAACAAACTAATCTTGCCTCAGGTTTTAGAAACTTTAACCTTTAACTTGGTTGCTGTTTACTGTGCTCTCAAAGGCTTTGGGGTTAATTCTTTTTCTTACGCCGTTTTAGCTAGGGGAGTTGTTGGTTTGGTTGCTGTTTATTTTGTTTATCCTTGGTTGCCACAGATTGGCTTGTACAAAGAGTCCCTCGGATCACTGCTTAAGTTTGGTTTACCTTATCAAGCCAATACTATACTAGCCATTTTAAAAGACGACGGTGTTACTATTTTTCTTACCAAAATAATTGGTACCTCTGGTTTGGGTTACATTGGTTGGGCTAGCAAGTGGTCCGGTCTACCGCTTCGCATTGTTATGGATAATTTATCCAAGGTATCTTTTCCCGCTTTTGCTAGGTTGCAAAACGATAAAGAGAGCTTATCTAAAGCAGTAGAGGTTAGCCTAAAATACTTAACCTTAATTATTTTCCCTATCCTCATTGGTATGGGCTTTGTTGCTCGCCCCTTAGCTGAGTCAATTCCTCGTTACCAAAAGTGGCTACCAGCTGTTATTCCACTCTATTTTTATCTTTATAACTCTGCTTGGGCTAGTATTTCTACTAGTTTAACCAATCTTCTCAATGCCACCGGAAATATAAAGGTTACTTTTAAACTGATGCTTATGTGGACATCGCTTACCTGGCTCACCATGCCGGTACTCTCGGTAAAATTTGGTTACTCCGGAGTTGCTTACGCTACAGCAATCATTGCTACTTCTTCATATGTTACTGTTTACCTTGCTAGCAAAATAGTAAATTTGAGCTTACTAAAAATAACTAAGACCGCCTTAATTTCTTCTTTAACCATGGCTATATTTTTATTTTTTATGTTAAAAGTTGCCAGTGCAAACCCCTATTTTATTCTCAGTATTCTTGCCCTATCAACTGTCATTTACGCAGTCACCGTCTTATTATTAGAAGGCAAAAAGTTTTTCCAAACCACTAAAAATTACTTTTCACTAAAACATGTTTAATCTTCTTTTGGGTATCTTCACAATTTTTACTTTTTTATTTTCCACTACTCCAGTGCAAGCTTTTAAAGCTGAAACTTTTGTCACTCTAGTTAACTTAATAGACGATTTTAAAACAAACGAAAAAACCAAACTAACCCCACTTACCATTCCTCGCTTTGTTTATGAAGAGTCTACTCCCTCTGCTGTTGTAAATAGTTGGTACCTAACATCGGGCGCCATAAACAGTTCTACTATTTCTGCTTACTTCAAAAAAATATCTACAGGGGATAAAAAACAAGAAATTGGTTTATTCCTAAAAAATGGTGTTAGCTCTGATATTCAAAATTTGCCACCAGCAGAAAGAGAAAGGTTTGTAGACAAGCAAATGGAAGAGTTCTTTGGTGCTTTTGGCTATTACCCAAAAACAATTACAGCTCAAAATTTCGATGCTTATACTCTAGAGTATCTCCAAACCAAGTACTCAGTTCTCGGTGTGGTGGTCGTTCCGGTCGATGGAGCAAATCTACCCTCATATAACGGTGCCTACGCCAACGCCCCCTTTTTTCCAAGTAAAAACAATCACTATCTTCCTGCTAAAAGCTTAAAAACCAGAATTAATCTCTCTTTTTCTGAATCAGTACCACTAGAAGGCTTTAATTTTGCAGAGGGCTTAAGTTTTTATACTCAAAAATTTTTCAATGAGTTTACTGAGGTAAATTTTTCTCTATCCAACACTTCCACCACTCTAGACAAGACAAAGTTTAAGCAAGCACTAAATGAACTCCTGGCGGCAGAAGACAAACACAATCTCCGTTTTGCAAGTTACAGCACTTTTTCTGATTGGTTCAAAGCACGCTACCCCGAAAGCACACCAGCTTTTCTTTATAAGCAAGAGAATGAAGACAAAACTACAAACTACCTTTATCAGAGTCCCTGGTACAAGCTAGAGTTTACAGATACTAAGGATTCTACGGAGCTAAAAAATCTTTATGTCTACAATCACAAAGAGTCCGAGTCTAACCTAGCCACCCCAAGCCTGGTAAACATAGAGCACTTAGCTGTTACAAATCAGCTGGGAGTTGGTAAATACCTGACGCTTAGCAAAAAGGGTGGAATGCTTATCACTAATTACTTAAAACAGTGGGATTCTTGGGCTATTGCCTTTCAAAATCAAACTGAAAAAATCAGTTTAGAACCAAATAAAATTACTTTTAACAACCTCAACGTTCCCCTTTTAGATAGTAATTTAATAGCCGTAAAAAATAGTAAAAATACAACTACTTGGACGCCAGTAGAATTTTCCCCGTTTCAGAACAGTTCTACTGTCAATAAGTTTTTTTGGCTAATTACTTTTTTGGTTCTACTCTTTGTATTGTTTAAAAACAAGCCACCCTTTTTAGGTCTTTTTCTTCTTTTTGTTGTCAGTCTAACTCTAGTAAGAAGTGGCAGTCTTTATCCTTTTGGCATGGGCTTTTGGGGACCAAACGGGCACGATGCTGTTTTTCATTTGTCCCTAATTCAAAAATTTGCCAATAGTCCGCTAACTCTTTCACATCCCCAAGTAGCAGGTGAAGTATTAAGTAACTACCATTTTTTTTTCGATTACTTTTCGGGGTTAGTTGTTAGGTTTACCCATACTCCTGTTTTGTATTATTATTTTTTTGTCTACCCTCTTTTTGCGGGAGTTATTCTTATCAAACTAATAGGTGTTTTATCAGACAATCTATCTCTTACTAGATTTCAAAAAAACATAGCTACTACTTTTGTTTTTTTGGGTAGTTCGCTTGGTTTTTTGGTTCAGCTTCTAAGGGGAGGGGATTTGTTTGTCGGTGAGTCAACTTTTTGGTCTAACCAGTCTATCTCTAGTTTTCTCAATCCACCATTCGTGTTTTCTCTTATTTTTATTTTGGGCTTTCTCACTGTATACAATAAAGCCAAAAAGACTTTATTAGATTTTTTTATTTTAGCTATCTTGGGGATTTTACTATCTCAAGTTAAGGTGTATGGTTTTATACTTTTGCTAGCTGGTCTGTTGATAAACAGAGATTTTTCTCTTTTTGCTGTCATTGGCTTAGGGGGTTTTCTCCTTAATTTACCCTTTAGCAGTGTTAATAGTTCACCCTTTTTGTTTCAGCCCTTGTGGTTTATCCGCACTATGGTGGAGTCCTACGATCGCCTAAATTGGCCAAGAGCTGCAGCTGCCTGGCAGGCATACGAGGCAACCGGAAACTTTGGTAAGTTGCTTTTCTTAAACTTTGTTGCTCTTTGCCTTTTTCTTATTGGTAACTTAGGTGTAAGGATCGTTGGTATTTACCACTGTTTAGTAACCAAGCCTCAATCACAAACAGATAAATTAGTCAGAGTCATGATTTTTTCATCTTTGATTATTCCATTGCTCTTTACCCAGTCTATTAATCCTTGGAACACAATTCAGTTTTTTTACTACGGACTATTCTTTTTGTCTTTTTATGTGGCCATGTTCTTTTCCCGCCCAAGTGCTTTGGTTTTTGTCTTGGTCGTTGTCGGTACCATTGGCAGTTTTGGTACCTTAAGAGATTATGTTACTGTAAACTCCACGTCACGTATTTCATATACAGAACTTTCTGCTCTATCAAAGCTATCTACACTCAAAAAAGGTGTTGTGCTGTCACCACCCAATCAAAATAGAACCGTTTTTAGCCCACCTCAACCACAATACGATTACATTACTTCTTCCTATATCTCGGCACTAAGCGGCCAACCAGAATACTTATCTGACCAAATAAATTTAGATATTACCGGAATCAACTACCAACAAAAACTAAAAAACGCCAACCGTTTTTATAACACTACCGACGTTAGCTGGACAAAAGAGTTTTTAGTAGAAAACAATATTTTGTATGTCTACGAAACACCATTAAGAAAGTTAAATATTCCTTATGAAAAACTAAACCTAGAAACTATCTTCACTTCACCCGAAATTACCATCTACCAGGTGACTGGCATATAATTAACCTCATACATGCATAAAGTAAAGATCTCGGCTGTTGTCAACACAAGAAATGAGGAAAAAAATATTGAAAGATGTTTAAAATCTCTAGGCTTTTGCTACGAAATTGTTTTGGTCGACATGGAGTCGGAGGACAATACTGTTGAGATTGCCAAAAACTATACCGACAAAATCTACACTCATAAAAAAACTGGTTTTGTAGAGCCCGCTAGAAATATGGCAATTAGCAGAGCAACTGGTGAATGGGTGCTTATAGTTGATGCAGATGAAGTAATTCCCAAAGCCTTAGCCAAAAATCTCCAAAAAATTGCCGAAGATAACGCCTGTGATTTTATCCGCATCCCAAGAAAAAATATAATTTTTGGTAACTGGATGCAGCATTCTCGTTGGTGGCCCGACTATAACATTCGTTTTTTCAAAAAAGGATTTGTTACTTGGCAAGAAGAAATTCATTCTGTACCAATAACTCAAGGTAACAGCCAAAATCTTCCCGCTACGGAAGAAATGGCCATTGAGCATTTTCACTACACAACTATTGATGAGTATCTTCTGCGCTCTATCCGCTATGCTGATCAGCAAGCAAAAGAAATGATCACTTCTGGCTATATATTTGATGCCAAAGATCTAATAGCCAAGCCGATAGGAGAATTTTTATCTCGCTTTTTTGCGGGCGAAGGGTATAAAGACGGCTTGCATGGGTTTGTCTTATCAGTTTTACAATTTTTTTCCATATTGCTTGTCTATATAAAGGTTTGGCAAGAACAAGGGAACAAAAAAATCTCTCCTCAAAATTTTTCCTCTATATGGACCAAGGTTTTTGTTGATAAGTACAAGGAGCTTCGCTACTGGTTTCTCACCTACAAAATAAACACTTCTAACAAAAAAACTGCCTCAATGTACTACAAACTTCTTCGTAAGTTAAATTCAAAATGAAAATAGGTGTTATTACCATAAACTATCATAGCGACAAAGATACCTTGGAGTGTGTATCAGAGATCCAAAAGTGTCAGGTGCCTGCTGGTATAGATTTAGAGGTTTACGTTGTCGACAACTCCAAGTCTGCAGAACTGAAAAAAAGACTCGCAGGTATTTCTCAAGTCAGCTATCTTTCTAGTCCTGGAAACATTGGCTTTGCTGCTGGTAACAATATCGGTTTAAAACAGTGTCTTGCAGACAACGTAGATATTATCGTCATGATAAATAACGACACTTTAGTTCCCAAAAATTTTATTTTGAGTATTCTCTCCTCGCCCATAACCGACGAAAAAGTGGGAGCAGTTGGTGGCTTAATTTACTTTGCCAAAGGGTTTGAATTTGAAAAGCAATATCGCCAAACTGATCTAGGAAAAGTTATTTGGTACGCTGGGGGAAAATACGACTGGAACAATGTCTACGCTTCACATGTTGGTGTAAACGAAGTCGACAATCTTCAGTACAACAAAATTACCGAAACTGATTTTATTACTGGTTGTTTATTTATAACCAAGTCCGACGTACTCAAAAAAGCAGGTCTATTTGACGAGAGATATTGTCTTTACTTTGAGGACTCTGACTTAGGGCTTAGAATAAAGTCCTTAGGCTACAAACTCATTTTTGATCCAAGTATAAAACTCTGGCACAAAGTTGCCCAAAGTTCTGCCATTGGTTCACCTTTAAATGACTATTTTTTAACTCGCAACAGACTCCTCTTTGGCTTTACCTATGCCAGACTTAGAACTAAAATTGCTTTAGTCCGCGAAAGTATTAGAAAAATGTTTAACGGTACCGCTGCTCAAAAACAAGCCATAAAAGATTACTTCACAGGCAATCTTGGTTGGGGGAGTTGGAAGAACTAATATGCCAAAAATAACTATCATAATTTTAGTAAACAATGTAGAAGCCGAAATAGAGGCAGCTCTAATCTCCAGCCAGTTTGCTGACGAAATCATAGCTGTCGATACGGGGTCTACAGATGACACTCTAAAAATTTGTCGCAAATACGGAGTCAAAATTGTTCATAGTACAGGTAGTAGTTTTTCCAAATGGCGCAATGATGGGGCACTAGAGGCTAGTGGTGACTGGTTATTGTACTTGGACTCAGATGAAAGAATTCCTGTAAAACTTGCAAAAGAAATTCAAAATGAACTAGTTAATGCCCAACATCAAGCCTACACAATTTCCCGTTATGAAATATTTTTAGGGAAACATTTGGAACACTGGGGTGACCCTCGAGTTTTAAGGCTAATTAAAAAAGAATCTTTGGTAAAGTGGGAGGGTAGGTTGCACGAGCAGCCAAAAATAACTGGTAGTATCGGTCAGCTTAAACACCAGATGATTCATTTATCACATAAAAATATCGACGAAAAACTACCAAACACTTTGGTGTGGTCAAAAACCGAAGCGGAACTACTTCTTAAAAATAATCACCCACCCATGGCCGGTTGGAGATTTTTAAGAATAATGTTTACCGAATTTTGGGATCGTTGCGTAAAACAAGGATTGTGGAAGGACGGAACCGAAGGTTGGATAGAAATAATCTACCAAATGTTTAGTAAGTTTGTAACGTATGAAAGACTGTGGGAAATGCAACGTCAACCCTCACTTCAGAAAACATATCGACAAATTGACCAAGAAATAATCTCAGAATGGAAACAAAAATAAAAAAAGCCTTAATCTTTGATCCTTACCTAGATACTTTGGGGGGAGGGGAGCGCTACACTTTAGTCTTTGGTTTGGAGCTTCTTAAACTAGGTTTCCAAGTAGAAATCGCCTGGGAAAAAGCCGATATTTTACGTCAAGCCGAAGATCGTTTTGGTTTAGACTTTTCAGGTCTACAGCTAAACCCAAGTAGCTACTTGCTTTGCAAAAACAAAACCTCGCTATTAAAACGCGCCCAATTTACCAGTCAGTATGACACTATTTTTTGTGTTAGTGATGGAAGTATTCC
>CAYSAM010000015.1:0-18323 GCA_964429015.1 uncultured Pseudomonadales bacterium | reverse complement strand
TGGAAATTGTCTAGTTCGGAGGGTAGTTCAAAGGGGAAGTATTGTGAGTTTATATTGAGGATAAACTTTTTGTGAACATCAGATAGTGGGATTTGAATAGTTTGAGGTTTGGTGGCAAGATCAATTTGTTTTTTATTTAGAAAAAAGACAGGGGTGATGGGAGTAAGGCGTAAGGAAAGACTGGTTTCGCTTTTTTGATACTCAATTTTGTAGGGGAGAAGATTTTCAGATTCGGAGAGTGAAGGGATATAAAAAGTTTTTTGATTACAGTTTACAGATGACAGATCACAGGGAATACTTATGTTGGTGTTGAGGAAGCCGGCTTTTTCGTACCAGGATTGGGAGGGACGGAGGGGGAAATCTAGGACATTTGTTGACAGTTCACAGTTCACAGTTTTACAGTTTTCGGGAGAGAGGGAGAGGAAGTTTTGTGAATTAAAATTATTATTTTTGTAGAGAAGAATATTGTCCCCAAAAGTTTTTTCCAGAGTATATTGAGGGTTGTTTTCTAAGATGGTGTTTAGATAATTTATGCCGAGATCTGTTTGTGAATCTGGTGCTTGGACAGACTTATCAATGAGTAAATAGGCGACATTGTATTTGTCGATTGTGTTACTAAAGCCTTGCTTTTTTTGGGAGTAGAGAGCAGTGGAAACTTCTTCGTAGTAATCTTGGGAGGTTTTTTCCCAGACATCAAAGGCTCTATCTAGTATTGGTTGTTTTATGCCATACCAAAGGAATCCTGAACCTCGGTAGCCCCAGTTGTAATAATTCCAACCCCAAAAAGTGTGCTGGGGGAAATTGGCTATTCTGTGATCTTTGGGTTTTTGATCTAGATAGCTAAAAAGCTCAAAATATTCATTGGGTATTGCTACCCGCATGGACTTACTGATAAAGTTGCCCGAAAAAGCAGGGGACATGTAAATAAGAAGTAAAAAGACGCAAGTAAATAGAGTTAAATTGTAGGTAAGTTGGGTGTCTAAAAAAGCAAAAATATCGAGGAGAAAAATAACACCAATAGCAAAAAAGTAAGAGTAAGAAAGAGTGAGAGGAATGGAAAATTTGGTAAAAGGTGAGCGGAAGAGTTCCCCAACCAAAGGAATGTGATTGTTAATCAATAATCCGCCACCAAGAAGGAAGAAAAGACATGTTCCGAGGATAAAAGCAAATGCCTTGGATAAAGGAAACTTTTTTTGTAATGCGTAGTACAGGCCAATAAGAAAAATAACAGGAAAAACAATGCCAATGGTAGCAATTAAGGGTGAACTAATGTGGTTTATCCAAGGACTCATTAGTAAGTCGAACTTATTGTTTAACCCTAGGTCTAAAAATTGAAACCAGAAGCCTTTTAGTTTTAAAAGATTAGAAAAATTGCCAAACTCTAGATTGCGATAGTAGGTTTCTGGGGTTGCAATTTTGTTGATTTTGGAAAGTTCGCTAACATGACCATTGGTTATAACAAAAAAGATAACTGGCAAGAGCCAGTAGAGATTGGCGGCCAAAACACTAATTGAGGCGGCGGAAATATTTATGATTCGCTTAAAAAGCCTTTGGGTTTTGAAGGAAACAAGATGGTCAAGAATAATACAGATAAGACAAAAACCAAAAACAATAAAAAGTGTTTCTACATAGAAGGATGGGGTGCTAAGAAATGAAAAGAGAAAAAGATAGGCGAGATGACTGGCTTTTGGTTGGTTTAGATATTTTTTTATAAAAAACAATAACCAAGGCAAAGATCCATAGAACCAGGTAAAAGTTTCGAAAGGAGTAAAAAAACTTTGCATGGTTCCTAGATTTAGCAAATAGAATAAAGAACCCAAAAAAGCAGCGATTTCTGAGGTTTTGGTGTCGATATCTTTGTGAAAGACTAAGTTTTTGAGGAGGAAGTAAACTCCCAGAGGTCCAAACACTAAAGGGAGAAAGGTAAAAATGTAGCGGTAGTAGTTTAACGGAATAAATTTAAATAGTGAGAGTATGTATATCGCAAAGGCTCTGGGAAGATCTGCAGTATGACCCATACCACCAAGTAGTCCTGTGGATTGATACTCTTGCCAAACAGAAAAAAAGGTTCTTTGAAGATTGAGAAGTGGGCTAAACTCGGTGTGGAGATTGTCCCAACCTGTTAAAAAGGTTTTGGAATCAAAGTTTAAGAAGCAAAGGAGTAAGCTAATGGCGAGTAAGCCAAAAACTGGCCAGTTGGCAGCAAAAAAACCCTTAGTATGTCTAAGAATAGTTTTGAGTTTTGAGGTATGGTTTTTTTTAACTTTTTTCCCCACAAATCTAGTTTAGCATTTTGGGTTGTAAATTTGATTAAATAAAAAACCTCTTCCAAATATAGGAAGAGGTTGTGTATTACCAAACGATATATATTGATCTATGAGCTCCTGTCTTCGAATTGTAGATCTTCAATTCGAAGACTTGGACGTGAGACTCATCCTTCGGTCCATGTTTGTCGGTAATGAAGTGTGTTCGCTCGCTGAAAGAATTGGCAATTGCATGCCCCCTGCCTTCACTGTCTGCCACGGTAGCAAATATGCCATCTTGGCTTTCAATGAAGGAATAGTAGAGCGTGCCAGAATACTTCTCGACCGTGAAATTGTGGTCGAGGATGAAATTTCCAATCTTTCTTGCCGTAAAGTTTGCGGCGAGGAAGGAAGTGCCGGCGATTGTAAGGATAGCGAAACACGCCAGGACGTTGAACAGTATCTCTTTTGCTTCGACCTTTTGTTTTTTCAATTTTTTGCTCCTGAATCGGGATAGGTGAATCTGAGATATATTATATCCTAAAACAGCAGAAAATGCAAGTTATAGGTTTACTTAGAATAGGCATTTCCACTGATTTTGTAGACAGAAGCTTTTGAGTTGTCGAATATTTTTTTGATTGGCTGATCTGTGTAAATATCACTACTTGGATCTTCGGCAAAAGAGTACCAAAGATTTAAATAGGCGGTTTTAAATAATAGTTCCGGGGAATATATATCCATAACCGACCCTGCTGGTATGTTAAAAGCAAGTGTGTCTTTGGGGTATATTTCTTGTCCGTTTTCGACGGGGGTAAAGGTGAAATTGGTTACCGCTTCGTCATTTAGATATATTTCAATTGGTGTATTTATGTATGGGTTGATTAGTAGACCATTTAAATGAAATATTCCCTTTTTGGGAAAATAAAGTCTTTGGAATAACTGCGGGGTGTTGGTGTGCTCTGAAGACAAAATTGTGTTTGAGGTAGAGGTAATTTCATTGGTTTGCGGTAGAAACTGATTAGTTATTGATCTTGTCATGTTGCATTCTGAAAAAAACAAGTTGTCATCTTTATGTAAAACTATAATGTCAATTTTGTTCTTATTGAGAATGTCGATTAAGTTGTAATTTAGTTTCTTTTGGTCGTAATATATGGCGTGTTTAGTATTGTCTAGATTGTCACAAATAAATCTTCCTAGAGTTGGATTTTGAAAAAATATTGTTGATTTTGAATTGTTTCCTGTCCAATGGATGTACCCATCTGTTATAGGAAGTAAGTGAGTTGTGGCTTCTTGGTTTCTCTTTGGATTGTAGTAGTCAATTGGCAAGTTTAAGACAGCGCCGGTTCCTTTTTGCCTTACCACATTTAAGTACTCGTCGTTTAGATTTGAACTACTAAAATAGTTGATACTTATTTTTGATATAAACAGTAAAAATAGCAAGATGAAAAATACCATCGATTGCTTCTTGGGTGTAAGCTTTGCAAATATAAGTGGTGCTTCTTGTGAGAGTATTAGTGTAAAGAACAGAATGAATCTTCCTGGTTCGGGAATTAAGCTAAAGGCAGGTAACCCAAAGAATGCTTGATAGAAAAATCCAGAGGCAAGGAGCAAATATGTAATGAGCAAGGCGAGAGTGCGTTTTTTGTTTTCTGTTTTTTGGAAAATAAAATATATGAATAAAAGAATCTCGGGGAAGCCAAGGAAGGTTGATTTTTCAATTGAACGTGGAGTGTTTGAGTGAATAAGAGGTGTATACCAGAATGTTTGGTAGCTGTTGGGAAGAAGTAGATCGTAAAATGAGGTTTTGCTTTTGATGTAGGTTTCCTGTCTTTGACCGTTGGCAATTTTACCAAGTAGCGTATCTGAGATGTAAGGGTAAAAGATAAATACAATGCTTGATATTGATAATAAAAGTGGAAAGAGATGCTGTTTTTTTTGCAAATTGAGAATGGCGTTTTGGAGCTCATTTTTGGAAAAAATAGCTGTAAAAATAAAGTAGAGAAAAGTAAAAATACTTAAAAACGCAAGATATTGAAGCGAACCAAGAGTGGAGAGTAGTAGTCCTATACCTAAATATCTACCAGCGTTGTTATCTTCGTCTTTGGTTAAGGAATATATCCCCAGGTAAAAAATGGGTAGTCCTGCTGCAAAACCTAAATTTATATGATTAGGTACTCTGGTCAGTAGGTAGTTGGAAAAACCAAAAATAAGTCCAGATAGTAGAGCAAGGTTCTTATTTTTGGTTTTGATAAAAGTGGCGAAATAGGCACTGAAAAAGTTGGTTGCGAGGATAAAAAAGACTACCAAGTTGTAACTAGTGGTATGTGGCGCTATGAGTCCAATTAAAGCCCCGAGGCTTGTTGGGAGCAATCCATCATAGCTTGTCGGTAGATTGAATCCTGATGGGAATCGATATTCGTTGCTATGCGCAAGCGGATTTTGTAGTCTTTGTATTTTTAGCCTGAAAATGGATTGGAGTCCGGAGTATTGGTAGTTGTCGTAACCATCACCTAGTAGCTTTGTGTTTATGTTCACTATTGCAGGAAAGGTAAAGGCAAATAAACAAGCTATAAAAAATAAAATAGTGAATTTTGTAAAGATTTGTTTCATGTTTTTTATGCTGTGACAGGAATGTTTGATACACGTTTTAATGGAATATTAAATTGATCTATATATATTTGTCCTTGCCTGTTAAAGTTTCTATTTTGTGCCATTGTCATACTTTCTTTTTTAAGTTTTTTTAGCGTTTTGTTGCTAGATAGAGTTTCGATAATTTTCTTTCTTAAAGAGTTGGTATTTAAGAAGAAGGAATTGGTAGAATAATTTTCTAGCTGATTAGAAACAATAATCGGCTTATTAAAACCAAGTGCTAGAGAAATTGGTCCCGATGCACTCATAAAAGCACGATAAGGAAAAATAACTAGATCTGAACTCGAAAAAATATGCTTTATTTTTTCTTGGGGCACAAAACCAGTATGAATAATGTTTTCATTATCACTTATGGACTTGTAAAGGTTTTTGTAAAAATGTTGGTAATGATATTTTTGTCCTTGAGTGGGACTTTCACCTCCAGCAAGAATTAGCTTAACAGTTTTACCGTTTATTTTAAGTGGTTTATGAAAAGCCTTGACTAACAAATCGGTTCCCTTGTACTGAGATAAATATCCAAAAGACAAAAGATATATGTACTTTGAACTAAGATTTAGTTTTTTTTGCGCTAATCTTTTGTTTTCAGATTTTTGTAAATACAGACCATGTGGTATAGATACTGCCTTTTTTGTATTAGTTAGTTTGTTGAATCTTTTGGCGAGTTCGTTTTCGAGTGTAATAACTTTATTTGAGGCAAGTGAAAGTATTTTGAAGTATATTTTTATACCAAAATTTAGGATTTTAATATCTTTTTTGCTTTTGTTTATTCCGGCGTGGGTTGCTAAGTTGGAAATATTTGGTACTACTTGGTGTACAACAGAAACAATATTTTTTCCAGCTAGCTTGAGAAGGTATAAAAATATTGGTAGAAAAGAGGTGGTAAGAAGTTCGCCATAAGCTGCAAACTCAAAGCCAATAAGTATATTTTTTGTATTTTTTAAACTTAGTATCTGATTTAGTAAGGTTAAATATAAAAAAGGCGAATTACGCTTCCAGCACCTGATTACGGAAATTCCATTTTCAGCATAACTTTCTGTAGCGTCTACAATATTTGCCAAAACTGTAATTTTTGTTTGTGGGCTTGTTCTTTTTATGGCAAGTAAAGTGTTTTTTGTGTAAGAAGCCAAACCACCTCCAGAGTGGATAGAGTTTTTGTTTGGGTATGTAGAAATGACTAAGAGGTGTTTCACTAGTCCTATAATATCATGGTTGAGGCTAAAAGTCAAGAAAGGCCAAAAAAAGACCCTCCTTTGCAGGGGGGTCTGAGAGCATTGAAACGGTTATTTGGTGTAGTCAGTCAAAACTGCAGGTTTTACAGCTTCGACAATTTGGTCGGCGCTGAGGCCTGGATTGATGATATAGACCAAGTCTCCGTATCCCAGGGTATATTGATCCAAAAGCGGATCAGTGCCCTTATAGAGCATCGCCGCACTTTTGTCACCTTTGACAATCAGGATATTACAGGCGGCATTGGTGACAGCAATTGTTTGGGTTGTCTGACCTTGTAGGCCGAAGGCGAGCTGCATGCTTTGCACAGGGCAGTCTGACGCAACTGCGACACGAGGAACTGTGGGCGGCCAGATTTCAACGGTGGCGACGCGGGTACTGGAGTCAAAGGTGAAGGCCTCGGGACGGATTGGGCTAAAGACGAGATAGTCTTTGAAAACGCTTACGATTTCCTCGTTTTGCATCTTTTTTGCCCAAGACTCGAAAAGAATAGTATTCTGGGCATCCTTTTCAGTCACAACTCCGCAGTCCCAGGCGTTGCCTGAGAATACTTCAAAGGGTTCGCCGGTGATCTGCTTGACGGTGTGTTTTTTGGGATTTGCAAGAGTTTCACCTTCGAAGTATCTGAAGTGATCGAGGTTGTATACAGCAGAGTCGTTGGGAGTAACAAGATAGGTCTTGTTGTCTGTTCCCATGGCTTTGAGCCAGTCAGGGTTATTGATCGGTTCGCAACTGGGAGCGGGGTTTACCCAATGATCGCGCGGATCCGCTGAAGTAATAACGGCAGTACCTGTTGGCGCGGGGAAGGTGGTGGTGGGGACGAGGGTGATTGTAGCTGTGGAGTTCCCTGTTGCAGTTGCAGGAATGCTCGTTGCATTCTGCGCGGCGGGGGGTGTTGTAGTTGGGGTGGTCCCCGCTGCAGCCGCCAGAGCAACGGCAGCATCGGTTGTTGCCGCAATCTCAGTTTGACTCATGAGAGTCGGTGAAAACGCGATGGTGTTGGGGGCTGATGACCCCAAGTTGCAGGCGCTCAGGATGAGCACTGCGACAAGTGTGTAGATGGCCAAGTGGCTGCGGGTGAAGATGTTTGTCTTCATTTTTCTCCTTTTGATTAATCCCACCTCTACAAGAGGGGGTTGATTAAAAAAACCGTTTCAAATTTAACGTACGTAGCCTCAGGCGAGTGCTTGAGATCTACAGATTGAGCAATTATACAAAACTGCTCAAGCTGTAGATACCAATTTGGTGTTTACTTTGATGGATTCCCGATCAGGTCGGGAATGACAAGATAAGGTTTTAATTTTAATTGATTGTCGCAATGACAATATTAGGCGCGTTTGGCCTTAACAAAAGCTACAAGTCCGGCTAGGTAACTAGCACCTGCCAAGTTGAAGAGGATAACGTCTTCAGCGCCAGTATTTACCACTTGATGTTCTACACAAGTGTTGGCAGAGCCGTAGACTGGAGTACAAATAGTACTTTTGGTTATCGTGGTAATGGTCTGGTTGGCTATTTTGGGTTCCTCTTTTGTGACTTCAGCAGTTAAGCTTTTTTTGACCACTATGGTAGGCACGACGGTAGGCGATACTGAGATTGTTTGTGTTGAAGTTTTGATAGTATCTTTGGTTGTAGGGGTAGCTGTGGCCTTTGGACTAGGAGAAGCTGTGGGAGTAGGGGTAGAAAAAGAGTCAATTTCTAGTTCGTTAGGTGAAACAACTTCCTGCTTGGTAATAAGCTTGGGTAAAGTGTTCTTGGATAGGGTGTAGGTAATGGCTCCAGTAAGAAGCAAAATAACTACTATGAGAGGAAGAATTGATTTCATATCGGGTAGTTTACAGTATTACAGGATAATTGTCAAGCTTATAATGTAGTGCGTTGTAGGTATAAAGGCAAAAAATATCCCGCCCTAGTGGGCGGGACAAGAATTATGCCTTTTTTATGAAGTAGTCGGCAAGAAGTAATATGGCGAAATAAAAGATTACAAGAAGGACAAGCCCTGTGCCATAGCTGATGCTGGTGATAATGGCGGGGATGGCGATGCTGCCGAGAAAATAGTATTTAAAATAACTGTTTGCCTTGCTTGCGTCCATCAGCTTGCCAGCGTTCAGGAGGCTGAACACAAGACTGATGAGTAGGATTATTCCCACTCTAAGTGCAATGATAATAATATCGGTCATACTTTTCTCCTTTTTTGTTTAGGTGCAACTTCTTTTGTGAGTATTATACATTTAAATGTTGGTATGTGGTGTTTGTGGCTAGTTTTCGCATTATCGGCTTGGTATAATCTGTTGGATATATGGTGAATATTAAGTCGGTATCTCACGACGAACGCGGTATTTATAAACAGGTGTCTGTAAGGGCAGCTTCTACCGCAAGTGAAATATACCAAACTGTTGCTGCATATTCTTTTGAAAAAGGTGGTATTTTTATGGTTGTTGGTCCCGAGAAGAGTGGTAAGTCGATTGTCGCTATAGAATTGTTTGAAAAAAGAGAAGTAGATAAACAATCTGGTAGGCGCTGGGTTTTTGCTCAGCCATTGTTGAGGAACAGAATAGATGTTCCCGAAGGAAAGATTTTTTCAAGAATTGGTAAGGAGATAAAAGCGGTGTCATTTGAAACAAAAATTGAAATAGAGAGAATTTTTCATGATCATGAGGTAGTTGTTGTTGATGAGGTTCAGTTTATTTCTCCAGATTTGCAAAGTTACTTTTTGCAAGAGGCCATGCTGTTTGTAGAACGAGGTGGGGTGCTTGTAGGTTTGGGTTTGGACTATACCAGCCAAGGTGGCGAATTTATTTTCCCTACCTTGTTGAAATATAGAGCAACAAAAGTGTATCGCCAAGAAGCTGTCTGTCAGATGTGTGGTGGTGTTGCAGACAAGTATTGCCAAAGACTAATTGATAGTGTGCCTGCCAGTATTGATACTCCTGCCTTTTTGAGTCCATCTGTTAATGTTTCTTACGAGCCAAGGTGCGATAATTGTTTTGTAGTTAAGAAGTAAATAAAAAAATGAAAATATATTTTTCTGCCCCAGTTTCACGAGTTTCTGAAGAAATCAGATCAAACTATAAAGTAATAATTTCTACTTTAAAAGCTTTGGGTCATAGTGTTTTGTATGATCATTTGGAAAAGAAGAAAACTAAAGATGATATAGAGAACCAGGAACCAAAAGTAGCATTTGAAGTTCAGAAGTTAATGGCAAAAAGAAAAAATCAAGCAGATTTGGTTTTTATCGAAGCTAGTACTCCTAGTTTTGGTATTGGTCAGGAGATAGAGTATTCCATACGAAACGGAAAACAGGTAATTGTGTTGTTTTTGCCAGGATGTAAGCCTCATATTTTAAAAAGCGAAGGTTCTGAGCTTATTTTTCTTTATGAATACACTCTTTTAAATATAGAGTCGGTTGTTACGGAAGCTATAAGTGCGGCAAGCCAGCAACTAGATGTTCGGTTTAACTTTTTTATCTCCCCAGAAATTGGAAGGTACTTGGACTGGGTAAGTAAGAATAAAAAAATCCCAAGGGCGGCTTTTTTGAGAAGTTTAATAGAAAAAGCAATGAAGTCAGAAAAGGATTTTGAGAAAAAATGAAAACAATTGCGCTAATTATTTTTTTAATTGCCACTTGGTGGAAAAAAAGAAAAATTAAATAAAAACCCTCCAATTGGAGGGTTTTTATTTGGAAGTTTGCTGTTTGTTAGTAGTGGTAAAAAGTACTTACGCAGCAGTTGGCGACGGTAAGTGGAATGTTTCCCTTTTCGCATTTGCCATTACTCTTCATGTTGCTTGGACATTTGATAGATTTATCACTGACACTTTTTGTGGGGGTAGGGGTTGGGTCTGTGGGTAGCTCAATAGTAGTAGGTGTTGGGGTTGGAGTGGAGGTTGGTTCTGCATATCTTTTACATTTGTTTGTGTTTAAGTCACATCTGTATCCGTACGGACATGGTTTCTCGTATCCACATTTTTTCTCCAAGTTTGGATCGTCTGTGGGAGTTGGTTTTGGAGCATCCTTACTTTCACAATATCCGTTTTTGCAGACCTCTTTTGAAGTACAGTCGCTATCTTTTTCACATTCTGTTGATTTATTTTTTACGGTTGAGGACTTGACGCATTTGTTAGTGACTTTGTTGCAGGTGTATCCATCTATGCAACGGACATTGACACAAGGCATAAAGGCTTTGGGTTGGCTTTCTGGAGCGTTTGGTGACACAGATCCACTGCCTGATATTTTTAGAGAAACAAAATAGGCAACGATAACAAGAACAACAAAGACAAATACGGCGCCGATGCGGGTTTGAGTTCGGAGGTTGATTTTATTTTTCACCATAAGATCAATATATTCAGCAATTTTACAAATGTCAAATTATTCGATTGTTGGTGTATAACTCTTCAAATTTGATTAAATTGGAGTAGCAAGGCTGATACAAGGATATTCCAGTATAAGTCAAAGACTTGACTCCTTGATTTACGCAAACAACAATAGGTGAGAGATATCGAAAAACAAGAAAATATTCTTTTATGGTATTGGGGTAGGAACGCGATTTTGGATAACCTATGTTGGTTCAGAAACTGACTGGATGGAAGAAAGGGGAGGAAGCTGTTCGGACATGAAATCGTGTACAAGAGAGATAAGGCGAGTATCCTGTCTAAGTGGTCAGAATAAAAAATGCAAGTTGGGAGTGGTGAATAAAGATAGGTAAAAAGGGTTTGTGGTATGGTGTGCGACACTTTAGCCAATCTACCGTGTGTGTATGAGATGTGTATTCTAACCTATAGCTTGACAATTAGGTAGAAATGAAATATACTATGGGAGTCGTTGGGTAGCTCTTTGACCCATTCAGTTCATAACCTGCTAAAGGAGGCAGAAATGAAAAAGAAAATCGTGTTTGTGCTAATAGCGGTGCTCTTACTGACCGCTTTCGCTTCTGTTTCCAATGCGGGAGCAATAACCTCAAAATTGCAACGGGGTGTCGGCTACAGCTACGATGACCTAATGGAGATGAAAGATCTCCAGGATCCGAACTGTGGATTTAAGGGTTACGAGTTATGCGAGACACTGGGACATTTTGGAATTTTGTCAACTGATGTTTTAACAGGTAAGCTTGTAATAAATGGCATGTTTCTGGCTCCTAATGGTCTGTGGTACAAGACACATCCACTGGATGTGTACAATATGGCCGGGAATAGTTGCTATCCTTATGATACGGTAGCTTTTCATCAGTCTGGGGCATGCCCCCTCGATTCGAAAAATCCGTTGTGTAAGGACTACATTGCAATGCCTGGGTATGTTTATAATTGGTATCCTGATAACAAATGGCCAGAAGGTGTGGTGCCTGAGGTTTCTGGTTATTATGCTGCAGGGAATCCTGTGGGTAGTTTGTTTTGTAAGATAAAATAATTTTTTTAGTGTGCCGTCTCTGGGAGGCGGCATTTTTATTGGCTATTTTTTGTGTGTATTTGGTGCGTATTTTATCCCATAACTTGACTTTTTCTAGAATTTGTTGATAATATAGGTTGTGAATGAGTTTACACAACATGGACTTAATCGACGAGATTTTTTAAAATTAAGTGGGGTTTCTATTTTGGGAATAATTGGCTCAAAATTTAGTTATGATAGAGATGAGCTTGATTTAAAAAGTGAAATTGTACATGGAGTTGAGGTTTTTGGATTACAGAATCGAATAGATACTCAAGATAAAGTTGATGATCTTGTTGCCAAATTTGATATAGATTTTGAAGAAAAACTACCTCGGAATTTAAAAGGAGAAAGTGTTTGGAAGCAGCGGGAATTTTTGCTACAAAAAGACAAAAGATATGCACAGTTTGTAGTTACAGAATCTGTATATAAAAAGTTCTTGGAAAGAAAGGGCGAAACTGGAGTTGATTATGTGGAATGGTTAAAACTTCATATTGATTTTATGAATAGAGTTGTCGGTAACATAAAGCCAAAATGTGAGTTGGAAACAAAAATTTCAAGAATTATTATTGTTTCTGATAATTTTCAATCTAACCCAGTTAAGTATTCTAAAGATATTGATGGTATTTGGTTCAATAATTTGGATTATCGAGTTGATCAAAATAATAATACTTCTCAAGATACATTTTGGTCTGCACACAGAGATGTTGATGGGGATTTGGTTTTTTCTTTTCCTGCTGGTGGAAATACGGTCTATGAGGAAATAAGGTTTGATCATAAAAATGATAGTTTTCAGTATGCACCTGATGGTGTTTGGTTAGATTTTTCTTTGGTTCATGAGCTTTCACATCTAATTTGGAACTTACCAGATGAATATGTTTTTGATGTAAAGAACTCTCCTTATAAATTTAAAAATTTTATTTTTGGAACAGGATCCTTTACGCGCCCATATCTAAGCCAATATTTGGCAGCTTTAATAAGACTGAACGTTGCGAGAGGAACTCGTGGTTATTACACTGATCCAAAAGGAATTGGAAGAAGTAATGTTAGTTTAAAAGAGAAGTATTCATTTTATGAAGAAGTTCCCGGAATTGTGGAATTTACTGTATCTGGTGGAACGGTTGAGAGTGTTTTTCGATCAGAATATCTAGAACCAGATTATTATTCAGAGAAGATATTCAAGAAGGTGATAATTAGAAGCGAAAAAGGCGTAACAGAGTTGGACGCATCGGCTTTTGAGGCTGTTAAGTATTCTGCTGAGGAATTGTATCCAAATACTTTTTTGTTAATTGTAAATCACAATGGTGTTGAAAAAGAATTGTATGTGCCATTATCAGTATTTAATATGAGTAAGTATGCTGGTGTAGAGAAAGCAACTTATGATGTTCAATTTGTTGATAATTTAAAGTTTGAATCAGGTTTGAGACAGATAGCAGAAATGGTTGAAGAGTTTGAACTGGGTGATTTTTTAGATGTAAAAAAAACCAAAAACCAAAATGTCTACGCAAAAATGAAAATCGTAGGTACGGATACTTGGATGGTGTGGACTGTCATTTAGTGATTTTGTAGTTTTTTTGTGATTAAATGGACTTATGTTGAGATGGACTTTGTTTTTTGTAGTTATTTTTATCCTGTTTGGTTTTGGATTCTATGCTTTTGTAAAAAAGGAACCAAAATTCATGAATTTTTTGTATCCACAGTCAAAGACTGAGAATTACAAAATAGGAGAATTAATGTGGGAAATAAATAAGGATGTATATGGTGATATACCTAATGCGAAGACTATTTTTATGTTAGGGATGGGCTATCAGGAGTTTGATGATAAAGTGAAGTGGAATTTTCAAGATACACCGTTTCTTGCTGAAATAGTCAATGCTAACGAGAATAATTTGTCGCTTACTGTTCGGTTTAAGGGTCCAAAAAGTATGCCCAGCTTGGGGCAGGAGCGGGAAATAAAGATGACGGATTGTAACGAACAAAATTCTTTTTTAGAGTTAGAAAATCCAAGACAAGTTGGAGGAATAAATAATTTTTTCTTTTACGCCAAACCTACTTTTGATTTGGTTAGTTTTTGTGTAGATATTGCTTGTTCTCAAGCGGGTATAATTTGTAAATTATATAGACCCGCACCATGAGGTTTAAAGAACTCAAGATTTGTATTTTTGTTTTTTTTATTGTTTTTTTGTGTTTTTCAATTCTCCTTAAAGGGCATGTTTTAGCTGCGTGTTCGCCACGTTGTGCACCTAACGAGATATGTCAACAAACCTGCGGGGAAGTTCCTCTCTGTACTGGAGATGGTTGTTTTTGTGAAACTCAAGGTTGTATGTGTACTTTTGAGTGTGCTTCTTATGGTGGTGGAGAGGACACTTTTTCATGCCCAGCGGGGACACATGATAATGGTCGTTGTGTACCTGGTGAGGCACTGAATCCTCCTTGCTGTTCTGCAGACGTAACAGTTACCCCCACATCAACACTAACCCCGACTCCTACTGTTTGTGTTGGGAGTTGCGCGGGAAAGGTTTGCGGACAGGATAACGGTTGTGGTACTGCTTGTCCAAATACTGGAGCAACTACTTGGGGTGCATATTCACCATCTACTTGGTGTGGAACAGTAACAAGAACTTCATATAACTCGTGTGGAGGTTCTCGAACTATTACTTCCACTTGTACAGAATGTGGACCTACTGTGACCAGATCAACTTGTAACGCTACTACGCATACAAGAACGGTAACAGCTAACTATAACTGTAGTGCAGACACTGTTGTTACTGAAGACTGCACTGGAGAAATTCGTGGAACATTGTTTGACGCTACCAACCTTAGCTCTTGTCCATCCTTTGATCCCTCTACAGGTTACCTCATTGGTGTAGACACCACTCTTACGGCTAACAACAGAACTTTCGGTTTTGCAGACCAAAACAATACTTCTCCCCATCCCTGGTCACCACTTACTACAGCCCAAACAAACTCCTCTGGCAACTACTCAGTTAGAGTCTATGCTCCCACAACCTATACTTACGACTTTAGTTCGTTTAGTGATATTTACGTTGTTAGTTCTGGACCAAAACTTACCTGTACTAGTACTACTGCCGTAGTTCCGGGAAGTTCAACTGGGTGCACCACTCAACCATGTAGCATAGTTAACAATATGAGTTTTGGTTTTGAACGCTATTGGGGAGGTTGGTGGCAGGTGGTAGGTGCTGGTGTTCATGGACAAAATGGTTTAAAAAGCAGCATACCAAACTCTTACCCCTCAGAACAATCATTAATCCTAGGAGATGGTACAGCAGCTAATCGATCTGGAGTAGCTTCTTATGGCACCCTGGTAAATGAAATGCTTGGTATTAACCCTAGCGCCAAAGTGAGTACAAACCTATGGCAAGTACAAAGTAGTTATCAGGGCAGTCGTTATGATCATGATTACTTTAATCAACAGTTTAAAAAATACATAGTAACTACTTGGAATGGTAGTGACAGCATTGTTTACAACGATGGTGGTAGAGGCTATCAAATCTTTAAAGTGACAGGTGATGTTACCAGCTTTAGTTACAACCCGACCGGAACAGAGAAAGTAATCTTTTTGGTAGATGGAAATGTAACGGTGAGTAGTAACATCACAGTACCAAGTGGAGCATATCTTGCCCTACTCTCTAGTGGAGATATTTCTTTTTCCACTAGTGTAACCAGAGCCGATGGTTGGTATTTAGCAAACAACATTAATGTCCGCTGTACAGACGCCAATACAGACTTAACCTGTGACAGAACAGATGTGCAGTTTTTGGGTAATGGATCTTTTGTTGGTTGGCAGGGTGTTAACTTGAGTAGAGATAGAGGGGCAACTTTAAACCAAGCAGGACCAGCAGAGAAATTTACTTATCGTAAGGATTTGTACGAGAATGCTCCAGAGCCAATGAAGATTGTGACGAAGAGATACGAGCCGTATGTTCCGTAGGAGATTACAGTTTACAGATGACGGTTTACGGATGACAGATGACGGATCATAGATCGTGGATGAGAATAAAAGGGAATGGGCTTGAAGTATACTTAAATGGTGAGAATTATTGTTTACAAGAGGGCTTTACTTTTTGGACTATCCCAAGTTACTAACTATCGTAGTGAAGTGTGGTTGTCGATACTTAGCAAGTTGGTTTCACTTTTAGGGGTGGTTTTTTTGTGGTCGATTGTGGGTAAACTTTCTGGTGGAGTTGCCGGGGTATCTTCTTTGGCGTCTTATTTTTTAATTGCCAATGCCGTTCAGGGCTTGGTAGACGCGGAGTCTTTGCGGTTTTCTAAAGTTATTACCCATGAGGTAAAACTTGGAGGGTTGAGCACTCACTTATTGCGTCCGGTGAACCCGGTAATGTTTATGTATGCCAATTTTTGGGGAACAAGAGGAATGTATATCTTAACTGCCCTGGTGTTTATGTTACTTGGTTTTAGTTTTTTACCTAGTATAAGTTTGTTGCAAATAGTTTTGTTTTTAATAAGTCTTTTACTTTCTTTTGCGGTGGCTTTTGTTTTTAATTTGTTTATTGGAAGTTTGTCTTTTTGGACACCAGAAGCGAATCATCTGCAAAATGTAATGTCGCATATTTTGCGAGTTTTTAGCGGGGTTCTGATTCCGGTTTCATTTTTCTCTGGTGCCGCAAAGACGGCTTTAATTTTGTCGCCTTTTCCGGCTTTGGCTTATTTGCCATCGATTTTGGTACAGAGCAAGGTAATAACTGTGGAGATGTGGACTATTTTTGGGGCAGCAATTTTTTGGTCAGCCGTTTTATTACCAGCTAGTTTTTGGTTTTGGAAGAAAGGATTAAAGCGCTATGAAGCTATTGGTATTTGAGGAAATAAAAGTCAGGTGGGTAATACTTAAGGCAAATACTTTGTTTAGCTTTAAGGAATCTATGGCCTACAGTTTGAATAACTGGGGAGGCTTGGCTTCGACCACTGTTTACATGCTTACCTACCTGGTTTTTTTATCAGCAATTTTTGGACGAGTAAAAAGTTTGGCTGGGTACAATTATTCTGAAGTCTTATTGTTTACTTTAGTTGGTCAACTGAACTTTTATTTATCTTGGGTTTGGAGTGTAACCAATATTGAAAAACTTGGAGAGAGCGTAAAGTCTGGCGGGCTGGACTTGGTGTTGACCAAGCCACTACCAGCGCTATGGTATGTGACTTTTCAAAAAGTAAACTTGTTTATGTTAGTTTTTGAGATGTGGCCAGCGACAGTGCCATTGCTGTACTTACTGTTCAAAAATATGAATTTTGTTATTTCTACCAGAGGTCTGTTTTTGGGACTGATTACTTTTTTTGCGGGTCACATAGCCTTGCATTGTTTTCAGTTTGTCATTTCACTTTTTAGTTTTTGGACAGGGGAATACAATAGTTTAAATGGTTTGTCCTATCAACTAGCTTTTTTTGGGGACTCTATACCATTGGAGGCATACCCAAAAGCCATAATTGGCTTGGGGGTTTCGGTAGTTCCTTTTTTAATTAACACAGCATTGACGACTTCGTTTATTTTGGGGAGGACTACTGACGCTAATTGGATGTGGTATTCGATTTTGGTAATGGTACTGTTTTTAGTTATTAAGAAAATAGCTTGGGGGAGAGCTCTGAGAGCTTATTCTTCGGCGTCATCGTAAATAGATGACAGTTTACAGATTACAGTTTACGGATCACAGTTAACGGTTAACGGTTTACAGTTTATAGATTGTTGATTACAGATGACAGATTGTAGATTATTATAAATATAAAGATATGGAGAAAATAATAACTGTCAAAAACTTAACTAAGGTTTATGAGATACCAGTAAAGCAGAGCTTTTGGAAAAGTATCTTTTTTGCTAAGAATAAAGATCTGGTGGCAGTAGAAAACTTAAACTTTGAGATTGCAGAGGGAGAGTCTGTAGCTCTATTGGGGCCAAACGGAGCAGGAAAGACGACGACTTTAAAGATGTTGACGGGATTACTTTTTCCCAGCGGCGGAGAGTTAAAAGTTTTGGGATTTACTCCAACAGAAAGGCAAAGAAAGTTTTTAAAGCAGATTGCTTTGGTTATGGGGAATAAGAATGGTTTGTCTTGGGACTTACCCTCTCGCCAGAGCTTTGAGCTTTTTAAAACGATACACGAAATTGGGGATAAAGATTTTGAGAATAGATTAGTGGAGCTTTCACGGCTACTGGACGCAGAAGATTTTTTGGATACACCAGTACGGAAACTGTCTTTGGGGCAGAGGTTAAAAATGGAGCTGATTGGGGCAATATTACATAGGCCAAAACTCCTGTTTTTAGACGAGCCGACCATAGGGTTGGATGTAGTTTCCAAAAGAAAGATTCGCAACTTTTTGCGGTACTTAAATAAAGAAGAAAACACCACCATAATTTTAACTAGTCACGAGATGGCGGATATAGAAACAGTGAGTGATAGGGTAATAGTGATAAACAGTGGGACAAAGGTGTTTGATGATAGCTTGCAGAAACTGCTGCATAACTATCAGGATAAAAAATACTTAACGGTTACTTTTATGAACCCGGTAAAGAGTAGTGAACTAAAGGGTTTGGGGAAAATAATAAGTAAAAAGGAGTTGTCAGTTGCTTTGGAGATTTCTAAAAAACAGCAAGGAAAAGTAATGGCAGAGTTGACAGACAAATACGAGATTGATGACATCGATGTGCGCAGTGTGCCACTGGATGAGATTGTGGAAGACTTGTTTGGAAAGACAAAATAAGATAGTTTACAGATCACAGATCACAGATCACAGATCACAGATCACAGATCACAGATCAC
>CAYSAM010000014.1:6682-19888 GCA_964429015.1 uncultured Pseudomonadales bacterium | reverse complement strand
AGGGATGTTTCGCAACAAACTTAATGAAGAAAGAGTGGTGGCTCGCACCTCTGAACTAGTATTCTCATTTATCGCCACCGAGGTGTAGTTTTGGTAAACAGATTCCCCAATCACCCGAACCATAAGCAACACTGCCGACATCCACATGCCCACAATAGGGGATAGTATCAAACAAAAACCAATAACGAGTATTGGAAGTAACAATAAAAATTGTATAGACATCTTAATTTTTAATCTGGGAATAAAATAAGTTGCTATGCCTGCAACCAAACACGCAACAGCAAAAAGCCAACTTATACTAGTGGGGGAGAATCCGTACTCTACAGCAAGCAAGTCATCCAGTAAGTTATACATAAACACCATCAGACTCCCAGTAACCACCAAGTACCAAGACAATTTTTTCATATACGCATTTCCAAATAGCACCTTAATACCTTTGGTGTTTTGCGCAAAAAAAGTACTAAGTGAATATTTTTCGGTGTCCACCTTTGGTTCTTGTAGATAAAAACACGCAATAAAGCCAATAAAACTTAACACCCCACTTAACAAGTAGGGGAGACCTGGATAGTAGTTAAAAGCCACACCACCAATAATGGCCGAAATAGCCATTGCCCACAGCCGTAGCGCACCCAAACTCCCCATCTTTTTATCAAACTCCTTTTCTCTTTTTAAAGTTTTTAAACTGTCATAGAGCATAGCTTCCATGGTGCCAGAGTAAAAAGCATATGCCAAACATATAAATATCCACAGTGACCCAGCCAACATCCAAACACTCGTAGAGACACCCATCAAAATATTTCCAATCATCTGAAACAAAAAAGCCAAAACCAAAGTCTTCTTTTTCCCAACCAAGTCAGCAAAGGCACCAGTTGGAATTTCATATAATAAACCAGCCAGCAGTGCTCCCGAATCTAGTAAGGCCACCGTTGCATAACCACCAAACATTAGGTAATAAAAAATCCAGTTACCCATCCAAAACCAACCGTGAAACATAAATGATAAAAAGTAAGTTAATTTTATGTTTCTTTCCACAACTAATTCTAATACAAAGGGTATAAAATATTTCTTATGGATCAATACAGCCCAATATACATAAACATTCCTTGCCCAACTCAAACAGAAGCCCAAAAAATCTGCCACGAGCTCTTAGAGCAAGATCTTGCCGGCACTGCCAAAATCTACCCCAACGTAGAACTTTTTTACAAAAAAGAAACCGTAGATTCAGATATTGTCTGTATCATCAATCTCAAAACAACCAATATCAACTTGCCCAAAATTCACGAGTACATCCTCAAAAACCACAGCTGGGGGACTCCTTGCATCGAAGTTTTACCGCTCCAATCAGACCTCTGCTAAATTTCCAAATACTGTAAAATACAGCAAACCTTATCCACTAAAAGGAGTTACATTGAAAATTTCCGCTTTTACCGTACTAAAATTGATTGTTTTTTTGATCTCAAGTGTAGTAACTGTTATTTTTTATCACAACAGCTTTCAATACCAAGAATTGCAACACATTCTACTTTTTAAGGCTATTTTCACCTCAATTATTGTTTTTATCTCGTGTGGCTCGGTAATTGAAATTTGGTACAAACAAATAAATATCAATTTTCAATCAAATAGCAACAAGATCTTTATAGACAAAGCCAATCGAGTCAGCGATTTTATTTCCGACGGTTCACATTATTTTGGATCGACTATCTTTTTCTTTACCACTATTATCTTTAGCTCCATGATTTTGGATAGTTGGCTTCTTGGTATTATCAGTATTATTGCTGGCTGCCTAACAAGCATTGGTCTGTACCACAAAACTCAGTTTTTTAAGAGCTATTTAGCCTCACAACTATAATCCAAAATCTCGCCCGCAAAGATATCCTTCCAGGCTTATAGTATAATAAGCCAACACTTTGAAAAGAGGAGTAATAAAATGGCTCAAAATGTCTTAGTTCTTGGTATAACGGCAGTTGAAGCAGTTATTTTTTGGCTTTTCCTTCGCAACTCAACCAAGGAAAACCTAGCAATTAATGGTTTTTTGATGGGGATTGTGACTGGCGCTTTTTCTATTGTCCAATCTGCTACCCGCTTCCAAATGGGAGAATACAATTTCTTGGACATAGTAGTCTTTTTCTTTATTTTTTCGGGGATGGCAACAGCTATTTTTATAACTGTTCTGGTGTTTACCCCCAAAAAAGCAACAACAAGAGAAATACAGACTAATAAGACAGTGTCAACTTCCGACCCTGTTTTATTAACAAGTGGGAATACGGTAAGTGTCACCAGAGATAATCGCTCGGTGTTAAAAATCACCTTCGGGGAAAATGGTATTTACTTCATTCACCACGACGAAGCGTCTCCACATTACTACAACCACTACGATGTGTTTAGTTTTTGGAAATCAGGGGATACAGCTCTCTTAACAGGAATTCCCTGCCTAACAATAACAAATATCGATCAAGGAAAGTCCATTACCGTCCAGGCAGATCCTGGATACCAAATTACTTTCTAGGTCCAGTGAACATCTCTCCGCAAGGAGAGATTTTTTTATATACAATGCCTTATGACTCTTACAAAAACAAGCTACGACCAAGAAATTTTTACCAATCAAAATCTAGACAATGCTGTTTTAAAAAATATTGAGTTTGAAGACTGCACCTTCCAAGCTAGCAGTTTTTTAGAAACAAAATTTTTAAACTGTAAATTTTTTAACTGTAGTTTTACTGACTGCATTCTCAGTGCCAACGACATAACCAACTCCCATTTTATCGACAGCAAGTTCATAAACAGCAAGGCTATTGGTATCAACTGGACCAAAGCCCAAAGAATAGAAAGTATCAGTTTTGAAAATTGTCAATTAAATTATTCCAATTTCAGAGATCTAAAACTACCAAAAACTATATTTTCGCACTGTGAAATTCATGAAGTGGACTTTACCAATGCAGACCTTGCAGAAGCCAACTTTTCATCAGCAGACTTAAACAAATCTGTTTTTATCAAAACCAATCTTAATAAGGCAGATTTTACTGGCGCCAAAAACTACTATTTAGATCTCAAAAACAATAATCTCAAAAAGGCTATTTTTAGCTTACCAGAAGCTATTAATTTACTAGAGTCTTTAGATATTATTCTTAATTAGCTACTAATCAAGAAACTATAATATCAATCCAGTTTCTAATTGGACCTAGTGTTGGGCGATAAAAATATGTTGCCACAAACCCAAAACCATTCATAAAACTCCTTTTGAAATATAAATGTGTAAACCGACAAAAAATATACACACTTACTACACATTCTTTCTTTACTCCTCGTCAAATAAATCCCATATTATATTTTTTATAGTAAAATAAACAAACCAAAACCAGTACTTTTACAGATACAAGGAGAAAAAATGAAAAACATTTTATTGTCAGTTTCTTTTATATTATTGTTTTACTTTTCAGGTTGTTCGAGTCCCAGTAACGGACAAGATAATACAACCAGCATACCAGCCGCCACTTCAACACAACCACCTCCAACCTCCACAATACTCCCCACTTACACAAACATCCCCTTACCCACAATTACCCTCACTCCAACACCTCTTCCAAATATAGGCAGTGTCAGCTATACCGGGTATTGGTTAAAAATTTCAAAAGAGTTTGATCCAAACGGCTTCCAAAAAATGAGTCTTATGTATCAAGATGGCTTTAATCTTGTAGAGATTGCCTGGTTTTGTGTCAGAGCTAGTGACAACAATACCCCAGATGGATTTTACTTCGTTGCAGTCGACAGACCAACTACGTATCCAACGGCACATGGAGGATACGCTACAACCTTTTTTTCACATAACCTGGCTATAAAACTCGCCAACCGCAGCTGGTACCTTCACGCAGCACCATGGAATGAAAGTGAAGCCTTTGGCTGCCCCACCAATAACACAGGTGGATGTGTAAATATGAGAACAGACGACTTCAAAATAATTGTAGAAGGCGGAGAATACAAAAATCCAATTACAGGGGAAACAAGCCAGGTTCCAGACATTTCAGTTGGCACCCCGGTAATTATTGTTCCATCAAAAACGACCTGTGATTACATTGGAAACTGTTTTGATTATTTTGAATGCAAAAGCGGGCTAGATTGCTTTAAAAGGTACACCTGTCAACTCTGCGTTTTAAACGCAGAATCAAAATGGGAGGCAATCCTAGCCCAAGCCCCAAACTTGGCAGTATTCCAAAATAACCCATAAGGTGGTATAATATCCCATAACCTTAAAATCACCCAGCTCAGCTGGACAACCAATAAAAACATGGAGGTATTGTGGAATCGGTAATGAACGTTTTTGAAAACAAAGAGAAAAAAAGTTTAGAAGAAGCAAAGAGGTTAGTATGCCAAATATTCTATTCTGATATCACCACTCTAGGCATAGAAGGAATAAACAGCACCTTCTACCCACAACTAGCGGGGTGGGCTAAAACAAAAATGCCCAAAAAAAACGCACTTGAAATTATTCAAGAGGTGTTTTTAAGCTTTGATCCATATTCACAAAAAAGAGAATCGAAAATTTTTGAAAAATATTTATATCAATTAGGCTCCAAGTGAGCCTAATTTTTTTTCCAAAAAAACTTTCCTCGCGTGAAAATAAAAAAGGGGATAGATGGGTAGGGGAGAGGGGTATAGAAATTTACCCTTGAAATTAATGAATAAACCCATATAATAGAAGATCTTACCTTGAAAACGAAAGGAATTAAAAATGGCTGAAGAAGCCTTACTGAGTTCAAAGCAGCACCAGCAACTTGCTTTAAGCATTATCTGTATTGCAAGTGACAAAAAAGGCTCAACTTGCGATTCGGCAGATATTTTATATTGCCAAGATATTATTAAGAAAGTTAATGGGACTAAATCTGAATACCGAATTGCAACTAGTAAAATCTCTTCAAAGTTAAATCGAATCAACTTTAAACATAACGAAGCTGATTTAAACGCCATTGCCAATCTTTTAAAGTAAAACGAGCTCCTCAATGAGGAGCTTTTTTCTTGTCTGTAGAATGCCCCTAAAACGGCTTCTGGATACTTTTGCGTATACTTTATCATTAGATTGATATACCAATCCATAACACGTATCAACATCAACGATCTACAATCTAACATCTATACTCAAAATATTCGGGTTTTTATACAAAAAGAAAAATAACAGTCAAACACATAAAGATAAAGCGACAAACAAAAAGTTTACTGCCAGAACAAGAGTAAAAACAAAAAGTTTCGGGATTCTTTACGAAAAACAAAAATAGGCGAAGATCGTCTTCCCCGTGCCTAGATTCTCGAGATACGTCGCAAAAGTATTATTGTGCGACGTATTAGCAGTCATTCTCACTAGGCGACACTAACTCCCCAAAAACGGGGGAATAGCAGAAGGAAACAAATATTCAAACAATTCCAATAAATGTACCTTCACATCCCCGAGTACATCTACGCACAAATTTAATATCCTAAGCCCAAACAAACCCTACCCCCACTCCGTGCCTACAGGCACAAATAACTGTATCAAACAAGATCAATACTTATCCACATTTCGTGAAAACTCTCTCCCCTTGTGAAAACTATAGGGTCATTTTAGTTTGATGTTATAGGACATAATATTATAGGTCCTCTCCCCTTTTGTCTCGCCAAAGCATTTTTTTCAAAATCTGTTAACTGTTATCTGTTAACCGTAATCTATAATCTGCTATCCCCCTACGATCTACCATCCCTCTACAATCTACAATCCACGATCTACAATCTAAAATCACCCTCCTGTCCAACTTGTAGTCAAAAAGCCAATAACTACGATTATCAGCACAGTCGCCATATACTCTACCGCGCTTTCCAAATAGACTTTGGCAGATAAACGCTGTTCCAGCACCCCTAGCAATGCATACAAAACCGAAGTTAACATAAGACCCCCCATAAACGGTTTCACTGGCCAAAAGGACAAAGCACATGCCACTATTGCCACCAACCAACCAACTGTTATCGAAAACTTCCCCACCTCACTCATGTAGTTATTCTTTAAGTCAACACTCCAAAAAGTTGGAAAACTCAAAACAAAAGAGATCAAAAAAGAACCAGAACTAATCAACCAAAAAGGCAGCCTCAAACTAAAAATAGCAGTAAAGAAAAACAAAGAAGTTATAAGTGTCAAGATAAAATTAACCGATTTAGCCGCCCTAAACAGCTGAATAGTTCTTATTGAAGCCACCGAGAAAATATTTTCTATAAGAAGGATCCCATACAGTCCAATTGCAAAAAAAATATAATAAATAAAGCGAAAAATTCCCGCTAACATAATTGCCGTTTCCACCTCAAACACCTTTCCAAACAAACGAGGAACAGAATTTGGCAAAAAATTAGCAAACAAAGCACTCCCAAGGGTAAACATAACAGGCAAAACAATAAGTGTAAGCCACTCTATACCCTTTAAATCATCAAACAAAACCCAAACAGATAAAACATAGGACAAAGCAGATACCCCCAAAGTTAGCCCCAAGCGATATTCAACTGGTGCCAGGTTTGAAAGCCACAAACCAAGAGAAATCAACACTGATACCAATACAAACTTAGTTCTTTTTTGCATATTTATTGCTTGTTGGTCCAAACTTCAACAACATCATCCATTTCCTCCAGCAAACCGACGAGCTTTTCCAAAAGAGCAAGCGAGTCAGCTTCCAGTACTATTCTTGGCAGTGGATCAATTGACTTCATATAGGAAACTGAGCCTGGTCCTCCAAGTTTAGAACCGTGTTTTTCCAGTACATTCTTTATTTCCCCTCCAGTCCTGTTTCTGTTATCAGTAATCGCTGTAATCATAATTCCGACGCCAGTCGGGCCATACGCCTCATAAACTATCTCTTCAGCATGGTCTCCATCAGCATTTCCCAAAGCTTTATCTATAGCTCTTTTAATATTATCCATAGGCATGTTTACACTTCTGGCTTCATCGATACACGCTCGCAAAAATGGATTACCGTCAATGTCACCAGAAGAACCCTTTTGTACGGCTATGCGAATCTTTTTGGCAATTTTTGTAAAGACAGCACTACGTTTACTATCCTCAATTGCTTTTTGATGTTTAATAGTTGACCATTTAGAATGCCCGGACATACCAGGTTAGTATACCAAAAAGATTGACATCTCTGCTGTAAAAATATATATTCACTTCCAGCATGCAAAACGAACTAATAAAGGACCTAAACCAAGAAGCTATAAAAGCCGCCGTAGCCAATAATTGGGAACTTGCCATAGAAATAAACCAAAACATCATCGAAACTACTCCAGACGACATAGCTGCCATAAACAGGCTTGGTATCGCTCTATCCATGAATCAAAAAAACAGTCAGGCCATAAAAACTTTTCAAAAGGCACTAGAACTAGACCCCAAAAACCAAATAGCCAAAAATAATTTAGCGCGTCTTAAAGTCAACAAATCTTCCACTCCAATTAGCCCTTTTCTCCAAAACACCGTCAGTTTTATAGAGGAGCCAGGAATCTCAAAAGTGATCCCTTTAGTTAATCAAGGCGAACCAATTGTTTTTTCTAGCCTTACCATAGGTGAAACCGTAGAGCTTTCTGCCAACCGCTATAAAATAAAAGTTATCTCATCTTCCAAAAAGTTTATTGGCTATCTTCCAGACAATATTGCCCACAGACTTATTGAACTCTTAAATGCCGGCTACAAATATAAAACGATAATGAAGTCCGTTAACCCCAAAACCCCTCACATTTTTATACAAGAAACTCATGCAAGCAAAAAACTGAAAGGTGCACCATCCTTCCCCCTGGAGGATATGGACCATCTACCTTCTCTATCTGCTGGAGACTCAAGTGAAACACCTCCTCTGGAAATATTTGATCCACTCTTAAACGACGAAAATTAGTCTAGAGTAACCAAATCTCACCTACAGAAGAATCTTTAACATCGGTCTCCCCTACCATCCTCTTACAGCCAACATACTTTTCCAAAAGGTAGTTCGAAAATATCGCTTCCTTATTTAATTTATACACACAACCCTTTCCATGGGGTCTAAATTGTTCTTTAGAGCTAAGTTCTACCACCCGCATGCCAGAAGATTCTAGTTGCCTAGACAAAAGCAATCCAGCTCCCTTTACACTTGTCAGATTAGTAATTTTTATATTTTTCCCCTCACCTAGCAAAACATCAAATACAAATTTATTTTTTGTCCACAAGTTAACCACTGAGTTTATCTCCAAAAACTCCTTTCCGTCTGGATCCTGAACCTTAGAAGTTGCCGCCTTTGGAATATCAATTTCTATAATTTTCTTAGAATTTACACTTCCCATCAAGTCTTTGCGTAACAATATTCGATCACGAACACTAAAGTTAGTTGCTAAATTCAATCGATATAACTGTCCGAGTAAATTTTCTGGAGTGTTTTCACCTTCAATTTTAATTACCTTAGGAAGCAAGACCCCAATGGATCCAGACAAAGACTCACCAACTATAACGTAGGGGTTTTTCTCCAAAAGACCAAATTTCCATAAAGAAGAAAGAGGATAAACAGCCTCAGATCCTACAATTTTAATCGACAAATTACCTGGCAGTTTTACCCAAGTTAACACCCCTTCTTGCGGGCGCATTAACACTAGAGACGTAGAGTTATCACCCACCACAATAAAATTAACCCCCATCTGTGGAGAGTAAATTCCTTTTTTGGCAAATACCAAAACCAACATCAACAAAAATACAACCACAAAACCATAACCCAAATAATTTATTATTCTTTGCCTAAAATTTTCTTCCATTAACAAATCATTCTAACAAAATTAAACCACCTCTTCCAACATAGATAGCAAGCTGTGACAATCTGTTGGCAAATCCGATTCAATGATTTTTACCTCTCCCTTTTCATCTACAAAACTTAAATAGTAAGAATGTAAAAAATGCCTATTTAACAACTTTCTATCTAACACTGATTGTTTATAATTTAAATATTTTTCGTCGGAAAAAATAGGCCATCCCAAAAATGACATATGGACTCTTATTTGGTGAGTACGCCCCGTTTTTAAACCAATATCAAGAAGTGTTAATTCATTTTTCCAGTTTTGGTTTTCCGATACATATTTAAAATATTTTTTAACCTTCCATAAAGTTATGGCTTTTTTTCCATCATAGCGGACACGCCACTTCTCTCTCTCCAAAATACTTCGCTTGAGTGGCAAAACCACCTCCCCCTCTTTCGGCTCTACCCTACCATGTACCAAAGTAATATATTTTTTTTCTATTTTTCTATCTTTAAACAAAGCCAAGTAATAACGCAAAGACTCGGGGTTTTTGGCAATTAGCAAACACCCACTAGTTTCTTTGTCCAATCTATGGCAAACCCCACTCCTACCCAAAAACAATTTATCTGTAATCTGTGAACTGTTATCTGTGAACTGTGATCTTCCCTCAATCCAATCCTGTACAGTTTCCCCCTTTATCGACTCGGCCCTATTAACCACTACACCATATGGCTTATTAACCACCAAAATTTTTTCATCTTCATAAATTATCTCAAGATTCATCAGCAGTAAGTATATATGACACCAAGGTAGTAGAGATAAGAATATCTGATAAGTTTATCCACAAACCGACAGCAGGAACATTTATATAGTCCCAGACGCTTCCGTAAAGTATTCTAGGTATTAAGTTACCAAGCCCGCCAATGAATAAGACCAAATAAAAAACACTCAACTTACCACCCCTCTTTAACAGAAAATAAGCTACAAGTATAAGTAAGGCAAACAAAATAACAACCGGCCAAGCATTACCCCACGAACTACCCAAACCAAAAGATATTCCCGTATTAGAAACCCCCTTGTCTAAAATACGGAAATAATACTGACAATACCAATCAACGATGACCAGCACCAAAGATGCCAAACCAAAACTAAAGTATCCCTTTTTCTTTTTTGGTTTCACAGTCTATGCAGTACTCTGCTGTGGGTTTAATAGCCAAACGGTCTGTGTCTATCATTTTTCCACATCCAGCACAAATACCATACTTACCCAATTTTATTCTTGTCAGAGTCTTTTTAATTGCGATTATTGATCTTGTCACTTGGCGCCTCATTGCAGAACTTCTATCATGTTCTACGTTCTCAGCCACATCAGAGTCTACAGAATTATCAGCATCTCTATTTCCGGTAATAAAAGGGTCAGCTTTTTTTAGTTCTTTTTTAGAGTTCTTAAGTTTCTTTTCTTCAAGGCGCAAAAATCTCACCAGTGGGGCTAAAACTACAGCCGGAAAACTTATTTTTTTATTTTTTTCTTCCATATATTTATTACTTTAATATCGTCTACTAATATCCTACCAGACCTAATATACACCAAGGCAAGCCCCGAAAACAAAAACCCAATCGATACTAACATGTTCTGCCAAAACATCGAAACAAAAAGTAATTTTTCCAAACCAAAACCTACACCAAGTGCCGCCAAACCAAATCCCAAAACAAATCCCGATTTAGCAAAAGCCTTTCCCGCTCTGTACCAAGAAATAAGCCGATATGTTCTCTCTAGTTTCCACAAAAACCCAAAAATCAAAAAATAATAAAAACCAAGCACTAAATTTTGCCAATAAAAATTTATAAAATTTAAACCAATCCAAAAGAAAGACGAACTAACAAAAAATCCCAAAGTAATCAAATCCAAAAAATCAATCAACTTCATTTTTTTCTTTCTCAAAACTAGATATAGACCCAAAAAAATTCCTAGAAACACACCCCATCTTTCTACACCAGGATAATCAACTAACAAAAAAATTCGTGACAAGTGCTTAAAAAACTGAGAAAAATTCAAAAACACAAAGCTTACTCTCCCGAGCATAATTGCCCAAAATGCACAAATTACAATAGTGTCCAGCACTATTACTTCCTCAATGTGTGCCTCAATTGCTTTTTTGTAATAAACAAACGCACCAAACAAATAAGACACTACCACCACCAAACCCAAGGTGTAAATAGATATTCCCGATATTCTAAAAACTTCTCCCATAACTCTCTAGTGTATACTAAAAAACACATGCTATCTATCGCTCACGGACCTACAGGAGCCTTTATTGCTTCCAAAATACCCAATCCAGCTATCAGCATTCCTTTGGCACTTGCCGCCCACTATCTCCAAGACCGAGTCCCCCACTGGGACGTTGGCCAAGGTTTGACCAATGGTTCCAAAAAAAAAACCCACTCTTTTTTACAAGAACTAATTTTTGACTTACCGCTTTCTATTGTCATTACCTATTTTCTTTTTCAGTATCACAAAGATTTTAATCTCAACATCTGGATTGGTTGGTTTGCAGGATTACTACCAGATTTTATTGAGTTTCCAAGACTCTTTCTCAAAAAAAATCTCCCGATTCTGGAATATCACCACCGCTTTCACAAGTGGTTTCATGTTTCTATTCCCAATAAATTCTGGGGACTCCTCCCCCAAATTATCGTCCTCCTCACCATTCTCTACTTCAAGTAAACCACGATCCACTAACTGTAATCTGTAAACCCTGATCTGTCATCCGTGATCTGCGATCTATAAACTGTAAACCGTAATCTGTGAACTATTATCTCTCTACGATCTACCATCTACGATCTAATTTGCTCTTCCCGTATACTCCCCAGACTCAGTATTTACCTTTATAGTGTCACCAACAGAAATAAATAGTGGAACCATAACTGTAAGCCCAGAAGCGGTTTTGGCTGGCTTCAAAACGTTACTAACGGTATTTCCTCTGGCACCAGGTTCAGTTTCGGCTATTTCCACTACAACTGAGGCTGGTATTTCTACACCCAAGATTTTTTCACCCCAAAACATTACCCAAGCCTTCTCACCTTCTACCAAGTACAAAAGGTCATCTCCCAAAATTTTCAATGGAATCTCAACCTGCTCAAAGCTAACAGGGTCCATAAAATAGGCTCTGTCGTCGTCTTTGTACAAATACTGCAAGTGCTTCTTTTCCAGGGTAATATCCTCAACCATGTTCCCAGATATATAGCCTTTTGTTTCTATCGCCCCAGTAAAGAGGTTTTTAGCCTTGACTTTTATGGTTGCATGTCCTCTACCCATCTTGGTAAAGTCGTACTTAGTTACCCTATATGGTGTTTGGTCTTCGGTAAAAGTTACGCCTACCTTTAGTTTATTTACATCGATCATATTTAAGCATTATAGCAAAGCAACGCGTGCTATAAGCAAATATAAGAGGCAAGCGCAGAAGCAATATTTCGATAATAACCATTATCGAAAAGGCGACGAGCAAGCTCTTATGTCCCCCGAACCTAGGCTGCGCACAACCCCCTACCCCAACCCGCTTGTATTTACAGCGAGCAAATGTTATAATATAGGACAAATCTGTTATTTGACACAACTAACCTAACTAGCCTAAAAGGAGAAAAGATGCAATTCGTACTAACAGTATCATTTCTGTTTGCGGTAGCGGTCCAAGTTGCTGGAACTGGGCCAGAAATAAATAAGCCAAATGAAACCATGATCACCATTCTTACCGTTTTTACGGTAGTAACAGTGCTTTATCTTCTTATTGGAAACATTGTCGTTGCTCTAAAACACAGATAGTAAAAACAATGGGTGCCGAGAGTGGGGATCGAACCCACACGGGATTGCTCCCACAAGTTTTTGAGACTTGAGCGTATACCATTCCGCCATCTCGGCTCAAGTCTCAATTATATCTCACGGCAACCACCGTGAGAAAGGAGAAACAAATGACAGTAAAAACCGCAAGGGGAAATGATTCAGTTACCACCGAAAAGGCAATTATAGCCGTCATGGAAATACTGGACATCAAAATGCCGCCAGTCGTATTACTGATGATGTCAGATGACTCCGCAAACAGCGAGATTCACCGACGAAAGAAAGACGACGACGAATACAAGAAAACTCAAGTTCAGGTCATTGGTAGTAACTTTAAAGGTCACGAAATCCACCTATTGATTATCGGACCTACACGCGGTCTGAAATTCAGTGTTTCAAGTGACCATGACACAATTTTTGTTCACATTGACTCACCAGAATAAAAATACACCAAACCTGCAAGGATCATCCTTGCAGTTTTTTTATGGCAAAAACCAATCAATCACTCCTACAATCCATTATCTGTAATCCATAAACCGTGATCTGTAATCTACAATCTATATTCCAAAATCTCTTCAACCTTGGTCCAATTAACCACTTGCCACCAAGCCTTTACA
>CAYSAM010000014.1:0-6582 GCA_964429015.1 uncultured Pseudomonadales bacterium | reverse complement strand
TTCCAAAATCTCTTCAACCTTGGTCCAATTAACCACTTGCCACCAAGCCTTTACATAATCAACTCTTTTGTTTTTATATTTGAGCATCATAACGAAGTTATGAGCCTAATATAAGAGGAAGCGCAGAAGCAATATTTCGATAATAACCATTATCGAAAAGGCGACGAGCAAGCTCTTATATCTCTAGCAATTCTCCAACTTTTGCCCAATTAACCACTTGCCACCAAGCCTTTACATAATCAACTCTTTTATTTTTATATTTAAGATAATAAGCATGTTCCCAAACATCCAAGGCTAATATTGGATTTTGACCATTAACTAACGGGTTATCCTGATTTGCTGTAGAAACAATTTCCAAACTCCCATCTGCATTTTTAACTAACCACACCCATCCACTGCCAAATCTTCCCAAAGCTGCTTTTTCAAAAAGACTCATAAACTCCTCCACACTTCCAAAATTATTTTCCAGCATTGTTTTTAAACCATCCCCCATCTGAGAACTATTTGGAGTTGTCATTACTTCCCAGAAAAAATTATGATTCCAAACTCCACCAGCATTATTTTTTATCGGACCATCCTGAACCATCAACAACTCCTGCAAGGTCTGACCCTGCAGCTCGCCCTTCTCCCCTACTAGTTTATTTAAATTATCACAATAAGTTTGATGATGTTTATCGTGATGAATCTCCATTGTCTCCTTATCTATCACTGGCTCCAAGGCGTCATAAGCGTACGGTAAAGAATTTATTGTAAACATATACTCAATTTAACCACAAACACTCCCCCACCACCAACCATCTACAATCTACGATCTATGATCTATGATCTAAGACTGTCCCCTTCCCCTATCCACCCCATAAAACTTAACTCTATCACCCTTAAACTTAAGATCAATAACACCAAGACCACCGTTACGATGCTTAGCAATCCCAAGCTTCACATCTTCCAATATCGCGTCGTCATTCCTATACAAAAACATAACTACGTCAGCATCTTGTTCTATACTTCCTGATTCACGCAAGTCCGAAAGTTGAGGAGATTTTTCGGTTCTATTTTCAATTCCACGATTTAACTGCGAAAGAGCAAGTACCGGAATTCTAAGTTCGCGGGCAAGATTTTTTAAACCCTGAGAAATAGCACCAACTTCCTGAACTCTACTTTCATAACTCTTGTCCCCTACAACAAGCTGCAAATAGTCCACTACAATTAATTTTAATCCCACCTGCGAGTGCAATTTGCGTGCCTTTGTCCTAATTTCCAAAATAGATTGACCTGGTGTATCGTCGATATATAGTGGTGAGTCTGCCATAACTCCCATGGCTTCCGAAAGTTTGGCAAAATCATCATCCTTTAAATTACCAGTTTTCAATTTCCAAGCATCAATATTTGCCTGCCCAACAAGCATACGATCCACCATTTCCAATGTACTCATTTCTAATGCGTAGTAACCCACTGGCATTTTTTTCTCTACCGCCACAAACTGGGCAATATTGGTAGCAAAAGTTGTTTTACCTATACCAGGGCGAGCTGCCAAAATGATTAAGTTAGAGTCTTGCATTCCTGCCAACAAATTATCCAAATCCGAAAACCCAGTGGGTACACCGCGCAAACCATCTGGCGAATTGTGTAAAGAATCCAAACGGTCAAAACTTTCTGCCAAAGCGTCTTTTATTGCCACAAAAGATTTTTTAATATGAGTTTGTGAAAGTGCGTATATAGATTGTTCTGCTTTATCCAAAATCTCAATCAGAGGTTTACTTTCATCAAATCCCAGTTCCCCCATCTCCGCTCCTGCCGAAATCAATTGGCGTTTTATATAACAATCTCTTACAATCTGTGCATACTTAGGAACGTGAGATGCCACAGGCACTTCATTAGAAAGTTCCGACAAATAATTTTTCCCTCCAACCCTATCTAATAACTTTTCCTTTTTCAACCAGTCCGAAACAGTCAAAACATCAATTGGATCTCTGTTCTCATAAAGAGCCATCATCGCTTCGTAAATTTTGCCGTTATTTTCGCTATAAAACATCTCAGATCGCAAACTTACCGAAATATCCACAATGGCATTCTTATCTATAAGAATTGCCCCCAAAATAGACCTTTCGGCATCATCAGCATGAGGAGGAACGCGAAAGTTAGCCATTCATTAGCAATACTTGTGTATCATCGGGCAAACTTCCCAAGTCCAATTTTGCTTTGTGGACAGACTCAGGTGATACCGGAAACTTATTTTTTTCCAAGAATTTCTCTAATCCAGCCAACTTAGTTAGGGGTTCTTTCACGCCATCCACGGCATAATGCATAGGAATAACATAACTCGGGGAAATTTCTTTGACAATATCTAGTGCCATCTCTGCATCCAAACTAAACTCTCCACCTACCGGACTCATTAGAACGTCTACAGAACCAAGCTTTTCTATTTGACCGGCACTCAATTTGTGACCAAGATCACCAAGGTGTACCAAATTTATTCCATCCATAATTACCGAAAAAACCAAATTTTTACCCCTCTCATCACCATTAGTTTTATCGTGATAAGTTTTCATTGCCATTACCAAAACACCTGCAATCTCGTACTCCCCCTCTTTATCAATTACAAATGTTTTTTCTCTGTTTATCGCCCCGGTAATTATTTCTTTGGCATTATGATCTTCATGATCATGAGATATTAGCAGTACATCCGCCAAATCTTTTGCTATTGGCTTTCCGACCATATCAGATTTAAAGGGGTCAATAAAAAGTACCAAACCAGCTTTGTTTTTTAATTTAAAACACGAATGACCAAGGTATGTAATTTCCATGAAACAATAATAACATAATAGTTCAACCCTCCAAAGTTGCAAATATTTCTAATAACTGTTATTCTTTCGGCAATCCCATGAGAAAAGAAGTTTCAATCGCCATCATAATTGGAATAATCCTCGGTGCCATCATTTTGTATGGTATAAATTTAGCTAACAAAACCACCGAAAACCTCCCCAAAGTTACCCCAACTCCCACAACTACTATTCCAGATTCCACCACTTCTGCCAATACTCCTACCACACCAAAAACAACTCAATCCCTAATAAGCTCACATACCGACAATCAAGTTTTATTTGAAAAAGAAACAACCATTACCGGAAAAACTACACCAAGTTCGCAAATCTCTCTTGTATGGGAAGATGGAGAAAATTTGATAACGACCGATAGTTCTGGTAACTACAGCCAAGTTATCACCCTTATCCCTGGTGAGAACAATATCCAGGTAACCAAACTAAACTCCGACAAAACCATCCAAAATGAAAGTCTCAAAATTTATTACAGCACAAAGCCAATAGAATGATCAAAAAATTAATCATCATTTTGAGTTTTTGCATTTTGGAATTTTCGCTCCTTTCAAAGAACGCATTTGCCCTCACCAGCACTCCTTCTGCTACTCCTAGCGTTGATATAGAAAACAAAATCAAAACCTTGGTAAAGGAAAACCTAGACACCACCGAAACAGAGCTAAAAAAGAACATCCTTTCAAAATCCATACTCGGGTTTACAGGCAAGGCCAAATCTGTTGGCACCAAAAATATCACCCTAGAAACAGAGAAAGATTTATTGCAAATTGTCCTTACAGAAAAAACTAGTATCACCAAAAATGGTTCCGAGATAAAATCAAGCTCCATTGCTCTTGGGGACAAACTAATTATTTATGGACAAAAAACTAAAGAGGAAGTCTTGGAAGCCAAACTGATCTTGGTTCTTGCCAATACCGATGACACTAACCTCGTAGAAACCCAAACTGTAGTTGCCACCTTTAAGACTTTAGATCTCAAAAAGAAAACCTTTAAACTCACTATAAATAACGAAGACATAGACTTTACTCTCTCCAAAAAAAATAATGTCAAACTCGAAGATTACAAAATTGGTGACACCATCTTTGCCATCACCAAAAAGTATCTTGGTAAGTTTTCCCTCTCCAAAGCAAATAAAATCTAACCGTCATTGCGAGGCGCGACCTTAGGTCGGCCGTGGCAATCCATCCCATAAACACCAAATTCTAGAATTTATATTTTACTGTTGATCTGTTGAACTGTAATCTGTAAACTAAACATGTGTCTGCCAAAACATCCAAGCACCGCCTTACCGCCTATATCCTTCTTCTTATAAACTCAGTTTTGTGGGGTTTTTCTCCTCCCATCATCAAGTACTCACTCCAATTTATCTCTCCCAATCTGTTTTTATTTTATCGCTATCTACTTGCCACCCTCATCTTTTTTCCCATTTTTTTAATTTACAAAACAAAAAACACCCACCCTATAAATCACAAGCACCATCTTTTGTTAGCTTTACTCGGAACCCCGCTCACCCTATTACCACTCTTTTACGGACTTGCCGCTAGCACCTCCATAGAAAGTTCCATAATCGAAAGTTCAGCTCCTATTTTTGTTTTTCTGGGTGGCCTTGTATATCTTAAGGAAAAAGCAAAGCCTAAAGAATGGCTTGGTGTACTTCTCGCCATTGCAGGAACCATACTTTTAACTGTCTATCCACTTTTAAACCATACCACCAGCACCTTGTCCATGAAAGGTAACCTGCTTATCGTTTTAAGCAACTTAGTTTGGGCAGCTTTTTTAATCTTAAGTAAAAAAGATCATATCGATCCCATTTTTCTTTCTTTTTATTCGTTCTTAGTTAGTATCCCCTTCTTTTTGTTTTTAGTTCTCAATAGCCATCAGGGATTTGTTCTTAACTCGCAAGCAATACCCGGTATTACTTACATGGCAATTGCTGGCTCTATTATTGCTTTTTGGGCATACCAAGCGGGACAAAAATATATCGAGGCTTCAGAGGCAGCAATTTTTAGCTATCTCAAGCCTGTTTTTACCATTCCCCTCGCCTATCTCTGGCTCAAAGAGCCTTTTACTCCACTAGCCACCATCTCCATACTCATTATCGTCTTAGGCGTCTACCTCTCAGAGAAAAAATAGCCATTTGTCATTCCGGGTTGCAGCCCGGAATCCAGAACAATCCGTACACCACCCCATAACATTGATATCTCCCTTTCTCTGTGCTAAAATCCCTCTAACGCAAAATTCACATAAGGAGAAAACATGACAGATCTTTTAATAAAAATTGTTGGAATTTTGCTGATTCCAACAATAGTTATTGGATTACCGATTTGGGCAATCCTCGATCAGGCAAATACAAAGCACAATAACGCCCCCAAGTAGGGCGTTATTTTTTGCCATTTTTAGGCTCGCGTGATACAATAACGGAGCTTATGAAACAGAATATTCATCCTCAATACGAAGACATGGTCGTTACATGTGCCTGTGGTAACACTTTTACTGTAGGTGGTTCACGCAAAACCTTACACATCGACGTATGCGACAAATGCCATCCTTTCTTTACCGGTACTCAAAAATTCATTGACGCTATGGGTAGAGTTGATAAATTTATGGCCAAACGCTCCGCAGCTGCCGGCTACGTAAAAAAGAGCAAAAAAGCCAGTGATCAAGCCGACACAGCTCCCAAAACCCTCAAAGAAATGCTCGAAGCCAAAAAAGCAGCCGACGCCAAAGCTGCCAAAGAAGCTGCTACAGAAACCGCTGCTGTTTAGATCCATCTAACCACAAATCCACGATCTACCGACCCACATCTGTTAACAGTGAACTGTAAACTGTGATCTAATATCATTATGGACAATAACCCGTATATTCAAGCAGAAATACTTAGACTTGAGCAAGAAATAGCCGAAAACGAGGGTCTCATAAACGATCCTGATCTAGGCACCTTAGCCAAAGCCGAAGTAGAACGTCTAAAGCAAGCCATCTCTCAGCTTTCCCAAACCAATACTCACGAATCAGAAAGTGAAACAAGCGAAAACTTCAACAGCTCCCCCGCCATAATTGAAGTCCGTGGTGCCGCAGGTGGAGATGAATCCAAAATCTTTGCTGAAGATCTCTTACGCATGTACACCAGGTTTGCCCAAACTCACGGATTTCAGTTGGAATATCTCGATGATGACGTCATAAAGGTCAGCCGCCCAAACCGCGATCTTTGGCAATACGGGGCCTATCAGACCTTCCAATATGAGTCTGGTGTGCACCGAGTCCAAAGAGTACCAGAAACCGAAGCCCAAGGCCGTATCCATACTAGCACTGCTACAGTGGCTGTACTGCCAGAAATAAAGTCTAGTCAGTACGAAGTCAAAGAACAAGATCTTTCTTGGCAATTTACGCGTGCTGGTGGACCTGGAGGTCAAAACGTCAACAAAGTAAACACCGCAGTTCGCCTTACTCACGTTCCCACAGGCGTCACCGTCTTTGTTCGCGAAGAACGTTACCAGGCTAGAAATAAGGAAATAGCTTTAAACCTACTCCGATCTCGTCTCTGGCAAGCAGAGGAAGACAAAAGACTAGCGGCACTCTCTAGTCAACGCTCCGAAGCTGTAGGCACCGGCTCTCGCTCCGAAAAAATCAAAACTTACAACTTCCCCCAAAACCGCTTTACAGATCACAGACTAAACGAATCCTGGCATAATCTTAAAGAAGTTATGGAAGGCGACCTCACAGACGTCTTCACCACAACTATCTCCCATTTCTC
>CAYSAM010000013.1:0-19946 GCA_964429015.1 uncultured Pseudomonadales bacterium | reverse complement strand
TTACTTGTCCATAAGTATGCACTTCTCGAACAATAGCAGCGCCGACTAACTCGTCAAAAAGCATTTTTTCACTCCCATCTGGCAACCGAAGTCTAAGCATAGAAAACAGACTATCTTCCGATTCAAAAGATAAAAATAATTCTTTTCCTCCTAAGGTTTCTCTCTCATTAACTAGCAAACTTACTTTGGCATCATAGACCCCACCCCGAACCTCTCGGCAACGAATACATTGGCACTTAATTCCTTCCTTTTTCAGTTCTTCTTGTAGTAACTGCCTCATATTAGTCGTAAGTGAACCACTACTAACCCATTTTTTGCTTATATCTCTCACCAATCTATCAATTCGACACCACTTAGGAGTTAATTTTTTAACTTCTTTTAAAACATTTTTTAGTTCATCTTCGCCATAACTTACATACTCTCCCCTCAACCACATTTTATGTAATTCTGTAGTAGGAATTACCATAGCCGGATAAACTTTTAGATAGTCTGGTTGAAAGGCGGGATTTGTAAACATTTCCGCGGCCATTTCTTTATCCTTTTCTGGACTACTGCCAGGTAAATTGGGCATAAAGTGGTAACAAATTTTTAAGCCCGCATTGCGGCACATTCTTGTCGCCTCTGCCACTGTTTCCAAGGTGTGACCTCTCTCTATTTTTTTTAAAATATTTTCATCAAAAGCCTGAACCCCAAGCTGTACTTTGGTGACTCCCACTTTGCGCCACAACCTTATCTCATCTTCTGTGACCCAATCTGGTCTTGTTTCTACCGAAATTCCCACCACCCGCCTCTTGGCAGTTTCATTTATTTTTATTGCCTCAGCCAAACTTTCAGCTACTACTCCATTTACCCCATCATAGATTCCCTTAAAAAACTCCAACTTATAATCATCGGGGTAAGCACCAAAAGTACCACCAATAACAATTAGGTCTATTTTGTCTGTAATGTGTCCATTTTGTTCTAGCTGTTTTATTCTCATTTCTACTTGCAAACGCGGATCAAAATTTAGTTGTTTGGCTCGTTGTGCGGCTGGCTCATCCGACAAATAAGACTTTGGCATGCCTTCTTCTAAGGGGCAATAGACGCAATTACCTGGGCAATAATACGACTTCATCATTACAGCCATGGGTGCAACACCAGACTCAGTCCTAATAGATCTAGTTTTAAACACTGCAATCAAGTCTGGATCAGTTAAGTGTTTCCAAATATCTGAGTTTTTGGGTGTATCCTTCAACTCCTTTGCCCATACATGCCGAAAATCCTCCGCATTTTCCGGAGTCATTTTTTCCTCATCTCGCTTGATTAAATCTTCTAATTTCATTTTTATATCCATTTATTTTATATCAAGTCGATAACAAGCGCAGCGTTTATCGGCGTAGATATAAGAGGCTCTGTACTCAGAGTCAGGAAGACATTTCCATAATAGTTATTATGGAAAGGATGACGAGTAAGCTCTTATACCTATCGAGCAAGCTCTTACCATCTAAGATACAAAATATCCCGCCAGTTGGCGGGACAAAATCTAATGAGGCAAAACCATAGCTACCTGGCGATTCAGTATCTCTTCTGCAGCTTCCAGACATCCTACAACCCAATCTATAAGTTTTTCAGATTTACCCAACACCAAATCAATGTGATCGGAATAAATCAGCAAATCAAAAGCCTTAGTTATAGCCCTGGTGACTTCGTCCTCGGAACGATTTAGGCTCAAAATAACAAAGTTTAGCCTCAATAGACGAGTTTCTGTGTCAAACTCAAAATTTACTCCCAAATGCTCACCGTGCTTAAAACCAGCCACATCCCATACCTGTGTCCTCCAGCCTCCACAATTATTATATTTTTAAATCTAGGCACATTTTACCAAAAAAGAAGAGCCACATGCAATTGTGGCTCATTTTTTCGTCTCGACTAAGAGCTATCCAAATTTATTTTGAGTTGAATATGTGGACATTCCAAAATGGACCTATCCAAAGTCTTCCCAAATAAAGCAGCGGACCGCTACACATCGAACCGAAAACTAACCATATTATACCACATATTATAGGATTGTCAAGAGGAGCGTTATACTTGACAAATAGACCTATAAGTGTTAAAATCACCCATCTTAAAAAATTGGAGGCATAAATGTCAGGGTTTGAAATTGTAATCCTCGTTGTTTATGTCTTTATGGTTGGAATCCAACCATATCTACTAAACAAAGAAAAAAAGACCTTTTGGGCAGGAGTAATCATTCTTACCCTAGAGGTTACTACTATAATTTTTGTAAGTGAATGGCTGATAGTTCTTTACTTTTTGGCCATTCCGTTTACCTTCACCATAAGCCTAAAGGCTTCAGCGGGGGTAAGCGCTTTCTCAAGTAACAAAGCAACCACCCAAAACATTTAGGGTGGTTTTTTATTTATTCTTTTTAAGAATTAATTTTCTACTAGTAGATAAATCAAACAGCAAAGTCTACTATAATTATCCTTGTGGATAAACACCCAAAAACCAAAGACACCTACAATCAAATAAGTACCAACTTCTCAGCTAGCCGAAACTATATTTGGCCTGACTTAAAACCCTTTCTAGACGAAGTTCCCGAAAAATCATCAGTTTTAGACTTAGGCTGTGGCAATGGTCGACTATTACTTGGTTTACCTCAAAATATAAACTACCTCGGTATCGACAGCTCTGAAGAGCTTCTCAAAAATGCCCAAATACTTCACAGAGAAAATAAATTTGTAGAGGGTGACATTACAGAGAAAGAAACTTGGAAAAATCTACCACAGTATGACTATATCTTTTGTATTGCCGTAATTCACCATTTACCAACTTTTCATGATCACCTTTTTCTTCTTCAACAAATCAAAAAACATCTCAAGCCAAACGGCAAAATCTTAATTACTGCTTGGAATCTTTGGCAACCCAAATTACTCAAACACCATCTTAGCTTTCAAAGCCTAAAACTAAAACTAAAAACCTTAAACCCAAAATCCCTCAATATTCCATTTCAAAAAACTGCACGTTACCACTTTGCTCATACTACGCCATATCTAAAAAATCTTGTTCAAAAATCTGGTCTAGATTTGGTTGTTAAAAAGTCTTCCAAAAACTATCTTATTCATTCCTAAAAATTTACACCACCCAACCTCCAACAGGCAGGTTGACACATCAGCAAAATTTTGCCATACTAATTACACAATGAACGACGATCTTGGCAACTTCCCCAAACCACCATCTCTAACCCCTACTCCCAACAATTCCACTCCTCCCACCCCAAAAGTTGATCCAGCTAGCGACAGCACAAAAACTGCCAGTCTTCCTTCACAAAATACATACTCTCCACCCACTTTTGAACCAACTCCAGACGAACTCCCCGATCTCTCAAATCTGCCAAAGTCCGATCCTTTTTCAGAGCCAAAATCAGAGCCCACACCAATACCAACTCCTACCGAGCCAGAATTACCAGAAACCAAAACCAAAACCGAAATTACGCCAGCAGTAGACACTCCAGCAGATAGTTTCTTTCCCGAAATAGAAGAGAGCTCAAAACCTCAAGTAGAAGAACAGATAGTAGAGCCAGATCTGCCCATAAAAAATGAGCCTCAACTCGCCACAGTTCCCACCACAGCACCCAAATCTCCCACCTCAGCACTATTATCATTATTTTTACTACTTGTTGCCGGAATCGGTATTTCTGGTACTGTCTTTTTGTACTCACAGTCGTCCGCTCTCAAAAAACAGCTTACCGATATTACCCAAACCCTAGACCAACAAAAATCCATTATTACCCCATCTCCTTCCCCTACTATCATTGATATCCCCACCCCTACTCCTACATCAGAAGTAACCACAACACCTAGTATTTCTCTAACACCAACAGCTACCCCCAGTGTGTCACTTAGCAATCAATCTCCCATTCCTTTGGCACTTGCCCCCCAAGCCCTAAAAGTCGCCCTAAATCATGAGCCTAACGCTCAACTAATTCTTATAAAAATAGAAAATGCCAACGATACCGCGAGCTACTTAACCAAATACTATTTTAGAAAAGACCTCACCACCAAAAAATATTTTTATGTTTCTATAAACAACAAAAATGAGTCCGAAATCAACGACAACGCTATTTACGTCAACCCAGATAACAATATTCCGCCTCTCAACGACCTCGTTCTCGGTAACAAACTAGGTATCGATTATGCTGGCGCTTACGCCATTGCCATTAAGCAATGTTCTAGTGCTACAGACTGTGAAAAACTAACCGCTAACGCTCAATATATTAAGTCGGGTGACAAAACAATTTGGCAAATTACCCTAGATCCTACCAACAAAAAATACGTATTCCAGATCAACAGTCAAAACAAAGAGGTTCTCTTCAAATCCCCAGGCATCTAATCTGTGATCTGTAATCTGTAATCTGTAATCCGTAATCCGTAATCAGTCATCTGTGATCCGTAATCTGTAAACCATTATCTCTATGATCTACCATCCACGATCTATATCTGTGATCCGTAAACTGTAAATCATTATCTCTACGATCTATGATCTACCATCCACGATCTACTTTATCTCATCAACAAACAAAGTGGTGCCACTAAACTCTCCAAACACTTCAATTTCTGTGCCCACCTTAGGCATTAAATCAACTTTTCGGCTATAAATTTCTGTGTCTTTACCGTTTGCTTGCAAAAAATACTTACCAGCTGCTTGAACCAGTTTCCCTTTTAGTGTTACCCCAGGTCTTTCGACTACTGTTTCCTCTGTACTAGATCCTTTTCCACTACCAATCTCACAACCTGACAAAAATACAGCCAAAACCACCAGTAACAAGCTTGCGGCCAAGTGAATTTTTTTCGTCATAAATCAATACTAAACTAGGATCTTTGGGTAGTCAAACCCCCTATCTTGATATAAAATGTATAGGTTCAATGCCGTCATAGCTCAGCTGGCAGAGCGCGTTCTTGGTAAGAACGAGGTGTTGGGTTCGACCCCCAATGACGGCTCCGAAGTAAGTAACAAGGTATAAGCTATAAGTACTAAGTAACGCACATTGCTTTTACCTTAATCCTTGATACTTATTACTTAGTATTGCCGAGGTGGTAGAGTGGACAAATACACGAGTCTGTAAAACTCGCGGCGCAAGCCTACACAAGTTCGAATCTTGTCCTCGGCACTCTCCTTATATCCTTTTCATCCCCACTGTTTCTGGAAAGGTATCGTCTGAAGGTGTAATCAAAAACATCATTCTATTTTCCACGATCACCACTTTTTTACCAACTTCGTCAACTCCAACCCTATCATCCCACCACCTCTCCTCAAACTCCCAAACGGCAATAAATCTCTCTTTGCCAGCATAGTGACCATAGGGATCAACAAACTTAATAAACTCCTTCTTAGAATCAATTTCTACCACAATACAATAATGTCCCTGATCCCCAGCTGCTACAGGAATTTTTCTATACTTATCTAGCCATTCCTGAAATCTATTTTTGGTCACCCAAATCTCGTCACCATACTCATCGGTAGTAAATATCCCTTGCCAATCAACGGCCACGGGGTAACCTTTATCTACTAAAATCTGCATATCACTTACCTGTGAATCTTGCTTTTCCCATACCTGAAGCCCGGGAAAAATTTTTTTTACCCCTTTAGCCAAATCAACGAGAGGAATTCCCAGGCTCATTACCGTTTCCTTTGCCTCACAAGCTTCCACAATTTGCTCCTGACTCACCTCCTCTTTTAACTGTCCAATCAACATCTGCACAACAGCAGGACCGCAATACGCCCCCGTCTCCTGCTTTGACTTCTTTACTAAATTCACCATAGCTTATTTTATATCAAGACGATAACAAGCATGCGTTTATCGACAGAGTAAGAACTTACAACCAAACAAAATTTCTTACTCCGTTTTTGCTAGAATGAATTAAAACATGGCAAGTCACATCTATAACGTCAAACAGGCAGCAAAAATTTTAGGGTTGTCCACCAACACTACCTATAAATATCTAAACGAGGGTCGTATTCGTGCTGCTCGTGGTCACGTCCGAGGCACCTTTATCATTACCCATAAGGCGCTAGAAACTTTTTTGGGCACAAAACTCCCAGACGATCCCCTCAAAGAACTAGACCCCAACAATACTATTCCCGGACTAACTGACACCACCGAAGCAATAATCGAAGTCACCCCACCCAATCTTTCCGTAAAAGTCACCAGGAGTCTAATTATTTTTTCTCTTATTTTGCTTGTTGTTGAAATAGTATCAAGCAACAACACTAATCCACTGTCCTTTTTCAATCGCCTTTTTCTTATTTTTCTTTTTTGTCTCCTCGCTTATCAATATGGTGGCTTTGCCAAAAAGTAGTACAAAATGGCCAAGATTCAAAGTAAGCAAAAACTAGATCACAACTTATTTGTTGCTGGTGGACTAACCACATTAGTTATAACCATCTCCGCCATACTTAATCTAAATAATCCCAATAGTTTCTACACCCTTCTTTTTTTTCTACCAGTACCTCTTTATTTTTTATACCAAGCAGCCATTAAGCTCAACCAGTTATTAAGTGCCTATTTCAATACCGACCAAAACGAAATGCTTTTTTTTGGCCAGTTTAATTTTAAAGACTTTTTTTCTCAATCTGAAAATAGCTTCCTTATAACCAGTGTTCTTTTTGCTCTATGTGTCGCTCTTATTCTCTATAAAATTAGTTTGTTGATTCTCTAAAATGAAAAGTAAACAAATTATTCTTTACTACGGTTTATTTATTTGTTTATTGCTAACTATCGCTGGTATTATTTCTGCCAAAAACTTCAATGATCTTTTAAGTAGCTTTATTTACATTCCTCTAATCTTTTTTTTCATCACCCAACTTCTCTACAAAAAATCCGTTACCCAAAAACAGACACCTAAAACTTCTGCAAAGACCATCTCCAAAGTTATAACCCCTACCCAAATAGTCTCCACATCAGAATCATCCATAGCAGACAACGACAAGCGCCTTTTTCTAAAATTAATTGGTTCTGCGGGTTTTTCCCTTCTTTTTATGGCCATGTTCACCAAAAAAGCCCAAGCTGCCTTCTTTGGCTCAGTCCCTGGTCCGGGAACTGTCGCTATCAAAAATTCCGCTGGTGTCCAGATTGACCCTGCCGAAGCTCATCCCACCGATGGTTACGAAATAACAGAAATAGACGACACTAGCTCCCCTGCCTACTACGGCTTCCTCAAAAAAAATGGCTACTGGTACATAATGAAAGAAGACTCTACTGGTGCATACCGTTATTCCAAGGGTACAACAGCTTTCACCACCAACTGGACCAATAGAGCAAGTTTGACATACGACTACTTTAATAGTATTTTTGGGTAAGCTAAATATGAAAAAAGAATATTTATTTATCACCATCATGGTCGGCCTCTTACTTGCTTATCTCTTGGAGGCCACTGTAGACCCACTCGGTCTAAAACTTGCCACCCCTTACGAATATTTAAACCTCAAATATGCTACCCAATTCCCTTTTACTGCCGCCACTATAATAATTCGCAGCATTGCCATTCTCTTTATTCCCCTATTGCTTACTAGTTTTTTTCAAGCTGCATACATTGGCAAAGCCATATTCTTAATTGTCGTTTCTGCACTAGAGCAACTCTACTCACTCCAAGAAATAGTTACAGGAACAACTCTTTTGCCATTAGAATGGTCACTCTCACTTACTCTTTCAGGACTTTCTTTGCTTGTCCCTGCAGCAATCTACCTACTACAAGGCATTTTTCATAAAACCAAATCCACCTTTGCCGCCAAAATAGATGAGCTCGGTCCTACAAATGAAAATAACTGACATCAACAACAACCTCCGAGATTGTAATAGAGCTTTTTTGGATCCAAACTGGCCAGGTTACGTAAGTGTCAATTACCCATCAAAGAGTGCTCCAGAAAAAACTAGAACTGACTGGATACCAATCCAAACTTTTATAGATAAAAACCCCAACTATCAAGACCTCATCGAAAACTACTCTGACCAAAAACCCTTACCACCACAAATAACTGGCATCACCACTTCGGCACAAGAAAACTCACTTAGCGATACCACCCAAAACTGGCAAAAAAATATTTATGCCGGTTTTTTTGTTTGGATCTCGCGCGGACTAGGTGAAGGGCAAGTCAAATGTATTTTGGCAAACACCAAAAATAAATTACTGCTCGATTCTGTGTGGGAAATTAAGCCAAACAAAACTTCCCAGTACACCATTGTTTATCTAAAACCATCCGTTTCAGTGATGAACAATACTCTTCCAAACACCTAAGTTTGCTTGACACTTTTTTCTAATTTCTAGTATCATGAATCTATGAGTTATGACAATGCCATATCAAAGCGTGCCCAGATGAATCTGGACTACCAAAAGATGCTCGAGGAAGAGACTGATCCAATAAGACAAGAAGCAATTAAAAAACAAATCAAACTAAACGAAGACGAAATTCAACAGCTCCGCCAGGGTAAACCACTTTTTGGGCAGCCACAAGTTTTAAAACATGAAACCAAAATCATAGAACCAGATCCAGAAACCAAAGGCCAAAAAATAACTGTCATCAACGAACTACCCACAACCCCCGACACAGAAACCATATCAGCTCCGAGCACCAAAAAAATTGGCAATTCATTACGCGACAAACTAAAAGCCAAAACTATTTCCTCCGAAGAAGAATCACTAAAAGCCAAAGTTCAAGAAGCCAAACGCTCTCGTGCAAAATTTAATTAGCAAACCAATATTAAACTAAATAGTAAACAACCAAAATGCCCATTGCAGACGATTGGTCCATAAATTACACCACCAAACAGATCTATCACACTAATTGGAAAGATGAAATTTCCGGATCAACTGCAAGTGTTGCCGAAGTTCAAACTGTTTTATGTGGCACCAAAGCTAGTCTAACCGCTGCCGATTACTTTTTACTCTATAGTGCCAAAGACGAAACTGCGTATTATGTTTGGTACGACACCACAGGCTCCGATACCGACCCAGCAATATCTAGTAAAACAGGTATTCGCGTCAATGTTTCTGCCGACACTACTGCCATAGAAGTCGCAGCCAGAACAGTTACTGCAATTAGTGCCGCCAACAGCGCCCAAGATTTTTCTGCAGCCAATAGCGGAACAGCAACTGTCACCATCACCAATGTAAACAAGGGTAGTTGTACCAATGCAAGCGACAGCAATACAGGCTTTACTTTTGGTGTCACTACCAATGGTATTGGTGAAACAGTTTATTCTGTCAATGCTCTCTACTCTTATCTTCAGGACACTTTCGACGAACTTGGTCAAATGGACGACAAAGTCCCAATGTCAGCCCAAACCCCTACCGATTACACCATGATCAACGAATGGTTTATTGACGAAGTCAGTATTAAGTATCTAACCGGAGGTGCTATCAAAACCGATGGCTGGCTCCGAGCAGAAGGTACAAACACAGGTATTGTTCAAGTTAGCTACTCTACGGCCACCGCCGAGCCAGTTGCAAGTGACATAGGCCTTCCTGTACTACACGATTTAGACTCGGACGCAGGCACTCTCCTTTTTGCCGATACATCCAGAAATATTATTTGGATAAGACCAAGTACAAGTGCTGCAGCCAACTCATTCAATAGTACTTCCGGAGACATAACCGCCACTGGTGGTACCATGGATATCGACCAAACCGCAGCAGCTAGCTCTGGAGAAAATCTTTGGGCCAACGTTTATACCCTGGGTACTATTCAAACTTCTCCATACCCACAGGTCTATATTTTCCAAAACGGTTCTGCTATTTCCGAGTGGAGCACTCTTACAAACTGGGACCGTGGCCACATTGACGTTCTTATTCGCGTCAAAGAAATGGGCACCGAAATTGATGGCGCTAGCATTACCGTTTTTGCTCGCCAAGGTGGAAATAGTTACGACCACTTTGCTATCGACCTTACCTCAGGAGGACGAAACGCAGTCCCTCTTTCTACCGCAACAGATCTAAACTATACAACTGGTGACTATTATGTTTTGTACGATACGGAAGTTGGTGGTCCTTTTACTGCCAACGAAGTTATCAAACACAATGCTGCCACATCTCTTTGGTCCGCTCAAATTGTCAGCATTACTGACTGGGGCACCTCTGGTTTATTAAAACTTACAAACTTAAAAGGTACACCATCTGATAATCACGCTTTCAAAGGCCAATCTTCTCTCGCCACTGGCCAAATAAACGGCACCGTTGGTGACACTTATGGCACAAGTTCTGCCGAAGGCACTCAACTTACCACCGGTTTAGTTTGTACTGGTGGCACTAGTGGAGCCAAGAGAATTCTCCGAGGTATTCAAGACGATGGTGCAACTAGTAAATATGTTTTCCAAGTTAGCACTGTTGCTACTGGTACCGCAAGAGATGCTTACTATATCGACTTTGCTAGCGGAGAAACAATTACCGACTCTGGATCTGGCAGTATTACTTCGGGATCAGCCAGTACCACTGTCGTTTCTGGTTGGGACGATATCACTGTCGCCTTTGTAAATGGTACCGCTACTACAGGTGGCACCACCGGAACATTTATTGCCGGCGAAAAAGTCACTTTTACTGGAGGATCTGCCATTTTACTAAAAGATGCTAGTAGCACTCTCACTTTGGGAAACTGCACAATAACAGCAATTAGTGGACTTACAATTACCGGTGCTATTTCTGGCGCCACTGCAGTTGCCTCTCAAGCACTTCAATCTGCCCACACCATGACTAAGTTGTTTACTCAACAAACAGCTTATCCTTACGACATTGTCATCAATGCAGGCAGTATTTATAACACTGGCCGTACTATGAGTCAGGTATATGAATATCTAAAATTTATAACTCAAGAAAATTCTACCTTTAGCATGTACACCGTTGTTTCTGGTGTTATTACTACACTAGATGGTGAGGAATACATCCAAGCCTACACAAGCTATACTCCAGTCAAATCCGCTCCTTTTGGTACCTTTGCTGGTGGTACTTTCTTTGGAGCACAAGGTGTTTGGGTCGAAGGTCTTGCTTCTGGTCAGTCATATCAATTCATTGATAGCAATGGTACTTCCCGCTCTCCATACGCCCAAATTACTATTTCAGTTACCTCCGTCGTTTCAGGTGATCGCATCTCTGTTTTCCGCACTTCTGGTGGACTAGTAAGCAAATCTGTCTATACAAGTCATGCCACTGGCAACGATACTGGTGAAAGTAATTTTGTTATCCAAGAAGCAATCGCTTCAGACACACCTGATTCTGGCGTTCTTCGTATTGTTGATACTAGTGCCAACAAAGAACATCGTGTTCGTTACAGCTCTTGGGATACGTCTACTTTTACCTTCCCAACCGCCGTTACCGGTACAGCAGATAGTGCCGATGTTACTGGAACCAGTCTCTACGATGCCTCTGGTGATTTTGTCACCAACGGGATCGTCTCAGGTGATCTCTTGCGAAATACAACTGATGGCAGCTGGTGCCAAGTAATTACAGTGAGTGCAACAACTATCACCCACACCCCACTTACAGGTGGTTCTGAAAACGATTGGGACGCATCCGATGCTTATTCTTTCCACACTCTACCAGTAGACTACGACGGTACCGACACTGCCTATGTTCCATTCTTAGACGAAATAGCGAGTAGCACCAGTGTCAGCAAAACAGTTCTCTATAACAGTAACCGAGATGTCCTTATCCGTGTTCGCAAAAAAGGAATTCTCCCCTTCGAAACATCTGGTACAGTTACAAGCTCTGGTTTATCAGTCGCTGCTATTCGTACAACAGACAGTATCGTAACGTAGTTTCCAGCAAGGAGTCAGCAAAGTCAGCGCGCGCTATGCGCTTGTCAGCAGCAAGCCAGCAGAGTCAGCACGCTTCGCTGTCAAAAATTCAGCAAGTTGGTATTATTAATTGTGATTAGAAATGTTTCTGATTTGGAAATTTATGTTCTATCAATGCAGCTATTGAAGCTGATTTATGAGTTTACTAATAAGTTTCCAAGAAGCGAGTTGAGCACTCAAGATCAAATTAGAAGAGCTGCAAAATCTATTCCAGCAAATATAGCAGAAGGTTTTGCAAAAAAAATTTCTACAAAAGAATTTAAAAGATTTTTAACAATTGCTTTGGGATCAAGCGATGAGGTTGTAACTCATCTAAAAATGGTTGAGATTATTATTCCGAAATTTATTTCAGATACTCGTAGATTGAGTGATGAATATATTGTTCTATCTAAAAGAATAAATAAATTAAGATCTAGTTGGTAGAAAATCGCCACTCCCTGCCGACCTTGCTGACCTCCCCGCTGACAGCGAAGCGTGCTGACTTAGCCGACTTTGCCGATATATAATGTACCCATGCCTTCGCCATTACTCTTCGATTTTTACGAAAAAATAATTACTGTTCCTATTGCAGATAACTCGCTGGACCTACAATACTTAATTGATGAAATTAGAACTGCAGAGCATAACTTAGCTCCGGGTATTGCCTACGATAAAATTGCCGACGCTTTTGGTAAACAAGACTTAGGCGGTGGTCTTAAAGTCGGTATTACAGTTGTGTTACTAGATGGCTGGAGAGTAGCATTTGCAGCGCGCCCCGGACCCACAACTGTTTCCGTTAGTATTACCGGTGGTAACTTTGTCGGTGAAGCAGGTGCAAACCCTATAGCTCCCACAAACTATACTCAAGTAACCATTTCCCAAAGTACATCCGCCACCCTTGTTTCCTCCCAAGCTGATACCAACCTTGTTTATCTTGTGGAAACTTTGCGCAGTATGCATCCTGCTTTTGGCAATGTTTTTTATTGGGATCCAGATAACGGAAACGATAGTAATACTGGGACCTCCCCTACTGCAGCCACAAAAACTTTTGCTGCTGCTCAAACACTTGCCTCTTCCGGTAACAGCGATGTTATTTTTTGCAGACCAACTGGTACAAGTGGAGCAAGTACTAGTACCGAAGTTATTTCTATCACCAAGTCCAACCTTCGCTTAAGAGGGCCAGGAATAAATATGCAAATGATTCCTACCGATACTACAACTGCCACCATAAGAATAATGGCCAACAATGTGGAGCTAAGTGGTTTTTATATTAGTACCGCTGCGACTGGAAGTAGAAACGCTTTAGAAATTTCTGGTGACAATGTCTTGGTTCGCGATTGTTGGATAAATAATTCCAGAGGTCACGGAATTTACACCACTTCCTCTGCACGCTCTAGAATCCTAACCACTGTTGTCGAAAACAGTGGCCAATCTGGTACCGGTAACGGAATTTTTATGGATACCGATACTACTCAAGCACTTGTTAGTCGTTGTATTATTTCGGAAAATCAAAACGGCGTCTCTCTTTCTGGAAGTAATGTAGAAAACAATGTTATCGAAAACTCGCTCGTCTTCAATAACACTACTTACGGCATTACAATTGGTTCTGGTGTGTCGCAAACCATGGTCCGCGGTCAAAATACTATTGTAAATAACGGCACCAATACAAACGATTCTGGAACCAATACCTATATCGAGTCCCAAGCTGGTGGTGCTTCTGCTAGCGAAATCGCCGACGCTGTTTGGGACGAAGTTATCAGTGGCCACGCCACATCTGGTAGTGCTGGTAGAGTTCTCAAAGACGCCAAGCTCAAAGCCACCCTCGCCTCCATTAAATAAAAAGACACCCCCAGTTGGAGTGTCTAAACGACTACTTTTCAAAAACCAGACCAGAGGTCATCACATCTTTCTTGGTTAACATAAACGCTAAGTTGCCAGAAGTGTGAACATAAACTCTAATGTCCTCTCCAAACTTCCAAAGAACAAAGTTTCCCAAAGACTCTGGTGTCGTTTCGTCATCTGACATAGGTGAAAAGGTCACAGTCTCATTTTCAATGAGAACAGATTCCCATTTCCCCAACTTAAAGCCTTGATCCTTTAGACATTCTTTTGCCTCAACAAATCTTAATTCCTTGAATTCCTGCGTTTTAGCGTATTGGTTCAAGACGACCATCGCCGGAGTACATACAAAAAGCACTACCAGCAAAAGAGTCAGACTATTCGAAAAAGTCACTGCTACACCAAGCGTACCAACCACTACCAACCAAAACAATTGTTCTAGACTACTTGAACTCATACTTCCTCCATTTAAATTTTCTGGTACCCATATTCTATAGGCTTCCTCCCCCAAAATCAACCATCATGCACCTGCAAGGTCTGACCCTGCAGGTGCTCAAAGCAACACTCGTCTCGATTGAATAATCTTTCTATAAGACTCCTTGAAGATAAAGGTCCTATAGTTGCATTTTCAAGAACAAAATCGTACAATATCCACACGATCTCAACCTTGACAATGAATAAGGAGAACACATGCTCATCCTCAAGCTGCTTTGGCAAAACATTCTATACTTCTTCCGTTGTCTACTTGCCAAAAATCCCAACAACCCACACGCCCCTCGCTTGTGGGACCTGAAATCTGGAACTATCCTGGAAATTCATGTTGGCAACAAAATCCAAAGTACTTACACAATCAAGCGAGTTGTTTGGCAAATTGGCAAACACGACGGCAAGCTCGATCCTAAGGCTATTGTAACCGACCAAATTGATCAACAAAGAGAAATCTATCTCTCTGACGCAGGCGTAGTACCATACTCACTCAAATGGCACCACAACCACGTGCCATTCATCAGACACAACTAACAATCGTCAAACAGTTATACATTTGTATAACTGTTTTTTTATATCTTCACATCTGCAAAAACAATTCAAAAAACATCAACTACACCTAACCAATTGCCAAAACAAAAATCCTTTACAGGGAAGATAATAAGCATTCAAGGGGTTTCCTTGAAGGTAATATTCCTCTTCAACCACTTATCAATATCTTCATCATGTCGAAAATATATGGCATTCTCTTCTGGGTCAGGCATCTCCATCTCTGTCACAGTACTCTCAAAATCTTTATCGCTTACGTCAAATCTAGTTCTTTTGAGTCGATTAATCTTCAGCCGATCATAAGCAACCTCCTTTGGTATCTCCATATAAATCGTTACGTATTCAATTTTTTGACCCTCTGCTATTTTGCTCACCAATCCCCTCTCATACCTCGTAAAATTTCCAGTGTCATGCACTACCACCTTCCCCAATAACAACCATTCTCGAATTCGCTTATACATTTCCTGGTAAATAATATCCCAATCACTTTGCTTCAAATTGGCATCTACAATCTTCGCACCATAAATCTCAAATTTTATTTCATCCAGATCGATCCTAATCCCACCAACAAATTCCGCCAATCTCTTTGCCAAAGTCGACTTCCCAGAAAATGGAATTCCACACAATATGTACAACATTTCAACAAAGTATATCAAAAAAGCAACTCACCTCAATTCATCTCCCGCCTGCAAGGTCTGACCCTGCAGGCTTATAGCAAGGTAAATACCTAACTATGATAAAAACTGCTATATTAAGTTTGTGCCGGATCAAGATACAACTCAAATAGAACAACTAACCGCCAAGTACTTACCTTACTTGCAAGAAATCCAAAAAAAACTCTTAATCTTAGTTATTACTATCTGTGTCGCCGCCGTCTTTGGTTTTATTTATTACCAAAAAATTCTCTCCTTTATTCTTGGCCTTTTTAACTTCAATGGTATCTCCATGGTTCTCACTTCTCCCTACCAATTTTTTGACCTTGCCGTTAACACCGGCCTTGCTACAGGTGTTGTCGTTGCTATTCCCTTACTTATTTACTACATTCTCAGTTTCTTAAAACCCGCCCTAGCTCCAGCCGAATACAAACAGATTCTCCAACTTGTCCCCATCGCCCTAATTCTTTTTGTTTTTGGCTTCTCTTTTGGTATTTATGTCATGCAATTTGTCATCTCTATTTTTTCTCAAACCGCCGTTAGTTTTAATATTGGTAACATCTGGGACATCAGTCACTTTTTCTCTCAAACAATTATTATGGGTGTTTGTCTTGGTCTTATATTTGAACTTCCTGTCGTTATTACCCTCCTTATAAAATTAAAAATACTAAAAAAGGAAACCATTGCATCTCATCGCCGCTTTGTTTACGCTGCTCTCATTATCACCGCCGCCCTCCTTCCACCAAACGATATTATCTCTCTTTCCATCCTCACCATCATCCCTTTATTTCTGTTTGAACTTGCGTTACTATTAAACCAGTCAGATTAACGCATATGTTTACAAATTTAGGCTCAACTGAAATCCTTATCGTCGTCATTGTTCTTGTCTTTCTTTTTGGTGGTAAAAAACTTCCCGACATTGCAAGAGATCTAGGCAGCTCCGGCAAAGAATTAAAGAAGGCCAAAAAAGAAATTGAAAAAGCCATGTCCGAAACATTAAGTGATCATGAAACTGACAATAAACCCTCAACAGAGGAGTCCAGGAAGGGAGGTGACCAAAGTTAAATGCTAAATATAGGAACAACCGAAATCGTCATCATTGCCGTCGTCATCGTAGCCCTTTTTGGAACCAAAAAAATACCAGAACTAATTCGTGGTATCTCTTCTGCTATCAAAGAGTTTAGGTCTGCAAGTAAAGACAAATAACGCTTATTAAAATTACAAAAAATATGTTCAAAAATATCGGTTGGCCAGAAATCCTTATTCTCGCCGTCGTTCTTTTGATCCTTTTTGGGGGCAACCTTCTTCCTAAGTTCGGCAAAAATGTCGGAGAGTCTGGAAAAGAAATCAAAAAAGCAGCCAAAGAGCTCAAAGACGTCATAAGTGAAAAGGAATAAATAAATCCCCATCTCTCAATATAGAGGTGGGTTTTTATTTACCTATATCAATCACCACATCAAAACTCTGTTTGACATCTACGACTTTTGCGCTTGGAAAAATATTTTTGAGTGCGGACCTAAGATAATCTCCATCCTTTAAACTCTGAGAAAAAAATATCTCTGTACCATTTTTGTTTTGTCCATTTGCCAAACTTTCTTCTACCTTTATTCCTTTAGCTTTTATTGCCTGAGTAGTTTTTAGTGCCAAGCCACTAACTCCTGTCGAGTTAATAACTTTAATCTTATAAACCAACTCATTTGGTGTTGGTGTTAGCGGTGTTGCAGCCACAAGTACAGACTCCTCTTGCTTCATTTCTACTTGCGACAATTGGGGTTTTAAATCAAATTTGTCCTGGGCAGAAAAAATGTACCTCAAACCCAAAACAAAAAAAATAGCAACCAAAAACAAAAACCCTACTTTCAAAAAAGCCAGTTTGTCCTTTAATGAATCATTTACTTGGTATTGCATCTCTTGTATAGCCAGCAATAATCTCTTTGACCATTTTGACTACTTCTTTTGGTTCTTGTTCACTTTTTACAATATATTTAACCGCACCAGACTCCAGTGCCTTTTCTGCATCAGCTGAACCAGCTAAATTGGTAAGCATTATTACTGGAATAGATTTTATTTCTGGGTCTGATTTTATTTTGACCAAAGTCTCCAAGCCATTCATTTTTGGCATCATGACATCCAAAAGTACTACTGTTGGCTTCTCCGACCTAACTTTATCTAATCCTTCTACTCCATCTCCAGCCACAGACACTTCGTACTTATCAAAAGAAAAAGCTTTTTGATACATTCTCTGCATTAGTGGGTCATCTTCAATTATCAGTATCTTAGACATAGTCTAAATATCTCTCATTTAGCCACCTTTTGCAAGTGGAACCCTAAAACTAAACACGCTCCCCTTACCAACTTCTGAGGATTTTAACCAAATCTTACTTTTCATTCCTGCCATTAGTAAACTAGAAATATAAAGTCCCAAACCAGTTCCCTTACTTGTATCTCGCGTATAAAGACTACTTCCTGCCTGTTGAAATTTTCTAAACAAAAGACCTTGTTGTTCTGCAGCAATTCCAGATCCCGTATCTCTAATATCAACTTCTACCAAACCATCAGAAACAGAAAATCCTTCAAAATAAACACCACCTTTTTCCGTAAATTTAAAGGCATTGCCAATTAAATTTATTAAAATCTGTTTTAACCTATCTCTGTCAACCATAACAAGCAACTCCTTTTTCTCAAACAACACTTTAATATCCAAGTCCGGCTTCAAGTTAGAACTTCTAAACTCCTCAATAGTCTCATTTATAACGTCAATCAAATCCGTTTTTTCAATTTTAAAATCAATTTTACCCATTTCCAACCTACTCACGTTCAAAAAGTCATTCACAATCTCTATCAATCTCACCGAACCTTCGTGAACATCTGAAAGCATCTCCAAAACATCCTTATCTTTTATTTTGGATTTATAGTTGTCCAAAATCATTTCTGTATTTCCTCGAATTGCTGTCAGAGGTGTTCTAAGTTCGTGACTAGCAATCGAAAAAAACTCATCTCTAGAACGATTCAAAACAATCTCTTCAGAGATGTCGTAAAAAACTACGATTGCGTACTCTATTGTCTTGTCCGAGTTGTATATTGGAGCACCTGTAACCCTTATGGGAATCCTTTTGTCATCTCTTACTACCTCCATATCTGAAACAGTCGAAACCTCGCCTTTTAGTGCCTTATATGACGGCTGATCTTCTGTCGGATAGAGTTCATCAGTACCCACTTTATAAATTCTATATGTCTTAATCAACTCGTCTGGTGTTACATCTATCACCCCTTTACCCAAAATTTCCTTAGCGGTTTTGTTGGCAAAAAAAGGTTTACCTTCTTTGGTTAAAACAAAAACACCCTGGGGTACAGAATCTAAAAACTTAAACAGCCTTTGCTTTTCTTCCAGCAGCTCTTTAGTTCTCTCTTCAACTTTATTTTCGACCCCTTCTTTTTCCTTCTTCAATTGTACTTCTAGCAGCCTTTCGTCTTCCAAAATATTTACAATTGCCATACGAATTTTTTCGTCCTTTTTGGCTCTAGTATTTAGTTCCAAAAGCCTTTGCGCTAGCTCTTGCTCGACCAATATTCTTTCCTCAGACTCACTCGCAATACGTTCCGAATTTTCTGTCAACTTTTTCAAAAGGATTCTGGCTGCACGCTCGTAAGAGCTCATGATTATTCCCATAACAAATATCATCAAAAGAAGCTGCCTTAACTGTAAAGTATCAAAATAACTAACATTAACCCCACTATATTCAAATAGTAGTATCACAGCCGGAATTGTCGACCCGGCAAGAGTTGCAAACAGTCCCCACTCTATGCCAAAAAACATAAACGAAAGCATTGGTAACATTCCCCACCAAGCCAAACCTACACCACCAATACCTCCATAAATTAAAACCATAAACAATATAAATAAAATTCCCAACCAACCAAAATAAGATGCCACCTTCCAGCCAATTTTTTCAAATATTAATAGTAAAAAAGTTACCAAGAGTACTAACCCTACAACAAACTCAGAAATCGCATACAAGTATCTGCCACTCGTCCAATAATCTACAGAAAACCCCACCAAAGTAACAAAACCCAAAAACAAAACATATTTCAAAAAACCACCTCTCCAGCCATTAAGTTCTTGACTTGAATTCATTTCAATTTTTCTTTTTTACCATAAATTTATCCAGCTCCTTCTTCATCTCAATCATTTTAATCTCTCTATCAACCATTAAATCGTTTAGTTTTTCTACCTCGTCAGTATGTTTTTGTTTGTTTTCTTCACTTTTTTTTCTATCTGTAACATCTAGTTCTGCTCCTACAAATCCCAGCAACTCTCCATCTTGCGAAATAATTGGTGAAACTATTGCTTCGGCAATATATAGCTCGCCACTTTTTCTTCTATTTGTCACCTCACCACGAAACACTTGCCTCTTATTTTTTATAGTGTCCCAAAACTTTGTGTAAAAATCACCTGGCATTTGTTTTCCCCACAATCGAGGAGTTTTACCAATTATCTCTTCCCTATTGTATCCAGTTAACCTTGTGACCGAATCATTTGCATAAACTATAAACCCGTCTGCATCTGTAATTATTACGTGGCTATTATTACTATCCAATGCCAATTTAAATTTAGCCAA
>CAYSAM010000012.1:0-25071 GCA_964429015.1 uncultured Pseudomonadales bacterium | reverse complement strand
CCGAGTTCCGAAAGTGTAGGAACCCTATCAGACTTCTTAAGAAGACGCATAACGATCTTTTCCCCATTTACTGTAGGCAACGAAGAAATACGCAAGTCTACTTCACCCCACTCAGAACTAAAGTTAAATCTTCCATCTTGAGGGATTCTCTTTTCATCAATCTTCATACCTCCCAAAATTTTTATACGAGATATAAGCGCCGCGTGATACTCTTTGTCCAAACTCAATTTTTCTTCCAAAATACCATCAATTCGATATCTGATTCTAGTAATGTCAGCTTGGGGTTCAATGTGAATATCCGAAGCGCGCAAACGAATAGCGTGCTCCAAAATTTTTCTCACTATCTCTACAATTTTTGGTTCTTTTATTATTTGCGCAATAGTGTCCGAAGTTACCAAACGCACCCCATTATCATCGCCAGTATCTTTGTTACCTCTTTTTAAAACACTTGAAATTTCGCCAGTTAAGCTTTGGTTATAAACAAAATTTAGCAAAACCTCATAGTTCTCTTGGGATGTCAACATTGTCGACACCTTATAACCAGTACGTTTCTCAAAAAAATCAACCGCCGAATGATCCTCAGGATGAATCATTATCAAGACCAGCTCTTTTTTGGCTTTATCTAAAGTGTAGGGGATAACTGAATAATTTTTTGCTAAGTCACTAGTTACCAAACTCAGTATTTCTGGGCTTACAGTTAATCGAGAATCCAAAAAAAGTGGTACTCCAAAAATTTTAGATTTTGCTTCCAAAACGTCTTTATCTTTTATTACCTCTTTTTGCAAAAGATAAGTAATTATGTCAACACCCTTCGAAACAGCCTCAATCTTCAGTTTCTCAATTTCTACCTCAGTTAACTTTCCGTTGGTCAGCAAACTATCCAACAAAATTCTCGCCTGATAATCCATAAGTTTACTATGACAAAATTAGCTCCAACAATCAAGTCTTTATTAGGCACCAGGTACTAAGCAAATAAGATTCCAAAGCCATTCTTTTGTTTATATTCGTTTTATACATCACCCTCATCATCTCCAACGTTTTATCTAATACCTTTACTCGTTTCAAAGTTACTCCTAAGGCTAGTTCGCGTTTAAGCTTATTAGCAACTTCAAAAAACAAACCCTCTAGTTCGTCAAAATTAAACTTTTCCGCAAACTCAATTATCTGACTAGGACCCTTTTGCCAACACAAGCGAACCTCCTTCCAATATTTTTCTTCTTTCAAAATTACTTCCAAAAAAATCACTTCACACCGAGAAACAATTGTCGCTAACAAATCAGATTCTCTTTCTGTTATCAAAAAAAATCTAGTTTTTTCATATTTTTCCTCCAGAGGTTTAAGCAGTATACTTTGTGCCTCCGCTGAAAGTTGACCAGCATTCCAAATACAAACCATATAGTTTCCCTCTTTGTCCAAAACATTTTGGCAAAAAACAATCCACTCTCTAAGTTCAGAAATATTTGTAACCGCTCCATCTATTTGCAAAACAAAATTTTCATTTATTGCTTCATTTGCAAAAAATTCTTTACGGTCTTCAACATTGCCCACTAATATTTTTGGTAACATAAGGTATCTTATACTTGATTCACTCCAAGGAAACAATTACAATGAGCAGGAACAAATAAATACACATGCCAAACGAAACATACTCAGCCAAAGACATTACAGTTCTCGAGGGACTAGAACCAGTCCGCAAAAGACCAGGAATGTATATCGGCAGTACCGACGAAAAAGGTCTGCACCATCTTTTAATTGAAATTGTAGATAACTCCTTAGACGAAGCCATCGGTGGCCACGCCAAAAATATTTATGTCTGTCTTCACAAAGACGGATCTGCTTCTGTTTCCGATGATGGTCGTGGTGTCCCTACCGACATTCATCCTGTCAAAAAAGTTTCCGCCCTCGAGGTTGCCATGACTACTCTCCATGCCGGAGGTAAATTCAACGAGTCAGCCTACAAAGCCTCAGGTGGACTTCATGGTGTCGGTGCTTCTGCTGTCAACGCCCTTTCTACTCACATGAATGTATTGGTCAATCACTCACCAGACTTTTTCTTCCAAAGTTACAAAACCGGTACCCCCGATTTTGCTGTCAAAAAAATAAAGTCAACAGAAGCCGAAAACTTAGTCCCCGAATTCCACAAACACTTACTAACCGACAAATCGGGAACCTTAACTCAATTTTGGCCAGATCCTTCTATTTTCAAAATCACTACTGAGTTTAGCTTCTCCAATATCAAAGATAAGCTCCAAGAAAGAGCCTATCTCGTCGCCGGTGTCTATATCCACTTTTACGACGAAAGAAATGATAAGCAAGCTAATTTTTACTTTGAATCAGGTATAAAGTCCCTCCTAGCCCACAACAACAAACACAAAAAATCCCTTCACGAAGCTATCTACATAGAAGGTAGTGTTGTTGAAAGCGAAATTCCCATTGGTGTCGAAGTAGTTATGCAGTACACTGACACTTTTTCTGACAATCTAGAAAGCTTTGCAAATACAATTAACACCTACGATGGTGGCACTCACCTCACTGGTTTCAAAACCGCTCTCTCCAAAATTCTCAAAAACTACATCAACGCCGGTACTGATACCGACAAGAAAAACACAAAAAAACCCGATCTAGACTTTACCCCCGACGACCTCAAAGAAGGACTTACTGGCGTCGTTTGGATCAAAATGAGTTCTTCCGAAATTCAGTTTGAGTCCCAAACCAAAACCAAGGTCAACAACGCCGAAGTCCAGTCTGCAGTTTACCAAGTTGTCAAAAAAGGCCTCGAAGAATATCTCGAAGAACACCCCCAAACCGCTCAAATAATTATTGCCAAAGTTTTCCTTGCTGCCAAAGCCCGTATGGCTGCCAAAGCTGCAAGAGAAGCCGTAGTTAGGAAAGGCGCCCTCGAGGGTATGACTCTCCCAGGTAAACTTGCCGACTGCCAAGAAAAAGATCCAGCCCGAAGTGAATTATTTATCGTTGAGGGAGATTCAGCAGGTGGTAGTGCCAAACAAGGAAGAGATCGTAAACATCAGGCTATTTTGCCACTCAGAGGAAAAATTTTAAACACCGAAAGAGCTCGCCTAGACAAAATCATTGAGTTTGAAGGTCTAAAAGATTTAATTGTTGCTATGGGTATGGGAATAGGGGAAACCTTAGACAATAACAAGCTCCGCTACTCTCGTATCATTATTATGACCGACGCCGACGTCGATGGTGCTCATATTGCCACCTTGCTTCTCACCTTCTTCTATCGCCATACCAAACCAGTCGTTGAAGGTGGACATATTTACTTAGCGTTGCCTCCTTTGTACAAAATCAGTAGTTACGAGGGCAAAAAATTTGTCTACGTTTACTCAGACGAAGAAAAAGATAAGTTTATAAAATCTCTAACTGATCAACAAAAACAAAGAGCGTACATCCAGCGTTACAAAGGTCTTGGAGAAATGAATCCAGAACAGCTTTGGGAAACAACTATGAACCCCGAAACTCGTATCCTGAAACAAGTAAATATCGATGACGCCATAAAAGCAGACGAAGTCTTTTCTACTCTTATGGGAAGTGAAGTTGCTCCTCGCAAAAAATTTATTCAAACTCATGCCACCAACGCTAACCTCGATGTCTAACAAATATCAAGACAAACGTAGTAAGAAAATCTATACAAATAAAAAAACAAAATAACAAAACAAAAAATGACAGACTACAACAAACTTTTTACTCCAGGCGATATCGATAACAACGAAATAAATGTTGTCAACGAAATTCCCCTTGGATCAAATTTAAAAATTGAATACCGTAGAGATACTTGCACCTTCCAAATTGATAGAGTCGAACCCACGATCTTTGCCAAACCAGTAAATTACGGCTTTATTCCTCAAACACTAGACGGCGACGGTGACGAGCTTGACGTTTTATTGTATTGCGACCAAGCCATCCCCACCGGAGTTCATTTATCTGCCAAAATTATTGGTATTTTAAACTTCGAAGATGACGGTGAAATCGATCACAAAGTAATAGCTGTTCCTAGTGATAACAGAGACACGGGTAACAAAGTAAATACCGTCGAAGATCTAGGAAAAAGATGGATGGAGCAAATTGAATTTCACTTTAATCACTACAAAGATCTAAAAAAACCAGGCACCACTAAAGTCTTAGGTTGGGGCAACACCGAAGAAGCAAAAAATGTCATCAAAGAATGTATTGACAGGTACACTTCAAAACAGTAAACAACAAACATGGAAGATCAAGAACAAAACAACCAAGAAAACGAAGTCCTTACACCTACCGTCCGACCACAAGAAGAACAAACTGAGTGGGGTGTAATAAAACAAGCCAAAATTATCGACGAAATGGAGCGCTCGTATCTGGACTACGCCATGTCGGTCATTGTTTCTCGTGCTCTTCCAGACGTTCGTGATGGTCTAAAACCTGTTCACCGCCGTATCCTTTTTGCCATGAAGGAAATGGGTGTTACTTACAAAGCCTCCTACAAAAAATCCGCCAGTACTGTTGGTGAGGTTCTTGGTAAATATCATCCACATGGTGACCAAGCTGTTTACCAAACCCTAGTTCGTTTGGCTCAAACATTCTCCATGCGCTACCCACTTATCGACGGACAAGGAAACTTTGGTAGTATCGACGGTGATGGTGCCGCTGCCATGCGTTACACCGAAGCTCGCCTAAGTAAAATCGCCGGCGAAATGCTAGAAGATATTGATAAAAGAACCGTTGACTTTGTCGACAACTTCGACGGTTCTCACGAAGAACCAACAGTTCTACCAGCCAAACTTCCCAATCTCTTACTTATGGGATCAGATGGTATTGCTGTCGGTATGGCTACCAAAATTCCACCTCACAATCTTCTCGAAGTTGTTAGTGCCGTCAAAGCTCTTATCAAAAAATCCAAAGTTACCGAAGTCAAAGAAATTGCCGACAAAGATCTCGTTAGCACGGACTACAAAAATCTCACTGGAAACTTGGATAGTGATATCGATATTGACGAACTTTGCGAACACATCAAAGGTCCAGACTTCCCAACCGCCGGTATCATCTTCGACAAAAACGAAATCAAAAAAATGTACGCTACTGGTAAAGCCAGTATCATCAATAGGGGAGTGGCTGAAATAGTCGAAAAGAAAAATGGCCGCATGCAAATTCTCATTACCGAGTTACCTTATCAAGTCAACAAAGCTAAACTAATTACCGATATTGCGGAGTTAGTAAAAAAGAAAAAAATCGAAGGTATTGCTGATCTAAGAGATGAATCCGACCGCATTGGTCTTACTGTGGCCGTAGATCTCAAAAAAGATGCCAAGCCAAAAGTAGTTCTAAACGCTTTATATAAATACACCGAACTTCAAACCAGTTTCCCTGCAAACATTGTGGCTTTAACCAGCGAAGGCACACCCCACCTTTTAAATCTCAAACAAATTCTTCTCGAATACGCCGCCCATCGCCAAATGGTTGTTGTTCGCAGATCACAGTTCGAACTAAAATCAAATCAAGATCGTGCTCACATCTTGGAAGGTCTACTTATTGCTCTTAACAGTATCGACGAGGTTATCGACACCATCCGCAAATCCAAAGACACCGAAACTGCTAAGGTCAACCTTATCACCAAATTTAGTTTGTCCGAAATTCAAGCCACCGCTATTTTGGATATGCAGCTTCGCAAACTCGCCGCTCTAGAAAGACAAAAAATCGAAGCCGAGTATCAAGAACTCATGAAGCAAATCGAAGTTCTGGTTGCTACCCTCAAAGATCCTCAAAAAGTTCTCAAAATTATCACCGATGAAGTTACCAAGTTAGCTGCTGAGTACAAAGAAGAAAGAAGAACCAAAATTGTCGCCACTTCACCAGACAGTTTCTCCGAAGAAGACATGATTCCTGTCGAAGAAACTTTGGTTGCTCTCACCAAGTCAGGTTACATCAAACGTATGCCTCTAGATACTTTTAAAACTCAAAAACGTGGTGGTAAAGGTGTTTCCGGCATGACCATAAAAGAAAGTGACGAAATTCATTTGTTAACCAATGCCAGCACCCACGACAAACTATTAGTCTTTACTAGCAAGGGTAAAGTTTTTGCACTGAAAGTTTGGGAACTACCAGAAGGCAGTCGCATTAGCAAAGGTCAGGCCATCATCAATCTCATCAATATCGATACCGATGAAACCATCCAATCCATTCTTACTATGCCGGCCGCCTTCAACAAAAACGATTTCCTCTTCTTCACCACCAAGAGCGGTGTGGTCAAAAGAACTTCTCTCGCCAAATACGAAAACATCAAAAGTAACGGTCTAATAGCTATCAAACTAAATGACAAAGATAGTTTAGTCTGGGTAAACAGAACCACAGGCCAAGATCACATCTCCCTCGTTTCCCGCGAAGGCAAGTCAATTAGATTCCAAGAAAAAGATGTTCGCCCAACAGATAGAGACACCATGGGAGTTCGTGGAATATTACTCAAAGGCACTGACTACATAATCTCTATGGAAAGTTTCTCAGCCGAAGAACCAGTTGCTGCCGATAAACGTACCAAAGTTTTCCGAGATCTATTGGTTGTTACCGAAAACGGTATGGGCAAACGCACACCACTAAAAGAGTACCCAATCCAAAATAGATCTGGTCAAGGTCTAAAGGTCAGTGAAACCACCGACAAAACCGGAAAGGTGTCTGGGGCTCTCCTCGTCGACCAAAATAGTGAAATGCTTTTAATAACCACCTCTCAAGGTCAAGCTATAAAACTGCCTATCAAAAATATTCCTCAACTAGGTAGAGCTACCCAAGGTGTTATTCTAATGCGCTTTGCCAAAGATGGCGATAGCGTTGCCGCTGTCACTACCATCTCTGAATCCGACACCGAAGAATAAAAAATGCTCCTCTAAATTGAGGAGCTGTGATGACCTGTATAATAGATTCTATGTTTCACTGTATCGTAACTTATTCCGTTTGTGCAGGTAATTAAACCTAACTCCAAATCTACCGACTTCACTATCAATATCATATCTTTGAAGTTTTCATTAACTATAATTACTTCGCCACCCACAAGACTATTCAGGCGCTTACTTTCCAACATTAGTTCTGACATTATCAATGCTGGCTCAACACCAATGTGTACTTCTTCTAACGGGTCGCGCTCAACCAAGTCAAAAAGACATAACTCTTCTTCTCGAACTTTTAAGCCACGAGTAAAAAAGAACCATCTTCCATCAGTCGCCAAATATATATAATTACCGTGGGTAGAATGATTAACAACTTGTCCGGGTGCAAGATTGTCTTTGTACATGCAAAAACCTCCATTGTGTAAAAGTATTTTATATCCTATATATTACACCATGGCCACCTTTACTTCAAGTACTCTTCGTGAATTTTCTTCAGCTGGGGATTGGTTACGTGCGTGTATATCTGAGTTGTAGCCACGTTTTTGTGCCCCAACATCTCCTGCACACTACGCAAGTCAGCTCCACCCTGAAGCAGGGTTGTGGCAAATGAGTGCCTCAAAACGTGCGGGCTAACCTTAATAGCAATTCCAGCACTTCTCCTGTACTTCTCTACAATTCTTTGTATCCCTCTTACAGACAATCGTGCTTTTTCGCTTCCCATAGCTGGGTCCCACTCGCCACTCCTGGGAATTCGAATCCACAAAGCTCTATAAGGGTCAGTACGTGCCGACAAGTATCTATCTAACCACTCACATGCTCTCGCAGACAAAAACACTACTCTCATCCGGCGTCCCTTACCAAGTATCCCAAACTCTCTTTGCTTCAAATCAATTTTATCTATATCTAGTTTAGCTAGTTCCGAAACCCGCAAACCAGTGCTAAACAAAACTTCCAAAATAGTCCGATCTCTAAGACCGGAGATATTCGAGGTATCTGGCGCCATCAACAATCTTTCCACCTGCAATCGATCCAAAAATCTTATTCTATGATCTTCACCTTTTGGCAAATCAATTTTTTCGGGAGACAAAGTTTTTAATCCCTTCTTAGCACAATACTTAAGAAAGGCTCTCAAAGCAATAACATAATAACTTTGTGTAGTAGGGGAGAGTCTGTTGCCTTTTTCATCTTCGTGGCGCGATAAATACAATCTATACCTTCGTACCATCTCTGAGGTTAGTTTCTCTATATATTCTTGCTCATAGTTTTTTTCAAACCATTTCCTAAAAATCAAAAGATAATGCTCATAGTTTCTGATTGTAAATTTACTGTAATTTCTTTCCACCTCTATATAACTCAAATATCTACGTATCAAAATCCTAAGATCTAAGTCCAATACCTGTTTCTTCATATTTGTCATTGCGAGCCATGTACTCATGGTGTGGCAATCTATATAAATATAACATTATTGTGCGACGCACAAAAAAGGACACCAAAACTATGGTGCCCACTTTCCCTTATTCAAAACATACATCACCGTCACATAGTCCAAAATAAACGGAACATCATTATTTCTATCTTTTGCACTGCCCAAAAAGTCTTTGGACCACTTTCTTGCCCAAGCATGAACTTTTAAGTGGCAACGATTGCAAAGACAAAACGCATCATCCGGTCGCATCTCCATATATTGATAAAAATAGTACCCTTCAACGCGTAGTACTCTATTTTTCAAGACTTTATGTCCATCCGGAGTGGAGGTTGCCACATATAGACCATTTTCTTGTTTAACAATATGTAGAGTTGTCGACGAGTGTAAATCTATCGGCGCGTCACCAGAAACAGGATCAAAGTCCAACCAATGCACCCCACAAGCTTCGCATCTATAATCTGCCCTCAGAAGAGCTCTGTCAACCACTTTTCCCTTAAATGCCACAGCTCCTCCTTTGTAAATTTACTTAACCCATAATAACATACAATGCAGTTATTATCTATATCTTATAGTATACTTAAAGAAAAATCCTTTATAATCAATTTATGACTCTTCTCAAAAATATCCTTTTTTCTATCTTGTTTTTGCTAACCTACTCCACCCAAATCTTTGCTAGTAATCCCTTTTCAGCAACAGTTACCAATACTACCGATCTAAAAAACACTAACCAAGAGGTGGTAGGTCAATGGCTTGAACTAAAACAAAACAAAACCGCAGAAACTATTTTTGTTAAAAATGAATTTCAACCCATGTTCAAAAACCTTTCCTACAAAAGGGGGGAGAATCTCTTACTAGAACAAGACGAAAATAGTAAAGAATATATTATTACCGATTACTATCGCCAGGGCTCGCTAAATGTTCTCTTTATTATTTTTGTTCTTGTTGTTCTCGTCATTGGTAAGTTTTACGGTCTAAGTTCACTACTTGGTATGGCTGTATCTCTTATCATTATTCTCAAAATAATTTTGCCTCAAATTTATCATGGAGCAAACCCCATTACTGTTGTCCTTCTTGCCTCAATCATTCTCATTCCACTTACCTTCTACCTCTCACACGGTATAAATACCAAAACTAATATTGCTATCGCCGGTACCTTTGTCTCTGCTTTTATTACCGGATTCCTAGCCTTTATTTTTACCCACCTTGCTCATTTAAATGGCTTTGGTAGTGAAGAAGCTAGTTTTCTTGATATTGCCAAAGGCGGCAGTTTAAATATTCAATCCCTGCTTATCGCTGGCATCATCATCGGTTCTATAGGAATACTGGACGATGTTTCCGTTTCTCAAGTCAGCGTTGTAAAAGAACTAAAACAAGCCAATCCAAAGTTAAAACTCTTCGATTTATACACTCGCTCTATGTCTGTTGGTAGAGATCACGTCGCCTCCATGGTGAACACTCTTTTCCTGGTTTATACAGGTGCCGCCTTGCCACTCATGCTTTTATTTGTAGATAACTCGGCAAGTTTTACCCAAATCATCAACACTGAAATGATCGCTGAGGAGGTAGTCCGTACTCTTGTTGCTAGTATTGGACTCATTCTCGCCGTCCCCATAACCACCATAGTGGCAGCCAACTACTATAGCCAAGCCAAATCCGAAATCTTGTATAATCAAGAAAATTCACCTTCACATAATCACAAACACTAGTACTATCACACCATATCACCACAGGAGTAAAAAATGGAAACTTGGTTAATTAAATTCAATGGTAAATACAAAATTGTCTACGCAACAAAAAAACCAGCAATTGGCGGAACTGTAATCGCCAAAGTTGGTGAAGCAGTTTGGCAATTTAGTCCCGGTTTTGTCTATGACGATCTTGTTTTTCTCAAGCTTATTTCTGCCTTTAAGATCGATGAACAAACAAATAACGTAACTTACGTTCTCAAAGATCAGCAAGGTAATGTCAGCGACGTAAACAGCAACAATATTGGTCACATCAGCCCGTTACTAAACTGGTTTTATACCTGGATCTTTACCAAAAAAATCATCAATCTTGCCACCAACTAGATTTTTCATCCCCAGCCACTAAGAAATTAGTGGTTTTTTTGCTAACCTTGCCTATATAGTCCTATAACATGAATACTATATAATATGGATAAATAAAGGAGGTACTTTGAACCAAAAAACAGTATCAGCAGCCGTATTTTTGTCAAACAGTATCAATAGACCGGCAAACTATAGACTTGCTGTAGAAAAAGACATTGAAAATATCATATCAATAGCAGGTGAAAGATTTGTTCGATATCTAAACGAAATTGAAGCTTCTATTTACGTATGCAAACATCCACTAACCCACAGCAAGGATGATGTAAATAGTGAACCACTTTACCCACACCAGACCCACAATATTGGTATTATTTTGGGTAGCCACTTAATCTTTCTATATCTATACGAATCTAAATATAAAATATTTCCCATGTCACTAGAAATCAGTTTTATCTTTAAAACTGATTACAACAAAGATGCCAATATTTTGTATACCAGAACCAAAAAATTAAAACACAAAAAAGATCAAGACGATCTAGATATAACAAATTTAAAATTTTTAATAAAAATAAAAAATCTTATCGAAAAGATAAGTAAAAAAACAAAAATTATTATTTTTTATACCACCGAGCAAAGAGGATATATATACAAAAAATCCTTAAAACACCTTAAAAATATCCGTATCAAACCGACATGAAAATCAGCAAAATAGAGTCCAACAGGACTCTTTTTTTTACGCCCAGGAAAACCCCCATGAAGCGATCGTGTCCATTACAAGAGCTATGCGGGGATGAATGGGCATAAAAAAACCGGAGAGGCTCTTCAAGATATTAAGTTTGATTTTGCTTTTGTTTCTGACTGGACCGCACTCAAGAAACTTTAGCCAAAAAATTAGACAATGTTGCTGATTCAGATGTTCATACTTTGGAAATAAACACCGGCGAAGCTTGGGTCTGCGATATCGACCCACAAGGCAAGTCTCAAATAAAGAAGTCAGAGCCACCAATACCAACAAGATATAAGGTCGCCCTTAATCCAACTTTTTACAAGTCTTGTTTTCTATTTACCCCAACAACAAAATAACCGACCAACTCATCAAGTTTGTTTTTCATTGGAGTAAATACGTAAATTCTATCCTCAATCCACTCTTGTTTTGCAAACACATCAACATCTGCAGTAACGCTTTTATCTTTCAACAACAAACCAGTCAACTTATTCAACTCCGTAGAATTTATATCTCTACTTTCACCATAATGTCCAATTATTCTGTAAGATTCACCTTTTTTAACAAGCAAACTAATTTGATAAATCCCTTTTTCTGGAAGATTTATTTCTCTTATCAAAGCACTTTCGCTCGCTGAATCTTTTAGTTCAAGAACCTTCAAAAGGTTATCTTTTCTCACAGAATAAATTCTTTCAGAAGCTGTCACCATTTTCCCAAGTTTTTGTTTTGTTCTCTCCTTATTCCACAGAGAACCAGCAAAAACAAAAACCACAAGAAGTGCAGCGACTAGCACTAGCGGCCACAGGCTTATTTTTAACTGACTATTATTTTCTTTCATCTAGTTTGTCAGCTATTCGGCCAATATTAACCATAATATTAATAATCACCGAAGAAAATATAATCAAAAAAGAAGCTACCATAAAAACACTACCCATCTTTTCTATCTCTGGTGGAAACAAATCCCACTTAAACACTGTGTTCGACATGGCCAGGGTCACCACAAAAACCATAATAGTAAGCAGAACCACAGCAAGTGATGCTGTCAACTTTTCCAAACCCTTTTTGCCTATACTTATAGTTAACATATCCAAATTATACTCTCAAAGTCAATTTCGCTTTTTAAGCACCCCATTATACGGTCTCGTCGGAGTCAATCTCATTACCTCATCTGGTAAATTTGTCGGCACTCTGTCAATTATTACCATTTCTTTTACTGGTGTCTCTCTCATCAACCTCCAAGTTATATTTCTCAGTTGGTTTCTGTAATACTCATCTGCTTGCCCCTCAGCAACAAATCTTCCGCCCACACTCCAACAGGAAACAAGCAAGATACTATCTGCTCCATTTGGTATCACTTTCATACCTCTTCCTATCAAATCTTCCTTACCAGACAATCGTAGAATTTCTCTTATTATGTCCTCAGTATACCCAGCATACATACTTGCCAAAACCAAATCTGAACAAATAACTATCGCTGTATTCGTATTGGGAAGTAATAGGGGAGACTCCTCCGGAATCATTTCAAAGAATTGGTTTTCCTCATCTGTGGCACTGAATCTCTTATTTGTAACACCGACAATTTCACCTGCTTTAATAACCAAAACAGAGTTTCTAGGTCTTTCATTTACAAACAGGGGAGTGCCTAATACAAAAACCGTCTCTTTAAAGTCAGTGGAAAAATTAACTAATTCCTCAATCCTCTGATTAATCAAATTAGTGTTCTCTGCCATCTCATCAAAACTCATTCCAGCAGAAGTAATTAGCTCTGGGCTAGCCACAAACCTGTCAGTAGGGGATACAGACTTTAATAAATCAGAGTATTCCTCCCATGTATTTCCAGATACTCCCACAATCTCCGTTCCGTCCAGTAAAGAAAACCGGCAAACACCGGTTTCCCTAAAGTACATCTCCTCGGGAAACTTCAAATCACTTTTCTCTGTTAACTCATAGCTCATCGCGCTATTATACCAACCATTATATAATCACCAACAACAAGTCTTATTCTCAACAAAAGGAAACCAAATGCCCAACTACCTTAACATTCTTATTTTTGTTGTCACTTTTCCATCTGTATGTCTTTGGCTTCAAATTAAACTCCTACTTACCAGCCTCACCCCAAACAAAAAGTCGACTACAATACTTGGCGACAAAAAACTCCTCAACATGGTAAAAACTAAAACAGGTTATAACCTCAAAACCATTTATATCATAAACAGCAACAGACCCTTCGGTATGATGTCTGGGATATTTAAACCCCACCTAATTTTGTCTCAAAAACTCCATCAAGAATTCAACGAAGACGAAACAGAATATGTTTTGCTCCATGAAATGGGCCACTTTTTACTCCATCACAATCTCAAAGAAGTCATTGTGGGGATCATTATCTTAGTTGCCGGAGCCACAACTATTTCTTACTACAACCTTGGACTGCTTGCTTCTACGTTTCTTAGTTTCGCCTTTGGCATACTTATGATTCAGGTTGCTCGCCAATACGAGTACCAAGCCGACAGTTATGCTCTAAAAAGAACTGGCAACCCAAAGAGTATGATCACTGCGACCCAAAAATTTCAACAGGCCTACAGCCCACCAAGAAACAAGCTTCTCGACATTCTTTTCTATCGCGGCAACCCCTTTGCCAACCGAATCAAAATGGCCAAAGCCGAAATCAGCTATCGCCTTAAAAACAAATAAGTATCCACACCTCGCTAGCCGAGGTGTTTTTTTACATCCCTTTCTTAAATAACTTCCACTGAATCCAAACAGTCACAAATTGCAAAAGTGTTACTACAATCATCGCAATTCTCGGAGTACTCAAGTCAGCAAGTAGACCAAGACATACTGCAAACAAAGCAAAGAAAATACTTCCAGCAAAAGAATTCAGAGATCCCATGGTTGCCCTTTGTTTATCACTAAACTCCTTTTGTAACAACGAACTTTTTGCCACTATTCCCACACCAAAAAACAGCGAAGTAGACGCCATTAGGGCAGGGGAGAGTAAAGTAGGAAAAAGTAAGCCAACCAAATAAGCAACTCGCGAATAAATTCCTCCGACCAAAAGCCAAACAATCGCCTTATATTTTTTTATCCAAGCTCCCGCAAAACGAAAACTAATAGCTGCACCAATGTTAGACAATACCTGAGCAATACCTATAGCCCAAATAGGCCACAGACTAGCTACAAAAGCAGAACGAAACTGAAACATTGACTCACCCATACCAAAACTAAGAATGTCAGACAAACTCAACAATCTCAATCTCTCATTCTTCAAAAAATTGCTTACCGACTCTTTCAAGTGAGCATATATGTTGCCATCTTCATTTTTTACTTTTCCTCCATCCTGAATTATCCAGGCCAAAACCAAACATATTAATTGTGGCACCACTGCAAGCCACATCACAAGACTCAACGACCAACTGGCAACAAAGCCCCCAAGCAATCCAGACACCGCCAAACCCCACTGACTCATTGATCCTATCTTTCCCATTACACTCGCAAGCTCTTCTGTCTTTTTCTCTTCTTTCAAAGTATCGTACAGAAGTGCTTCATTGTTTCCGCTATAAAAAGATCTCGCCAGCCCCTCAAGTATTGCACCCAATATTAAAACCCAGTAAAACTGACCAACAGCATACAAAACAAAAGCAAATACATAAGATATTGCCCCAAAAATCATTGTTTTTCTTCTGCCAACAAAGTCAGACAAAATTCCAGTGGGCAACTCAAACAATGCCGCAGTTATCTGGACCACCGAAAAAATACTAAGCCCCAAAGCATACGATCCAGTTACTTTGGAAAAATAGATAATGGCAAGAGGCGCCCAAAGAACAAAGTTCACAAAGAACTCATGCCACTGAAATAGTTTGATATTGCGACTTAAACTCACCCTCAAATTATACTCTGATAATGTATTACACTAGAATAACAATATGAAAAACATTTTAGTAGTCTGTTCTCAAAACAAGTGGCGCAGTCCGACTGCCGAGAATATATATCGTAGAGATCCACGAGTTATTGTCCATTCGGCCGGACTTGGTGCAAATTCACCACACCAAATTTCTCAAAAGGATCTTATCTGGGCAGACTTGTTACTTTATATGGAAAAAGACCACCTCGAAAGAATCAAAAAACTTTTTCCCAACCAAACTTTACCTAAATCGGTAAACCTCGATATTCCCGATGACTACCAGTATATGGACCCAGAACTAGTCCAAATCCTCACTGAAAAAATCGAGCCAATAGTCACAGCCCCTTCTAGGTTGATATAATCGACTTACCTTAAAAAACAGGAGGCGTAGCTTGAAGAATATACGAATGTCACTTGAAGTTTTACTTACCGCTCTCAGAGCACTCCAAGAAACCCAGCAAGACGTTACGTTGTACTTGCCAAAAAAATCTGAATGGGTCAGTTTTGATTATGGCGGAGAAACTGCATTAAGGGGTAAAGTAGCTACAGTCCCCGACACTCTTACCTTCGACGAAAGCCAAGGCGAAACCTGTTACTACATACTTTTCGCGCCGTACGATAACAAAAAAACCAATCGTCTACTCGACAAAAATCTCCAGCTCACAATCCGAGTCGAGGATATCATCACGATCAATTAGTCCCACAGCCCAGATATTAAATCTGGGTTTTTTATGCATATAGTTGCAAGAAAACAATTGGTGTTCTACGATTATGCCAACAAATGCCAACAAGAGAACTATTTACCCCAGACGGTTATTTCTCACTCCGGTCCATCAGAGCAGAACTTCTTGAGGCCAAAAACTCCAGCGGGGAAAAAATTTTTAAAGATGAAAAAGATCTAGATGACATCCTAACTCAGTTCTGGTTCAAAGACAGAGAAACAGCCTTTATAGCTCTAGAACACATCTACCCACACTTCAAACAATATTTAGAAAAAACTCCACCAGCAAACACCAACAGAACTTCTACGTATACATATATCTTCAAAGGTATAAAAAATCATAAGGAGCTTACAGAATTTTCTATAAATTGCGAAAGGCAGTGTAAAAACGAATTTACCGAACAAGAGCTAAACAACCTAATTAGTGGTACAAAACTCACTACCAACTGGTTATTAGAAAACAAAATCATCAAAAAGCATTCCGACGAAAAAGGTGAGTTCTATGCAACTTTCCACCATACCATCACCGAGTTTTTTACCGCTCAAAGTATTATCGATTCAGAAAACATTGACAAGTTCGAAGAGTGGTCTAAGCTTGAAACTCCCACCCAAAAACCTCAAACCTACTTCAACCAATCTTGGTATGGAGTCGCCCAATTTCTTCTCGAATCTGATCTATTCGACCAAACCCTCGACTTTTTCTTAGAGATAGGGGAAGAGAACAATGAAGTTGTTGACCAGAACTTTTCCGAAAATCTCTCTCGCGTAAACTTTCCAAATAAAAACGACCCCAGAAAAGATCGGCTTTTTAGCCTTATCTACAATGTAACCAAAAATTCTAACCGCTGGATCTCACCCTGGGCACAAGAGGGGATAGCCAATCTTTATACAGATAGCCAACTAAAAACCCTACTAAATGATCTCCACCCAAAACCAACAGAACTAAACGACATCATTACCACCTGCAACTCGATCTCAATACTTGGCGAGTTAATCGAGAAGAAGAAAATCACCGAGGCAGCCACGCTCAACGACCTAAAGAATCAGTTTATAAAATACGCCAAACAAAAAGTTACTTCCGGGGTGCTTCAAAGAGAAAGTCTTTCAGCTCTAAGTAATTTTGGTGATATATCTATAATCTCAGAAATAGCTCCCTACTTTAAAGATCTTAGTAAGAATACCAAAGATCAGCTTGTTGCTGAAGCTTTTCTTCGCTTCTGCTACAACACAGCACCAAATGACCAGCAATCCATAGACGCTGCCCTTAACTCAGTAGGTGAAACACAAACCAAAGTTCACGCTTGGCAAGGACTTAAACAAATTACATCGGCAGACGGACTTATCTACTTACTAGAAAAAGTATCCACAAACAACAAACACCTAAACAACATCATAGATGGAGAAAACATCTTTTTAGATACAAAATACGAGAGTTCGAACCCTCTTTTTGATAGTCTCTCTAAGCTATCCAAAACGAACTCAGTAGAGTTCGTATCCTTAACAAGGAAAATTATCTATCAAGTCTCAAATTTAGAGAACTTTTACCCAGAATTTAATAGATCAAAGTTTGTAGACTTCCTAATCCAAAGATCTCTAGAGATCAACACAGAACTCTCAGACTACTTACTAAATGATTTACCAGAGGAACTGCCAAGCCGCCAATTCACTAACTTTATCGCACTTCTAGCCCATTCAGTAACAAAAAACAACTTCTTAGACATATACCAAAAAATTAAGGACCAAGCAGGGGAACACATCGGTTCATTTATCAGAAACATCAAAGACCAAACACAAAGAGAAACACTTTCAGAACTAAAGTGGGGTAAACAACCAAAGAGAGAACTAGAACAAGTATCCACTAAAAATACTCACCTCGAAGAGTTCTACAAGAAACTCTATCCTGAACCTGGCAACAAAGAAGTCTACATGACAGACCTTTTCGAATATTACCTCCAGACCAAAAATGAGATAGAGGGGTCATTGTCCAATGAAGACCTTGAACATCTTTGGTATCTAGCTTGCAAGAAAGGGCTAAAACTCATCGACCCAACCAATTTTCATCTCAAAATAAACTTTAATACAGGTGGAAAAAGTTTCAACTGGTCCCAACAAGCATCATTCTATGGCGACATGGTCAGGGTGGTTAAAGATCTAGAGCCAAACTTCGACTTCACTGTATATCGCCAAAAACTTATTCAGTTTGTTCCCTTTGCGTACTCCGACGATCTCGCCACCATCTCCGAAATCATCGGCACAGCCACAGAAGAAGAACTTGCACAGCTAAACAAAATTTTTCTAAACAAAAAAAACGACCGACGTTACTTAAACCCCGAAAGCTACATCCGCTTTGTCAAAGATCTTAAAGAAAGAGGGTCAGAAATAATCTCACCCAAAATGGCTCTTGAATCATTTCTAAACGATCTCAAAATCGACGACTGGGTTCAAATATCCACCATTGAGGCATTACCTCTTTTTGCAACTAAAAATGACTCAAGCCTCAAAAAAAAACTAGAAGAAATAGGAAAGGGAATAGACGCAAAAGCAGCTGCCGCTATCAGCTCACTAATTTCTATTTACAACGACAAAAGGGCGATTGCAAAGCGATTCGAGCAAATTAAGAATCTCGCAGTACCAAAACGGATTAGAACAACCGGAGTTGCTTACTCACTAGACAGCGTAGAAAGTGAATACAGTAATTTCCAACTACCAAAAGCACTCATGGATAGCAAAGATCCCAAGCTTGCCAGTCAGTTCTTTGATCTTCTAGAAGACTCGCTCCAATATGTCACAAACCCAGAGTACGAAGGATATGTTAGATACGTTAACCGTAATATCGAAATGCATCTAACTAATCTTGCCTCACCCAAAAACTACGGGCTACTAGAGCAACTCGAAAAAACCGTCGGCAAGTCTTCCCTCTACTGGAATTACCAGCTACCTCTCCTCAAGGTCTCCTTCCTGACCAGAAAGGAGGTATATGGCGACGACGCAAACAGTATCAGCAAAAGCTAATATCTACAACCCACAAGACAATCAAACCGATGAAAGATACAAAGAGTATGTCCAGAATACAACAACATCACCTAGAAAAATTTTTATATGTGAAGACACAAAACACAAAACAGTAGATTTGTGGAGGCATTTTTTCAGACTGGCAAACTTACCACCAGATATTATCATTGACCATTCTGGTGGATGTGACAATGACGAAGTAGAAATTTCGATCAGACATACGCAAAAATCGCACCCGGCCTACAAACCAATAATTTTCAGACAATATGATAGGGACGGGCTAACAGTTGAACAAGTTGAAGCAGTAACAAAAAGTAGAGAGAATAAATGGTCAAAAATATCTTCAAAATATAAAGTTTCATTTTTACCAGTTGCGGAGATTGAGAACTTTGCGTTAATTTCAGAAAACAATAATATAGATATTTCTAACGTTGGCGATGATGACGAGTTCATGGTAGGAGTAGAAGATAAGTGCCTCAAGTTTGCCTCAATATTTAAAAACCAACCAGAAGAGGTTTTGTTTAGTGGACATAATTACCACAAGCAAAAAATCCTGATAAAAATGCGGAATGAAGCAATATCAAACCCCACATACTACTTTCCAGGCAAAAAGTTTATTGGAGCAAACAACGGAATTAACATCCTTCTTAAACTAAAAAATTACACAAGCTTACCAAAAGAACTCAAAAACTACCTAGACAGCATCAAGAATTTCTTTGAAGATAGAGCTGCATGAATCTTTCTAAAAACCAAACCTTCTGTTTTTCCCTCCCTCCCACCAAAAGTATTTTGTCCCAACTTAGCAAAATAGTATTATAGTAAAAGCATATGACAGAAAACAACCCAGAAAGAAATGCATTATCCGCGATTGACATATTAGCGTACTCAGACGAAAAAAAGAAACGCAGTAACCATGCCAATCTTTTTTTCGAAGACGATATGGTAATGACTACAACTGAAAGCATACCAGAGATTGGCCTCAATGAATGTCGCAACGTTGAAGTTCACTCTCAAGATCCAGAAAGAGTCATAGTGTCTTCTTCAGAAAATTGCACTGTCCACGTCTACTCCGACAAATTTGACGAAACAAACCCCATTCCACAGTCAAACTTTGGCGAACTAGCTATAAACGACCTACATAACAAAAATTGCCAAATCATTTACCATCCAAAGAGTGACTTTCCAAAAGCTTACTCACACGATAACTGCAACCTCCTAAAAGACGGTAAAATCACAGCGCAAATAAACGCTCAATTCAATGGCAAAATCATGGTTGAATAGTTTACGAGTTGGGACAAAGTAATTAATGAACAAATACAAAGCCGAAGCAAAGGAAAGATGGGGGAACACAGAGGCTTACAAACAGTCAGCTGCCCGTACCAAAAACTGGACCAAAGAAGATTACAAAAGAATGGGGGAGCAGGGAATAGCACTTACCAAACAAATAGCTTTGGTCATGCACCTGCCTGTTACAGACACAAAAGTCCAAGAACTAATCAAACTTCACCATGCCAGTATCGAAGTTTTCTATTCTTGTTCAACAGAAATGTATCGTGGCCTAGCCGAATTGTACATAACCGACCCACGCTTCACCAAGTACTACGAAGACGTAGCTCCAGGGCTAGCCAAATTTATGCACGACGCCATTCTCCACTTCTGCGACACTCAAAAAGCCTCTCTCTAGCCTCAAAGACTATCCTATATGATATAATAGTCAAAAATCCCAAAAAGGAGGGGACATGAGCACAGTAAAAATCAGATTGATGACGGACTGGAAAATAGGTGGACCGGCATTACCAATAAACGAAGCATCGATTGACTCTTTTGTTCGTCAAACCAGCCTTAAAAAGGTACCTGAACACTACTATCGCAGAAGGAAACCAATCACCAAGTATATCGATGTTTATCTGGACAATAGAGTGGTTGCAACACTTCACCCTGTATACAGCAAAGATGATAGTGTTGACCAAAAAGCAAGATGGGAGATCACCAGCTCACCGAAATGGGTAGAAAAACCAACCGATCCAATTGAGCTAAGTGAAATCATTAAACTTCTCAACATCCAAATCACCAAGGCACTGAGAACCAAGGCCTACTGGCCAGTTATATATGACAAATACCAGGGCTGGATGGTTCCTACAGCATTCCTTGACTTTGAATTGGCCTTTGGTAGTTCAGACTTTGTTGATAAATGGATTGAATCCAGGTACAAAGGCCAGAACATTACTTTTAAATCTGTCCAAGGAACACTTGTTTCTCCTCCAAGTGAATATTTACCCAAAAGCCGCCGTTAGGTGGCTTTTTTGTAACTTTTCTGCGAGGATACTCCTCGCAGGTATCTAGCCTCAAAAACAGGCCTACAGTTGAAATTTAGCCACATTTGGGGTACAATCCACCCATCTTAACTTCTAGGAGTAGAACGTGAACAAATTTCTTAAGAATCTTGGCCTGGCCATAATCTTTGGCATTGCCCATTCCATCACCACAATTACTTCAATGGTGATTCTAATCAATCAATACACCAGCCTCTATTTTGGTTTTTCTGAAACAACAATGAGCTATTTTCTACCAGAACACATTCTCCCAATGATACTTGTTACAATTTGCTTACCAGTTTTCATCGTCGCCAGATCAAAAGAGCGATACTTGTTTACGGAAAACAAAAGTAAGGGATTTCCCTTCAAGATTCTAGATTCAATCATCTTAAGTGTCATATTTGGCTTCCTAACCAGCTCAGGGCTTGTCTACTTTCTATATTCTCAGTTTTCAGTTCATCAAACCACACAATCGTTTATGACCACGCTATTAGCGTTCACAATTGTTTTCGCTGGTATGATCATCAGCGGCAACATGTACTCACTGCTCAAGAAGTAATTTTTCCAAAAGACTCTGTCACACACAGAGTCTTTTTTATGAAAAAATCCCTCCTGTAAATACAAGAGGGAAAAGCGATTACATTTCCAATGTCGCACCAATTTCTTTTGCCAATCTTTCCATATCTCCTTTTTTCTCGGCAGGTACCGCAGGAAAAATCGCAATTTTTGTCACCCATCGGTTCACCTTCAAAGAAATATGCAAGTAAGTATTTGGGGTAATCTCATTCAATTTAGCTAAAACACCAGCAAGTTTCACAAGTTCAAATGGTGCTTCAAAAGTTAAAGTTGTCACACGTGTCTCCTTCTAAAATTTTATTTCAATGTATACTTCAAACTAGAATTAAACCACTCTTATACAAAATAGTATAGATAGCGATAAAACTACAGACTTTCAAGGCTGTCCTTGAATGTACTAACAAAGTAAATAACTTTTTTCCAACGCCTCGGCTACTACAACCATCATGTTGTTGGTCAATTGCCAGTAGATGTCAAAGATGGTTACGATGAAATCACACTTGGAGAAGAGACTGCATTCGCCATTATGAGCGAAAACACCATCAATACTGTTCACGACTGGTTCAAATTTGCTTCAAAAGATATCTAGGCTCACTCTCCCGTAAGGGAGAGTTTTTAAAAATATAAAATTCCTCGCACTAAGGCGGGGATACTACTTCAATACAGAGAGAAAATCGTGGGCATTTTCAAAAAAGCCATGAAACAGGACCAACCTGCACATTTCAGGATCTTTACTGGACAGAGCATAAACAGTCTTTCCCAAAGCCACAGCACAACCGAGTTCCATGGAAGTGCTTGGGCCAGCGTAACCATCCTGGTTATAAACAAATACTACATCTGCCATTTTAATTTTGTAAAAATGGTCATGAGTTAGGCCAAGAGCTACAAACCTTTTATAGTCATCAGATAATTTAGCCCACTCATCCGCACCGCTATGCAAAAACGGTTCGTAGACAATAACACCAGCATTTTTTAACTCTTCAGCAAATTTTCTAATTCCAGGTTTAAACTTCCGCGATCCACAAACAACAACACTTTTCATTAGTTGTCTCCTCAATTTTCAATGTTTGTCCAATTCAAAATTATATAATCAATTTATGTCTAGAACATACAACACACTATTCATTCTCGAATCCCTTGATGGCAAAATTTCTACAGGAAGTAACGACATGCTCGATGTGGATCAAGACTTCAAAAGAATTCATGGAGTTAAGGAGGGTCTCAAACAATATTATGACCTCGAAAAAACCACCGATCCTTTTTCTTTCAATAGTGGTCGCGTAATGGCCAAAATAGGTGTAAACACAAGAACAGAAGAACCAGAAAAAATGGGATGTAGTTTTATTATCATCGATAACAAACCTCACCTTACCAAAAAAGGCATTATCTATCTTTCCAAATGGGTCAAGACTCTTTTCCTTGTTACTACTAACGATAACCATCCCGCCATCTTGCTTCAAAACAAACTAGATAACATTGTGATTATCTCTTATCAAAATCAAATAGATTTTTCCAATCTGTTTATAAGAATGAAGGGGGAATATGGTGCAAAAAAAGTCACAATCCAGTCTGGAGGAACACTCAACGCTCAACTTCTCAAAGAAAATCTTATTGACGAAGTCTCAATTGTTGTTGCCCCTTGCCTAATTGGAGGCGAGGAAACTCCATCATTAGTAGATGGACCATCGCACACCACCGAAGAAGATCTTCTCAAAATTCACCCTCTCAAATTAATAGAAAACAAAACACTGGAAAACTCCTACCTCCATCTTCGCTACCTGGTATTAAACAACCAAGCCATAGACAAACAATAAGTAAGTAAAAAAACTCAACAAGAACCAGACTTATTCAAAAAAAACAGTCTACATTTACCCCCCAACCACCAAAAATATTTTGCATAGCTTTACAATACAGATTTTCCTGCAGGGTCTGACCCTGCAGGCTACTGTCCTTGAAGGTAATTTGACAGAAAAGTATTTTTATGGGACAATATCACAGAAATTTGACATAAGAGGACGTGGCGGAATTGGCAGACGCACGTGACTTAGGATCACGTACCGCAAGGTATGAGGGTTCAAGTCCCTCCGTCCCCACTGGTAAGACCCAAGCAGGGAGGTAGCGCGCTTGCTTTGGGAGCAAGAGGTCGCGGGTTCGAATCCCGTTCTCCCTACTAGCCACATAAGTGGCGAAAACGATTTGGAATGCCCTGGTAGCTCAATGGATAGAGCAACGGCCTTCTAAGCCGCAGGTTGTGGGTTCGACCCCCTCCCAGGGCGCCTGCCCTAACACAAGACATCGGAAAACCCGATGTCTTTTTTTTACCCCTATCTACACCAAAAAATCAATCTCGTCTGTCTTACCTTCCAAAATTTTTATAGCCCTTTCCAAATATCGCCTCATAGTTCTTTTTTCCGCATCTACAGTTGCCCAAGCCATATGTGGCGTAGCCAAATAGTTGCACTGCTTAGTCGGTATCATAAAATTAGGATTATCTAGCTCTATTCCGTAACCAGCAAAATCTTCCCGTTCCAACTTTCTCAATACTTCTTTTTTGTTATACAAGTCATCAGTCGCCGACAAGTCTATTAAATAATTTTTCTTCGTCAACAAAGAGGGGATAGCCACCATCATTTTTCTTGTTTCTTCCGTAGCCGCAATTGTCAAAAAAACTAAATCTTGCTTAAAAATATCTTCAAAACTTACCAAAGGCAGATCTATTTCTTTTTTTGTTCTATTAAAATAAACCGTTTTAATTCCCAGAGCTAACAGTAGGGGATACAGCTCAAAACCAATATTACCCATACCTACAATTCCCGCTGTTTTCCCAAAAATTTCCTCTCCCAAAATAGACCCATCTGGGTTTATTTTCATCCCAGCAAGAAGGGGGAACTTTTCTAGAATAGTTAAAGCCAAGCCCAAAGCATGCTGTGCCACACTCTTTGCGTTTGCCCCCGCATTGTTTTTGTATCTAATTCCAAAGTTTTTAACCAAATTGAGATCCAACCCATCATAAAAAGAATATGGCGAAAAGATATATTTAATATTTTTAAATCTTGCCAAATTTTCAGACAAAGGTGCGAACTTGCCTCCAAAGGCAAACGGATCATACATCAATATTTTATCCGATTCATCAAACAATTCTGGCACATTATCAAAATCCTGATTTGCACAATCAGAAACAATGACTTCAGCTTTATTTTTTAACAAAACAAACAAATCGGGAGCGTAATTTTCAAAGTTTTTTACAACCAAACCATCTCCAAAAATAATTACTTTCATACTCAAATTATATCTTCTTTATCCTCAATCCAAACCATAGGGTTAACACAAACAACAACAAACCATAATACATCGCAAAGTTTTTTGCCCCACCAGCCAAGCTTACTGCTGCACCAGCAAAAGTTCCAAGAAATGCATAAGGGATGTTTCGCAACAAACTTAATGAAGAAAGAGTGGTGGCTCGCACCTCTGAA
>CAYSAM010000011.1:0-32476 GCA_964429015.1 uncultured Pseudomonadales bacterium | reverse complement strand
ATGAAAATTAAGATTATCAGAGGTGCGTTTTTGAATCCTTTTGAGCTTCAAAACTACTACCCCATCAAATCCTTCCACAACATAGAAGTAATATCTTCAAAATTTCCAATTTCTTCAAACATCAATTTCCCCATTAAAAAACTTTATTCCCCAGCAGATATCCCCAATTTCCCCTTTAAATATCCACTTTTAAATCGTATCTTTATCGACGCCCACTTGCTTTACGGTCTGGAGGGAGCAATTGCAGGTTGCGATATTGCCCATGTCGCCGAAACCTACTATGGATACACGTACCAAGCTACAAAAGCAAAAAAAAGAGGCTGGGTAAAAAAGATCGTATCAACAGTATGGGAAACTATAAGTAACAACAACCAATCTCTACCTGGCAGAGCAAAAATCAAAAAATTCTGCAAAGAAAACATTGATCACTTTATAGCTGTTACCCAAAAAGCCCAAAAAGCATTGATAGAAGAGGGGATAGCTAAAGAAAAAATAACCGTTATTCCTTTTGGCGTAGATATAAAAAAATTCACACCTAGCAAAAGCAAAAAAAAGAAACGAAATATAAATATACTTTGTGTAGCAAGGCTGGTGCCAGAAAAGGGCGTTCTAGATTTACTCAATGCCTTTTTGGAGCTAAAAAAAACTAACAAAAACCTTACCCTTACATTTGTGGGGAATGGACCATTAAAATCTCATTTGGTTGGCTACAAAGGCGTATTTGTAAAAAAAGTAAGTTACAACAAAATGTCTGCAGAATATCACAAAGCAGATATCTTTTGCTTACCCAGTCAAAGCACAAAAACATGGGAGGAACAATTTGGTATGTGTTTAGTAGAGGCTTTGGCAAGCGGGTTGCCGATAGTGTCGACACTAACTGGCGCAATTCCCGAAGTGTGTGGAGAGGCGGCACTTCTAGTAAAACCAAATAGCCCTCAGAAGCTAACAATGGCATTGGAAAAATTAATTTATAATAAGGACATACGCCAAAAAATGTCCATTTCTGCCAGAAAGAGAGCTGTGGAGTTTTTTGATAGTGAAAAAATAGCTATCAAAATTCAAGAGGTTTACGAAAAAATACTATGTCGATAAAAAAAGCTCTCATCAAAAATACCGCCTTTAATCTGTTTGGTTATATATACCTGCTCTTTATAAGCTTTTTTTCTATTGCCATAATGCTTAAAAATATGGGTAGTAGCCAGTTTGGTCTTTATATCTTTCTTTCCTCCTTTGTTCCTTTGGCTTCAGTATTTGATTTTGGTATCTCACTTGCCACAGTTAGAGAGCTAGCTTACCCACAAAACACTCAACAAGAAAAAAATAAAATTTGGCAAACCTCTTTTTATCTATTTTTAATTTTGGCCATACTGCTATTATTTGCCAACTACTTTTTCCTAGATTATTTGAGGGTGGTAATGCCAATTTTTCAACTTCTTAGCAGGTCAACTTTGCAAGTTATTTTTGCCATAATCAGTTTTACTGTTTTTATAAACCATCTTAACGCTCACTTTTTATGTTTGCCACAAGCCAATCAACGCTTTGACGTCTTCAATAGTAAAACCTTTTTGGTGGGCACTGCCAACACTCTTTTTAGTGCAATATATACCAACTACTATTCAGACTTTATCGGTATTTTCTCCTTGCAGTTATTTTTTCACTTAGTAACCTTTGTCTATATGGCTTGGTACGGAAAAAAATATTTTTTTGGAAAAGATTTTTGGCCAAAACTACACCTTATAGAAGCAAAAAAACTGATTTCTTTTGGTTTTAAAAATTTTATCGGTATCCTTGCTGGTCAACTAGAAGCACAAATAACCAAATTCTTTTTGGGTGCCTATTCCACTGCCCAAGAAATAGCAAATTTCAATATTCCTCAAAACATTGTTGCTAAAGCTGCTGGGGTAGTATCTCAGTTTTCACAGGCATTTTTTCCGCTTTCTGCAAGTTTGCTACAAAAAGAAAAAATACTTAAACTAAAAAAACTTTTTGTAAATTTGCAAATTCTAATAGGAGCTGGCAGTATTTTGGGAATTATAATTGTTCACTTTTTTGGGCAACCCTTTTTGCTCTGGTGGCTAAAAGATACCCAAGTTGTCTCTGCTGCCTTTCCTGTTCTTCAGGTACTAATGTACTATTTTGTTTTGGTTGCTCTCACACCCATTCCCACTGCCTTAGTGCAAGGACTAAATAAGCCTCAAATTGCCTCTTTTTTCGCAGTACTTACTATAACTTTGGAGATTATTACTCTATTTTATTTTGTTCCCAAATACCAAGCTCTCGGTGCTGCTTACTCTTTTTTAATTAGTAGCCTCATCTCCGTACCAGCATTTATAGTTACCACCTGGTTAGTTTTTATAAAAGAAATCGATACTGTAACTAAAGAAAAATGAATATCGCTATTTATCTAGATCTGCCAGATGGAGGTGCCAAGCGAACTATGGATGAGATAACTCCTCTTCTTTCCAAAAACAACAAAGTAAGTATTTTTTCTTGTAATAGTATCTTAAACAATTCTCGTTTTAGACTCTTAAGAGATGTAGACGGTTTGATTGTGTCGCGAATTTTACAAAAAAAACTGGCAAATATTATTAATAAGTCAAATTTTGATATTTGTTTTGTGACTCACGATAGACATTTGCAGTCACCCTGGATTCTACGTTTTCTTCGTAAACCTGTAGTTTTTTTGTGCCAAGAGCCAACCCGTGCTTTTTTTGAAAAATTTTTGGATATTGATAAAAAACTTCCCTTTTTAAAGTTAATTTACGAAAAACTAAATCGTCAGTTACGTAAGCAAGCAGAGGTAGAAAATGCTCAGTACCCAAACAAAATAATAGCCAATTCTCACTACTCAGTTGAATCTATTTTTCGAGCTTATGGTAAATACGCCACACCAATTTACTTAGGTGTAAACCTAAAAACTTTTTTTCCTCAAAAAAATAAATTAAAAAACCAAGTTATTATTGTCGGTAATAACGAGCCACAAAAAAGTCTAAAGTTGGCTGTTGAATCTCTAAGTTTGTTGCCAGTAAGAGTGAGGCCTGAGCTTTTTATTGCTTGTCCCAGAAAAAATAGTTTAAGTGAAATAATTAAATTAGCCAAAAGTAATAAAGTAAAGTTAAAAATAAAATATGGCCTTAGCCCAGCCGACTTAGCAAAAGAGTACCAGCACTCTCTGGCAACTTTGGCTTGCGCAAGCTTGGAGCCATTTGGCTTATCAGTTGTAGAATCTCTTGCTTGCGGGACACCAGTGGTTGCAGTAAAGGAGGGTGGTTTCCGTGAAACTATCAAGAATGGCTATAACGGTTTTTTGGTAGAAAGAGATCCACAAAAAATTTCAAAAGCAATAGAAAAATTGATTAAGGACAAAAAACTAAGGCAAAAAATGTCACACAATTGTTCTACCTATGCGCAAAAAACTTACACTTGGGAAAAAACAGTCAAAAAAATAGAGAATCTGATGTATGAAATTACCTAAGTTAGGAGTTGTAGTTGTAAATTACAATAATCCCGAAGATACAAGGGAAACTCTAAAATCTCTATATGTGGCAAATTCTCCTAAAATAAAATTAAATATTTATCTCGTAAACAACGGTTGTACTGATTTGGAGTCTAGGTATCTTAAGGAGGAATTCCCGCTTCTTACTCAGGTTGACTCAGATAAAAACCTGGGCTTTGGTGGTGGAAATAATCTTGGTATAAAAAAAGCTCTCCAACAAGGAGTTAACTACATAATGCTCGTTAATAATGATATTAAAATAAAATCAAAAGATTTTTTTGACGAAATGTTAAAGATAAAAAAGGATTTGGTTGCACCAGTCATCTATTCTTACGTCAATAAAGAAAAAAAATACGACTTTGGTGGCGTGGTAGATAAGCTTTTTGGGCGAAACACTCACTTAAAATCACGATCTAAAGCTGACTATTACTCAGCTGCCTGCTTGCTGATTAATTCTCAAGTTTTTAAAAAGGACATCTTTTTTAATGAAAACTACTTTCTCTACTATGAAGATGTTGATTTTTGTCTCCGAGCAAAAAAACAGGGATTTAGCTGTGGCTTGGCTACAAACGCTTTACTCTTTCACAAATTATCTGCAAGCACAAATCGGCTCGGATCCAAAAAAATAAAGTATTTAGCCCAAAGCCATTTAAGGTTTTGCTTGCAACACTTGCCAAAGTTAGCACTCCCATTTTATTTATTTTTTAATCTATATCTTCAGATTAAAAGATTGTTAAGCTTCTTGTCTTGGCAGTACCAAGAAAAATACAAAGATCTTTATCCTGTCTTAAATTACCTTTATTGTCTTTTTCACCAAACACCTCAAATACTTATAATAGGGGACAGCCATGTTTGGCCGTATTACCACAAACATCCCTTTCTCGTTTTCCATCTTGGCGGTTGCACTGCCTACAATATAGATAACCCCAACTCTAGTACTAGAGCTTGGCAACAAATAAATAATTTACTAGACAGATATAATCCTAAAAATAAAATCTTAATTTTCTCTTTTGGAGAAATAGATTGTCGAATCCATATATACAACCAGTATCACCTTGGAGGGAAAAAGGTTTCAATACAAGCTTTAATTAATAAAACTGTAAAAAAATATTTATTTGCTTTAAACCAAATAAGATCCCGCGGATATCGTGTCGCTATTTTAAGCCCGACTCCGACGGGAACGGAGAACAATATTTATCGAAAAAAATATTTTGCAAATTTCAAAAATAGAAGCAAAATAACTAGTGAGTTTCACAACAAGCTATCCAGAGTAGCAAAGGAAAATGGTTTTCACTATCTAGATATTTACTCAAAAGTTTCTAGTTCAAATGGTGGCATAAAGAAAAAATACCAGCAAGACTGTGTCCATTTAAACTCCTTAGTTGTTCCACTTCTTCGAAAAGAATTAGAATCTATAATAAAGACAAATGAATAACAGAAATACATTGTTAGATGGTCTAAGAGGACTATTGTCGCTAATTGTTATGCTCAACCATTCTTTTTTGGTGGTAGCTATTCCAAGCTATGCTGACGTTTGGGGACAAAACTATTTTGCTTATTTCGACATCTCTTCAAAAATTCAGCAAATTATGATGATTTTGGGAAATGGGGGAGCGGCTGTTAGTATGTTTTTTGTGCTTTCTGGATTTGTCTTAAACTACTCATTGGGGAAAATAAGTTGGAGCTCGCAAAGTTATATATACTTTTTATTTAAAAGACTACTACGTTTGTACCCAGCCTTTTTCTTTACCATTACGCTCATCAGTATCTTCCGTTGGCTTGGTTTTGACTATCGCCAGTTTCCTCAAGCCTCTAGCTGGTATCACTGGTGGATGAACTTTAAACTAGATGGCTTAGAGTACTTTCTCAACACAATTTTTGTTCACATTAATCTCGGTGGGGTGACGTGGACCCTTAGAGTTATTGTAATTTTTTCCTTTCTGGCGCCTATGTTTTATTGGCTATCTCAAAAACTACCAGCAATCGCAAATCTTATTTTTGTTGCCGCGCTAATATATTTAAGTTTTGGAGTCCTCAACATTCCTGGGTTTAGAGATCTTCGCTACATGTATATGTTTTATTTGGGGCTAATTATTCCACAACTCAAAACTGTTTTTGAAAGAATCCCTAAACAGATTGTTTACATTACATTTCCGTTTTTAATTTATTACTTACTAACCGTTAGGTATCAAAAAAATGAGTATCTTGGTGGTGTCTATGAAAGTCTTATTTGTTTTGTTTTACTTGGTCTAATTAATTACCAGCCACAAATAAAATTCTTTAATGTTTTAAACAACTCATTTTTGCAATTTTTAGGGAAAATTTCTTACAGTGTGTACCTTATTCACTTTTCTGTTTTGTATACATTGGCTAGAGTCATGTTTCAATTTTTTCCCCATCTAAACTACAAAGGTAATTTTCTTACCACTCACATATTTTTACTAATTGCCTCAGCCCTTATTACTATTCCTATTTCAGAGTTTGTTTATAAGTACATAGAACAGCCACCCCTAAGATTGTTAAAAAAAGATAAATGAAAATTTGTATAGCGGTTATTACCAATAAGCCAAAACTAAGTGATTTATTTTTATCACATCTCCTTTTTTCGGACGAAATTTTAATTGGTATGGACGGGAAAATTTTACCCAGCAAAGGAAGTAGCGACAAAAAAATAAAGTATTTTAAGTTAGAACCTGGGCTTAATTTTTCTGAAAAAAGAAACAAGCTTTTATCCATATCCACTTCAGAGTGGGTATTTTTTGTAGATGATGACGAGATAGTTTCAAAAAACTTGGCCTTAGAAATAACAAGATTACCAAACAACAAATCTATTTCGGGATATTTTTTGAGAAGAATTGATGTCTGCTTTTATCAGGAAATTAAGCATGGAGAGGTTGCTAGCCAGTATCTCCTTCGATTGGCAAAAAAGAGTTCAGGTCAGTTTTCTCGTAGTGTTCACGAAACTTGGGAAATTAAAGGAAGGGTCAGCTATTTAAATAACCCTCTTTATCATCAAAAAGACGACTTTATTACTCAGTTTTTACCAAAAATAATTAGCTATGGTGTTTTAGATGTTGCCTCACTAAGGGAGGAGAAAAAAACTTTTTCTTGGCTTAGGTTAATTACTCTTCCACCACTAAAGTTTTTCCAAAACTATTTTTTTAAACTAGGATTTTTAGATGGTTTTGCTGGTTTATTTTTAAACTATCTTATGAGCGTACAATCACTATCGGTTAGGGTACTACAATGGGAAAAAAAATAACTCAGATTTTGCTATTTTTATTGGGATTACAACTACTTCTTAATTTTGCACAAGTTTTTACTCCCGAAATAGGCTTTGACGCTCTTTGGTACCACCTCACACTTCCCAAGCTTTGGCTCCTAAAGCATCAGTATTATTTTTCTGGTGGTCTTCTGTACTATTCTGCCATGCCACGTCTAACCGAAATAATTTTTACACCACTTCTGTACTACTTTGGTGCTACTGGGCCAAAATTTCTTCAATTTATTTCTGGTGTTGGAATTCTTTTGGTAATGAGAAAGATACTTTCAACAAGATCAATTGGTAGAGCCTATCAGATTATTGCCTTTTCTCTTTTTTACTCTACCTGGCTAGTAAGTTGGGAGTCATCGAGTGCTTACATCGACTTGTTTAGATCCTTTCTTGAGATTCTTGCGTTATATTTTTTTCTTGAAGATAAAAAACTTTTTGGGTCCCTGTTTTTGGGACTTGCTCTTGGTACAAAGTGGATTTCTATAATATCTCTTGCTATATACTCGTTTATTTTTGGTATAGGGATAATTCTCCCCGTCATCTTTTTTGCCCTTCCTTGGTTTTTAATAGCCTATTACTACACCGGCAATCCAGTCTACCCACTTTTTAGCTCAATTTTACAAAACGGATTCCAAAAACCAATAAATGCTTTAATCAATATTTCTCTTGCTCCAGTTAGGTTTACTTTTCCTTTTGATGACTTTATTTCTCCTTTGGTAGGTTTAATCTTTATTTTTTTAGTTTTTTCCTTGTTTGTTTTAAAGAAAAATGATCTAAAAATAGCCCTAATTGGGTTTTTTGGGTTTATCTCAACCTTGTTTTTAGACCCATCTTCTTCTAGGTTTCTTCTTCCTTATCTCCCTGTAGCCATTATTGCCTTTATTATATTTTTCCATAATTACTTTTTGAAATACACAAAAGTACTAATGCTACTCTCTTTAGTGTCTGCAATAACAATTACTTCACTAAGAATCTACTCAGTTAAAAAGTATTTGCCATATCTACAAAAAAAACAAACTCAAAATGAATTACTGACCGCTTTAAGCTCCAGGTTACCAGACACTTTCATAGATTCCGATAACTTCGTAGCTAAAAACTTGCCCGGTAACGCACTATATTTAATCGACAATTTACACAACTTATACTACTTCCCATACAACTTCGACCATACTTCATGGGCCGACAAAACTAAAAACTATGATTATCTGGTAACCAAAAACCAGGACCCCGCTAAAATAGAGGGGAGCCTGCTCCACACTAATTCTGTGGGAATTCAAGTCTACAAACTAAAATGAAAAAATATATTATTGTCCTTTGTCTGCTTTTGTGGCCATTTGGATTGCTATTGGGGTTTAACTCTGTCTTTTTGAGCAGTCCACTTTATTTACTTGATATTCTTGTGGGTATAAACTTTTTAGTTTTCTATATAAAAAATCCCAAAAAGATTGTCCCTACTCCACACTCAAGTATTTATCAGCCACTGATTCTATTTTTAGTTATCCTAGCCTTATCACTGGCAATTAACACTGGTAGACTAACTTCTTCGCAGACTATTATGTCTCTTCTTTATTTTCTTCGTGCTTGTTTTTATCCTCATCTCTTGTTTGGTGCTGACAAGTTTGATAAAAAAGATTTTTCAGGTTTACTTTCTTTTATTTTTAAGTTATTTGTATTGTTTGGTTTTATACAGTATCTTTTTTATCCAGATATGAGGATTATGAAAAACTTAGGTTTTGATGATCATTATTATCGCCTGGTGGGCACCTTGCTCGATCCAAACTTTACAGGGGCAGCATTATCACTCATATCCTTTTACTTTTTATTTCAAAAAGATTATTTGACATTTCTCATTTCGCTTGGAGCTTTGGTTTTAACTTTTTCTAGAGCATCGTACCTAAGCTTCCTTGCCCCCTTAATTTTTCTAATAATAAAAAACAAAAATTACAAATTAATTACTATTTTTGGCCTAATTGCTCTCGGTGTTTATTTTGTCCCCAAACCATTTGGAGAAGGAGTTAATTTGCTTAGAACTTTTTCTATATTCTCTCGATTGGATAGTTGGAAAACTGGCGTAGAGTTATTTCTTCAAAAGCCAATACTGGGGTGGGGATACAACACTCTTCGCAATTTAAACGGAATTAAGGTATCTATTGATAATAGTTTTATTTTTGTTTTGGCAACCTCAGGTATGCTGGGCTTAATCAGTTTTGTTTATTTTCTTTATTCTATCTACAAAAACTCTACCCTTTTTGGCAAAACCATTCTACTTTCTGTTCTAACTCACTCTATGTTTAATAATACTTATTTTTTTCCGTGGGTGAGTGTGCTTCTTTTTGCTATGCTTTCGTTTAGTTTTAAGGAGAATAAACGACCTTAATTATTTTTTCAGCAGTATTTCCTGCTTTGTCAGATGCTACAAGTTTTATTGTGTTCTCTCCGGCTGAAAGCAAAAATTTATGAGAAAAATTCCCATCTCTACCAACATCTACAAAAGAGCTATTTGCAATAAGCTGCGAGGATGCTTTGCTCACCTTGCCAACAATCTCAACTGATTGGCTGTTTTTACCTATGTACTCAGAACCATCTTTTGGTGATGTTACATTTAGTACCAATGGCTCTTTATCGACAGTTACCATCTTTACTTCTGACAAACTAGAATTATTGGCGCTATCAACAGCTCTGATCTGAACTCTATTTGCACCATTACTCAAGGTAGCGTTAAAAGAAAACGAACCATCGTCCTTTGCTTTATCCTTTTGATTTAAGGTGTCATTTACCATCAGTTCTACGTCTGCACCTTGCTCGGTATAGCCTTCTATTACAATGTTTGCTGAGTTTGTTGCTTCTGGTACCGCAGAGAGCATGGGTGGCTGGGGAGGGATAATGTCCTCTATTTTGTTTGAAATTTGTACACCTTTACCGGCAATGACTTTAATAAATAAAGGAAAGCCCCACTTAATCATTACAAAAATAAAGATAATGGAGAGAAAAAAATAGTAACGCGATTTGCCTCCTTCTTGTGATCTTCTGTATCTGCCTACCATATGCAAATAGTATATGCTAATTTCACAAAAAAGCCCACCTAAATAGGTGGGCTAGGTATAATTACCAGTAGTCTCATTGTTCCTTCATCCTCACTGTCAATAAAGTTCAGAAAAATATCGCTCCCTCTATAACTTAAACTTAGCCCAGATAGCTCTTTGTTGCCAACAATTATTTGTTGAACAGTAACTGTAATCTTCAGTTGCGACTCAAGAAGATCTATTATACCCGCCACTGTTTCTCGAATGTTTGAGTGAGAATCTCTCAAGATAGGCCATTCGATTGAAATGATTGTGCCAACATTCTTCTTTTTTGCCGTATTTTTTCCCATTCTACCTCCATTTTAATTTGCTAAGTCTATTATAAGCTATCTCGCTTAAATCAATTGTATAAGCTAAAATCTAGTCAATGCGGGTATAGTTCACCGGTAGAATGCCTCCTTCCCAAGGAGGAGAAGTGGGTCCGATTCCCATTACCCGCTCAATTCAACTTGCCGATACAAGCGCTGGAAGATCAAAACGTCTTTCTTCTAGCTGCTCCAAAAACAATCTTATAGTTTCTTCCACATCAATTCTCTCTGGCAACTCATCCTCGCTTCTTGCTGGCTCTGCCACCAAGGCATCTATGTAGTCCAGCGGAGAGATATTTAGATCTGTCACAGGCTCTGTTATTCCCATATCTTCCAATTTTCCTTCATTGTTACTAGAGTATGCATAAACCTGAAAAAATCCCTTTTCACCATCAAATCTAAAAACATCTACAAAAACAGCTTTGGTAGAAATGTTTGTATCTTCATTCTTCACAATCTGCACTCTCATTAGGCAAGAACTCAAAATAGGGTCTGTCGATTCCATGGAAATTTCCTTGACCCAAACGCCTGGCCACTCTTTTGTTCCACCTAGTACACTCAGGGTTATTTTTCTACTTTCATTTTCCCAAACTTCACATCTCTCGTGCAAAGTGCCAATTTCTTCAAAACCATCTTCAAGATCCGGGAATTTGTGAACAATTTTCGGAGAGTTTTCAATCAGACTCATAAGAAAATTCTATTACTAATTTTCCAAAAAGCAAGCAAGGGTTACAATAGCAATGTGTCTATCCCGCCATATAAAATAATAAAAACCAAAAAACTAACCGGAAGTGTAAGCATTCGTATAAAAGAGGGAGAAGTTATTGTTAGAGCCCCTTTTTGGTATCCAAAGATAGCAATAGAAAATTTTCTCGAACAAAAAAAAGACTGGATTTTAAAAGCACTTCAAAAAACTAAGCTAGAGGTAGACGAAAAAGACTATCAAGAAAATGAAAAACATCTCTACCTTGGCAAAGCCTACCCTCTTAAAATAATCACCGATAATAATTTGATTAGGACGAGAGTGGAGAAAATAGATGAGTCTTTAGTTGTGTTTATTAGTTCAATGTTTACGGAGGCAAAGAAAAAACAAGAGATAAAAGATGCTTTATTGCGATTTTATCTCGAAAACGCCATACATTACATAACTGATAAGGTAAATTACTACACTCAATCTCTGGGAGTAGAATACTCAAAAATTGAAATAAAAAAAGTTTCCAGCATTTGGGGAAGTTGCTCCGGCAAAAATGTTCTTAGTTTTAATCGTAAGTTGATTATGTCTCCCGAAGAAATAATTGGTTATGTCATTATTCACGAAGTGTGTCATTTACGAGAAAGAAATCATTCTAGTCGGTTTTGGGGACTAGTTTTTAAGTATGATAGACAATACAAGGATCACAGGCGCTGGCTGCACAATAACTCTTCCTTGTTAACCATATAATGACAAATACAGACGCAGATTATGCCAAAGCTCTAGACATCCTCCTAAACAAAGAGGAACATGTTTTTTTGACTGGAAATGCTGGAACTGGAAAAACCACCCTTATCAATGAGTTTCAAAAACAAACTTCCAAAAACTTAAGTATTGTTGCCCCTACTGGAGTTGCGGCTGTAAATGTCGGCGGCGAAACCATTCACTCATTTTTTGGTTTTCCTCCCAATGTAAACATTGAGAGAGCAATCTACGAAGCCAAAAAATCCAAAAAAACCAAGATTTTTCAGAGTCTAGAAATACTAGTTATAGACGAAATTTCTATGGTCAGAGCCGATTTGTTGGACTGTATAGATATTTTTTTGCAAACCATTCGCAAAATGAGGGTTTCTTTTGGAGGTGTAAGAATAATTATGGTAGGGGACTTACACCAGCTACCTCCGGTAGTGACTCCCACAGAAAGAGCAGCTATTTTTAGCCTTTATCAAAGCCCTTATTTTTTTTCTTCTCATGTTTTTCAAAAACTGGTTAGTGGCTTGTATACTCAGATAATTTTTGTAGAGCTACAAAAAATCCACCGCCAAAAAGACCCTATTTTTATTAGTCTTCTAAATCGTATCCGCACCAAACAAACCATTCCAGAAGATATAGATATTCTAAATCAGTGCCTTATAGATTCTGAAAGTATCGATGATCATATTTTGTTAACCACCATAAACGAAACTGCCGATAAGGTAAACGAAATGCGCCTTGCCGAAATAGATGGTCCTCTTCATGTTTTTCATGCTACTGTTGTTGGGGATTTTACCGAAAAACAAAGTCCTGCAGCTAGTGACCTATCTCTAAAAACTGGGGCTAAGGTTATGCTCTTAAATAACGATCCTGCTGGTCGCTGGATAAACGGTACGGTGGGAACGTTGTACAAAGTTACCAAAGAAGAAGTTTACGTAAAACTAGAAAATGGCGAACTAGAAACAGTGGAACCAGTCACTTGGAATTCTTACAAAACAAGATTTAACGAAGAAGAAAATAAAATTGAGTCTTTTGAAGTCGGAAGTTTTAAGCAGCTTCCGCTTCGCCTAGCCTGGGCAATTACCATTCACAAAAGCCAAGGTAAAACTTTTCAAAAAGTTGCGATTGATTTTGGTAGAGGCTCTTTTGCTCACGGTCAAACTTATGTTGCCTTAAGCAGAGCCACTTCGCTCAGAGGATTAAAGTTAATAAGACCATTGACTATAGAAAGTATTATTGTTGACGAAGTAGTCCTAGAATTTTTGAATAATATTAAGAAGCTATCAGTTTAGTTCTGCTTTGTTTAGTGAGAGTTACAAAAAGGATCGAAGCTATAATTGCCATAAATGCTCCAAAGTAAAAAGGGGAGCTTGGCCCTTTGTAAGACCATAGCCAACCAGCAATAGTTGAAGACAATAGAGCCGCCACGCCTAGCAAGGTCTGATAAACCCCAAAAGCAGAAGCTAAGATTTCATGAGGAACTAATTGTGACAAATAAGACTTAGCTACCCCATCTGTAAAGGCCAAAAAGATTCCGTACAAAGGAAACAGAATCCACACCAAGCGCGAGGTGTTGATATATCCAAACGACCAATAAACAGCCGCAAAAATCAAAAATCCAGTAAATAAAACTTTTCGTGATCCAATTTTGTCTGCAATGTATCCTGCTGGAAGAGAAAAAAGGGAGTTTGTTATGTTAAACAAAACGTAAGTAAAAATAGTAAGTTGTACGGATAAACCCAAGTTTTGGGCACGCAAAATCATAAAGGCTTCCGAACTGTTTCCCAAAGCAAAAATAAAACTGATCAATAGAAAAATCTTAAAATTTATGTTTGTTTTGGACCAATCAAACTTTATTCTTTCATCTTTTTTAGCGTCAAATTTTGTGTCTTTTATAAAGTACCAAATTAAACCGACACCAGCTATTGTTGGTAAAAACGCAATTATAAAAAGGGTCCGGTATTGGTTGGTAAATAGCCCAAGCAGCCAAATGGCAATTAAGGGTCCTACAACCCCTCCCAAGTCATCCATTGCTCTATGTATACCAAAAGAGAGACCTCTGGTGTTTTTTTCGGAGCTTTCGGAGATTATTGCATCTCTGGCTGCAGTTCTGATTCCTTTACCGGTTCTGCTAGTTACTCGAGAGAGTAAAACCATTGGCCAAGAAAATGCTAGTGACATTAATAAATGTGAAATTGCAGCAAAGCTATATCCTATCTCCACAAATATTTTTCTCTTGTGGACCTTGTCCGAAACCCACCCACTAACTGCCATAAGTAAATTTGAGGTAGCATCTGAAATACCCTCAATAAGTCCAATAATGGTGGTGGGTACTCCAAGTACTGAACTTAAAAATATAGGAACAATAGGGTAAATCATCTCTGAAGCCACATCATTTAAAAAACTAACCAATCCTAAAACTAAAATGTTTTTGGGAAGCTTATTAATCTTCATCATTTTTCTGCTCCTCGTCTGGGTAATACTCTACGTCAAACTCCAATCCTTGAATTACATGCATTTTGCCTACATCATCCTTAAAAAGACGGTATCTCCACTCTTCGTACTGCTCATTGTCATCACCACATACCAGTGATATTAGGCTATTTGCTTCCTTTAAAACTTCAATAATATCTTCTTCCGTGCCCGTATCCAAAATTTCTCGAACTTCAAAATCCAAAGTAATTAATCTTGAGTTAATTTCTCTCTCTACTACTTGCTCATAAAGCTTATTTGCTTTTTCGGGGTCAGTCATAATCTCTTAGTATAATTATACTGTGAAAATAAAAGTAAGAGCAGCGAAAACCCTGTGGGAAAAAATAGTTGGTCTTATTGATACTAGAATTACACCGCCATTGCTCCTCTATACCCGATTTGGTATCCATACCTTCTTCGTCAAAAATCCAATTGACATTGTTGTTCTCAATAAAAATAATCGTATAAAAAAACTTAGGCAGCAACTAGAGCCCTTCCGTTTTTACTTTTACCCACTTTCCCTTAGCACTGTTCTAGAATTACCAGCTGGCTTTATCCTCAAAAGTAAGCTAAAGATCAATGATAAAATTGAGCTTGTAAATGTTTAAATATTTTTTTGTATCCATGTTTCCTGTCGACCTTTATGTAAGTCAACTTGTTCAAGCAAACTTTGTTGTTTTTGAGCCCTTTTTAAAGCTGGTTTCTTTCTTGGGAAACTTCGCTCCTATGTCTATTATCCTGCTAATATCTCTATGTCTTTTTTATCTAAATAACCACAAAAAAGCTGGCCTATATTTGCTTGGAGGAACTTTTGTAGGCTTTATTGTTAGTACTATATTGAAGTTACTAGTAGCTCGCCAAAGGCCAGGTGCCGATCTTGTAAAAGTTTATGTTAGTCTTACAGATTTTAGCTTTCCAAGTACCCACTGCACCGTTTATGTAATTTTCTTCGGTTTTTTATATTTTTATTTTCTTCACGAAAAAAAGAAAAATACTTTTGAAAAAATTTTGCAAACTACTTTTTTAATTCTTGTACTTTCAGTAGGTCTTTCTCGAATCTATTTAGGAGCCCATTGGTTCAGCGATGTTCTTGGTGGGTATATGCTTGGGTCAACTATATTAGTTTTTATTTTAAAAACCTTAAAAACAGCTCAAAAAAATGAAAGATAAATTTTCGGCAACCTGGATATCGCACACCTCAATTAGTGACTACCTACAATGTCCTCGTGCTTATTACTTAAAGAATATTTATAAGGATCGAGCAACGGGACACAAAATTCAAATTGTTAGCCCTGCCCTTTCTTTGGGGTCTGCCGTCCACGGTGTTTTGGAAAGTTTGTCACAACTACCCACAGAGCTCCGTTTTAAGGAATCCATAATTCACAAATTTGATGAAATCTGGGAAAAATATACTGGTAAAGCGGGGGGGTTTAAAAATCAGGAACAGGAATACCAGTACAAAGAGAGAGGTAAAACCATGCTTCGAAAGGTTATGGAAAGCCCCGGTCCTCTTGCTAAGCTTTCTGTAAAACTAAAAGATGACTTTTTGTATTTTTGGCTAAATGAAGAAGAAAACATAATTCTTTGCGGAAAAATCGACTGGCTAGAATATCTACCAGAAACCAACGCTGTTCACATTATAGATTTTAAAACTAGTAAAAAAGAGGAAAGCGCTAGCTCACTTCAATTGCCTATTTATTTGCTTTTGGCTCAAAACTGTCAAAACAGACAAGTAGAAAAACTTAGTTATTGGTATTTAGAATTTGACAACCTACCAACAAGAATGGATCTAGTTAACCTCGAAGAACCACAGAGAACTTTATTAGAAATAGGTAGAAAAATAAAACTCGCCCGAAAACTAAACAGTCTAAGATGTCCCAAGGGGTCAGACGGCTGCTACTCTTGTCGACCTCTAGAAGCAGTTGTTAACGGTGAAGGTGAAAAGGTGGGCGAATCAGATCGCCACGATCTTTACTTTTTGGAAACCGTTCCCGAAGTAGTTCCCGAGCAAGAAGAAATAATTCACTAAAAAGCTGTAATAGCTACCGAAAAAGTGTTTTGAGCATAAACACAGCCCCAAACATACTCACCACCCACCAGTAGACTCTTGTGTCCTAAAGTATTCTTCCAGGCTGCTACTGTTTCTTGTGGTGTGGAGTAACCCTGAGCCAAGTACTCGCTAATATTATATTTTTCGCTAATTGGTTTTAGGTCTTGTCTATCTAAAACTGGTTGAAATCCAGAATGCCCATCTAATTTCCCTAGTTCCAATAGTTGATTTAACCTGATCGAGGCAATTGTGCAGAGTTCATCCTTTTTTGTCAGTTGCCCTACACCGCTAGAAACTCTTTCTTTGTTGACGGCCTCCCAAAGATCTGGTCCTCCCCAAGTTATCTTCTTGTTGGTTGTCTGTGGTGCCTCTTTTTTTGTCGTAATTATGTTTGAAGCCGGTGTTGTCCCAAAAATAAGATAAAAAAGTGTAGAGTCAGATATTTTTACTTTAGCGATTCCAACACTTCCAAATCTACTATCCAAAACAATTTCCTTATCAATACTGTCTAAGAGGATACTTTCTAAAGAAAAACTCTGATTGTCAAAATGCTGAAAATAAATATCACCAACCAAACCTGAAGAAAAACCAGCAATACTCAGTGCCTTTTCTCTAGTCAGTGCAGATGCTGAACCGGTGTAATCTCCGAATGTATTAATTACAGCTAGCCTTGCCATGGCGGCTTTATTTAGTTTTTCGTTGTTATTAAGCCGTGTTTTTTTGTTTGCAGCTCTGTGGGTGTTTATACTCTCCAAAACTTTTTCTTCAGTGAGAGGTTCAAAATCGCTTTTTTTACGGTCTACTTCCTGCCTGTTGTTTTGAATAATATGTTCCAAAAAAGACGGTGCCTGAACTTGTTTGTTTGCCAAAAAAATTCCAAAGGCTGCGCTCAGTACCAAAACAGCTATACCAAATATAAGTTTCTTAATCACTTTAATAATAGTATAGAATATATTTATGCAAATACTAATCAATACAAGCAAGATCAGTATTACAGATAAGTTTAAAAATAGAATAGTTGGTAAGTACGAGCAAGGACTAGGGAAACTGCTACAGCACTACCAAGAAGATCTAAAAATAGGTCAAATTTCAATTGAAAAAGTCACCAGATCAGGGTACGAAATAAAATTCGATATGAGTCTTCCGGGCTGTCCTATTAACATCAAAGACACTCACAAGGTTTTACTAGACGGTCTTCTTAGAGTTAGAGACCAAGCCAAAAGACAAATAAAAAAACACCTAGAAAAACTACGCGTTTACTAAAGACCTAGTCTCTTGGAGACACTTTCTATTTGCTTGCTTAATTTATACTTATCGATGTAACCTTCGTGATTTAAAAAATCTATTTCATCTGTTAACTCTCCTAGAGCCAAGATGACAATGTTGCCGTATCGACCAAAAAACTTTTCCCAAGATTCGTTAAAGTGATCCATTTTCCTTTTAAACATTTCCGGGCCGTGAGCCTCCAGCAAGTATGCTTCAACTTGCTGAAAAATATCATCTTTTATATCTTTCAAGAAAGCCTCGTTATTTATAATTTCTTCCCGCTCTTCCAAACTTCTGTTTATTTGTCTTCTTGCCATTTCCATCGGATCAGAAGCATTTGGTCTTTTTGGAATCCACGAGCTCGATCGTTGCTCTTCTGGCCTATTGTTTGCGTACCTACTTTTAAGAATGTCGTTTCTTTCGCTCATTTTCGTATTCTATAATTATTAAATGCAAAATACTATCAACTGTCCCAAGTGTGATACCGAAATTGAGATAACCGAAGCGCTCAGAAAAACCATCTCGCCTCAGTTTGAAAAAGAAATAGCTCAAAAGGCGCGAGAAGGGTTTGAAAAAGAGCAACAATCTCTAGTAGAAGAGCTAAAATTTAAAACTCAAAAACTAGATGAAGCCCGGGAAGAGTCTTTAAAATTACACAAAGAAAAGCTCAGGCTAGAAGACGAAAAAAAATCATTTGAACTGGAAAAACAGCGACAACTAAACGAGGAGCGGGAAAAAATACGTCAACAAGCACTTTTGGAATCTAGTGAATCACATCGCCTTAAGGATTTAGAAAAAGAAAAAATGATCAATGACCTAAAAAAATCGTTAGAAGAAGCCCAAATTAAGGCAAGTCAAGGATCTCAACAACTTCAGGGTGAGGTTCAGGAATTAGATATGGAGGAGGCCTTGCAACACTCATTCCCTCACGACCTCGTAGAGCCAGTAGGTAAAGGTGTGCGAGGAGCTGACATTAGTCAAACAGTAAGAACCAGCATGGGTACTGTGTGCGGTGTAATTCTTTGGGAGTCAAAAAGAACCAAGGCATGGGTAGATGACTGGGCAGTAAAACTCAAAGACGATCTCAGATCTTCTAAGGCAAATATTCCAGTTATCATCACTACAGTTTTACCAAAAGAAATTAAAAATGGTTTTGGTCTATATGATGGTGTCTGGGTATCAGAGCCAAAATTCTTTTTGCCACTTGCTGAAATATTGCGTAAAAATTTAGTTGATGTCGCTAGAGAAAAACACAATGGTCAAGATAGAGGCACTAAGGCCGAAATGATTTATGGCTACCTAACTAGTGACTCTTTTATCCAGCAAGTTCAAAATATTTTGGAAGTGCATCAAAGTATGTACTCTCAGATTCAAAAAGAAAGGGTAGCGTTTGAAAAAATTTGGAAAGAGCGAGAAGCTCAGGCACAGAGAATAATCTCTAGTACCGCCAGTGTCTATGGCAGCATCCAAGGGTTGGCTGGTCAATCACTACCGTCTCTACCCTTGCTTTCATTGGATGAATAAATTTGTAGGGTATAATCTTCTGATACTTTAAAAAAAAGGAGAATAACTATGCCAATGGTTTATATGCCCAATGCGGGCGACGTTGTTATTTTTTTAAGAAAAAGAGGAATATTGGTCCGAAGCTTACGATACAATTGTCTATCCTTTCTAGCAATAGACAATGCTGGCAAGGTAACTGCAGACTCTAAGCACCAAAACCGCGAGCGAAATTTTTTTAATTCCGCCGTACCACTTTCTTCAAATGAAGATGTATCCAAAGCCTTTGCTGTTGCTGTTAATGCCATCAAGGCCGTTCCTGCTGCAGCCACTCCTCTATAAAGAGGAGTTTTTTTATGCCTTATAGATTGCTACCGAGTTTGTCGAACCCTCATCATAGTAGTGCTGTCCGTGAACAACAAGTATAGATTCTCCAGTTTCCAGCCTTCCCGATTCTATAAGCTGCTCAATGGTTTTATTAGGTAAGGAGAAAATGCCCTCATTTAAAACAGATCTAAAACCTTCTACTGCATATGAAACCGTTAGTTCTTCAACTATTTTTTGATCTTGGGTAATAGCAAGTACTGGAACTTTAGGTCTTAATCGAGAAATAGATCTTGCTGTTTTTCCTGAATTTGTAAAAACTAAAATAAATTTAATTTTTGTTATTTTCTGATTCAGTAAACTTAAAACTGTACTTACCACCAAATCTGCTTCGTTGTCGGGGTCAATATTCAGTTTTGTCGTAGCTCTTATCTCTTCATTGTATTTTGCAATCTTTGCCATAGCTTGGACCGCCTTAATGGGATACTTGCCACTTGCAGTTTCACCAGAAAGCATTATGGCATCAGTTCCGTCCAAAACTGCGTTAGCAATATCTGTAGCCTCTGCCCTGGTGGGAGTTGGAGAATCAATCATAGATTGCAACATCTGGGTTGCTGTTATTACTGGCTTGTTTGCCAAGCGACACTTACGAATCATGTGTTTTTGGATGTGTGCCAGTCTTTCAATTGGAACTTCTACTCCCAGGTCACCTCTGGCAACCATAATCACATCAGCAGTGGCAATTAATTCATCTAGATTATCAAGTGCTTTTTTGCTTTCAATTTTTGCCACAATCTTTGCCTTTATACCTCTCTTATCCATTTGCTCTTTTAACATTAGAATGTCTTCCTTGGTGCGGCAAAAAGATAGAGCTACAAAATCTATTTTATTAGTCGCCGCCATATCTAGTTTTACCAAGTCATCCTCAATCATAGAGGGAAGGTCAATATCAACTCCTGGTAGGTTTACTCCTTTGCGGTGACCAATTTCTCCATCGTCAACAACTTCAGCTATAAAGTAATTTGTGTTTACCTCTGTTACTTTTAGCTCTACCGAGCCGTCGTCGATCAAAACTTGATCATCTACTTTTAAAGTATCAAAAACAAGTTGATGGGGGATGCAAATTTGGTCTTCTTCAGCAACAAAAGAGGGGACAATTCTCAATCTTTGGCCAGTAATTACGGTAATCTTTTCTTTATTTTTGGTTTCTAGCCGAATTTCTGGTCCTTGCAAGTCTAAAAGAATACCTACGCTTCTTTTTAATTCGTTGGCAATTTTTTGAACTCTTTGAATTCTTTCTTCATGCCAGGCAACAGTACCATGCTTAGTGTTAAAGCGAAAAACATTTACTCCGGATTCAATTAATTTTTTTATTGTTTCTTCAGTTTCGCTAGCAGGTCCCAAAGTTGCTACAATTTTTGTCAATTTCATAAAGTTGTCGTTCCGGCGCACGTCCAGAAATATATAAATAACAATCAATTATATTCCAGCATCGTAATTAAGCAAAGCGAATTGCGAGCGAATATAAGAGGAAGCGCACAACGAGCAAGCTCTTATAAGAAGCATGCTAACATAACTCATGTACTACCAGAAAGTAAAGGGCTTATTCAATCCTAACTCTACCGAACCATTCAAACTAAGCCGTTCCAAAATAGATCTCTTTGTCCAATGTCCTCGTTGTTTTTACATGGACGCTCGTCTTGGTCTTGGTAGGCCAAACACTCCACCATACACTCTAAACAACGCCGTAGACAACTTGCTGAAAAACGAATTTGATTTATTACGAAAAACTGGCAGTAAACACGAACTGGTAGAAAAATACAGCATCGATGCTATTCCCTTTAAACACGATAGTTTAACTCAATGGCGCGGTGAGGTTACTGCTTATGAAGGTGCTCTTGTTGTGGATGAAAAAAGCAACCTTTTAGTAAACGGGCTTGTTGATGATATCTGGCAAAACTCAAAAGGAGAGCTGGTTATTGTCGACTACAAAGCTACGAGTACCACCAAAGAAATTAGCTTAGATGATGAGTACAAACAAGGATATAAACGCCAAATGGAAATCTATCAATGGATTTTCCGAAAACTTGGGTTTAGTGTCAGTAACTCTGGTTACTTTGTATTTGCTAACGCTCTAAAGAATCGAAACAAGTTCGATGGCAAACTAGAATTTGAGATGACAATTCATGAGCACAAAGGCAACGACAGGTGGGTACCACTAACACTCCTAGAAATTAAAGAATGCCTAATGCAAGACACCTTGCCAGCTGCTGCTCACGATTGTGAGTACTGCGCCTATCGCCAAAAATCCGTCCAAGCAGCAAGAGAACTGTCACAGAAAGCGTAATGAGATAATAACTACATGAATCTTGCTGACTTTGATTTCCAATTGCCCGAAGAACTAATAGGCCAAAACCCTATAGAACCCCGCGACTCTTGTAAGTTATTAGTACTAGATAAAAAAACCGGCGCCACTAGCCACTTAGTTTTTAGTGATTTACTAGAGCTACTAAACGACGACTTTGTTTTGGTTTTAAATGATACTAAGGTTTTTCCTGCTCGGCTTTTTGGTAAAAAAGATACCGGTGGTAAAACAGAAATTCTCCTTTTAAAACAAACCAGTTTAAATACTTTTGTTTGTTTGGTTCGTGGCAAAGTAAAACTGTCTCAAAAACTTATCTTCGCCAAAGATTTATCTGCAGAAGTTCTCAAAAAACTACCTGATGGCGAACTGGAGTTGGGATTTTCTCTGTCTGGCTCTGACCTCTTGGACAAAATAGACAAAATTGGCAAAACTCCGCTACCTCCATATATCCATTCGCAAAAAAACGAAGCAGAGTTAAGACAAAAATACCAAACTATCTACGCTAAGTTCTCTGGCAGTGCTGCCGCTCCTACAGCCGGGCTGCACTTTACTCCAGAACTCTTGGAAAACTTAAAAAACAAAGACATTCAAATAGAGTATCTAACTTTACATGTTGGACTTGGCACTTTTAAACCGGTAACCAAAGAACAGGTGGAAGCAAAAACCTTACATTCAGAAGAATATATCCTTACTGAAGAAGTAGCCAACAGGCTAAACAAGGCAAAAAAACAAGGCAAAAAAATTATTGCTGTAGGGACAACCACCACCAGAACCTTAGAGTCACTTTGTGATACTCGAGGCGAATTATTAGCAGGGGAGGGGAGTACAAATATATTTATTCAACCTGGTTACAAATTTAAATTTGTCGACGGCCTAATCACTAACTTCCATTTGCCTCAAACGAGTTTACTAATGTTAGTTTCGGCATTGTCCAGTAAGGAGAACATACTAAATGCCTATCAAGAAGCAGTTAAGCATAAATACAAATTCTTCTCCTTCGGTGACGCCATGCTAATCTTTTGATAACATATAAACAATGACAAAAAGTAAACTAAATGTCTTGGTTCTATATGGTGGTGTTACCCCGGAGCACGAAGTTTCTATTATCAGTGCTATACAGGCAATGAATGCTCTTATGGAGGCTGGTCATCAGGTTTTGCCTGTCTATATTTCCAAACAAGGGACTTGGCACAAAGGTGACGGCAGATTTTTGGATCCACTTTTTTACAAAGATCTTCAAAAGGTATCAAATGCTGGTACATCAACCATTTTACCTGCAAATAAGGACTTGCATCTGCTTAAAAAAAGCTTTCTCGGTTTTGGTGCAGAGGAGGCTGAGGTAGATGTTGTATTCCCTGTTTTTCATGGACAAAACGGTGAAGATGGAACCATGCAGGGACTTCTCGAACTTGCAAACTTGCCCTATGTAGGAAGTGGTGTACTTGGTGGCGCTGTGGGAATGGACAAATTTGTTACCAAGCGTCTAGCGGAGAGCTTGAATGTTAATGTTGCCAAAGATTTCTTGGTTATAAAAGGTGTTCAAAGCAAAAATGAGATTGCAAAGGAGGCTAAAAAAATTAACTTTCCATTATATGTAAAACCTGCAAACTTGGGATCTAGTATTGGTGTTACTAGAGTTGAAAAATTATCCGATTTAAATAATGCCTTAGAAGTAGCTTTTTGTTACGACAATAGGGTACTCTTAGAAGAAGCTATTGACTTCGATAAAGAAGTCAATATTTCAATTATGGGCAACAATCCATACACCCTTTCTGTACCAGAACAACCTGTTGCTAGTGGGAAGACTCTTTCATTCAACGATAAATACTTAAGTGATTCCGGAAAATCAAAGGGTATGGCAAGTTTAAAGAGATTAATTCCTGCACCAATCAACAAAGATCAACTCAATACAATTCAGGAATGGGCAACCAAAATCTTTGGTGCAATAAATGGTAAGGGTTTGGCAAGACTAGACTTTATGATAGACAAAAAGGGGCAAGTATACTTTAACGAAATCAATACCATTCCAGGTTCACTCTCTTTCTACCTCTGGGAAAAATCAGGCTTTCCTTTTTCAAGGCTAGTTGATAACTTACTCGATTTGGCAATCCAAAGTTGGAAATCAAAACAACAAAAAATTTCAACTTTTGAGAGTAATATACTAGAAAAAATTGGCAGTGGGGGGTTAAAGGGTAAGGCTTAATAAATATCGGTTAGATCATTCTCTATCAGAATCCAGTCATTGTCTGACGCAAGTTCCTCAATTATTTTCCACAAGTTTGCATCGTTTTCAATAATTTTGTAAGTTTTCTTAGGACCAAGTCCTTCTACGATAGCGCTAGTACGCTCAGACTTACCGACCAAATAAATCTTCTCAAACACATCACTCATCTGTAACCCTAGCTTTTTGTGCACTTCTACCGTCTTGTTGCCAAGCTCTACAATCCCAGGGGTGATAATTGCTTTTTTGCCAGGTAGTTTTTTTAGATCGCTGACGATGTTTGTAAACCCTTGCTCGTTGCTACTAAATGCATCGTCAATTAAGGTACATGACCCAATTCTTTTTAGCTCCAGTCTGTGAGGGGAAGGTAAAATGGACGACACTCGTTCTCTGATTTGTTTGTATGGAACTTTTAGCATCAGCGCCATCCCAATGGCACCGACAAGGTTAGATAAATTGCTACTCCCAAACAAATTTGTTTCAAACTCATATTTACTATCTTTATTGCATAAAACAAAGGTAGTAATTCCACCAACTAATTTTTTAGATTTTATATAAAAATCGGCATTTGTACTATTTATAGAGTATGTTTTTATATCCTTATATTTTTGTTGAGTAATTCGAGACGCAATAAGCTCGTTGTCTATATTCACAAGAGCCTTGCGGGTATCAACCGAATCTACTAATTCAAATTTAGCCAGAGTTGTGTTTTCTAGGTTTCCAAACCTCTCTAAGTGTTGTGTTCCAATTGCGGTGAGAATGGCATATTCTGGAGGCACCATTTTGCAAAGTTCGGCAATTTCCCCTCTAGTGTAAGCACCCATTTCACACAAGAAACGTTTTGTTTTACTTGTAATCTCAAAATCCACGACCTTTTTTATGCCGAAAACAGTGTTAAAGCTCTCTGGTGTTTTTACAACTATACCGTCCTCGTTTAGAATTTCAAACAAAAAGTCTTTAACGGAAGTTTTACCGTACGATCCAGTTATCCCAATAATCTTTAGGTCTGCTCTTGTTGTAAAAAATCTGTTTGCATTACTTACCACCCTACTTCGGTTCCAAATCTCGTAAGGTTTTAAAACAAATATCGCGATTACTAGAAACAAACCTGGTTGCCATAACGCAAGAAGAACAATGACCAAAAGAGATACATTTTTGTAAAAAAACAGACCTGCAAGTGCGGTAATCCATGTAGTAACTGCAATTCTTGTAATGTTTTTTGCTTTCGCTGTCCAAGCAAGAGGTTTTTTGGTACTTATTTTTGATTCAAAAGGGTGCCTTAAGAGCCAGTTCAAAAATCTAACAGCTTGATAACCCTCCTGTTGCAAAACTGTAAGATGAGTTTTTAGCTTGCTAAACATTTTGAGATTATTTTTGCTAACTTTGCGGGTGCTGTTGCGTTTGGATTGTGGTCAATTCCATAAAGCGGTATTAGCACTGAGTCCTTTATATTTTCAGCCAAAAATTTACTGGAATTAGGAATAGTTGTGTCTTCTGTGCCCCAAATAATAAAAGTTTTCTGAGATATTTTAGAAACTAGATGTGAGTAGTCTACTTTTAAGATTCGATTCAATACTTGTCGTTGTTCTGTTGTGCTTTTTAGATAGTCACTGGATGCCATAAAACGTAAAAAATAATCTTGCAAACTCTTTGGCAATTTTTTTACTATTGGTTTTGCCACGCTAGCAACTTTAGACTTTAGTTTTGGCTTTGTGGAGCGAATACATGCGGGAGACACCAAAATTAGTTTTTCTAGGTCACTTCCAAAACGAAGCGCAAGGTCAACTGCTACTTGTCCACCAAACGAGTGCCCAAGGAGTGTAATTTTTTTTAGTTTTAGTTTCAGAATAAATTTGTGGACAAAGTCAGCGTATTCAGCCACACTTGGTTCACCGGGTAGCGGGAAGGTTGACCCAAATGCCGGCATATCTAGTGCTATCACCCTGTGAGTGTCTGGTAAGTTGCGTACCACCTCTTGCCAATTAGCAGACGAATTTCTCCACCCATGCAAAATCACCAAAACATCTCTTTTGTCATTATTAATTTCTAAATAGTTCGTCAGAACACCGTTAACTACCAGTTGCATCTTTACTCATTTTAAATCTAATTTCCTCTGCCAGCCTTACCATAAACCTCACATTGTGAATTGAGGCCAATCTGTAGTAGCTTAGCTCCTTTGATCTATATAGGTGTTTGAGATATCCACGAGAGTATCCAGACTGACAGGTGTAGCAATCACAGCCTTCCATAATAGGGGATTTGTCGTTGGCAAACTTGGTATTGTCTATTTGCAGTCTGCCATTGCTAAACTCACTTTCAAATTTTCCACCTCGCAGTTCACCAAAATAAAGTGCTCCGTTGCGAGCTAGTCTTGTTGGAGCCACGCAATCGCACATATCTACCCCTGCAGCAAAAATATCTACCAAGTTTTGCGGATCTCTTCCCAAGCCCATGGCATAAAGTGGTTTATCTTTGGGTAGTAAATCTTTTATCCAAGAGATCATTTCAATAGTTCCCTCCATGTTGTAGCCAACCGTTTCCCCTCCGAGGGCAATACCATCAAACCCCAAACCACAAACATACTCGGCTGACTCTCTGCGCATTTGCTTGTGCATCGCTCCTTGAATAATTCCAAACAACGCCTGACTCCAGCCCTGAGCACTTTTTTTATCATTTTTTATCCATTGATCCAAACTTTGTTTTGCCCAACGATGAGTTCGGTTTAAGGCTTCCCTTGTATATTTTTCGTTTGCCTCATCTGGAGTGCATTCATCAAAGGCCATAATAATATCTGCTCCCAAATCTTTTTGAATATCCATAGAAATTTCTGGGGTAAAGCGATGCATCTTTCCATCTAGGTGTGACTTAAAAGTTACCCCTTCTTCATCAATTTTAGCCAATGGTTTTCCGTTTGCACCCTTACCCAAAGAAAAAACTTGAAATCCTCCACTATCTGTAAGCATTGGTTTTTTCCAGTCCATAAACTCGGAAACACCACCCATATCAGAAACCAATTTCTCGCCAGGGCGCAAGTACAAGTGGTATGTATTTGCCAAAATTATCTCTGCTTTTGTCGATTCTATATCTTTGCTATCCAAAGCTTTTACGGTGGCCGCGGTCCCAACCGGCATAAATACCGGCGTGTTTACTTCGCCCCTATCAGTGGTTATAACTCCTATTCCTTGATTGTTTTTCTTAAAACTAAACATGGAGCCGAGAGTGGGAGTCGAACCCACGACTTGCGGTTTACGATACCGCTACTCTACCAACTGAGTTATCTCGGCCTCAGAGATATTTTAGCTTAATTTAATCTTAAAGTGATAAAATATGACATTCTTTAATAAATGGAGGTATTATGTCGCTTTTTAACAATACAGTTGATATTGTGTGCACCAGGCAGCAACTATTTGATATGCTCTTTGGATCTGAGATAGCTCAAATTCAGCACGAAGAAGGACCTTTATCCATATCTTATGCAGGAGAATGGCACTACTATGGTCAAAGTGTTAATACTGGCACAGATAAGGTTGAGTTTGAAGTTAGTGGCGAAATTGAGGGTAGCGACCAGTACTTAATAACTGGCAAAGCACAGTTAACACAGACAGAGCCAGATATTTTTTCAGGTAAACTTTCGCTCAGTTTCGAACTGTGTTCGTCTATTGGCGGTGGGTAGGTTTTGTCCAAAGAGTGCGATTAATATCTTGTTTACATAGAGCACCGAAAGGTGCTCTTCTTTTAAATCTTTGGCAAGCTTAACTTCAATCCACCATATAGGAGATTAGGATTTTTTCCAATTATCAATCTATTGGCCCAGTAGATTTTGGTCCACTTAAATCCATCTCCATAGCTACGAACAGCAATAGACCAAAGAGTGTCTCCTTTTATAGTGGTATAAGCTTGAGCATCTATAGTTCCAGATTCCTTTGCCAAACCAGACTCCACTTTTGTTTCAGTATTTTTTACAGCCATTTTAGCCGTTTTAGTTTTTGCTTCAACCTTTGGAAATTTAATCACTTGTCCTACCTCAATTTTTCCTTTTTTATCCAGTTTATTTTCTTTTATTATGTCGACATAATTGTACCCAGACCCGTAGTATCTTTCGGAGATATGCCACAAAGTGTCCCCCTTAACAACTTTATAGGAATCATCTTTTGCAGTATCTTTGTTTAGCTGATCTATAGATGTTGTTTTTGGCTCAGATTCAGAAAGCAGTGAACCTTTCCAGGTGTTTAAATTGGCATGTTTAAAGTAGTTAATCATCATTCCTGCTACCAAAAAAACAACAATAATTCCAAGCAGCGTACTAAATCTGTCTTCGTTCATTTTAAAAAATTTTAGGATATTTTTTACCCTTTGTTCCGAACTCTGTCCTGTATTCATAATCTCATCTTATATAGATTTTTATCTTTGTCAATAGTTTGTCTAGAATATATTTTATTAACTTAACAAACACATCTCCCCATCTTCTTCTCACCATGAAGATTACTTTCACCTAATAATAAAAGTATGTCTACTTACATCTTGACTTTTTAACTTTTATAGTTCAAACCACTCAGTTTTATCAATAAAAAGACTGGTGCTTTTGCACCAGTCAGTGGTCAAATAAATAAAAACAAAAGTATGGGTGATAGTAGTAATACTCCAATAGCAAAGAAACCTACGCCTAAAATAATAAATGTGATATATCCAAAAACAAGATTCAGTGGGAAGTCAAACTTGATTACAACACCATTAAAGACAAATAGTGAAGTGTATGGTGTCAGAAAACCTAGCCCAACCATACAAACAAAAGCAATCCATACTTTGCCAAAGTAAAGTGAGATGGCAGGCGATAGCATAATAGTTCCAACCGCAACAGAGGCAATCCCAAAAATAAGCATAAGTACGGGACCAATGAGTAGCCAACTCCAAATTTCAATAGATGTGGGAAAGAAATACCCAAAAAACATCACGGGTCGTTTGTAATTATAGTAAGTCACGCCAGCCAAAACTACATACAGTAAAGCAATTGAGGACAATATTTTAATAAACATGCAAACTCCTTGTGTTGGAAATGGACAAACTTAGATTTTGACAATTCTACACAAATATCTTCAGATATCAACTCTAGGTGCTCAATACGAGCCTACCATGACGACTTCCGAACTTTCTCAGCACAAAACATGAGATTTTTGCCAATAAAAAACTCATCCATAAAATGAATGAGTTTCGAAACACTACTTCAAGCTGTCCCAAATATTTGGCTTCTTCTTTTCCGCTTGAACAAACTGGTAAAAGCCAACTCCCCAGAAAATCAAACCAAGCGCAAAGGGGATCAGGAACCAGAGCCAAATCATTGATAAAAGTACTGGGTATAAACTTCCCAGCATCAAGAAAACGAGTGCTGTGTAAACAAGAACTACCGTTCCAGCAGTTGAGAATCCATTTGAAAACATGCAACCTCCTCAGGTTTGTATATAAAAGATCAAAATAGGTTCAAGCTTGGGTGATTATACCTCAAAACACAGTAAAAATCAACTACTATAGGATCAATGCGAGGCTACTGGGACGATTTCCGAACAAATTCATGCCTAAATTGAGCAAGAACGATCAGTTTTGCCAATAAAAAGCCGACCAGTATTTAGGTCGGCTCTCTGAAAATAGGATCGAACTTAGCGGGATTCAGTCTTGTCGGCAAGCACCAGAGTTACACCTTGAGGGTTGTGGCGAATCTTTTTGATAACCACATACTCACCTTCAATTTCGACCTCCTCGCCCTCAAGGGGGCGGACAGGAAGTTCAACGGTGCCAGTTTCTGTCCCTTTAGGGTTTCTTGCCATATAGAGATACACTTGTCGGGTCCAGTTGTATTTCATTTTACTCCTTTGAATATCAATGTATATTGGACTACACAACAGGCACAATTCTACCACAAAACCATTCAAAAATCAACTACTATAGGATCAATGCGACCCTTACGGGATGCGTTCAGCAACCGTGAGATAGAGTTAGATTACGATCTGTCGACACTAAAAGGTATCTTGGAAATCTTTACAAACAAATACAGCTATCTACCGAGTTTTAGTTAAATGAGGCCAAATACTCACTCAATGGTCCAAGTCCAACTGAAGCTCTACGATCATCGACTTTATCCATATTCTCAACAGGCAATAGTTCTGGTTTGTTTGTTTCTGGATTAAGACCGAGTTGGGTGCCGTATATTTGGGGTTTCTTATCGATGAGCAAAACTCTATCTTTTAGCATTGCATAGTTTTTCTTGTTTATATCCTCCATGTTTTTCTCCATCAATTCCAAGGCTCTTCTTTTTATATCGATCTTTGCGTGTTGTACCAATCTCCAAAACGAATTTGAAGCTACCTCTCCAAACTTGCTAATCACAGGCCAACCCACAACATCCATAATTTCCAAAATCATATTCTCGTTCTTTTTATCGACTGGGACCACAACTTCGTTGTATCTCTCGGGGTTATTTGGACCAGATGCAAACAGCTTCCTAGCGTCTTGATCTGCTTTGTCCATTTCTAAGATGATATTTGTGTATTTATTGTGGTCGTCCATTCTCCCAATTGTACCCTTCTATTTTGCACCAAAGTTTTTCAAAAAAAAATAAACACACCCGTTACGCATTGATGACAGCATAAGTATATGGGAGAATAATTTTCTCAGCCTTTCGGTTGGGGTACCCCACATTTACATAGGAGAAAGAAAATGGCAGCAGACCCTGGAAACACAAACCAAGGAACCAACTCTTCAACGGATTCCAACGGCACGACACACGAAACGAACTACTGGAAAGACAGCGATGGCAATAGCAATCGCGAATCTGTGGATAAGCACAGCGATGGCAGTGAAAGCAATCGCCACTATACCCAAACAGACGGTGAATCAAAGATTCACTACAGCTACGACAAGGGTACTTGGTCAGGGGATGTCGACGAGAGCACCTAGGTTTAAGGCGTATAATTAAACTATGGATATAACTGAGATTGAACAGAGCATAAAGTCAGCCATCGCTCGCTTTCTTGCCAAGGAAATTGACAGTAAGGAACTTTCGAATTTGATGACGCCATATGCAGACGCCGAAATACTAGACTTTCTCAACAAGTCTGGAAGAAGCGACCTGGTATCAGTTATCGACCAAGCTGCAGACATGGACTTTCTTGAGCAAGAGGGTGACCCTGAAATTGCAATGAGAACCTTCGAAGAATTTTTGAGGAGATGACCTTTGAGAGTAGTAATAACTACTCTCTTTTTTTTTGGTTGCAAGCTAAATGTGAAAGAAAAAATTGAGATAGATAAAACACTCACACCAAAGAATGTAGGTGGTAGAGGTCTTGAGTGGGTCAAGGATGTAATCCAGAAAATAATGCTTGTGGGCTTTGGCTAGAAATTTGGAAAGGCGAGATAGGGTTTCTTTTTTACCCTCAAGGGTTCTTTTGGTCATACCAGACTCAATCTCGCAAGAGAGTAGGTAATCAGCCATGGTATTTCCAACATCAATACATGACGCCATTGAGCGTTAATCATGTATCGAGGAGAAAAAATTGCTACCACGACACTAAATTGTTATTTTCTAAAAAAGATTGATTTACCAATCCTTGCGAGGCTACTGGGACGATTTCCGAACAAATTCATGCCTAAATTGAGCAAGAACGATCAGTTTTGCCAATAAAAAGCCGACCAGTATTTAGGTCGGCTCTCTGAAAATAGGATCGAACTTAGCGGGATTCAGTCTTGTCGGCAAGCACCAGAGTTACACCTTGAGGGTTGTGGCGAATCTTTTTGATAACCACATACTCACCTTCAATTTCGACCTCCTCGCCCTCAAGGGGGCGGACAGGAAGTTCAACGGTGCCAGTTTCTGTCCCTTTAGGATTCCTTGCCATATAAAGATATACTTGTCGGGTCCAGTTGTAGGTCATTTTTGCTCCTTGTTGAAAAAAATGTACATCTCGAAATCTATATCTAATCCACAGCCAATTATATCTCGTTTATCCTCAAAAGTCAAGACTATAGGATCAATACGAGGCTGATGCCTGCCCGCCTGTGGCGGGGGATTCCTCTTCGTCGACTTCGTCGCTACGAGCCCGCCTCCCCGAAACCGTTACGGGTTCGGGTCCGGCACTCGAATTCCATTTTTGGCCATAAAAAATCCCCCGACAAGCGAGAGATTTTTCATGGCGAGCCTATTGGGACGATTTCCGAACCTGAACCTACTCAATATAGGCACAAAAAAGCCTTTCAACTAAGAAAGGCTTCATCTACTACTTTGCAATTGTTAGCGGGGCGAGTCGGAACATTGCATTGCAGGTCCAGCGTCAGAGAACAAACTGACCATTGCGGTGCAGTTCTGACCCCATTTATTAACAAAGGTCACAACTTTATAGATCGCAACGCCATTGGAGTTCTCGATGTAATAATCTGCTGGGAGTACAGGAGCGTCGCTGAGAGTGGTCTGCTCAGTGTTAGGGTTATCGCTGCTCGGTTGGACTGGGGCAGGGGCACCACAAGAAGCGAGCAACAAAACGGCAGGTGCTAAAAGAACAAGTATTGCAGAGATCATTTTTTTCACTTTTCACCTCAATGTACAAAATTTGATTACAAGAAATTTTACTACAATACCCCTCAAAAGTCAACTATTATAGGATCAATGCGAGGCTGATGGGACAGGGA
>CAYSAM010000010.1:30149-35092 GCA_964429015.1 uncultured Pseudomonadales bacterium | reverse complement strand
AGTGAGTCATTAAAAACTTCTTGGTGGACGTGGTGCATGAGGAGAAACTTGGGTCGACGAGAATAGAGTGGGGTGAAGAAAGGAACACCGTTTTCACTATCGATAATAATATCGAAACGATCTTGGAACTTAAAAACATAGTAAATAGCTGCCCAAACATAGACCATAAAGAAACCTCCACGGCGAATAACCTCTACCCCGTCTAAAATTTCTCTATTTTTACTTTTTCCATCGTTACCACTAAAGATGGTGACTTGGTGCCCTTTGTTTACCAAATTCTTGGCCAGCTCGTGGACGTAGCTCTCTGCACCACCTGCCCATTTGTGCTTGGTATCTCGCCAATTTAAAATTAAGAATCTGATTTGGCCTTCGAATTTTTTGGGTCTGTAATTTTGTTTTTTGAAGAGGTTGAAGAATGCGTAACTATTTTGACTGAGCGCTGTGGAATAACGAGTAATTCTGTGCAAGATTGTGACAATTAAGAATTGGACTATACCAAAGAACCCAAGAATGTAACAAAAACTACTTAAAGTGTTCGCTTTATCGAACAGATAATCCAACTGAGACAAGGCCACTAGAAAACTTATTATTGAAATAAGATATTTTTTTCGTGATTGATGATATTGAATAATTGAGCTTGCCAGTGTGAACGAAGATATTCCCAGCAAGTAAAATGGTAAATATTTTATAATTACAAGCATTTTTGAGCCAAAAATCACAGGAACTGTCAACCAGCCAAAAACACCAAGGCCGAGATAAGAAATGACTGTAAAAAGAAGAGTAATTGAGAAGATTTTGTTAAATACTTTGGTTGGATTTCCAGAAGACCCTTCTTCTTTACTAACCATTGGCAGTATTAATGGGCCAGCTAGTGATGAGAAAAAGTAGACCATTTTCCCTACTAGTGACACGAGGGCAAAGCGACCAGCATCTTCTGGTGAAAGAACAAGCTTAGCAATAACTATATCTAAACCCATAAAAGCAATCAAAGATAGCTTATTGAGAACATTGGTGAGTGCAAATTTTTTAGGAAACTTTATAGGTTTTTCACCATCTTCTTTTGACTCGTTGTCCTTTGCTTTTAACACACACAACCAACCGATTATAAAGGATATAAAGATAGAGCTTGGAAGTGCGAGATATACACTTTCAGGCTTACCAATAGTAATAAAAACATAACTTACAACGATCTTAACAATTGTTTCAATTACCTCCAATATAGAAATAAGTACAAATCTATGTGTTCCTCTTAGAAAGCCCAAATCAACGGCAGAGAGTAAGCCTATTATCCAAATTGGTGCAAATATGTAGAATGGTTCTAGAGAATCACCCTTAAATATATTTTTAAGAACTGGAGTAAAAATAACCCAAATGATAGTGAGAAATATTGACAGATAAAGTCCCCATTTTCTGAATGTTCGCCAAACATGTTTGGGGTTGGTTTTTTGCATTCCGAATTGATATGCAGATATGTGTGTTATTGAACTACCAAAAATAGAAAATGGTACCTGTGTTAGATAAAAGAAACTGCTAAAAAGACTTATTAAACCAAACTGAATAAAACTCGTATAGTTACCCAAGTAAATATTGAACAGGAAGTTTAAGAAACTAATAAATACTGAGGAAGTAACTAATACAGCACTTCCCCAAAGTTCGTGATTATAAGCTTTTTTAACAATTTCAGGGACTTTTATAGTTATTTTTTTTTGACTTTTTTCTTTGGTAGAATTTTCTTTTTTTAGATGTAAACCATGGATGGTTTTTTCCCAGTAGTGAGGATTGAAGAAAAGTTGGTAGAGGGCTTTGAGTGCTGCCCTACTTATCATTAGCCAATAGATAGGAACTAGATAGACAAACTTAACTAAACCCCAGTGGCCATGCTTGGCAACACCAACCATGTAGTAGTAGATAAAAAGGAAATTACCAAAGACTAGGGAAAAAGCGGCCATATAAAAAACAATTGTGGGGTAGAAACTTTCTATGGTTGGGCCAACAATACTGTAAAAAACAAAATAAGAAATAGTTGCCAACCAAAGCAAAGGATTGATTAACATAAAAGCGATTTTGCCACCGACATTTAACTGAAAAACCAAAGCATGTATCCCCTGCTCTTTCCAAAATTTACCGAAGTTGCGGTTGTGAACTAGGAAAGTTTGCATGTAGCCTTTGATCCAACGCGATCTTTGCCTAATCCAGTTTCCCACCTTACTATTGGCTTCCTCTAGCGTAACCGAGTCGATGATGGCAGTACGAAAACCGGCTTTAAAAAGACGAGAGCCAAGATCGGCGTCCTCGGTAACGTTGAAGGCATCCCAACCCTGGAAGGCAATGAGATCTCTCACTCTAAAGTGGTTACTGGTGCCACCCAAAGGAATACTGGTATTAATAGACTGAAGACCTGGTAAGACAACATCGAACCATAAGGAATACTCTGCGGTAAAAAACCTGGTGAGTAAGTTTTGATCCTTATTGTGATAGTTGAGCTTGGCCTGAAGACAGCCTACTTCTGGAGGGGACATTTTAAATCCCAAAATGGCTTTTTTGAGCTGGTCTGGATCTGGCTGATCCTCGGCGTCGTAGATAACAACATACTCACCTTTTGCTTCTGCTAAGCCGTAGTTGCAGGCTTTTGGCTTGGTTTTGGGGAAAGAGTGTGGAACCACTAAAGGACGGATGTATGGAGGTAATTCTAGTTTTTTTGCAACTTCAATTGTTTCCTTATCATCTTCTTCTAAGAGTAAAATGACATCTAGTTTATTTTTTGGATAATTTAGGCTATTTACGGAGTCGACAAAATGTGGCAAAACATTGGCCTCTTTATAAAGTGGGACAAGAATGGTGTAGATTGGAAGGTCTTTGTCTTTTAGACTAGCTATCTGTTCTGGTGTAAAAACAAGTTCTGGTGGGGTGTGAACACTTTTGGCTACCAAAAAGAGATTAAAGAGAACATCTAGGAAGTAAATGGTGGAGAGAATGGCTGTAAAGCCAATCATTGTAGGGATGGGATTAATAACTAAACCAAGAATGAAGAGGGAGACAAAAATGAAGATGGTTAGAAGCTGAGATCTGGTGAAAGAATTGGTGGCCGAATGTTGCTCTCTGAGGGTGGTGTGAGTAATAAAGGTTTTACCTTTGTGAATCATACCTGCACCAATCATGCTGTTTGGATTGGTTGCTGGAATATGGGCAGGTCTGGCTGGAGATACCATGTGGGCAATTTTTGAGATAAGGGCATGAGCAAATTGGCGTTTTTTACCAACTTTGGTGTATAAAAACTGAGGAGTAAGACCGAGGATATTGGCAAGATGAATTAAGGAATGATCTGAGCGAAAAGAGAGATCTCTGACTTTGAGGTTATAACAAACGATAGCTGGAAATACTTTGATGGCAGAATACGGAGCTAGATTGTGGCCAAAAAAGAGTTTTTTGGCTAGGAAGTTACGGACTTTGCCCCCACCACTTTCGGCAAGCAAAAGTGGAGAGTTTGAGGTTTTTGCGATACTTAGGAATTTTTTGAACTCTTCTGGTGTGGTTTTGTTTAAATCTACTAGGTAAGCACCCATATTTTCTAGTAAATTTAGCTCTTTGACGAGCATTTTTTTGGTTGCAGTGAGATTGTTTTTACTTCCCCTCCCAACAACTATGACCTTAAAATTAGCAAATTTTGCCTCTAAAAGCTTTTTCCACGCCAAAATTATCTTTTTGTCATTCCAAAGAGTGCTGTTGACAACAGCATAGAGCGGTAAAGATATCTTCATAAATAATCGAAAATTCTATTATGGGATTATACTATAACTATCGCGCTAATTCAAACCTTTGTGCTTGTTGTAGTGATTGATGGATCTTGTCCGTAGACAACTTCTATGGGTGGTTTTTGCCCATTTACTTTTATATTTAGGGAAAATCCCAGAGCGTTGGCTATAGTTACGCCAATTCTGGTACCTGTAAAAGAACCAGGACCAGGGTTTACCTCTATTGAGGTGAGATTTTGAGGCGAAAGACCTAATTTTTCTAAGGTTGCCTTTATAAACTTGAGAATATTTTGGTCTCTAGGTGAGCTAACTTCGCTAATAAACTCTTGCCCATCGATACGAATGAGAGTTTTTTTATTATCGGTGGAATCGAGATAGAGAGTCATATTTTTTTAGAACTCAAGAATTCAAGGAATCAAGAACTTGAGATTGTGTGATTATTAATAGTAATTTGACGTTCGTTTTGACTTGTAGGTTTAATACTTATATCTATACGCCTGTCTGGCAGTAGATCCCCGATGATTTCTGGCCACTCAATAAGAACCAGATTTTCTGGGTTTGACCAGATTTCTTCTAAGTCGAAAGCTTTTATCTCTTCGCTAGCACCAATACGGTAGAGATCTAAGTGATAGAGTCTTTTAAGAAAAGGGTGATCTACCAATAGATACTCTTTCATTATTAAGTAGGTGGGAGAGGTGACTCTACTTAGACCCAAAGACAGACCTATACCCTGAGTAAAGGTGGTTTTTCCGGCAGCCATGGGACCATAAAGACAAATAACTCCACCAGACTTAATATTGGAAATCAGTTTTTGGGCTAGCTCTTGAGTGTCCTCATTTGAGGAGGAAAGATAGAGTTCTTTTTCCATTTGTTAAGCAGAAAAAATGATAATACGGCAAGTAAAATCCCCAAAAGGTCGATGTAAACATCTCTTAGTAAGCCAGTGCGACCAGGGACAAAGAGCTGGTGAATTTCGTCTGTGTAGGCATAGGCAAAACTTAACAGAATAGAGTTCTTGAGCCTATCCCTGGTAAGTGTCCAGATCCAAATTAGTGTAAGGATAAAATACACAAATAGATGTCCAGACTTTTTGTAGATAAATTCCCAAAAATAATTTGTTACACTAGGAAGATCTGTTTTTGAAGACAGATAAAAGATTAAGGCCATCCAAAGGATTGGTGGTAGGTATTT
>CAYSAM010000010.1:24621-30049 GCA_964429015.1 uncultured Pseudomonadales bacterium | reverse complement strand
TTTTTGAAGACAGATAAAAGATTAAGGCCATCCAAAGGATTGGTGGTAGGTATTTTAGATATTTCATATGAAGATAGGTGTATTTTAGAGGTTTTTGATCCGAAAATACAACAGAAGACTTGAAATACTAAAAATACTGACTCCGATGAGAAAAAGATTTTTATCGGAAATTATTTGAAATGATGTGGAAGTAGTGGATTCTGGGGTAGAGTTTGTTTTAATTATGGTTTGTGTGGGAGTAGTTATCAGATCTAAGGAGTCATCAAAAGTGCTAGAAGTACTTGCAAGAACTTGAGGGGTGGGACCTTTAAAGTCACCAGTAACCACAGGTGCTAAACTTTGGGATTGAGATACTTTTGGTGTAACCTGATGAATAACTACTTGTGCAGTAATGATAGGCGTAGTAGCTATTGAAGGAGTAATTGTTTGGGTGGGGTTTGGAGTTTGGGAAGATATTGGGGTAGGATTTTTATAAGATAAGTCTATTTCTATAGAGTTTGAATAATCTGATGGTGATCCTGAGGCGGTATATCTCTTTAATTTAACAAAGTACTTGCCAGGACCAAGATAATCAGTGTCTTGAAAGTTTGGTTTTAGGTAAATTTTTTGCGAAACTCCATTTTTTAGCTCTATAAAATTATCTAGAACAAACGTTTTTTCGGGACTACCATCGTAAACAATCCAATCCCCTTTTTTGCCAAGCGAAAACCCAAAATATTTTGGAGACTCGATACTCGTAAATACACCTTGTACGTAAGTGGCGGAGGAACTAGACATACCACTGACTTCGGCAGTGACCTCGTAATAGTCGTCTTTTGGAAACAGGTTGGAGATTGTGAGATCAATTGCAGCCAGACAAGGAACAGGTGTTAAAAAGCAGAAAAACAAAAATTCCCAAAGGAAGTGTTTCACTAAGAAATAGTATAGAACTCAAGAAGTCTAGAAATCAAGAAATCAAGCTAGTGTTAGTTGAAACTGACGAGGCGAAGAGAATTGATATCTGAAACAGAGTATTTATCTGTTAGCGGCCGATTACTACCATTTTCTAAAAAGGGATCATTCATTATGTATTTATCTCCATCTTTTTTGACAATGACAATAAAGTGGTCTGGACCACTAAAAAGACCAGCTATTACCGGCCTGCCTGCTTTTAATTCATCATCTAATTTGTCTTTGCTTACTGAGGTAATGGTGACGTTTATACCATTTACCGAAAATGAATGTAGCAAATAACCATAACCAGGAACAAAGGCTGGTGTATTGCTTGCGATATCGCTTGGTTTAACATTTTTACCGGCATGTGTTGCCATCATAGCTACAGAGTTGACTAAACAACCGTATTCAGCAACTGAATAATTTGACCCTCCTAAACCCATATTTCCCCATTGAGAATCTCTTTGATTGTAGTAACACCCCCAACTATCACACTTTGTTTGATTTGAAAGAATAGTTGCACCACCATTACTAGAAACAAAGCGACGCAATGCTGCCAACTGTGCCTTTGCCTCTGACAAGAGTTTTTGATATTTTTTTTCGTCACTTGCGGTTGCGGTTAATAGATTTTGTTTTTCTTTTTGTTGTTGACCTAATACAATTTTCTGAGCTTCCATTTTCTTTTTAAGCTTTTCTATTTCCTGCTGTTTTTCTATTTTGGACTGACGACGACTGTTGTAGTCTTGGCGTGATTTTTCTAATTCACTCAGTATTATTTGATCTTTAGATTTGACCGTGTTTAGGTATTTTAGTTTGGAGAAATAATCACCAAAGTTATTAGTAGTAAAAAATAAACTAGCTGGATTAACACGTATACGACGATACGATTCGGATACTCTTGCTTGATATATTTTTGTTAATACTGAGGTGGACTCTGTTACCTTATCTAGCACCCCACCTAAAATATCTATTTCTTTTTCGATAGATTTTATTTGGGTTTGAGTTTGATTTATTTGACCTTGGGTAAGATTAATTTTGGAGTTTATGGTGGAAATTACCTGCTTAAGAGAGCTTTGCTCTTTCTGGAGAAGGGAAATTTTTTGAGTACAACTGTCGATGTATTGTTTAATTTCGGCCTCTTTATCTGGCCCCGAAGGAGGTGTTCCGTTGCAATCCACCCCAATAGTTATCTGTGGCAAAAACAATATAAGAAGGAAAACAACGATCGCAGATAATTTTTTCATTTTGATCTCTTAACAAACCGTGTGGTTGCAAAGAGACCAGAGATGAGTGACATTATTGATCCAAGAGCTATAAGGGCCACAAGTAACAATAAAATATAGCTATAAGAAATAGGAAAGGTAATGATTCCAGACAAACGTGGTGCCAGGAATGGAGTTGAATAAAGAATGGTGATGAAGTTGAGTATCCATCCGAAGAAGCCACCAACTACCCCATAAATAAAAGTTTCTTGAAGATATGGCTTGATAATATAAGTATTTCCGGCACCCAGTAGTTTCATGGTGCTTATTTCTGATCTGCGGGAAGAGATTTTCATGGAAATAATAATTATGATTGTCAAAACACAGACTAGTGATAAAGCTGATACGAGCAATAGTCCAGAGTAACGAATGCCATTTGTTATTTTTGTAAGCTCAGAAATAATATCTTCTGGAAAGTCGACGTCTTTTTTGCCTTGAGGATTGACGTTGACAATATCTGATTTTTCTAGAATAGAGATTACAGTATTAAAGGCGTCTGGATTGTTGGCGGTGATTTCGATGCTCGCTGGCAAAATGTCTGAAGTTACAATACCCCAATCAGTAACAGAACCGAGAAGGACTGGGTCGTTGGCTACACTTTTTTTGTATAAACTAAGGGCATCATCCTTACTTATATATACAGCACTTTTGATACCTTCGGTGGTAACTAGATAATTAATAAGTGAACCAACCTGCTGTGAATTGTGATCGTCTTTGAGATATGCAATAACTTGAGGTTTGGTTTCGAAACTATGTAGTAAAGAGCGAGATATTAAAGTGACCTGACCAAAAATACCAATAATAAACAAGGTAAGAGTGACAACAAAAATAGCAGCTAGGGCTTGAAATGGGGATCGGCGAATGTTTTTGAGGGCAGTTTTCATTTGGTTGAGTTTTTATTTTTACTGGATTGCCGCGCTTCGCTCGCAATGATGGGTGCTTTTTTGTTACCGGTGTCTGAAACAATTTTACCTTTTTCTAAATGAATATGTCTGGCTTTGTTTAAATCAATAATGGTGACATCGTGTGTTGACATGATAACGGTGGTGCCATCGCTATTAATTTTTTTAAGTAGATCAAAGATTTCAATAGAGGTATCTTTGTCTAAGTTCCCAGTAGGTTCGTCGGCAAACAAAACTTGAGGGTCAGCTGCTATGGCTCGAGCAATTGAAGTGCGTTGTATTTCACCTCCGGCTAACTGAAGCGGAAAAAGGTTTTGTTTTTTGGGAATACCAACCATGTCTAGCAATCTTTCTATTTTTTCGGGAATTTTTTTGGGATTAAAGCCCGCAATCTCTAAGGCAATAGAAATATTTTCACCTATGGTTTTATCTGTAATTATTTTGAAATCTTGAAAAATAAAACCAATTTTTCTTCTAATAAGTGGAACTTTGGAGTTTGATATTTTGGTAAGGTCTTCCCCATCGAAAATAATTTTACCCTTAGTAGGTAGTAGATCTCTAATTAATAGTCGGCCTAAGGTGGTTTTTCCGGCACCAGATTTGCCAGTAATGACAACAAACTCACCAGGATGAATTACCAAATCGACATTGTCGATGACAACATCACCATTAGAATAGGATTTGGTAACATTTATAAATTCAATCAATTTAAGTTTTTAGTTAATTGGGTAATGGAGCGTTTAGCGTTTCTACTTTGGCACGACCAACATCCATAAGCCATCCTGTTTTTTGGCCTTTGAAAGTTTCTCCCCAAATTGTAATTTGATGTCCTACCAAAGAATCCAGATCTATAACTGAACTAGTTAAATATACGGTTTGAGATGCGCCACCAGGACGAAGCAATTTGTGACTACCCTCACCATTTAAACCGCCCTTGTCTAGTACTCCCGTAGCAGTGGTGTTAAAAGCTTTTTCGTCTGCAGAGCCAAAAACATCACCAACTTTGACACCAGAGTCTGGAACGTCTGACATGATACCTGTGGAACCAGTTTGACCAACAAGACCCTTTGAGGCTCTATTGGTTTTTACTAAAGCACCAGAGTAGATACCAAGTCCAATAAATAGCACCAATAAAAGTGGAAACACCAACTTTGTTGATTTTCTTTCGGGAATTGTGAGAGATTCTTCTTTGAATTCTGTGCGAAGGCTGGGTTTGTCTGGATTGATTGTTTTTATTTCCATACTTTTAGTGTACCAAATTTATATTATTTTATCTTTATGGATTACTACGTCACTTTTTCTCCCCCGCCTGCAAAAGCTATGCTTTAGCATTGCGGGCAGGTCGCAATGACAAGATTAGGGTTAGTTGTTGGCGAAAAATTTTAATTCGGCTTCAATAAATTCGTCTAGGTCACCATCTAGTACTGCATCTGGATTGGTTGACTCTTTTTCGGTTCTTGTATCTTTTACAAGTTTGTAGGGATGCAAAACATAGTTTCGGATTTGGGTGCCCCAACTAGCTAAAGTAGTTTCACCTTTAATTTTGTTGAGCTCTTCTAATCTTTTATTTTCTTGAATTTCCCACAATTTTCCTTGCAGCATCTGCATGGCAATTTTGCGATTTTGAGCTTGATAACGTTGGGTTTGACACTCAACAACAATGCCGGTTGGAAGATGTTTGATACGAACTGCTGTACTAACTTTGTTTACATTTTGACCACCAGCACCACCAGATCTACTAGCATCGAACTCTATGTCTTCGTCTTTGATTTCTATTTCTTCTTCATCTGGCATTACTGGAACAATTTCGACACCAGCAAATGAGGTTTGGCGAAGCTTATCTGCATTAAAAGGTGACTGGCGAACTAGGCGATGGGTACCTTTTTCGTTTTTTAAAAGTCCAAAAGCAAATCTTCCGTGAACTAAGTAAGTAATTGATTTGATGCCTGCCTCTTCTCCTGCGGAGTATTCGATGGTTTCGTAGGACCAATCCTTTTTCTCAAAGTAGCGAGTGTACATGCGGCTTAACATATCTGCCCAATCCATTGCCTCGGTACCACCCTGACCAGAACGAACTGTAAGGATGGCGTCAGAACTGTCGTATTTTCCTGATAGATAAGTAATAAATTCTAACTGCTCTATTTTTTTATCTAAAATTTAAATCGCACGCCATTTTTTTATCAATTTATACTGTGTGTTTGAACTCGTCAATACCTTGTCGTCTTGTAACTCATTGTTTTTAAAGCTTTTTATTTTATTATCGGTTCACAAACGGTTCACGGTTATGTTGCTGAAACGGTTCACATAGATTCATTGTAAACGGTTCACAAA
>CAYSAM010000010.1:17359-24611 GCA_964429015.1 uncultured Pseudomonadales bacterium | reverse complement strand
TTAGAATCTCTTTATCTAAAGTTTCATCTTGAGATTGCTCGGACATGCTAACTAGATCTTTGAGGTTTTGAAAGTCACCTAGAACTTTTTCCACAGACTCAATAGTGTTTCTTGTAGAAGAAATTTCAGACATAACCGATTTGGCTTGATCTTCATTCTTCCAAAAATTGGGGTCTGTAGACAGAAACTCTAGCTCGCCTAGACGGGTTTTGAGACTTGAAATATCAATTTTTGCCACCAAACCATCTAACTTTGATTGAATTGCGGAAAAATTGAGTTGAGATTCTGAAACCATGCCTATATCTTAGCAGGCACCGACCTGATCTACTATTATTTTTTATTGACGAAGTTACCTTTATCGTCTATTAGAAGAAGAGAGGGTCTTTTTTCGTCTTTGCCGTGTTTAGCTATATATTTTTCGCTCATGTCTGTACCACAGACAAAAAGATTACCACCTTTATGCAACTCTCTAAAGTCTGTAACATCGTATTTTTTTTCCATGAGGGTGATGATACAACGCTCACCGGTTACTTTTTCTTCACTATCGATGGCGGGAGTCGGAGTAAGAGTAATGGCGCCGGCAACTTTTTCTGAAAGAGAAACCTTCTTAGGGTTTAGTTTTTGTGCTGCATAAATACTAGAATAGACAGCAACTCCTAATAAAACAAAAACTATCAAGCGACTGATGATTTGGTTTGAACTACTCTTTGAGCTTTCCTGCATAGATGTGTTTTGTGTTGTTTCTTCCATAGTGTTTTATTATATATGAATGAGTTAGAATGTAGGTATGAAAGTTTTGTTGTGGTTAAAGAAATATTGGTGGCTAGTTCTCATAGGTTTGGTCGTTGGTATTATGTGGTATAAGAGTGCAGAAAGTAAAAAAATAAAAGCCATAAAAGAAAAAACATATACAGTAACAAGAAAAGACCTTGAAGATTCTTTGAGTATTGCAGGCGAAATAGATGCCAAAGAAAAAGTTTCTTTGAAATTTCAGACCTCTGGTCTTTTGACTTGGGTAGGAGTTAAAGAAGGTGATATGGTAAAAAAATTCCAAACTATTGCAAGCTTAGACAAGAGAGAACTACAAAACTCCATGAGCCAATACTTAAATGCTTATAGTAAAGCTCGTGATGACTTTGAACAGGCCCAAAGTGACAACAAAGATTGGGAGACAAGAGGAATGACAGATACAGCTCGTGAGGCAGTGAAACGCACGCTATCTAAAGAGCAGATGGATTTGAATAATTCTGTACTTGCCTTTGAAGCTAAAAACTTAGCTTTAAAGTTTGCGAACCTTTACTCACCAATTTCAGGATTAGTAACTAAAGTTGATAGTCCGGTGGCAGGGCAAAACATTACACCCTCTACCGCTACTTTTGAGGTAATAAATCCAAGTTCGCTTTATTTTTCGGCTTTGGCAGACCAGTCGGAAGTTACTAAGTTTAAAACTGGGCAAAAAGGAAAAATTACTCTAGACTCTTTCCCAGATAAAGAATTTGAAGCAACTGTAGAGTCTATCTCTTTTACCCCAAAGTCAGGTGAAACTGGAACAGTGTATGAACTAAAAATAATATTGGGCAAAGAAGCAAGTGATTCTGGAGATATTCGTATGGGAATGACTGGCGACGCCAGCTTTATATTTCGAGAAATAAAAAATGTAGTGGCGGTGCCAAGTGCGTATATTAAAAAAACAGATGGAAAATATTTTGTAAATCTTTACCAGAACAACGAACAAGTTAAAAGAGAAGTAAAAATTGGAGCTGAGATTGATGGAACCGTAGAAGTATCAAGTGGATTACAGGAAAACGATGTCCTCTACAGTAATTAAATTATCTGATGTATCTAAAGAGTATCTGCTGGGTGACGGTAGTATTTTTCAGGCCCTGAAGAAAATTGATATTGAGATATCGGAGGGTGAGTATGTGTCCCTAATTGGACCTTCTGGATCTGGTAAGTCGACCTTAATGCACGTAATTGGACTTTTGGATAAACCATCTACAGGTAAAGTAATAATAAATGGCAATGATATTTCGAAACTCGATGATGACAGAACCTCTACTCTGAGAAGTGAGTTTGTAGGCTTTGTTTTTCAACAGTTTAACCTTATAAATAAATTGACAATAAAAGAAAACATCTTACTACCTATTGGCTACGCGCGAAAAAAGTTTGATTATGACCCCGAAGAAAGAGCTGAGTACCTTATGGAGCGATTTGGAATTTTATCCAAGAAAGATTCTTTCCCAAATAAAATTTCTGGAGGTCAACAACAAAGAGTGGCTATTGCTAGAGCTCTGATTATGAAACCAAAATTGATTTTGGCTGATGAGCCGACAGGAAACCTAGATACAAAAACAGGTGACGAGATTATGAAACTTTTTGGTGAGCTAAATGAGGAAGGGATAACTATATTGGTTGTTACTCACGAACCAGATATCGCAAAAAAAACCAGAAGACAAATAAAAATTAAAGATGGAGAGGTAGAAAAATGAACTTTTTTATAAACATATTCCGTTCAGCTCTTGTTGACTTTGGTAAAAATAAGGGGCGAACTTTTTTGACTTCTTTAGGAATTATGATTGGTGTACTCTCGGTAGTTTTGCTGATGGCAGCGGGAACAGGGCTTAAACTATTTATAAAAAATCAGTTTGACAACTTGGGAACAAACCTTGTCTATGCCATACCTGGCGGAGTTTTGAATTCGAAAGGTGGATTTAGTAATAATTCTGGAGTAACAGGACCAATATTTCATGAAGAGGATGTGGCAAAGATAAAAAGAATTAATGAAACTGAGTATGCTGTACCAATTTATACCAAAGCCTCAAAGGCTTCTTATAATGGTAAAACTGAAGACTCAACTATATTTGCTACCTCGGAAGATATTTTTCCGGCAAGAAACTTAAAACCTGAGTTTGGAGAGGTGTTTTCCGCCTCAGACGTATCGGGAAGAAACAAAGTTGTAGTAATTGGACCAAAACTGGCAACCAATCTTTTTGGTGATAAAAGTACGGCCGTAGGTAAAAAAATTCGATTAGAAAACCAATCTTATAGAGTGCTAGGTGTTATGGAATCCAAAGGAGGTGGTGGATTTGGCGGACCCGACTTAGACTCTTTTGCTTACATGCCTTACAAAACTGCTTATACCTTTAATACTGACAAAAAATTTATTCAACTACTAACCAAGGCCCGATCAGAGGAGGAAATTCCTGCCCTTAAAGCGGCGCTAAAGACCGAACTATTGAAACGATATAACGAGGATGATTTTTCGGTAATTGAGTCAACGGAAATTTTGAATGCAATTGGATCTATTTTTAGTGCTCTTAACTTAGTTTTGGTAGCAATTGCGGCCATTTCGTTAATTGTGGGCGGTATTGGAATTTTAAATATTATGTACGTAACAGTAACAGAAAGAATAAAGGAAATCGGTATCCGCCGAGCACTAGGAGCGAGAAGCATAGATATTTTATGGCAATTTTTGGCGGAAGCGGTAGTACTCTCGGTGTTCGGTGGTCTACTGGGTCTTGGTTTGGCTGGCCTGATTGTGTGGGGAGTGCAGAGTGTTTTCCCTGCTTACATTAGCTGGCAGTCAATGGCTTTGGCTTTGGGAACTTCGTCTGCAATTGGAATTGTTTTTGGAGTGTTCCCCGCCAAAAAAGCTGCTGACCTCTCCCCTATTGATGCAATTAGGTATGAATAACCAAAAACTCAAAATAGGAAATATTGTATTGATATTCATAACTTTTTTTGCAGTTGCTTGCATAACAATTGGAGTGTGGAAAGGAGTAAGTTTTTTTAATCAAAAAATTGAGAGTTTAAAAAATGAGAATATTTCTCAAAAAAATAATTTTAGAGAAGTTGAGGCGAGTTTGTCGGCGGAGATAGATAGATTGAATAATGAAGACTTAAGAAAGACAAATAATGAAGTTTTGGTAAAAATGGCCAAGCTAACAGAGTCGTTTAGAAGTGCTCTAAAGTACTACAAAAATATTTTGGACATAGAAGAATTGGGTGGAAAAATTGAACCACTACAAAAAGGATATGCAAGTATGGTGGCAGAAATTGCTAATGGGAACAATGAAAAAGCAGCATCTGAAAGCGCAAAGCTAGCTGAGGCTATTACCAAAGAAAATGAACGTTTAAAAAATTTGGTTAACATAATACCCAAAAATATTGTTGAAAAAAATGAAGCGCCAGGAACTGGCTATAGTAAGCAAAAAGTGAAAGTTGGGGAAAACTTTTTTGTTGTAGATATTGTGGCAGCAGACCTTAATTCTGCAAAGGTAATTGTGGATACAGCCTCGGGCTCTACATGTACTTCTGATTGCCCAGTATTGCCACTTATTGACTATGTTAGCCGGAATAGTGCCATTGCTGGTATAAATGGAACCTATTTTTGCCCTGAAACTTACCCAGACTGCGCAAACAAGAAAAATACTTTTGACGTTCTTGTAATGAATAAGAATAAAGTTTATTTTAACTCGGACAATAATGTGTACAGTAGTGTGCCTGCGGCAATCTTTTCTGGAAACACTGCTAGGTTTGTAAGAGAAAGTAGAAGTTGGGGTAGGGATACAAGTGTGGACAGCGTAATTGCTAATCGACCACTACTAGTATTAGACGGCAATGTTATGGTATCAACAACGGATCAAAACAAAGAGAATCTCCGAGGTAATAGAGGATTTTTGGGAAGTACAGGAAATACTGCTTATATTGGTATTGTAAGAGGAGCGAGTGTGGGAGAAGCAGCGCTAGTTTTAAAGGAAATGGGAATTAAGAATGCAATTAATCTGGATAGTGGTGGTTCAACAGCCTTGTGGAGTGGTGGTTATAAGGCAGGACCTGGAAGAAATATTCCAAACGCCATATTGTTTGTAAAAAAATAAATTGTACTTACTTGTATAGACACGCCTGCCGGACGGGCAGGTTCCGGACCCCGATAAATCGAGGGCAGGCAAGTCCGGAATGACAGACTAGAGAGATTTGGCGATAGTGATGTTTTCGAGATCAGGACCCATTTTATCTTTGCCTGGAGTTTCGAGAATTAAAGGAAGGTGTCTTAAATCTTGGTGATTTACAAAGTTGCTGAGGCCAACTAAACCAATTTTGCCTATACCGAGGTCGGCGTGATTATCTTTGTGGGAATCTAGATCGGTTGCAGAGTCGTTTAGATGAACACATGACACTTTGTCTATGAGATTAAGATTGTGCAGATTTTTTACAAACTCATTTACCTGGTTTATTTCTCTTAGATCCAATCCTCCTTCGAACAGATGGGCTGTATCGAAACAAATTTGAACCCTAGGGTTATTCACTGCCTTTATCAAAAAGTCTATTTCTTCAATGGATCCTATTTTGCCATTTTGACCAGCATCTGTTTCTAGTAATATTGGAGTTTTGGAGGTGGCAAAAATGATTTTTTGTAGAGATTCTACTATCTGATTTTTTATAGAATCAAAACCTCTACCCTGATGGGAGCCGATATGAACTACAACGCCAGCTGCACCAATCTGATCGCCATTTTGGATATCTAAAATTAATGAGTCAATGGATTTTTGTAACAAATCTTCCTTGTCAGTACCCAAATTGACGAGATAAAGTGCATGGATAAAAACAGGATTTAGATCTTTTTCTTTTGATAGATTGGTAAATTTTTCTACTTCCTCTTTTTTCCATAGCTGGCGGGACCAAAGCCTGGGCGAGCCGGCAAATATTTGCATACAGTTGCCGCCAATATTTATAGTGTTTTGGATTGCATTTGAAATACCACCAGCAATTGAAACATGTCCTCCTACCTTGCGCATTATTTTTCGGTTATGGTAACCGACTCAATAACTACCTTATCTAAGGGTGCATCGGCTGGGTTAGTTTTTACGCTAGCAATAGCGTCGACTGTGGCAAAACTGGCGCTATCATCGGCATCGATTCGGCCAAAGATAGTGTAGCTGGGGGGAAGTGGGTAGTCCTTATGCATGATGAAAAATTGGCTACCATTGGTGTTTGGACCAGCATTGGCCATTGCAATAGTACCTCTTAAGTATTTTTCAGTAACCGGCTCATCGGCAAACTTGTAGCCTGGCCCACCCATACCGGTACCGTTTGGATCACCACCTTGAATCATAAAACCAGAGATAACGCGATGGAAAATTACACCATCATAAAAAGGCTTTTCGGAAACTTTTTTCCCAGTATTAGGATTGATTTTTGTACCCTTGGCGAGCTCAACAAAGTTAGCAACGGTGTTGGGGGCCATTTTGGGGAAGAGAACAACTTTTATAGTACCTTTGTTTGTTTTGAGAGTAGCGGTGATGTTATCTGCTAATTTTTCTGAAGTAGGAATTATAGTAGGAGTGGTGCTTGTTGGCATAGATTGGGTTTGTTTTGTTTCTAATTGGTAAGAATTACTTTTTGAAGTATTGGTAGGCTGTTTAGTATTATACTGGCAAGCAGAAAGTAAAAATGCCAGAGCAACGATGATTGATATTTTTTTGAACATAACTTAATTATGATAACATGAAGCTATGGAGATGCCAGTAATTGTAGGAGTGATTTTGGCTATTATTTTTTTAATTGTTTTTTCGGAGTGGTTTTATCATACCTTTGTAGGTTGGCGTGAAGTAGTAATAGATGACAGACTATATAAACTGAGAATTTTTGGAGCAAGCCTGTTTTCTATGTTTATTGTTTTTGCCAGTTTTATGGGGATGGCTTATGTAACTAAGTGCCCAAATGAAACCAGAGAGGGTGCTTTTGAAAGGCTAAACTGCGACGAGTACAAAAAAGTTAAAACTCAGTTTGGTTTTTTGACAAAAACCGAAGAAGATAGCAATTAGGAACTAGCGACCTGTAATTTTTTTCTCTAACCAAAGAACAAAGTTTTCGACCCACTTTTCAAAAAAGAGTTTGTTACTTGATGAAGATTTTTCCCATTTGTTGGCAGGATTCCACCAGGCTGAAGTGATAACCCAGTTACCGCCCTCTCGTTTTACGGCAGCAACTATTTTGTACCCATCGATAATTTTGACGTGTTTATTTGAATCTGTAGTTGTGCTTTTGATTATTTGGTCAGGAAAGCGGACAGCTTTATCGACCAATGAGGGGCTAAGACCTCTTTGTTTTATTCTTTCTCGTAGGTGATTGGTCCAGATTATTTCCATTAGCTGATCGTTTGAACAAGATTTGGATCTTCGGCTAGAGGATTTGTAGGTGTAACTATTGGGGCTACCGGCTCTGGCTGAGCTGAAGGCATTGAGGGTAG
>CAYSAM010000010.1:0-17259 GCA_964429015.1 uncultured Pseudomonadales bacterium | reverse complement strand
TGGTTGAGTTAGTGGTTGAGTTAGTGGTTGAGTTAGTGGTTGAGTTAGTGGTTGAGTTAGTGGTTGAAGGGGCTCTGTGATTGTTGGTGTAGGTGAGATTGGTGCCATAGTGGGAGCCGTGTTGGGAGTTATATCAATTATTTTTGGTTCGGGAATGACGGGCTCGGGAATATTAGCTGCAGTTACATCTCCAGGAGTAATATCGATAAGATGATTTAAAGAAGTTGGTGCAGATAATGGATTTGTTGGCGCGGTAAGTGGAACCATATCTTGCGCAGCAAGCTGGGAGGGGTCGATACTAGGGCCATTTGATGGCAAGTTATTATTATCCATAATTTTGTTATATCATAATTACGCGATAGAGGTATCCGATAGGTTGGGGGGACTACTTTTTTGACGATAAATTAGAAATAAACTAACAATGGCTGTAAGTCCGGAAATTGACATTATGAGTGAAGAAAGAAAAATATATGATCCGCGTTGCTTGTGAGTAAACTTTGGTGTGAGATCCTCGACAGTGTTGATTTTGGTATTTACAGAGCTTAAGTATTTTTCAACTAAAGGATGTTGTGGGTATAGAGATTTGAGTTCACTAAAACTTTTTTGTGAATATTTAAAGTAGCCTAGCCAGTAATTATTTAAACCCTCTTGCCATAAAGTAAAAATTTTTCCTTGACTCAGTTTTTGGTTTTGTTTTTGAACTAGATCTTTGACGTCTTGAATATCGCGCAAAAAGTTGTAGGAGCCTAAACCATTCTCGGACGCAACACCGTAGTTTGCGACTCCAACCACGTGACCGTTTTGCAATAAGGCTGGCCCCCCACTATTGCCATGATTAATTATGGCGTCTGTTTGGATAAGTTTTTTTTGGTTTCCTTTAGCGAGCTTTATAGCACTTACTAAGCCTTTGGTGAAAGTTGGTTCGGAAACTGAAGCACTATCAAGTAAATCTCCTGTGCCCATAGAGGCAGCAGGAAAACCAACAACTTGGAGATTGGAACCAACATAAGCTTCATCTAGACTACCAAGTTCTAGCCCCGGATATATTCCACCATCAGCTTTTAGCAAAGCAACATCCGAAGAGTTAAAACCTGTTTGGTCGTTTGGTTCTTCGTAGTCAATATCTACCAAATTAGCTTTGACAATACCATCTGTTATTTTTACACCTTCGTTTGTAATGGTGGCAGGAGTATTGCCAATTTGAAGAAAATAACCATATTTTTCGTTTTGGAATTTTAAAATATTTTTTTTATTTAAATCGAGGATAAGACCTCCAACTTGATAAAGAACCTCTTTGTTGTTGTGGGCTTCTTTGATTTTTTGAGCAACCTCTTCTGGAGTTGTTTGTCTATGAAGTTGCTGGGAAAGATAAACACCCAAAAAATCTGAGAGCAAAGTATCTAGCTTACCTGAGGAAATGCCATAATACAGAGCGCTTTTGGGAAAGTTTTTGACAATATGACCATTGGTTGCCATCAAACCATCTTCACTTATAAAAAATCCTGTACCGACTGATGTAAGACAAAAAGGATAAACTTTGTTGGAAAGTGGAAAATCTGGGGCACTAAAAAACTTTAACTCGGCACAGTAGTGATTCAGAATCATGGCTACCGAGGGACGAATAAGTGTAGCCATTTTGGCTGAGTCATCTGGAGTAGTGGTACTTGATCCGAGAACTAGGTTGCTGGGAATGTTTTTTAAAAACTCTACGGTTTCTGTGGTGGAATTTTTTTCTGAGCCAACCTCTAGTAAGGAAGCCTGTGAACTTCGCCAGAGATTGACTTTTTTAGTTTCGCCAAAGAGTTGGTATGTAAATTTTTCCTGTGACCAATCACCCAAATTTCCCCCCGATACACCTTGACTGCCAACTTTGATAAATTCTTTTCCTAAAGTGGCAGAAATTGAAGATGAGTTGAAGCTTGCAGGCAGAATTCTGACGGTGTCGGAGTTGTTACTGTTTAAATACAGGTTTGGTTCTATTTTTTGCCAGATAATGGAGTTGTAAAAACCTGTGTCTTTGGCTTGCTCGTATAGTTGAAGGGGTTTGTTTGGAGTATTGACTACGCCAAGACTTGCACGGCTAGATAAGTCTTTTTTATCGTCGATTATTACAGTAATTAAAGCAATAGACGCTAAAATAAAAACTAAAAAAGAAATAGTCATCAAACCCCTTAAACGCATCATAATTTTATTCTACATGAGCTAGTACTTTATAGATGATGAATCTGAGCTGTTGAAGACTTTTTGAACGGTTGGCTCGACCGTAACAGTAACTGATGGTGAAAATGGATCTATGGTCTTATTTTTGGGGGTGGGAAAGACCATGGTTTTATCGCGATCAGAAAAATTGAACTGAGCATTGTCATCTTTTAACCAGATTTGACCAAAAATATACCAAAGGATAAAAATAGCTAAGATTGTGAGCCAAAATGTAAACTTCATCTACTTAATTATAGCTATTATTACTATGTTTTGACTGATATGATATGGCTATGGCAAGTGAAATAAAAGAATCAAATGGATTACAATATTGGAAATCAGAGCGTTTTAAGAAAGAAATAGTAGATACTAACCCTCATTATGTTTTTTTTGAAGATGACGACCCGAGAGTTCGATTGGTTAGATATGTTGACGGTGGCGTAGGTTGGGTAATTGGTTTCATTCCACGCTTTGAACTACCACAACCAAGAAATCCAATTGATCATGTTGGTGACCAGGTAATTATCATAAATGTTCAAGACGGATCAATTCGTTCCGTAAAAGAAAAACAGCTACAAGAAATAATTTAGTTTTTTCTCTTATTTTATTGAAGCTTAGGATAATGGCAAGATTTCCATTTTTTTCCTGAACCACACCAACAGGGGTCGTTGCGGCCGAGTTTATTATTATTTTGTATAGATTGCCGCGTCGGAGTACCTCCTCGCAATGACGAGGAAGAGGACGTGGTGGCTTGAACCGGTTGAGAGGTGGGAGCGGGATTTACTTGTACGCGGAAAATACGCTTGGCAATAGTAGAATCGATCCGATCTAAAAGACTTTCAAAAAGAGAGAATGACTCATGTTTGTACTCTACCAAAGGATCCTTTTGAGCGTAACCACGCAACCCAATACCATCTCGGAGATTGTCGATGGCATCTAAGTGACTCATCCAAAGTTCGTCGTAGGTTTCTAAGACAACATATTTTTCGACTTGATTGATGTATTCTCCAAATTGCTCTCTTTGTGACCCTCTTGCTTTTGAAAGAATATTTTTGAGTGTTGCAGTAATCTCTTCTGGAGTTTTATTTATTAAATTTTCTTTGAGAGATTTTATAGAATAGGGATCGATAGCTATTATATTTTGAAGGTCTTTGGTGATTTGATCCGACTCAACTTCATTAACTCCAGAGGCAGAGTATATTTTGGAAAGATAATCTACCTCCTTATACAAAGCCTTATCGATATAGTTTGAGGCAAGGTCAGTTTGACCAATTAAAATATTTTGACGACGTGAATAAAATATTTGGCGCTGCTTGTTCATAACGTCGTCATACTCTACCAAGTGCTTGCGCTGATCAAAATAAAAAGATTCTACTTTTTGCTGAGCCGTTTCGATAGCTTTGGTGACCATACCAGCTTCGAGTGGTTGATCGTCTGGAACTTTGAGAAAGTCCATAAGGCGACTGACTTGTTCGCCACCAAAAATACGCATAATGTCATCTTCTAAAGAAATATAGAAGCGGGAAGAACCTGGGTCACCTTGTCTTCCTCCTCTTCCACGCAACTGGTTGTCAATGCGGCGCGATTCGTGACGTACAGCACCAATAATATGTAAACCACCAATCTCTTTTACTCTGTTGGCTTCGGTTTGCCAATCAGATAAATCTCGACCACTAGGATCACCTCCCAATACGATATCGACACCTCGACCAGCAATATTGGTAGCAACAGTTACAGCACCAAGGCGCCCTGCTTCGGAAATAATACGAGCTTCGTTTTCGTGATTTTTGGCATTAAGAACTTGATGTGGAATTTTTTTCTTTTTGAGGTACTGACTAACAATATCGTTTTGTTCTATGGACTTAGTACCGATAAGTATTGGTTGACCCTTTTCGTGAACTTCTTGAACCTCGTTGACTATAGCGGTGTATTTGGCTCTTTGAGTTTTAAAGACCATATCAGAAAAATCTTTTCTCTGAACGGCCTTATTAGTTGGAACTGATAGAACTGTTAGGTTGTAGATTTTTTTGAACTCTTCACTTTCGGTAAGGGCGGTACCTGTCATACCTGACAACTTCTCGTAAAGACGGAAATAATTTTGAAGAGAAATAGTGGCCATAGTGCGGCTCTCTTGTTGAATTTTTACACCTTCTTTGGCTTCTATGGCTTGATGAAGCCCATCGGAATAACGACGACCGTGCATTAGGCGACCAGTGTGATCGTCGACAATAATTATCTGATCGTCTTTGATAACGTAGTCCTTATCTTTTTCGAACAAAGTTTGAGCCTTGAGAGCTTGCTCTAGATGGTGGAGGGTTTGGTAATCTTGTTGATAAAGATTTTCGACGTTTAAAATTTTTTCAATTTTGCGTAGACCATGATCTGAAAGATTAGCAGTTCTTTGTTTTTCATCTACTTCAAAATCTGTATCTGCAGATAAAGTTTTGATGATGGTGGCGAACTTTAGATATTGATCTGTTGCCTCCATATCGGGTGCTGAAATAATGAGCGGAGTTCTGGCCTCATCGATAAGAATTGAGTCAACTTCATCGACCACAGCAAAGAAATGTCCTCTTTGGACAACATTTTCTGGTGACTTGGCCATATTATCCCTTAGATAATCAAAACCAAATTCATTATTGGTTCCATATGTAATATCGCAAGCGTAAGCTTCTTGTCTACTTACTGGCATAAGATGTTGTAAGCGTGGATCGTTGTGCGAAGAATCAACAAAGTCTGACTTGTAAACAGCGGCAGGAAGATTTCCATCACCAGAAAAAATACACCCAACACTAAGACCGAGAAAGTTATAAACAGGTCCCATCCAGCCTGCATCACGTTTGGCTAAGTAATCATTTACAGTTACCAGATGTGCACCCTTACCTTGTAGCGCATTTAAAACCATGGCCGAAACAGCAGATAAAGTTTTACCCTCACCTGTTTTTTGTTCACCGATCATGCCTCGATGAAAAGCTAAACTAGCAATAAGTTGTACATCGTAAGGTCGAAGACCCAAAGTTCTTTTGGCGGCTTCGCGAGTTAGGGCAAAGACGAGAGGTAAAACATCGTCTAAAGTTTTTTCACCTTGAAGCTGTTTTTTGATTTGGGCAATTTCGGCCGGAAACTCATCGTCCTTCATAGTGGACACTTGAGGCTCTAGAGCTGTAACACCATCAATTATCTTCCTAAACTTTTCTATCTCTACTTTGTTGGGATTTAAAAATGGATCTAAAAATGAAAACATACGTTATTGATTATATCTAATAAAGAGAAATAAGAATGTTTGTTTTGGTATGCACAGTAGAACACAAGAAAAAAGGAGTTAAACTTTTCAAAAAGAAAACGGTTTCTTGGTGGTGCTCGTTGTACCAAATGCGGTTTATAAGGGTGTACTGGCTATGATTGTAAACTTTTTTAATAAATAACGGGTCTTGAAGTTTTTTGGGGATGTATTTACCCTCAAAACAATCAACGAGGATTAGGTCATAAGTAGTAGTTTTTAGATTGTCGATAAAGTCGATCGCATCGGAAACAACAATTTTAAGGTTTTTGACGCGGTTGATTTTGTAGTACTTTTTGGCAATATCTACCATTTTGGAATCAATCTCTACGGCCGTAATTTGCGCTTTGGGGAAGTACTTACTTACTAGCTTTGTATTTGACCCACCACCTAAGCCCAGAATGAGAATAGTTTTTGGCAGAAAAGATTTTGGTAAAAGGTTTTTGATTCCTGTCTTCCAAATATGTGTAAGCAGGAAACCAGACTCTACCAAACCATCAACAATTAGAGTTGGTTCACCAAATTGATGAACTAGACTAATGTTTTTGTTGTACTTAGTATCTGGTAGGTGAATTATTTCCGAAAAAAATAGTCTTTTTATATTCATTTTTCTAATAGTTTTAGTTCGGCTCTTATCTTTCTTGCTAAGTCTCCCCAGGTTTTATAGCGGAGGTTTAAGTTGTAAGTGGTTATTTTGTGAGGCAGCTCTCCTACGGCCATTAAGGCAGCGTCTAGTAGGTCGGCGGCGGCTCTGTCGCGCTCTAAATATGAACCAGTTCCAGAAACTATTGCAACAAATTTTTGATTGTCTTTTGTGTATGTGACTATAGTGCTATAACCAGCCTCTTCAGTATAGGCAATTTTTAAACCGTCAACTCCAGGGTATACCCCAAGCAGTCCGTTCCAGTTTGGTAAGTAATAATATCCATGCGCAGAACTAGTGGCAATGTCAACATTGTCCGCTTTTGCTGCTTCCATAATTTCTGGGTACTTTTTTTGAATATTATTTACCAATTTTGCAATATCTGCCAATGTTGAGTATTGATTTTGTTCATCCAAACCATCTGGATTGGAAAAGTGGGAGTGGTTCATACCAAGTAGAGTAGCTTTTTTGTTCATATAGTATAAAAACTCTTGGTTTGTCATTTTTTGGTATCTAGCTGATTCATCTGCAAGTACCTGGGCTGCATCATTGGCACTTGTGGCTATTGATGCTCTTATTAAATCTTTCACGATAAACTTTTCACCGGACTTTAGACCAAGGATGGTAGGAATTTTGTTGATAGATTCTGGTGAAACAATTATTTGTTCGTTTGCACCAATTAAGTCTAATGCCACCTGTGCTGATAAAAGCTTGGTAAAAGAAGCGGGAGAAAGTTTTTGGTCGGCACCTTTTGCATAGTACACCTTATTATTAAGGGCGTTGTAAACCATATAGCGCGGCACGGCAGATAAACTGGTTAACTCTTTACTATTACTAAAATCCAAAACAAAGTCAGTGCTTATTCTCTCACTTATTTTGTCGGTAAAATCTCTTTGGAAAATAGGTGAAAGTAGAGTTTGGATTTTTTGACTGGAACTCCAAGCAAAATAAACACCAGCAAAAATAATGGTAATAATAAAAAAAGGTATTATTGCTTTTTTAAGCACGACTTATTACTTCCTTGCCAACAAAAGGAATGAGAACATCGGGAACCTTGACACTACCATCTTCTTGTTGGTAGTTTTCTAAAATAGCACCGAGAATTCTTGGTGTGGCAACCACAGTGTTATTCAGTGTGTAGACAAATTTTGTGGTTCCGTCTTTGGCTTTGTAACGAATGTTTAACCTTCGGCTTTGAAAGTCATTGAAGTAAGAATCGGAGTGGGTTTCTCTGTAGGCATTTTGGCTTGGGAACCAAACCTCAACATCGTATTTTCGTCTTTGACCAGCACCAATGTCGCCTGTACACATTAACAAAACATGGTAAGGAAGATTAAGTGCTTGGAGTAGTTTTTCGGTGTGACTCAACATGGCGTCGTGCATTTTTCTAGTTTCATCCTCGTCGGCTACAGTGTAAACAACTTGTTCCACCTTGTTAAATTGATGAACTCTAAATATTCCTTTGGTATCTTTTCCGTAGGAACCAACCTCTCGTCGATAACAAGGTGAAATGCCAACCATTTTAACTGGTAGATCTTTTTCGTTTAGAACTTCGTCTTTATGAAAAGCAGTTAGAGAAACCTCGGCGGTACCAATTAGACTTTGACCATCTTGAGTTTTGTAGTGATCCTCTTGCCCCCAAGGAAAGTAGCCAGTACCCCACATTGCTTCATCATTAACCATCCAAGGAACTGTCATGGGAGTGTAACCCTCTCCGATCATCATTTTTAGAGCATAGGTCAAAAGACCATACTCTAAAAGAACCAAATCATTTTTGGTAAAAAAAGCTCGACTGCCAGCAATTCTTACGGCTCTTTTGTTATCTAATAGGTCCAAGTTTTCAGCGAGCTCTTCGTGAGGGAGAACAGAAAAATTAAATTTTGGAATATTACCCCAAGTTTTTACCTCTACATTACCAGATTCATCTTTTCCAATTGGAGTGTCTGCTGCTGCTGGGTTGGGAATTTGATACATTAAAGTCTGAAATTCTTTTTCTATTTCTTGGAGTTTGGGATCTAGGTCAGAAAGTTGCTGCTTTATTTGTTTGCCTTTGGCAATTTGTTCTTCTGAAGGTTTACCTTTTAGATTTGCTATGTTTTCATTACCTTGGCGGCGTAGTTCTTCAACTTGCTGAATCAATTGACGTCTAGAATTATCAACAGACAAGAGTTTGTCGACAATGGATGAATCAAATTGTTTGTTGGCTATGGCCTCTTTAAGAGAGTCTTTGTTATCGCGAATGTAGTTAATATCTAACATAGGGCAATTATATCCCAAATAGCCTCACTAAGAGACTACTTGTAAGTCCCAGAAATGTTTGTAGATGCCTCGCTTGTTTACCAGACTGGCATGCGTACCCTCTTGAGATACCTTGCCCTGATCCAGAACAATAATACGATCTGCGTGCCTAGCAGCTGTGATTCTGTGAGTAATAAAAAGAATTCCTGAATGTTTTGATTGGGATTTTAAGAGTTTGACGATTTTCATTTCGTGCTCAGCGTCTAGATTGCTCATACCTTCGTCAAAAATAATAAAGGGGCGTTTTTGCAAGAATACCCTTGCAATAACTAAAAGTTGGTTTTGGCCACCAGAGAGATTTATTTCGTCGCCCATTAAAGTGTCTAACCCTTTAGGTAACTCTTTTATTTTATCTGCCAGACCAACTATTTTTAGCTGCTCCCATATTTTGTCATCTGAAATATTTTCTATAGTGCCTATAACTAAGTTATCGCGAATACTAAAACCAGTAATGATAATTGGATACTGCTGAATAACTGAAAACTGTTGTAAAAGATTTTGATGCTCAAAGTTATTTACTGGGATTCCATCTATTTGCACTGTTCCACTTCCCAGTTCGTAGTTGTGCATTAAGATGTTTGTAATAGTTGTTTTACCTACACCGTTTCTGCCTAATAGTGCGAGAACTTCTCCCTTTTTTAACTCAATTGAGACACCTTTTAATACTTCTGTAGGTTTTTCTATCTTCCCCATTTCTTCAATTAAGGCTCTTAGTTGCCAACCCATCCCATTGTGACCGAATCGGGCTAAAAACTTTTTAGATCTATCCATAATCATTTCTAAATAAGCTTTTTCTTCTGAACCATAACCTGCGTATGCAAAATGGGCGTTTATTAGAGCTACACTCTGCGGATTTGGTATATTTTCTTTAAGATTTTCGGAAAAAATTAATCTTGGTTTTAAGCTTAAAAAAAACTTTAATTGGGAAATTCTAAGGTCCATTTCCATGCTTGTTCTCATTAGACCAGCAATATCCCGGAAAGATCTGGAAAGTTGAAAAGTATACGCAACCACCAATGTATAAGTGCCTAAGGTGTAACTCCCGCTTAAAACCCATAAACCTGCAATTAAACTAGTAGCCACTGTTAATAAACCAGTTAAAACACTATCTGCTGACCTAAACTGATCACTTTGAATCTTTCCTTTCTTTTCAATTTGGTACTGACTATCTAGAATTTTTTTGAATTTTTTCTCTAAAGAATCCACAGCCCCAAGAGCTCTGGCGTCCTTGTAACGATAAGTTAAGAGGCTATCAATTTGACTAAAATCATCGAAGGATTTGTCCCTTAGTAGCTGAAAGACTGCTTCCCTTTTTTGATCGTAGGTAGAAATAAGAGTAGATATTAATACTGTAAAAAAGGTAATAGCAACTAACTGCCAACCAACTTGTCCCAATACAGGAATAGCTACTAAAACCAAAATAAGGCTATTTGTTACTCGACTAAAAATTCCTAAACTATCTCTAATAATATTGTCAGATCTTATGACCATGCTAATTATTCTTCTACTGGCCTGATTTTCAAAAAAACTACCATCCATTTGCTTGAACTTTTCCCAGACAAGTTCGCGTATGTGATGTAAGGCAGAAAAAGTTATTTTTAAAACAATTCTATTGTCCAAATTATTCAGAACGGCAACGCGAAAAAATTCAATTAAAAATGGAACTGCTAATAATACTAAAAAAATAATTGTTGGCGTGGAATGGAAAAACCCTAGTGAGGTGTTTTTCATTTGTAGCTGATCTATTTGAGCTTTTGAAATATAAGGCAAAAAAGCACCAACCAAAGACATAAGACCGCTTATAAAAAGAGAAAAAATGAGTAGCTTTTTGTGTTTTCCGAGAAGCTTAAAAAAGTAGAGTAGATTCTCCATAATTTATTCTACAATCCAAGATTGGCGGCGACAGCTTGCATGGAGGTAAGACAGATTTCGATAAATTTTTCTAAGGGTAGATTTAGTCCGTCCGAATTTGAGCACATGGCAACCTCATCTCTTCTGGTGCCGGCAGCAAACTTTGGTTCTTTGAGGAAACGCTTGAGGACAGAACTAACTTGGACGTCGGCGAGTTTTTTACTTGGATATACGTAAGCCACTGCCATAATTAGTCCTGTAAGTGAGTCTGCACAAAAAATAGACCATTCAGCTTTATTGCTTGGTTTTACTCCGGTAAGTTCTGGGGCATGGGCGTGTACAATTTTTAGAACTGTGTCTGAAATTTGTAAATTGTATTTGGCCAGAACTTCTCTGGTTTTTTGAGGATGAGTATCTTTGTATTCTCCGGAGTAATCAATATCATGAATCAGACCAGCTAGGAGCCAATCGTCTTTGGGAGGCTCGTTGTTACCCATTAAATTATTTTGGGAAAAATAATGGTAAAGACCACCCATGCAAGCTTGTAGGGCTAGAGAATGAGTGTAAATTTTGGGATCGAGTTGTTCTTTTGCTGCATCTTTGAATTTTTGGTCCATGAGATATTGTAGTACACCCTGACCACTTATTGAGGACTGATGAGTACATCAAAAAAGCCCGCTCTATGAAGAACGGGCCAGAAAAAAAATTACTACGGAATTGGAGCAAAACGCTGGAAGGTGGAATCCTCTACTCCCTCGATGGGAATAAATAACCAGTACTCAACACCGTGACCGGTAAACGTATTAACCAGTCTATACTGGTGACCCAATTCAGGTCTATCCCAGTGTGCTTGTTGGCATTGTGCACGCTTTGTTTCGCCGGTATAAATATTACGCAGGCTAATAACTAAACCGTTATAGCCGTTGATATTTTCTATTTCAAAGATTTCAGCAACTTCCCAGATGTTTGGAATGGGGGTTGGAGTGGTTGTAACAACTGGTGTGGGTGTCTGATCTATAGTCAAACGGCTATTGCTACCTACACTGGTCGAAAGGATGGTGGGGTAGGGCAATGACGCCGTTGTATTTGCTGAACCAAAACTACCAATTACCACCATGGCAATAAGGCCAAACACAAACAAAACAATAGCTGCAGCAACTGCAAGAACCACTGTTGGGCGTTTTTGATATTGAGTTGAAACAAAACTCTTGATTTTGCTCAAATTAAAGTACTTAGTCACTTTTAGCCTCCTTCGCTAAAAAAATATTCAGTTGGATATCCTATATTTTACCATTATTACAGGCTTTAAGAAAACCCATAAATATGGGATGAGGCATGAGTGGCCTAGCTATATATTCTGGATGAAATTGGGTGCCAAGGAAAAATGGGTGGTTGCGTAACTCAATAGCCTCTACTAATCGACCTTTGGGTGAGATTCCAGAGATGACTAATCCTCGTTTTTGCATTTTAGCAAGGTACTTAGGATTGACCTCGTAACGGTGACGATGTCTTTCGTAGATTAGGTTCTTTTTAATTTTTTGAGAAATAATTTTGGCATCAGAGAACCAAGGGTCCGTAGGAGAAACACTATATTTTTTGTATAGTTTTTGAAGAAGTGAGCCTTTTTTGATTTTGCAGGGGTAAGAACCAAGACGAATGGTTCCGCCGTACTGATGCTTTTTGAGAAACTCTTTTTGGTGAGGCATGATATGAATAACGGGATGTGGAGTGGTTGGATTTACTTCTACTGAGTTGGCTTTTTTAAGACCACAAACGTGGCGGGCAAAATCGATGACGGCCATTTGCATGCCAAAACAGAGACCAAGGTAGGGAATTTTGTGACGGCGGGCGTAAGACGCAGCAAAAATTTTCCCCTCAATGCCTCTACTTCCCCAACCTTGTGGAACAATAATACCGTCTGCCATTTTGAGATTTTTTTTGAGAACTTCTCGATCTTCACTGTTTACAAATAAATAGTTAATATTTATTTTTTGATGACTGGCAGCTTGGTTTAGAGCTTCGATAACCGAAACATAGGAATCCTTGAGCGTGTAGTTTCCGGTTTTGAAGTACTTGCCAACCAAACACAAATTAATAGTTTTAGTGTGAGTGTGTTTTTTGGAGTTTATACTTATCCAGTGTTTAAGAAGAATTAGTTTTTTCTTTGGAACTAAATTAAGCTTTTTGGAGATTTTTTTGACAAGATTTTGACCAGCTAGGAGTTCTGGCACCTGGTAAATGTCGGCAACGTCGGGACAGGAAATTACTGAAGACTTACTTAGGTTACAAAAAAGAGCTAGTTTTTGCTTGCGCTTTTCATCGATTTCTTTTTCGGAACGAGTAATTAAAAAGTCTGGCTGGATTCCCATTCCCTGAAGAACTCTAACTGATTGCTGGGCTGGCTTACTTTTTAATTCACCTAAAGATTTGATGACAGGCAAGTAGCTAACATGTAAATGTAGTACCGGGTCCGGATTTTGAAGTTTTAGAATTCTATTTGCCTCAAAAAATAAAATATTTTGGTACTCCCCCACGGTGCCACCCAACTCAACAATAACGATATCAGCTCTGTTTTTTTCTCCCGCTGTTTTGAAACGATTAATAATCTCATCAGTTACGTGGGGAATGGCCTCTACATCCTCTCCTTGGTAGCCAAATGCCCTTTCTCTGTCGATAACGGACTTGTAGACCTGACCAGTTGTTAGGTAGTTTTCGCGGCGCAAGGAAGTGTTTAAAAATCTTTCGTAGTTTCCTAGATCTTGATCGGTTTCTAAACCATCTGCTGTAACAAAAACTTCACCATGCTCTTGAGGACGAATAGTACCCGCGTCTAAGTTGAGGTACATGTCGACCTTTATATTTGTAACACTAAACCCTGCTGACTTGAGAAGTAAACCGAGGGAAGCGGAAATAACCCCTTTACCTAAACCAGAAACTACTCCACCAGACACGAATATGTATCTCATGGAATTTAATTTTAGAGGAATTCTGGTTACAAAAAAAGCGGATCTTAACCGCTCTTTTTGAATCAAACAATGTAATTACTTTACTGCGTTGATAGCGTAGATTACTTTTCCAGCTGGAGCTTCAACTTCGACAGTTTCACCAACTTTTCGACCTATTAGGGCCTTACCAAGAGGAGATTCGTGAGAAATCTTTTTGGCAGCTGGGTCAGCTTCCCATTCGCCGACAATGGAGAATTCGTGAGAACCACCATTGACTTCGACAGTAACCAGACTACCAATACCGACTTCTTCTTCACCTGCTTTTTTGATGTCGACGACAGTGACTCGAGAAATAATGTCTTTGAGTTCTTCAATGCGACCTTCAAGGGCAGAGAGATCTTCTTTGGCAGAGTGGTACTCGGCATTTTCGGAGAGATCTCCAAACTCGCGAGCTTTTGCCACGCGATCAATGGCCTCGGGAAGACCTGTTTTTTGTAGTTGTTCGAGCTCATCGACTAACTGGCGATAGCCTAGTGGGGTCATCTGAACTCTTTGGGTTGTTTGTGCCATATGTTTTGTATTTGGTTACGAATTATAAATATAAAGCTTGAATTTACTTTGTCAAGGCGTAACACCTGTGTATAAGTAACTGTCCTTTAATTAAAAAACCAGCCCGTCACAAAATGGCTGGATTTTAAACTTTATGTTAGGCTTGTATTTTAGCAATTTTACTATATTTTGTCAAGTAAGCTATACTTACTTCAATTGATTATGGGTTATTTTTTAGGCACAAAAATGCTCGCCTAAATGGACGAGCAAGGGTGGGATCGTTTACTTTTTGGGGAAAGACTTTTTGGGAAAAAACTGACCATAGGCAAGCCGGGAACCAGCCAGGGAAAAAATAAAAACAAACAAGGAAACAAGAAGGACCGTGTTGACATATGGCCCAACAGGAAAGAATAAACCGATTGCCATGACCAGAAAAGAAATTAAGGCAAAAAGTGGAGATAAACCCAAAAGTACCAATACGATGCCGTCTTTTAACAACTTTAATTTGCTCACGTTGCCTCCGAAAGATAGGATATAAGATATATTATAACAAGAGATGCTAAAATATCTGGTTGTTTGGCCCCATCGTCTAGTGGTCTAGGACATTTGGTTCTCATCCAAAAGATCGCCGGTTCGACTCCGGCTGGGGTCACTAAGTTCAGTTTGTTCCGAGGCGATCCGCAAGGGTCGCTTCGTTGTATTGATGTATCCGACTAAAATTTTCCTAAATTGATTGAAATTCGCGTTCGAGTCCCGTAAGGGTGACTATAGTAGTGTGGATAATTCTTCAAGAAAAGTCTATAAATAGTAGCAGGGAGCTATCTCCTAGCTGTTATTTACGCTTACGGCGTACAGCCTTTACGGGAGTAATTTTGACTCCGATTGTGTCTTTGTCTACTTTTACTCGCGTTACTCTGACGGTTGCCCGCCTTTTTACTGCTTGTGGCATTTTATTTTTCACCCCCTTTCCCATTTTTGTTTGGTAATTGGCCTTAACGGCCTGCCCATACCATTTCAACCAATGAGGTGAAGAGTTGGAAGAGAAGCTCCCTGCTGCCAATAATCTAACACCAAAAAATACACTTAGCAATAGTTACTTTTGATTGCTAATTATTGATTAATATATACCTATTTTTTAGAATGAATCTTGTGTTGATTAAAGATAGTATTTCCAATCTTTCTTCTGAAGTTCCTCCCCTGAGAATGTGGATCAGGTAGTTTTTTGCCATTGCTTTGAATTCCAGTTTTCCCGGAACCATTCCATTTTCCCCATCGAACTTACCCAACATATATTCTTGATGAAGCACATCTGTTTTTAGACGATGATATCTCTCAATGTCTTCTTGGATCTTTCTGGAGATTCCGGCCTGATTGTAAGATATTTTGTCGATATGACCAATTATTTGTTTAACGAGATCGTCTTCCTCAACATATGGCTCGTTACACCCATAATCTAAATATCTCCGACAGTGGTAGTAGATATGCTTTTTAAACCCTCCTCCTCTTAATTTTCTCAGCTTCTCTTCTGCCGTTACCGAACTTCCGCAAGATCCACACTTTATTAATGTTTTGAAAGCAAAGATATTTTTGTTCCATGTCTTTGGTACTGTTTCTAATTGTTTTTGTACTTTTTCGAATAACTCTTTAGTAATTAGTGGTTTGTGTTTTCCTTTGTACCAAATACCACTACCTGAGGGGAATTCAAACTCACCATAGTAGAATGGATTTTTGAGAATAGCGTGAACTTTACTTGTGGGACACAACACTCCTTGTCTGGTTTCAAAACCGATTCGATCTAACCATCTTTTTACTGATCTTCCGCTATGACCTTGGATGCCAACTCTTTCAAACATTTGTTTTACAAATGGAGCTCTGATTGGATCGAGTATTACTAACTCGTCAGTTCGACCATCTCCTTTTTGATTGAGATACCCCATTGGAGCCATGCTTGGTTTCCAACCTAGACTGCATTTGTTTCTTAATCCCCTTTCGACATTTACTCCTTTGTTGTCATTTTCCAGTTTGGCTTGGGAGCAGAGAATCATGAGCAGAAATTTTTCGTTGGGACTATTGGTAAATGATTGGCTATATGTTTGGATGCGGAGTAGTTTCTTCTGGTCCATGAGGTCCACAAGTGTACCTAAATCACCTGCGTTACGGCTTAAACGATCTGGTGCCCATGTGAGTATTCCGTTGAACTTTCCCGAGCGTATGCCTTTTATCAATTCGACAAATACTGGTCTGGCTCCGGATTCCTTAGCTGAATGACTTTCTATTTTTATTTCTTTTACTTTTATGTTTTCTCTTTTGGCCAATACCTTCATCTCATCGATTTGGGAATCGATGGACATGATCTGACGCTCGTCACTTTCGGAAGACTTTCTGGCGTAGAGACAGTAGCTTATTTCTTGGGTTTTTGTGGATGTATCCATTACTATCTAATGTACCGCAAGGTTTCTGTAAGTCTAGCCCGAAAGTTTCCTTTTTGTTTCAGCTCTGGACTCAGCCGAAACTGCATTTATTAGCTGTCTCAACTGCTCAACAGTTTCATCTGTTTCGTGACTGTCCCTAAATTTTTGGTGTTTAGTAACAGAGTTCATTAGAGAACCGGCTACACTTATTGGCAATTGACCTTCAAATACCAAATTTAGAAGCGTTATCATCAAATTTTCTCTCTTAAATCCAGCAATACTTTCTCCTATATCCGACTTTTGCTTATACGGCAACAAGATTCTTCTTTGAGAGTAACTGGGGTGATGATTGTTTAACCAATAAAAAGTAGAGGTAGGATGACCATCTCTTATGTTTTTTAATAATTGAGATTCACACAAATCATTTATCATCTCTACCCCTTCACCCATAGCGATATCTGACTTTCTCTTAAAGTCTGGATCTTCTTCTCGCCATCGATAGTAGGTGGCTCGACTAACACCAGCCTTTTGACAAGCCACCTGAACTATCGGTGTGGACCTTAGATGTTCAAGGACATCAAGCTTGCTTTTCATAGAGCTTTGCTTTGAGCCCGGTTAGTTTTTCCCAACGACTTTTGATAACTTCAGCATAGACAGGAGACTTCTCCATGAGATAACAGCGACGTTTCATTTTGGTCGCTGCAATTAATGTGGATCCACTTCCTCCAAAAGGTTCCACAATTAGATCGCCTCGTTTTGTTAGGACTTTGATGTAGGGAATCAATATCTCTGTCGGTTTGGTGCCAAACACCACACCCTGTCCAGAATGTTTTTCGTCGGACGCATTGTACTCAATGAAATCAGTTGGCTGGGTTTTCTTTCCTTTCTCATAGCCTTCCCATTGTGGTTTGCCCGAGATGGCATAGAGTGCGGTTTCATATTCTTGTTGGAGTCCGTCAAATTCCTCTTCGTTGTTGTATTCGACATCTACTTCTTTTGAAGCTCCAACCATCGCAATGTCGTGCTTACTGAAAAACTTATATTTAGATGAAAAACCTTGGTGACGATTTGGTAAATGCCAAA
>CAYSAM010000009.1:0-36135 GCA_964429015.1 uncultured Pseudomonadales bacterium | reverse complement strand
AGTTCGAGCCGATGTTTTTAGCGAAGATTCGCAAATCTTCGCTAGGGGTATCCGGTCGCGCGACTTTTTGCGCCTGTAGGGCGCAATGTACGAATTCGGTCATGGGTTCGAGCCAAGTCGAACCACCTGCTTTCGTTGTAGCTATCTTGCTTTCAAGTTTTTGTTTGGAAGTAAACAGTTCGTTTTTCTTCTGTTTGTAAGTTTGAGAGTCGATAGTGCCATCAAGATAGCTATCTAGGAGGAGATTTAGTTTTCCGTCTATCGTTTGAATATCAAACTTGAGTTTGATTAGTAGAGTGTCCGCAGATTGCTGATCCAAGACTCTATCTCGCTCGAGCCAGTTGAGCCAGTCTTTCTTCCATGCTTGTGGAAGGGTGGCAGAAGAAACAAATCCGATTAACTGATCTTTCAATTTTGTTTCTTCTAAGTACGGCTGAGAACAGGGTTTGAGTTTTTTGGTGCAACGATAATACTTGAAGATTTGTGTGCCACCGTGTTTGTAACGCTTGGTGTGAGTCTCAGCCGTAATACAAGCGCCACACTCGCCACAACGCATGAGACCGGAAAAAGCAAAGTCGTGATTTTTGAATTTCGAGACTCCTTTTTGTTCCAGTTTTTTCTTTACCGTATTAAAGAGTTTTCTCGAAATGAATGTTTCGTGTTTGCCTTCGAAATATTCGCCGTTATACACCATGATACCGATGTAGAACTGGTTGGTGAGCATTTTATGGACTTGGCTAATGCCAACTGGTTTACCACTTCTTTTGAAAATGCCACCTTTAGCTAATAAATGTGAAACATCGGTGAAGGAAACTTTTTCTTTGGCGAATGTTTCGAAGGCTTTTTTCACGACTTTGAATTTTTCTAGGTCTAGCTCAATGCCTCGAGTGGCTTTGTTGTTAAGGTAGCCATATGGAGCTTGAGAAGGCCAGACGCCGTTTCTGATTTTTTGGCGGAGACCTCGTTTGACATTTTCACTGAGGTTATCGACGTAATACTTACTTTGACCGAAAGCAAGGTTGAGCATAAATTTTCCTTGCGGAGTGTTATCAAACCAGAAGGAAGGAAACTTGAGGTCAAGGAGTTTGCCTGTGTCGAGAAGATAAATAAGGTATCCGCCATCGATAGAATTGCGAGCAAGTCTATCGGGATGCCAACTAAGAATGGCGTCGGCTTCGCCACTTTCGATTTTACTTAAGACTTCTTTAAAAACTGGTCTGCCTGGGCTTTTGGCAGTTCTTGATTCCGAGAAAGTGGCGACTATCTCAAGCTTTTCTCTGCTGGCGAACTCATGTAATTCAGCAATCTGCGCTTCAATTGACAAGACTTGTTTGTCTTTTTCATCGGTACTCTTTCGACAATATAATATGTATTTCACTCTATATTCATTTAACCATATATTTCCCGAAAGAGTACGAGAAACAAACAATGTCTTGTTCCCCGTTTTGCGTTGGCGGTTCTTTTTCTTTTTGAATAGTAAACAACTTAAAAGACCTGAGCATCGCTCCGTGCGTGGGCGGGCGCACGGGCGACTGATCCGAAAGTTTCGGAAAATTTCTGCAAGGTGAGGTGTTATAACGAAGTTCGGACCTATTTTCAACAAAACTTCTAGTTATTGGCTCACCGCTCGGCAAAATTGCCTCGCGGTTCGCCAACCCCGCCTGCTCCCGCCGCAGCGGGATAAACTCCAACATCGGCTCGAACGGCACCACCGCAGTGGTGCAAAAAGAACCGCCAACGCAAAACTTTTCCTATAATATATGTTATTACTTAAAACTTCCTTATTACTCAGGACAGAATATATATAACAGTCCACAGAAATTTTCTAAAACCTTAGGGGGAGGATTTTTATCAGTCTAATTGCAACATTAGATATTTTTCAGCAGTTCTCTTCGGATCAAGCGGGTCTTGATATCTTCCTATATATTTCAACGTTATATTATCAGTATCACTTGTTGTTCCTTTGTATGCCTGTCGAACAAAATGTGTTTCTCCATAGTTCCAGCTATGTTGTACTGGTATTTCGCCGACCACATCAGCCAAGTTTTCTTCTCTATTACGCTCCGAAAACTGTCCGTTAGTTCTCACTTCATAGACATCCCCATTACCAATAACTAATATTTGTTTTTGTCCATTCTTTCTTTTTCTTAATGCATCTCCTGTTTTTTCTAGAAGATTTAGCTCTCTTGGTTCTGTTACTAGAATTGATACCTTTTCCTGATTTTCTTTATCGTTTGTAGATATATCCATTTTTGTGAAGGAATGAGAATATTTCTTTTCAATTCTTGAAGAAACCGTGAAATTCTCATCGGCAGGAGATAATCTTAGTTCATTTTCCATGTTGTATACTTTAGTATATTAATATCAATTTTATTGTAACATGCCTGATTTAACCGATGGATTAAAAACAGAAGTCGCTACATCTAGTGTAGATAGTGAGGCGAAGGTTTTGGGAGACACTCTTTTTTCGAAAGACAAGGTTGATAGTGCTGGAAGCGGTAAATTTTTAGACTATTACATTGGCGGATCAGATGATCCAAAGCCAGCGTTAATTGAGAGTGGTTATCCTGTTAATAGCTTGGCTGGCATGGCTGAGGTTGGGCGCTTGATTACAAATCATCAGTTTGGCTGGAACGGTAACGAGGGTCGACAAATGACAAACAAAGAGATACTTGAAAAATACCCTAAACAGGAAAACTTAACAGCTGATGAGGTTATTGTTCGTCTGAATGACGTATCTGAACTGCTACAAAATTTTGGAATGGAAGGTGTTAAGGAAAAGCGAATTGAACTAGTCAAGGACCTATCTGAGGCTATTAGATTAGCTCAGAGTAAGGAAGCGAAACCAGCCGTATAAACAGCTTCTTGCCCCTATTTAGTCTTGAACATAGAATAAGTATTTTTATTGTGCCTGTGAAGCAGGCACTTTGGTCGATAGGCCAAAGCTGTCTCAATTCTTAAATATCAGCTAGTAAAATCTTCTCCTAACTAGATGATATTATTATGGCGAGTATTGATAAAACGAGCCATATTTGAGACAGTTTCGACACAATCACTAGATGTGAAGTTGTGGCGAACATATAAAAGTGGCGATGAGTTTCGCCACTTTGCCGAAAGGCAAATCATCCCGACCGAATTGGAATGGAGGTTTGATCTATATAGATTCCGGATCAAGTCCGGAATGACAAGGAGGGCGGGATACTGAACTTGTATGCTCACCGACAACCGCAGTTGGAGGGGACCAGCCTGCCGGCAGGCAGGGGTGTCGCGCGACCGGTAATACCCCGTCGGCAGGCGGGGTTGGCGAACCGCGAGGCAATTTTGCCGAGCGGTGAGCCAATAACTAGAAGTTTTGTTGAAAATAGGTCCGAACTTCGTTATAACACCTCACAAATGAAAAAGTCTGGTTTACCAGGCTTTTTTTTATTTCTTTACCACAAATTCAGTGATTAGTTTCTTCTCAGTGTCCCCCACTACATATGCTTTGACTGAAATAAGCTTTTCAATACCAGAGTCTTTTATTTTCTCCTTGAGTAGCTCGTCTACCTGAAACAAGCCAGAGGAGTTGTTCATATAAATGTTGATACTTATTAGTTCAGGTGACTTGTCTTCGATAATTTCTACGGAATCAATAGCGTAGGCCGAAAGTGAGTGAATATTGACCTCACCTTTTTCAAAAGGTATACGAGAGCGACCACCAGACATATCTAGAGCGTCAGCAATACGAACAATTGCTGCTTCTGCTGTCTTTGGTCTACCATCATCTCTATGATTAATTATGGCGTGGAGAGTTTCACCGCGGACAATCACTTTTTCTCTGGTGGGTAAAAAATCCAAAACATCATCAATAATTCTAAAGGCGATAAACAAACTGTACTCTTCATGCCCCTCTCTGTTTATACTCATGCCTAAGTCGTGAAAAAGGCTTGCAAGTACTATAACTAACTCGGCGTGCTCGTTGGTTAGTCCATAATCCTTTACTATACCCATTTCCACCTTGTTTTTGTGTAAGATACGAGCCATTTTGAGGGAAATATTAGCCACTATCTGAAAGTGAACTGGTCCGTGGTCCGAGAAACCAATTCTGTTTAGAGCGTTGGTGTTGGTCATTTCCCAAAGAGCAGAGATTTCTTCGTTTGCGTTTATGTTTTCTATGGCTTTAGCCAAGATCTTGTTGTGAAGGCTAGGAACGTTGATGTTATTCATATTTTATTGATTGTTCGCAATATTTTAACACTTTTGGCTCTTTTACGCATTTGACAGGTGGCCATATAATTAAAAGGATGAAAGAATTAATGGCAAATCTAATTGGAAACTTGGGTCAAAACATTTTAATTACTTTACTACTGGTGACAACAGCTGTTACTACGAGTACAGCCATAAAAAAAGCAACTACCAGACCAGAAAAAATGGAAGAGAAGGTGGTAATTACTACCCCCCAAATAAATTCAGATAGCGAAAGAAAAGTCAGTATCTTTGGTGAGGCAAAAGTGGAAACTACACCCACAAAAATTACTGTACCCAAAGCCGTGGTGACAGCAAAACCAATAGTGACTACTATCCTTACAAACAATACTAATCGCTGCCTTGTAACCTTGTTTGGTAAACAATACGATATAACAAGCTTGAGAGGCACTCATGGAGGTGGAGATATTTTTAACTGTGGTGCTGATATGAGCACAATTTATCAAAATAAACATGGAAGTGGTTTAAGCAGAGTAGCCTCTTATCTTTATGACCCCAATAATCCAAATGCGGTAATTACCGGAGCAACAAATAACAAAGCTGAAGACGATAAAAGAGAGGACCAAAACAGAGAAGATGATGATTAGTTAGTCTATAATTGATCTGGTATTTATGAAAAAAAGAGGTACTTTTTTTGTTTGGGTTTCACTTTTGATAACGATTAATTTGTTTGTTTTGGCAAAAATTTATTCTGGTGTAGGATTGAGTCTCACTTGGACAACAGCCAGTCAACTAGTATCTTTACTGGGGACCAACCTACTCTGTATTTCTTATATATTATCCGGCAGATTTAAACTTTTGGACTACTTATTTGGAGGATTAGATAAAGTCTACCGAATTCACCACACAACCGGTGGGTTGGCATTTGTTATGCTTCTTCACCATCCTTTATTTTTAATTGTAAACACCTTACCAAACACAGAGTTAACCTTTAAATACTTTTGGTTCTCAGACATACTTGCATACAATTTTGGTGTTATGGCGCTTTATCTAATGATACTTCTTTTACTACTTACTCTAGTTATAAACTTGCCTTATCACATTTGGCTAAAGACTCATGAATATATGGGACTAGTTTTATTGTTGGCTTCTGTTCACATACTTACCATAACCAGTGATGTAAGCAGATTTGCTCCACTCAGGTATTGGTTGATAGCTATGTTAATTTTGGGAGTTTTTTCGGCAGCTTACAAAAAGTTTTTTTATAAATATTTCGGACCAAAGTTTACCTATGAAGTAGACGAGATAAGTGTAATTTCTGATACTTACACAATTTACTTAAAACCTTCTTCCGTAGCAATGTCTTACTATCCTGGTCAATATGTATTTGCCAGTTTTGAAAAACTTGGTCCTGAGTCCCACCCATACTCAATTGCCGGAAGTGGTGCAGATGGTAAAGTGAGGCTATCCATTAAAGTTTTGGGTGACTATACCCTAAACTTAAAAAAACTTGCTGTAGGTGACAAGGCGGTTTTATTTGGTCCATATGGAAATTTTTATGAAAGTTTGCTTAGCACTAGGGATTTGGTTTTTGTTGCTGGGGGTATAGGCATTACCCCATTTTTGGGAATGTTAGAAATGGCAAAAAATACAAATAAACAAAGAATAGATTTAATCTATTGCACTAAAAATGAGTCAGAAATGATATTTAGTCACGAAATTGAAAAAATAGTCAATATATCTAAAAAAATGACACTCCATAAGTTTTGCTCAGACGATAAAGGTCGTATAAGCCCTAAAGAAATTTTGAGGTTAATTGGGAATGCTGACAAGAAAAGGTTTTTACTTTGTGGGCCACAACAAATGATGGAGGATATTGCCATAGGCTTAGCTAGTCTGGGAGTAAAAAAGAGAAATGTTATTTTTGAAGATTTTAGTTTTAAATAAATGATAAAAAAGCTTTTTTTGATAAGCCTACTGAATTTTGTTTTTGTTTTAGGTGTCGTTTTTATTGCTAAAGTAGTTGCTGAGCCAACAGAGATAGTTTCGGTCAACCAAACGACTACTCCTGCTGCTACTATGGCTCCATCAGCAACCACCACACTAGATCCTTTGGCTGGTCGCTGCCTAGTTTACATAGATGGGGTAAGATATGATCTGACAGAATTTAGAAATATACACGATGGTGGAAATATTTTTCAGTGCGGAACAGATATGAGCAATATATTCTACGGTCAACACCCCATCTCTTTCTTGGCCAAAATTAGCCAATACAAAATATAAGAAACCGCCTTATAATAGACTGATTCTAAATTTAGGAGGCAACTTTGATACCACAAGACCTGGAAGATCTGTTAAAGACGGCCACACACATGTTTTCTGACGAAGACCCAATTCAAGAATTAGTAGATAGGGCTGTAGCTAGACTGCAAGCTGATGGTAGAAAATTTGTAATTACAAAAGTATTCGCTGAAAACTTGATGTGGGTTGGTCAAAGAGTGATTGTTCCCGACTACAAAGGCGAGCAAAAAGTAATTTTGGTGCAAAATAAATCTTTTGAATCCGCCTACCGTTTAGACGTTGAGTTTTATTATCCAGACGAAGTAAAGAGGTTTTAAGCCCCCAGAAATGGGGTCTTTTTATTTAACCCATGTTTTGTTCATACCCAAATTAATTGCAATTCAATAATAGATCGAATGGTCTGTGAATGGTATTTTCTATCTATAGGATAATGATAGTTAATTAGTGGTAAAATTATTGCGAATTACTACATCTTACCGAAATATGAGAAATGAAAGAAAGTGGCATCCCGATTTTATCAAATACATGGAGATAATTGTCCATCACCAGAACTACAAGGATCTACCAAATAAACTAAAAGCGAATGGAGATATAAGATGGGTATCTCCATCTGACAAAGCACGAGCGGAATGGTGGGATAAGAAAATATTAGAGCTCCATGTTGAAAAAAGGTCAGATGTGGCCAGGTTAATACACCCAAAGGAACTTGGTGGAATGAAACCTTGTCAGATTTGCGGAAAAAAGCTGAACATTTTCTATGTCTATCCAAATAAGAATAGTCTAAAAAAGATAAATGAACTGCTGCCGACAATTGAGGCAACTCCTTTTGTTGAAACTATCGATGAGATCATAAAAATGACTGAAGAATCAATTGGAGGGTCAGGCTTGAATACAATAAAAGGCATCTTTGATGTTTCGACCTCTTTTTTTACTGGTAAAGACATATTAGATTTTATTAAAAACAACAGAAAAAGCAGACTCAGCCCGGGAGCGATGAGTAACCCACCCGATCGCCTTGATGGTTTCCACACATATAATGCATGTCATCGTGCATCTGAGGACACTGGTAGACTTGCCGCAAATCTTGCAAGATATACTCAAGATAGAAGAGTTTATGAGAATTGGGCAGATGGTAATTGGAACTTATCGAACAGATTAATGGGGGAATTTAATCGACATAAGCTTGAAACTGCTTGTCCCAGATGTGGAAAAATCAGAAAGATGACAGCTGATCATATCGGACCAATCTCATTAGGTTTTACTCATAGGCCAGTATTTAATCCTCTGTGCAATTCATGCAATAGTACAAAAAATAACAGAATGACAACAGAAGACGTAAAAAGACTTATTGTTGATGAACAAAATGGCGAAGTTGTCGTGTCGTGGCATTCAAAGTTTATTTGGGATGAACTGAAAAATGGGATACTCACCACTGAAGATGCGAGAATATTAAGCAGACTGATGAGGACCAATTTGCATCACATCCTAATAGTATTTTCAAAAATTAGTGAAGCGGGTCACGATAAATTTCTACTGAAATTTTTACATCCGGAATACTCTTACGTTGACTATAAATTTACAAACTTTGATCCAATCCATGGTGCTGAAAAAATTGTTGAACATCCCGTGGACAGTAAAAATAAAAAGAAGAATGCTGATAGATATGTAAGAATTGCTTTCGCAGCACTGGAGGAATATAAGAAAATTGAAAATAGAAACACAAAAAAATGGATCACTTCAGAGATTGACGACCTTGTAGAAGATCTAATGTTAACCCTGGAAAAGGATGAAAAAGAATCGCATAACAATCTTCTGAAAGTATTCAAAAAACTCGCGTTAGTAGCAAAGTCTACCTTTGACTCAATGAATCGACAAACTCATTCAGGGTAATTTTTCCTGACAAATATTTCTGATAAGGAGAATTTGATACAGTTTCTTTTTCGTTAAAATGGTCGCCTCCATTTGACGCTATTTCCGGGAGGTCATCAATCGCTTCTCTGACAGTTAAATATTTCTCTTCATCCTGAACAACGTCTTTTGGATAACACTCTGACGGACTCCCCTCTAATAATCCAATCATTACAACTCTTTTTCTTTTCTGAGGCACTCCAAATCTAACAGCATGCAATTTGCGACCATCTAATTTATATCCCAATTCAGCAAAACTCTCTTTTATACTCTCAAAACTCTTTCCTTTATTCATGTTTAATATACCCTCCACATTTTCAAGTACCACCACCTTAGGTTTAACATGACGAACTATTTCTACGAACTCTTTAAACAAGAAGTTTCTAGGATCGTCTACGAGCCTCTTACCCGCATTGGAAAACCCCTGACATGGTGGACCGCCCACAATCATGTCCACATCCTTACCCTCTATTGCATCAAATAATTGTCTTTTTATTCCGTCTTGGGTTATATCTCCTTCTATTAGAATCGTTCCCTTGTGATTATTTCTATATGTTTCACAAGCGTGTTTGAAGTTGTCATTTGCAGCAACTATGTTATATCCAGCCCATTCAAGCCCCTTACTAAGTCCTCCAGCCCCACAAAACAAATCAACGACATTTTTTGTGCCAGTGAGTTCCATTATAGACTTTCCCAAGAAATATCCCAAAAGAGGTGGAACGGCATTCCCTATTTGCTTACAATAACTACCCTTTGATCCTAAAAACACAAAGTCGTCAGGAAAAGATTGCAATCTGGCAGCTTCTCTTGCGCTAATCACTCTGTGCTGTTCCGGATGCACATAGGTTCCATTGCCCGGCCTATTGAAATATGTAGTTACTGTATAGCTGGGTTTATCCCACGAGAGTCTTCCATAGAGTGTTGTTCTACCACCTGACAGTCTAATTTGATCTAGTCGCCTTGAAGGTATATTTAATGGAATATTCTTCCAGTTTCCACCCTGAGGAACAGCTAAAACCATTTTCATATCGTTAATGCTCAGAGGGTAGGTTATGTGGTTGTGAATCATGACAAACTTAGTTCGTTAATAATCGCTTTAGACACTTCGTTTCCTCCGCACTTGTTTAGTATATACATAGATTCCTCGTAATCTAGCCCGTAAATATCAAACGTTAGTTTATTTAGGAGAACCTTATTCTTAATATCGCCTGGATTACAAAGGATCTTTGCTACGCACACTTCTACATCTTTTCTTTGGTGTATGTCTGGAACTGCAATTGGTAATTCGTCTAGTTCGTAATTACCTATATGATTATTTGAATTTGTTTGCTGAAAGCGCCAGTTAAGAAGGAATGAATTTAAGATACCAAGTAAATAATCAAGACTAATATTATTTTCATCTAACAACCCATTGTTTCTAATAGAAATGAAATTACATGAATTCCCCAATATGATATTTGGTGGCACCTTCGAGAACTTCAATCTTTTCGACAAACCAATATTCGATATCTGCTGACAAACTATTCTATCTGACTGAACATACTGCTTTTTGCTATTAATTTTTTGAAAGAATTCATCTTTTACATAACTGCTATCTGGAATATAAACATACTCCTTAACTCCGTTTCCTCTTAAAAGGAAATTGCCAGTTTTTTCTTCAGTAATAAACCTCTTGTCTAAACTTAAATCTAATTCACCCCTGAAGTTTGTTATAGAAGGTAAATCTTTAATCTTTTTGTGCTTATGAATTTTAGAAAGTATTTTCCATCCCAATTCGTCAGTTGAAACTATTTCCTGCAATGTCGATATTGATTTGATTAAAGACTTGTGTATTGTGATATTAGTTTTTGAAAACTGCTCGGACCTTGAAACATCGGTTTTTAAAGATATTGTTTCTTGTTTATTAGCTTTATCTATTGAGAAAAAACAAAAGGCTTGGCTAATGTCGTTAAAAAAGTCATTTTTTTCTGGTATGGTATGAATCGTAGATATAAAATAATTATTTAAAATTAAATTCCTTAACTCAAAACTATGCTTATCACTTAATAGGGTTGAAGGAATTAATAATCCAATTTTCGAGGTTTCATTTGTTAATTTTTCAACTATTTCTTCAACAAATAGTTTATATAAATTAAGTGTCCCTGAGTTATATTTATATGTTTTATTTTTTCTTATGAAGGATAATATTAGGTCCAATTGATCTTTATAATTACTTGACTCATTATCGTACTTATTTGAGTTTGCCTTAAGAAGCTTATACGGTGGATTCGTTATAATGACATCAAAACCATTTTCTCTTGCAAATATTTTTGTTAGATCGTTTTTTCGTATTATCCCTTCTGCATTTTCAAGAAGAGCATCCCCAACATACAAGTTACTATCGTTTAACACAATATCCACGGAATAAACTTTCTTTAGATATGCTGGAATTATTTGCTTAAGTAGTTTAATAGCTTCTTCGTCTATATCTGCAAAGAACATTCTGTCAACTATATCTTGAGCGAATGCAATATATTTGTTGTCTGTTCTGAAAATGACGTCCAAATATGCTATTCCAAAGATTCCAATTCCGGAGCAAGGTTCAAGAAAATATAAGCATGATAAGTCTATATCTTTTTTAAACAGACTGAGTGTTTCTTTTGTAATTAATTCTGCAATTGAATAGTCTGTGTAATAGATTCCGTTATGCTTTCTTTCATCAGTATTTGATATCGAAACATTTTCCTTTTCTTTTTGGTGGGCTAAACCGATCAACTCTATTAATCCAATAAAATCAGCATTGCCAGTTACACAAAACTTTTCATAAATAACTTTATTCAGACTTGCTTCGGTACTATTTGGTGACAATAACTTTAAAGAATCTTGCATTATGTCCATGTTAGAAGAACCACCCAGAATTAGTTGGTTATATATACCAAATATGGTCTTTGAGTTATTTATAATCGACATACCGTGTCAATATAGAGCAGTGTTAAATCAATATCAATGATATTAATTTTACTTAATCAACTTCATTTAATACCATAAAATACCCGAAGTCAATCATATCTGCAACTCTCTCCGCAGAAGTCGAATCTCGAAATTGCCATTTGATTACAATATCAATTGTTTCTATGTTTACAGACTGGGGAATATATTACAGATTATATGCCTGAAGGTGCGCAGTAAAAATTACTTATGTTCAGAAACTGTACCCAGCTTCCTTACTGTGTTTATGTTTCTGGTAGTCATGTTTTTGTAGACCTCTGTACCAATAAACTTATGCATACCACTTTTGGTGTAGTACTTTTTGTCTAGGTGCCAGACTATGGCGCCGGGGAGGTAGATTAGTTCGTCGACGTCTGGGTTGATTTTGATGAGATTAATTGTCTCTTTGCTGTCGAACTTTTCCCACAAAAAGAGAATGTCGGTTTTTTGGTCTGAGTCGTTATTCCAACTTGCAGGAACTGCTTTTGCAACGTCTTGGATATTTTGAGCGGTTCTGATAACCACAGGAACTGAAAAGCCAAAAGCTTTTGCTATCCCCTTCTCTATTTTGGAGTCTAGAGTAATGACGTTCGTTTGCGGGCAATCAAAAATGACATTGCCACTATTGATGTAAGTAGAAACATTTTGGAAACCGAGGTCTTCAAAAACAGTTTTAAGCTTGTTCATTTCTACTTTTTTGTTTCTACCGACGTTGATACCTCTGAGTAGAGCAATATATGTCATTTTTGTATTATAAAATAGTTTATGTTTAAGAAAATTGATTTTAGCTTGGATTTGGTTGGTTCCCCTTTTGAGAATCTAAGATATAGAGATAGGACGGTTTTGATTTTTATTAAAAATAGTAAGGATAGGTATTTGTTTGGAGTAAAAAAGTTCTACCCAAATGAGATTAAGAGAATGATAGGTGGCGGAGTAGACAAAGATGAAGAAGTCCTTGAGGCGGCAGTTAGAGAAATACAAGAGGAACTGGAGATTAGCGTTTTACAAAGCGAACTACAGAGCTTACTAGAGTTTAATATTACTGGTAAGTACAAAGGAGAGGTGTTTAATACTTCTATTTTTACTTGCTACTTGGATATTGGTGATAAAACATACAATCCAGGAGACGATGTGTCTGCGGTTGCTGAGTTTACAAGGGTAGAGTGCCAAAAAATAGCTGGTGAAATGGCGAAAGTTAGTGAAACGAGTTTTTTTGAGAATGGGGAAAATAGTTTTTCTTGGGCGGATTATGGCAAAGTTTATGGATTTGTACTAAAAGAAAGTCTGAGGGTGTTAAGAGATAGTATTGTTTAGTGGCATAAAAATACCCGGGTGTGAGACCAGGTATGTTGCTACTAAAATTCTGAGTTATGTTTCTGAAATAAGCTGGGAGAGAGCCACCAGAAGTGCTTGCTCAAGAATATCTTGGCGTTTTACTTGTTCTGCTGTCAAAAAGTAATGAGGATCACTTCCACTAGACTTTGGATTGCGCTTGGCGATGATGGAACCAACGGTATGTTTATCAAAACCCAAGGCTTTGGCTTCTAGGACATACCTGGTGGGGAAGTGAACTCCCTGACCAAAAGCGTACGACTTGCGTCCCGTTCTACAATCGAGAACAATTACCCAGACGTAATCGAACCACTGATCTTTTTCTGCAACTAAAACATGCCTTATACCGTTTTCAAAAGAAACGAGATAATCATATTCTGACATGTCATGTGTTCTAATAAACTGCACTAATCGGTTTTTAGCGCCTAGTAAAATTTCTTCGTCTCCTACTGGTTGCTCGTTTATGCTCGAGAGACATTTTGCACCAATAACTGTGGCCATAACTTCTTTAAAAACTTTGTTGAAGGCGGCTTGAGTGGGCTTTAACTTGTCGGTATTTGCAGACGTGACACCAATTTTCATTTTTTCTCCTTATTTAAAATGTTCTGGGATATTTTATCATTTTTTTGGCATAAAAAAATCCCCAGGCCGTGGTGGCTTGGGGATTTACTTTGTTAAATCTCGCTGAGCGAGAGGAGGTGATCTCGCCAGCAATAGTTGAGCGGGCTGGTGAGCTCACCATCCGGAAGGGTGCGGAAGTCGAAATGATCCGTGAGACCAAGTTCTTCTTCCACCACCTCAATTCTTGCCAAGAGTTTATTCCGACACTTGTCGTAGTCGGGGTAATGCTCCTCACACAGTTCGAAAATGAAGTAGCCCATCTTTTCGTACAAGGTCATGTGGGCAATTTCGGGACTGTTGTGGTTCTTCTGAGGATCACCAAAGAAGGCGCACCTTTGGCAGGTATTTTGCCTAGCTTCCCGACCACGCCAAAGACGGTTGTGGTCGCGGTAGATCTTGAGGATCTTCCGGCGAGTCTCTTCCAGTCTCTTTTCGGCGAGCGAGAGAAGGTAATCCTTCCAAACGGGTGAGTGGATGGAGCAGCGGCGGCCATCGGGGTGAGTGCGGAAGTAACCATCCTTGTAGACTCCGAGTTCGCGTTCGATCTGGAAGTAATATTCTTCCTCCCAGTCAAACAAATCGGAAATCATATCGAGGTGGTAGGCACACAGACCCCAACCGAAGTGCTTCATCTTCTCCTGCATGGTGAAGTGTGCAATCTTCCTGTCCTTGAAGTTCTTGGAATCAGAAAAGAAAGCGCACTGAGGACAGGTGTGGGGCAAGTCATCCCACTTGGCGGAGTTTTCCGCCTGCAGGTCGTGCACCCACAAAACGCGATAGTAGATGTTCATTTTTTGTCTCCTTATAAGGGAGCCCGAATTGGCTCACTTAGAAGACTGCGTGATTGCGCATTTTTACTCCTATTCTTTTTGTGAGGCCAGCTCTAGCAAATACGCGCACCACAAAGGTGAGCGCATAGTGCAGAACTTGCCATTTGGCAGATAGCGGTTTAAGTCATCTGGTGTGGCTAAGTTGAGAGCTTTTTCCAGGTCAATATGTATCTGCACATCTTTCTTAAGTAGCTCTTTTGCATGTGCGATGTGCTCGTTGCACATGCCCCAGTGGTAGTTGGCGCGGTACTCCCAGGTGTATTTACCCTTATTCTTGAAAGGCGCGCAATTGGGACAATCTTTGCCTGTTTTGTAGACATCGTCCATTTTCTGATGGATGTAAATGACCCAGGCAGCATGAAGTTTTATTTCCATCTTGTCTCCATAACGGGGTTATCCCGTTCAAAAGACGGTGTTTTTGTGCATGGTTTCTCCTTTTGTTAAGAATGCGATTGGGGATATTTTCTCACCCAAGCGCGTTTTTGTCAAACATTATGGGGCTAAATTATTTCGGATCTGGGGATGATAATTTGGAGGGTAGGTGGGCGGGAGGAGATTTTGCGAACATAACAATTAGTTATTTTTGAGCTTTTTTGAAACTCACCCTCAAATGACTTTAGCCAATTTTTTGTTTTTTTGGGCGTGACCAAAATGGTAAAGTCAACAAGATCTTCTTGAAAATAGACCTGAATGATTTGTAGTTCTATTTTTCCTTTTTTGGCACTTTTGTGCATTTTAGCCATGGTTTCGTTTACCCATCTTTTTGGAACCCCAGAGACTTTATCGTGGTTTCCTGGAATTATTGGGATGTAATTATGGAGGTAGTCCATAGTTTTATAAGCCAATATTTTAAAAAATTTATAACTTTCTTGCAAAAATATATAGATCTTCATTGGCCACCACCTAAGCACCACTTTATAGCTACCCCCCTCTTTGGATATTCTTATAGACTTCATTGCGTTTTGCCTTAGATCTATGAAGGCTAGTTTTGAAGTTCTATAAACACTTATAGAGGCAAACTTAATAGCAATTAGGAGAGTTTCGAGATAGATGTAAAAGACAAAAAAGGCTCCAATCCCTTCCATCTGATAGATAACAATACCAATGGACATAAGTCCAAAAATTAAATTGATGATCAGATATCGAGTGAGATTCTGTTCTGTAATTTTGCCCAAACGAATCCTAAATGCTCTATATGCAAAAATGAGGAGGATGGCAATTGTGTTCAATAAATAGTTCACTGTTTAGGTTATAACAAATATTTTGTCCTAAGTAATTTATACTGTACTTAGATGAAAAATTGGCAAAGAATATTAATTTCGATTTTAGGTTGTGAGATGGTAGGTTTGGCGGGTACACCGTTTACTTTGGCAGCAATTCCCAGCTGGTATGCTTACCTAAACAAGCCTTTTTTTGCACCACCAAACTGGCTTTTTGGACCAGCGTGGACGTTGTTATATTTTTTAATGGGGCTGGCCGTTTCTATAGTATGGAACCAAAAACAAAACAAAAAAACCAAAGAGGCAATAAAATTTTTTCTTGTACAACTTGGGTTAAATTTTATTTGGACTCCCCTATTTTTTGGTTTAAGATCACCTAAACTTGGCCTACTGGTGATATTGGCGATGTGGGCTTTTATATTTCTTACGATTAAAAAGTTCTTACCAATCAAGAAACTTTCTGCTTATCTTATGATTCCTTACCTGGCCTGGGTAACTTTTGCCACAGCGTTAAACATTGCCATTATGGTTCTAAATAGTTAGACTGGTGCGGAAATAGAATATAATTACCAGAGAATATGAAATTTTTTGAGTTTATTAATGAGAGACGTTTCTTTTTTGTGTCTATTGCGGCTTTGGCTGTGATTTTGTTTTTGGTTTTTAAACCCAGTAAAGTAAATAAGGAGAACTATGTGACACCAATAAGGCAAGAAATCAGAGAAGTTGTTTCTGGCTCTGGCTCTCTTAACGCCAGTGGGGTGACTCAAATTTATTCTCCTACAGCAGGAATAGTAAAAAAAGTTTATGTCACAGATGGACAAGAGGTAAAAACAGGAGACAAGCTTTTCGAGGTGACTTCATCAGCAACTGAACAAGAAAAAGCGGCTGCCCTCTCTGACTTGCTTGCCGCAAAGAGCGCATTGCGAACAGCAGAAAACACCAAAGAATCATTGCAGGCATCCTTGGAAACTGCTCGCAGAACAATTCTGGAAACGGAAAACTCCAAAAAAACTTTTGACGAAAATGTTGTGGCTCAAAAACCAAATCCTAGTACAGATAGAGCTTATACAGAGGAAGAAAAACTGGCTATGACTTCGAGTATTTATATAGTAAGAAAGAGTTTTAGCAATTTGGAAAAGCAATACATGGATGCAGATGAAGCAATCCGATCAGCACGGGCAAATTTGTCTGAAAAAAGTGTAGCATATAGTGCCACTAAGGACTCTGTTACAAAAAGTCCGTATGGTGGTAAAGTTTTTAATCTAAAAAAAACCACAGGAGATTCTGTTGGAACCAGCTTATCTAAAGAGCCATTTTTGGTTTTGACTAATCTAGACAGCATGATCATTGAGTTTCAAATTTCAGAGTTTAATATAAATAAAATAACGCTTGGCGACAAAGTAGAAGTAAGGTTTGATGCTATTCTGGATCAGATTGTAACTGGAGAAGTGATTGGAGTTGATACTGTTGGCAACCAACAGTTGGGTACTGTTACTTATGGAGTCACAATTCGCCTTACTCCAGACAAAAAGCAATTAGAACTTATTAGGCCGGCTATGACAGCAAATATTACAATAGTAACCAATAAAAAAGCAGACGCCTTAACAATCCCTAGATCAGCTATAAAGCTGGATAAGGCCAAGTACTATGCAGTTATTTTGGAAAAAGGAAAACAGAAAATGGTAGAGCTTAAACTAGGGCTCATTGGTACTGATACAGTAGAAGTATTGGAGGGAGTTACACCTGAAACCCAAGTTCTCAAAATCTTTACTGAATTAAAGAAATGAAGAAGTTTTTTAAGGAGATAGCGCTATCCATTAAAGTAGGATTTTTTTTGGCTATTAGAGACATTAAACGCTCTAGTAAATGGACCACTGTTCTAATTTCGTTTGTAATGACTCTTACCTTTTTAAACTTAATTGTAGTTAGAGGGATACTCGTTGGTCTAATAGAAGGTTCAATAATAGCAAATAGGGATAGATATAGTAGTAATGTACTCCTTACAGTTCTCAGAGATAAAAATTTTATAGAGAACTCGGCTGAGATTGTGAGCTACATAAAATCCTTACCCATGACAGAAGAAGTAAGTGAGCGATACGTGGCAAATGGCAAACTAGAGTCTGGTTACAAAACTAAGCTTGGAAAAAACGATACACCAGATTATATAAATGCTCAGGTTTCGGGAATTGACCCTGACCAAGAAGATCACTTAACAGATCTAAGGAGCTTTGTAATTAAAGGTGAATATCTTAGTGGAGACGATGATAACTATATAATGGTCGGATCGTCACTGCTTTTTAACTACACCGCCATTGAACAAGCAGGAGCAACTCCTCTTAAAGATGTAGATGCGGGAGACAAAGTACGCTTAACAGTGGGTGGAAAAACCATAGAGGTAACAATTAAAGGGGTACTTAAGGGAAAGGTAGATGAGGTTGACCGCAGAATCATCATGAATGATAAAAAGTTAAGGCAAATGATTGGAAGAAATGATCTAAATGTGTCAGAAATCTCGATAAAAGTAAAACCAAACTACTCAGACGAGCAACTCAAGCAGGCGATAGTAAACCAAGGTTTTGATCGTTTTGCCAAAGTTCAAACAAGTAGCGAGGCGGTACCAAAATTTGTAAAAGATATTTCTTTAACATTTTCTATATTGGGAAATGTAATTGGTTCTATTGGCCTTGCTGTAGCAACTATTACAATCTTTATTGTCATTTTTGTAAACGCAATAACAAGGAGAAAATACATTGGCATACTGAAAGGTATTGGGGTTAGTGCAACCTCTATAGAAATTTCTTATGTTTTTCAGGCTCTCTTTTACGCAGTTACTGGAATCACGATTGGAGTGTTGATTGTATTTTTGGTAATTAAGCCCTTTTTTGACGCGAATCCAATAGACTTTCCCTTTAGTGACGGTATCTTGGTTGCAAGTATAGGTGACGTTATGATTAGAGCTGTAGTCTTAATTTTTGCCACTATAGTTTCTGGATTTTTACCAGCTCGCTTAATAGTCAAACAAAATACTTTAGACGCAATTTTGGGAAGATAAAATGATAAAAGTAAAAAACTTAACCAAAACATTTAGCACTCCAGCGGGAGACTTTATGGCATTGAAAAACTTAAGTTTTGAAGTACCAACTGGGCAATTTCTCTCTATTATTGGCAGATCCGGTTCTGGTAAAAGCACCTTACTTTATCAAATTAGTTTGTTGGACAAACCAACAAGTGGCTCGATAATAGTCGATGGTATGGAAACAAAAAACTTTACAAACGAAGATATGACTAAGTTTCGGTTAAACAATTTAGGATATGTTTTTCAAGATTACGCTCTGATACCAACGTTGTCTGCAAAGGAAAATGTGGCAGTGCCACTAATAATGAAAGGAGTTTCAACTACAGATGCGTTTAGACGAGCAATAGAAGCGTTGAAGGCAGTCGGAATGGAAGAAAAAGCAGAAAACACCCCAGCGAGGTTAAGTGGTGGTCAACAACAAAGAGTAAGTATTGCACGTGCGGTGGCTATAAATCCAAAAATACTTTTTGCTGACGAACCAACAGCGAACCTAGATATGGACTCCTCAAATCAAGTTCTAAAAGTTTTTGAAGATCTCAACAAAAAGGGACTAACTATAATTATGGTCACTCACGAGGAAGAATATTCAAAGAGAACCAATAGAACTATTACGCTTTCGGATGGATTGATTGTGAGTGATAAGAATAACTAAGCTTTATGCTTTTCCCCCCAACTCGCCATAGCTTTGAGAATTGGTTCTAGAGTTTTACCATAATCAGACAAGGAGTATTCCACCTTTGGTGGTACCTCGGCATATATTTTTCGAATGACAACTTTGTTGTCTTCGAGCTGGCGTAATTCCTGAGTTAGCATTTTTTGAGTGATACCTTTGACTAGTTTTTTTAGCTCACTAAAACGCAAAGTCTTGTGATGGAGGTGCCAGAGAATTTCGGGTTTCCATTTACCGCCAAGAACCCCAAGGGTAATATTTACAGGTGAGGAGCTAGTGCATTGATTCATGTGGTATATATTAGCATACTTACATACTTTTTTGTGTGTACTTGTTGTTTAGCAACAAAGAGTTATTATTAGCTATATGAAAAAAATAAAAATCATTTTAGGAAGTACGAGAGCGGGACGTAATGGTAAAAAAGTTGCTGATTGGTTTCTAAAACAAGCTAAAGCAGTAGATTCTGAGCTAGATTTTGAGCTTTTGGATCTTGTGGACTGGCCAATCCCCTTTTTTGATAATCCTGTTTCCCCAGCTATGGGTGGACAGCCAACAGGAGTAGTAATTGACTGGGCTAGAAAAGTTGCAGAGGCTGATGGGTGCATTATTATTACCCCGGAATATAACCATGGCTATCCTGCAGTACTAAAGAATGCATTGGATGTAATTTATAAGGAATGGAACCATAAACCAGTCAGTTTTGTGAGCTACGGTGCCACATCTGGAGGTATCAGAGCTGTAGAACAGCTTAAGCAGGTTGTGTTGGAGTTAAAAATGATCCCTATGCACGAAGAGGTCAATATTCACTTTGTTTGGGCCGCCTTTGATGAGAATGGTAATCCGACAGAGGAAAGTTTGAACACAAAGGCTGAGGCGTTGGTAAAAACTTTGGATGAATATCTGAAGAAATAGTTTTTAAAAGAAGAAGACCCCGGAATTCGGGGTCTTTTTTGTACTGAGTTGTTACTTTTTGTATACTTCGGGGCGAAGTGCATCGCGATGCAGCAAGGAAAAGATATACGGTAAGCTTACTTGCGGATTTGGGAGAAACTTACCGTAGTAGCCCACCAGCACACCATTTTGCATAAAGAAATCGTACGCATTTACCCACTTCTTACCAACCCTTACTTTGGTCATTCTAACTTCTCCCTTTAAGGTAGGGTTGACCAAAAAGACATTTATACCAGCCAATGACTTGCGAACCATCCAGTCTGCAGCACTTTTACTTACCTTAATTTTTCCTGTTTCCAGACGATGGAGAAAATAAGCAAGGGCAATAATGCGTGAAATGATCTGAGGGGTAACCAGGTCGGCCGGAACGTCTTTCTCGTCATTATTTGATGATCCAGATATTTTATGTGCCTGCTTTAGCCAACCAGTTTCCAACTTCATAAGCTTTTCCGGGGTCATTCCCTTAAAGAGATTGCAGATATAGACAATCGAATAGTGCTTAGAGTTTTTTGGAGACTTATCGGCGAGGTTTGCTTGTGGAAGATATTTTGGGTTAAAGCTGGAAAAGTCGAGTGCTTCGGCAATCGCAGCCACATCTTTTGCTGTTAAGGTATTGGTACCCTCAGCAATCTGTAATCCAAGTCCTTCGAATTTCTTTTGATATGCGTTCAAAATAATACTCCTTGTAATGTTCTGGGATGTGTATATTATACATTAGGTAAAATTTGAGATAGAATAAGTCATGAGATCAGAATTAGATAAATTTCAAAAACCTTCAGTAGCCACAGATGTTCTTCTGTTTACAGTTTTGGAGGGTCAACTTAAAATCATGCTTATTAAGCGCGACATTGACCCCTTTAAGGGTTCCTGGGCTCTACCTGGTGGCTTTGTAAGAATAGACGAATCCTTGGAAGATGCAGCAATGAGGGAGCTTAAGGAGGAGTCTAATGTTGATGATGTTTACCTTGAGCAACTTTTTACCTTTGGAGATCCACGTCGTGACCCACGCTCTAGAGTAATCACGGTTACCTACTTGGCTTTGGCAGACTCTACAAACTGGAATTTAAAGTCTACTGGCGATGCTAGAGAAGCAAAACTTTTTGATACAGATAAGCTACCCAAGCTTGCCTTTGATCATAAAAAGATTATTAGTTACGGGATTGAAAGACTAAGAAGTAAAATTGGATACTCAAACATTGTCATGGGTCTTTTACCTGAAAATTTTACTCTTACTGATCTACAGAGAAAACACGAGGTAATATTGGGAACAAGTATAGATAAGAGAAACTTTCGCAAAAAGATTTTGTCGACCGGAATACTAGTAGCTACTGGTAAAAAGAGCGATGGAAAGGCGCATCGACCAGCAGAGTACTACAAATTTAAAGAGCGAAAATTAATAATTACTGATTAATATGAACTTAAGACTGCTATATTTGTACCTTTTTTCCTTTGTTGGATTGTTGATTGTAGTTATTGGAAGTATCCAGCTAGTAAACTTGAGTTTAAAAATGACCATATTCAAAGAAGCCGATCGATATTATATTGCCGTGCCCACTACTAATGAAAAGGGGGTGGTGATTGAGCCTAAAGAAGATATTGAAAAGAGGCAAGCAATAGAGATGCGAAACCAAAGACAAAGAGAGCTTACAAATTCCCTTTCTATGCTAGTAGTTGGGGCACCTTTGTACCTGTATCACTGGAAACTTATAAAAAAAGAGACTAAGAAATAAAAAAATCCCTCCGATCGGAGGGATTTTTTTTGAATTGTATTTAGCGGACAAAGACTTTTTCCTTGCGGACAATCTTTTTTGGTCCTTTTTTGACCTTTTTGACCTTGGGAGCATCAACTTTTGGTGCGTTTTTTACCTTTGGAGCCTCGGGGCGAACTTTCTCCTCCTTGGTTTCAGGAGTACTTACTTGCTCTTCAACTACAGGGAGCATAGCAGAAAGACCTTTTTTGACAAAGACGTCCTTAATTTTTGTAGCTTTTTTGCCCAATAAATTACGAAGATAATATAGCTTGGCTCGGCGAACCTTACCCTTTTTAACTATTTCAATACCATTGATGATAGGAGAGTTGATGGGTAGAATACGCTCAACACCCACTCCTCCGACTGCAATTTTGCGAACTATAAAATTTTTACCCTCACCAGTGCCTCGAATAGCGATCACAATGCCCTGGAATAATTGAGTACGAGTTTTTTCACCCTCCTTAACAGAAAGGGAAACCTTTAGAGTATCGCCTACCCCAAAGTTAATTTTGTTTTGCCAGTTGATTTGATTTGCCATAGCCACTTATTCTACCAGCCTTGGAGCTTTTTTTCTACTTCTTTAGCTAGTTCTGCGGTATAATCTATCTTATAGGGTAATGTTATCTTCTTGAGGTTGTTTCCAGTTTCAATAGCAACGATTATTTCGTGGTCACCAGGAGCACTTTTGAGCATTTTTGAGACTTCTTCCATAATAGACTTTGGAGTGCCAGACTTTATAAAGATTTCATGGATCATATCTTGTGGTGTCTTTTGGGTGTCGATTTGTATACCTGAATCAACAACCACCTGAAGTTTGTCTTCGCGGTTGTCAATCTTACCTTTGACAATAAGAGGCTGGTCTTCGTTCCACAAATCAGGATTTTCGGCAAAAAGTTTAGGAAAAACTATGCAATCTATTGATCCAGTATCATCCTCCAGAGTTATAAAGGCCATTTTGGCATTACTCTTTTTGGTAACAACTTGCTTATTACGTGATACTATTCCTGCCAAGGTTACGGTTTGGTTTAAGTGAAGCGCTGGATCTAGCTGATTTATTTTGTGACTAATGATATTAGAAACAATACGAACGATTTTTTTAACGGGGTGATCAGATAAATAAAACCCAAGTAGTTCTTTTTCTAGTTTTAATTTTTCATCTAGAGGCATTTCGGGAATATTAGGAAGATTATCTTTGTCGGTTTTTTCGGAATCGTGTGCTGCAAATAAACTTTCCTGACCACCTTTTTGGGATTTTTGTGCTTTTACTGTGTTGTCGCGAACAATAGGAAGTGCAGCAATTAACTGCGCCCTGTTCCCATATCTATCCATAGCTCCGGCTCTAATGAGAGATTCAGCTACTCTTTTGTTTACTTTTTGTAAATCTACACGGCTTAAAAAATTGGTAAAAGAACCATACTCTCCACTCTTTCTTTGTTCCAAAATAGAAGCAATGGCAGCAGTGCCGACATTTTTAATGGCAGATAAACCAAAACGAATAGCTTTACCGGTTGATCTGGCTCGTCCTTCTTCTAGCCATTGATCTTCGGGAAGATCGACAACGGTAAAATCAATATTAGATTCGTTAACATCTGGTGGCAAAACCTTGATACCTAATTTTTCACACTCGGCAATAGCGGCAACAACCTTGTCAGTGTCCAAAGCTTCTACAGACATTAAGGCAGTCATGTACTCTACTGGGTAGTGGGCTTTTACATATGCAGTCCAATAAGCCACAATGCCATAACTAGCAGCATGGGCTTTGTTAAAACCATATGCAGCAAAAGTTTCAATTTGACCAAATAACTCTTCAGCTTTTTCGCGAGGAATATTGGAGTGCTCCACACATCCATTTACAAATTTTTCGTGCTGGGCAGCCATTTCAGCAACTATTTTTTTACCTATGGCTTTTCTAAATTTGTCGGCTTCTTCCCAGTTATATCCAGCAAGTTGAATAGCCATGAATAAAACATCGTCTTGGTAAGTAATGATACCGTAAGACATATCCAAGATTTTTTCTAGGCCAGGGACAAAATAGGAAATCTTTGAGCTATCTCGTTTGCGAGCAATATACTCGGGAATACTTCCCATAGGACCTGGGCGATACAAAGCCACCATAGCCATAATGTCCTCGATTCTTTCGGGGTGAAGATCAACCAGATATTTAGTCATGCCTCCACCAGAAAGTTGAAAAACGCCAAAAGTTTCACCTCGAGAGAGCATTTCGTAAGTTTCGGTATCATCTAGTGGAACTTTTTTAATATTTATTTTTTTGCCGTGAAGTTCTTCTACAAGTTTTACTGCATTGGCTAAAATAGTTAAGTTTGCAATACCCAAAATATCAAGCTTAATTAGACCAACATCTTCACAAGCATGCATTTCGTACTGAGTAATAATGCGGTTGCCACCACCAGACTCAAGCTGGAGTGGAGTGTACTTTACAAGATCGTCAGGACCGACGATAACTGCAGCAGCATGAACAGATAAATGACGGGCGTTACTTTCCACTTTTTGGGCCATGTTGAGGAGATCGCGAACTTGTGGGTCATCCATTTTCATTTTTTGAAGTTCTGGAGTTGTTTCGAGTGCCTTTTTGAGTGTCATGGGAAAGCCTTGGCTACCCTCAGGGATCGTTTTACTGATTTTGTCGACTTGAGAGTATGGCATCCCCATAACGCGACCAATATCACGGACTGCCGCACGAGCTTTTAGAGTTCCAAAGGTACAGACTTGACCAACTTTTTCGTGTCCATAAGTATCCGCCAAGTATTTTATGAGTTCGTCGCGATGAATATCGGAAACGTCCAAGTCAATATCTGGAGGAGAAGGGCGAAAGGGATTTAAAAATCTTTCAAATGGTAAACGGAAATACAGTGGATCAACTGTGGTAATACCGACACAATAAGAAACAAAAGATCCAGCTGCAGAACCTCTAGTGTTGGTATATATTCCCTCTTTATCCGCAAATTTAACGATTCCAGATTCCAAAAGAAAGTAAGGCGAATATCCCTTTTTTTCTATAATATCGAGTTCATAATCCAATCTTTCGGACTGAATATCATTTACAGAACCAAAAATTTCCTTACAACCATCGTAAGCTCTTTGTCTCAAAACTTCTCCCGCAGATTTTCCATCTGGCAAATCTAACTTTGGAAAGTACCATTCACCAATTTTTATTTCAATATTGCAACGATCGGCAACTTTTTGAGTATTTTCTATGGCTTCAGGTAAATCTTTGAAGTCTTCAGTCATTTCGTCTGGTGACTTAAGATAAAAGTCTGGTGTGTCGATGTAGCGCATGCGCTGAATGTCCTCAATGACCTTACCTGTCTGCACACAAACCAAGGCATCTTGAGCGGCGGCATCGTCTGGGCTGACATAATGGGCGTCGTTAGTGGCTACCAGAGGTAATCCTAGATCTCGGGAAAGTTTTATAAGAACTTCTTCGGCTTTTCTTTCGTTGTCGTAAAACTCAAGAAGTTTTGGTTTTATGTCGGCTGGAACATTGCTATTTTCAGCATATTTGTTGTAGTGATGTCTTTGGAGCTCAATTAAAACATTCTTACTGCCAAAAATTTGTTCGTATTCTTGAATTTCTTTTTTGGCCGCTTCATAACCCTCATCGTGAATTAATCTTTGGACTCTTCCTGCAGGGCAGGCAGTAGTGCAAATAACTCCTTTAGAGTACTTGGCCAAGGTTTCTTTGTCGGCGCGGGGTTTGTAGTAAAAGCCTTCGGTCTGACCAATGGTTACTATCTTCATAATGTTTTGATAACCTTCAAAATCTTCTGCTAGCAAAAGGAGGTGGTTAGCGTCGGACTTGTTTTTGTCGAAGCGGCTATCTTTGGCCAAGTAGATTTCACAGCCAATAATAGGCTTAATACCTTCCTTGGTAGTTTTTTTGTAAAACTCAATGGCACCATACATGGAGCCGTGGTCGGTAATGGCCAAATGAGTTTGCTCGAATTCTTTGGTTTTAGTGATGAGCTTACCAATTTTACTCATCCCGTCTAAAAGGGAAAATTCTGTGTGGACGTGGAGGTGAGTAAACTTTGGCATAACTTATTTATCTTACGGGAGTTGGCTTTTATTTTCACCTGGAGTTTTTAGTACAAAAAAAAGAGCCGAGATATTTCTCGACCCTTATAGATCTTAACTTCTAACGAGGGAGTTAAGCGCAACAAGCAGCAGCACCGCACAAACTACTGTCACAACTATCAATTTTGCCATTGATTCTGCGCTACCAGCCATGGCCGCTGCAGTGAGGCCTATATACCATGGAATTGCAAATTTAATAAAAAAGCCTACCACCAGTGCCATAACTACAACAAAGCAGATGAAGCAAAATAGTATCCATAACCATACTCCAATTACGCTCAATACTTCATATGTTTTCGTCTTTTGAAAGCTTTCCCAGTGTTTTTTTAACGCTGTTAATGTCTGCATTTGTTCCTCCACAATTAGGGTTTTGCGGTATTATACTACTTATAGGATATTTTTTCAACCTTACTTTTTCTTGCTCCAGAAGGTAGAGAGGGCAGAGTAGTTTTCGTTTAGAGAGTCTAGGTAGTCCATGTCCTTATCAAGCAGTTTTATGTTTTGAGCGTCTAGGTTCTCCCACAAGTGTTCAGGGGAGGTAGATTTAGGTAGTACCACCAAACCGTGCTGCAGGCACCAAGCGAGGAGTATTTGAGGGATAGTACGCTGGTACTTATCGGCAATAACTTGAATCTTTGGATCAGTTAGGCGATATCCCCTAGTTAAGGGGCTGTAAGCGGAAACGGTAATACCTTCCGCTTGACAGTAATCGAGAAGTTCTTTTTTGTAATAAAAGGGGCTAAATTCAATTTGGTTTACAGCAGGAGTAATTTGGTAATTCTTTTTTATGTAAGAGAGTTCTTTTATACCAAAATTGCTGACGCCAATGGATCTGGCTTTACCCGTTTTGTGTATTCTCTCTAGCTCTACCCAGGCTTTGGTCCAAAAGGGGAATGGCCAATGAATTAAATACAAATCTACATAATCTATCTGCAGTCTTTCCAAACTAGCTTCAAAAGCATTTTTTGTTCGGAGAAAGTCAGTGACCCAAAGTTTGGTGGTAATAAAAACTTCATTACGATTAATTCCGGATTTTTTTATCCCCTCCCCTACCCCCTCTTCGTTACTGTATTTGCGGGCGGTATCAAAGTGACGATAACCAAGTTTTATGGCTTGTGGAATTATTTTTATCAAGTCGTCTGACTTTATATTCCAAGTACCAAGACCTATCTTGGGGATGTTTATTTTTTTTGATTCCACAAAAATAGTATACTGCTTTCATGACATTCGCAGACAGAGTTTATGAAGAGCTGAGAAAAGTTCCAAAGGGCAAGGTTACTACCTATAAACTTTTGGCGGAAAAACTGGGTACAAAAGCATTTAGGGCGGTAGGTTCTGCCTTAAAAAACAATCCTTATGCTCCAGAAGTACCCTGTCATAGAGTAATTAAGTCAGATGGTAAAGTTGGCGGATTTATGGGAAAAACGAGTGGTGAAGAAGTCGCTAAAAAAATTGTTTTACTCAGGGGTGAAGGAGTAGAAATAATAGGAGGAAAGGTTGACCTGGAGAGGTTTTTGACCCACCAATAGCTAAAGCAATTTAGGTGGAAAGGCCAAATAAAAACCTCCCGTTTTACGGGGAGGCAGGAAAGTACCTAAGCTTTAACTAATTTGAATTTTTCGCCATGAGTTTTTTTGATATTTGCAATCCATTTTTCAAATTCCTTGCGATTGTAGCTTAGGGTCTTAAGCCAAGCAAGATCTTTGTTGAGGAGGAGCAACTCGCGAATCTTGTTCATAAGATTTTCATTTTTGAAGTCAAACCCTTCACTCGAGCCAATCAAAAACTCAACAAGCTGCTTGATTTTTGGCATCTGTTTTGTGCCAAAAGCTTTTCCGAGATATAAAGCAACAATTTCAGTTGTTTCAAATTCGTTATTGGACATGGATTCTCCTTGTAAAAGTGATTTTGCTTGATGATTATAGCAAAAATATTGTTTTTTGTAATAGAGAGGTTATTTTAAATATTCACTTACTTTCGGTCTGAGAATATCTTGGGCCTCTTTATACTTTCTGACTCTGTCGAAGTCTCGTTCTTTTGGGTTAGGTATGCGCTTAATGTTAGAGTTTTCTGATAGATCAGAAAACTTAACATCGATAGAAATTTGATTTCCGGACGAGGCTATGTTATTTATATTTTTAAAATACTCTTCTTTTGTATTTTTGAAGTCTTTTGGGTGTGTGAGTAGTTTTATAGCTTCAATTACTTCCACAGGAACCCCGAGTTTAATAAGATCTTCAATGGTAATGTCTGTATCTTCAACAGCGTCATGGAGTATACCGGCCATTTTGGAATAATCTCCCCTCAGTCTTTCCATTACAGCTCTTGGGTGGTTTATATAAGGCTGACCACCTCTATCAAGTTGACCTTCATGGGCAGCCTCTGCCAACTGGACAGCGTTTTCCAAAGTAAAGCCTATCCTTATTTCTTTTTCTAGTGTTTCAGTGTTTAGCATTCACTTAATAATTTATTAACTACAGTTGAAAGAGTTTGGGGAGATGCGGTGCCTTTGGTTGCTTTCATCGCTAGCCCTACAAAGAATCCCGCTACGTTAGTTTTTCCTTTTTTATACTCAGCAACAGGTCCAGGGTTACTGGCGATAATTTCCTTAACAATTTTGGACAATTCTTCTTCGTTGGTATTGCCTTCTGTAGTTAGTTCTTTGTACTGGTCAAGAATGTCACTTTTTAAATCAATTTTGCCATTAACAAGCAAGGTAGCGAGTTTATTGAGGTCTAGGTTGGCGGTGATTGCTTCAGCTCCACTTTGGTGGAGATTCGCAATGACGGAGTAACAATCGTGTTTTGAGTATAGAGTTTTGGCTGTTTTGGTATCAATACCCATGGTGACCAAGTCTGAAATGATTTTTTCGGGAAGAGGAGCCATAGTAGACCTTATTTCTTCCACATATTCCCTACTTATTACAAAAGGAGGAATGTCTGGCTCTGGGAAGTAGCGATAGTCTTGGGCATCTTCCTTAGATCTTTGAAGAAAGGTGACTTTTTTGACAGAATCATACCCTCTGGTGGTTTTATTTCCTTTGTCTTTGACAATTCCAGTTTTTTCCCATTCTTCCAACTGTCTTTTTACTTCGTATTCTATGGCAGCAGCTACAAAGTTAAAGGAGTTAATGTTTTTTATTTCAGCAAGTGGAGTGTAAAAAACTTCACCATCTCTTTCAATTTTAATGTTGACTGTGGGCTCTAAGCGCATTTGGCCTTTGTCCATATCAGCACTAGAAACTCCCAGAGCCCTAATAATTTCATGGACTTTTTTGAGATATTCCTTGGCTTCTTCACTACTGTTCATATCTGGCTCGGAAACAATCTCTACCAAGGGGACACCAGAACGGTTGAAGTCTACCAGGGAAACTTTTTTACCATCAATTACTGCGTGTTGCAGCTTACCAGTATCTTCTTCCTGGTGAACACGGGTAACACCAATTTTTTTACCAGAGTCTAGATTTAGGTAACCACCTAAAGAAAATGGCTGGTCGTACTGACTAATTTGATAGCCTTTTGATAAATCGGGGTAAAAATAATTTTTGCGATCAAACTTGGAAATTTTACTTACCTCACAATTTAAAGCCAGGCCAATAGAGATACAGCTTTCGATTGCTTTTTTATTTGGCACTGGCAGAGCACCAGGCAAACCAAGGCAAACAGGACAAGTTTGGGTATTTGGCTCTTTACCAAAGTGGTTGGCAGGACAACCACAAAACATTTTGGATTTTGTTTCTAGTTCTACATGAACTTCTAAACCAATTAGAGGAGTGATGGTCATAGTGTTTCTTCTAAGTTAGGAAATAACTGAAAGGAAGTATTTTTCTGGTAGGCATTTGCAATCTGTAATACTTTTACCTCGTCGTGCTGAGCACCAGTAATTTGTAAGCCAATTGGTAGACCATCTACAAAGCCGCAAGGAACAGAGGCACTGGTAAGGCCGGCGATAGAACTGGCTTCTACTAAAACATCTTCCATTTCGCCAAACATGGGCTGATCTTTACTAGCTCCAAGCGATAGAGCAGGTCCGGGAGAAACTGCTCCAATTAAGCAATCAAAGCCTTTAAAAGCAGCTGCAAAATCCTCAATAATTTTGGTTCGAACGGCTTGGGCTTTTTTGTAGTAGGCGTCGTAGTAGCCAGCAGATAAAGTATATGTCCCTAACATAATGCGTCGTTTGTTTTCGTCATTAAACTGATCTCTGTTTTCGCCAAAGCGAATACCGTCAAAACGAGCCAAGTTAGAGCTTACCTCAGATCGCTGAAGAACAGTGTAGACGCCAATAGAGTATTTGGGATCCATAAGAGAAACATCTTCTACCGTTGCCCCAAGATCTTTAAATTTATTGGCAGCCATCCATATTAAATTTTTAACATCAGTAGACATGTTGTCTAGCAAATATTCTTTTATTAGACCGATTCTTACTCCTTTTAAGTCGCTTTTATTTATTAAAGTGGAATATTTTTCTGGAATATTTGGAGTGGAAGTTGCGTCTTTTTCGTCCTTACCAGCAATTACCTCCATAACTAGCGCACAGTCTTCAACATTTTTGGCTAATGGGCCAGGTGAATCAGTTGAGCTAGCCATAGAAATAACTCCATATCTACTGACTCGGCCATAACTAGGCTTAAACCCAGTTACACCACACCAAGCGGCAGGTTGGCGGATAGACCCAGCAGTTTCACTACCCAAGCTCACCGTAGCAAGGCCTGCGGCAATTGCAGCAGCAGACCCACCAGAAGAACCACCAGGAAGTTTGTTTGTGTTCCAAGGATTTAAAGTTGGGCCAAAGTCAGAGGTTTCGGTACTACTTCCGTGAGCAAAAGCATCCATGTTAGTTTTGCCCAAAAAAATTGCGCCAGCTTCCAAAAGATTTTGAGTAACGGTGGATTCGTACTGTGGATTGTAGTTTTTAATAATATTGGAACTGGCTGTTGTTGTAAGACCAACAGTTAAGAAGTTATCTTTGATAGCAAAAGGAATTCCTTGGAGTGGTTTAGTTAGGCCATTTTGCTTTATTTCTGTATCAATTTTTTTTGCTTCTTCTAACGCGTTTTTGTTGATTGCTAAGTAAATATTTAGCTTGGAATTGTATTTTTCTATTCTGGACAAAAAATGAGCGACTACTTGCTCGCAAGTAAACTGGGCGTGTTTATAACCTTCGTGGAGTTCTTTTATGGTTAGTTCGTGGAGTTGTTTCATTTTTTAGGAGTTATCTATTATGCGATCGACGACAATATAGCCATTGGAGGTTTTTTTGGCTTCCCGGATGGCTATTTCTTGAGGCAATACCCTCTCATAATCAACAATGTCTTCTCTGGTAACGTTTTGAAGATTGTTGACCTGGTAGGTAGGAGAAACCGTGGAAGTGTCTACCTCCGAAAGTTCGTCAACTACAGCTATGGTCTGGGTAAATTGGGCAGCAAACTTGTCTATTTCGGTGTCGACCACTGGCAGATTAGCTAGTTTGGCTATTTTTTTGATATCGTCGGAACTGAGGACTACTTTGGACATTTGAACTTATTTTAGCAGATTCTAGCCATAAGTTGAACCTGTGGATTTGGGCCTATAACTTGTATTTTTGGTGATTTTGTGATATTATTGGGTATCATATTCAGCCTGGAGGAGTGTCATGTTAACATTGTTATTTTACTGCTTGTGTGTACTGGCAATAGGTGGAATATTATCTATTGCGGGGAATGCTCAGGCAATTATCGCCTTGATACTAACAGCCCTATTGCCAAGGCCGATAAATAGGTTTTTGTTACTCGCCTACACTTCTTGGATAGCATACAAGGAGTCCGGTGCTGTAACTACAAATCTTTGGATTTTTATCGCACTTTCAATAATAGTTGTTATATTTGATAAAGAATAGAGGTGAACTATGTTAAGTAGAATTGGCTATTGGTTGAGAGCAATATCGCTGTTATTCTCAGTTGCTTTTGCTTTTTTTGCTGTACTTGTCGTATACGGCATGATAAAGCAATATGTAGCAGAACTGACTATCGGCAATGCAGGGTTAATTCTTTTTGCCCTGTTTGCGGGGATGTCGATTGCTTTAGAGCGAGTCTCCCGACCTTTCAAAATGACACACAACTAGTGTGTCTTTTTTTGTGGCTATATTTCGGAGAGTTTTAATTGTTTCTCTTTTATTTCGTAGGCCACATCGCAAACATTGTTTAGCAAATCATGATCGTGAGAGATGAGAAGAATGGAGCCTTTGTAGTCGATGAGAAATTCTTCCAAAGCAGAGACAGAGCGAATATCTAAGTGATTTGTTGGCTCGTCTAGTATTAGTACATCTGGGTTGGTGTACAAGAATAGAGCTAGTTGTAAACGAGCCTTCTGTCCGCCAGAGAGAGTCCAGATCTTGGACTTTATAGTTTGTTTACTAAAATAAAACTTTTTTAAAACCGCGGCGGCGTCGTAGTCAGCTATGGGGAAGCGGGTAGTAAAACAGCTTAAAGGTGTACCATCCGCAGGTAAGCTTTCTAAGTGCTCCTGTGAGTAATATCCCACCTTTAGATTTTCTCCCACCTTTGCTGATCCATTGCCAGGTGTTAACATTCCCAATATTAGTTTTATAAGGGTAGACTTCCCTGTTCCATTTCCCGAAACCAACGCCACCTTATCTCCTACTTCCATAAAAAAATGAGTTTTTTCAAAAATAATATTTTCGCCATAAGAAAAACTAAGGTCCCGAACTAAAATAGAGAGCTTGTTTTTTATTTGTTTGCTAGTTACTTTGGTACTGAGTTCAATTTTTACTTCTCTTTTTTGAGGGTTACCAACCATTTCTGACTCAAAGCGAGCTAAGCGCTTTTCCAAGGCGTGGTAGTATCTGGCCGCTTTGGGACCACTTGCAGCTCTTTGGCGAAAGACATCTACTAATGCCTGTAACCTTTTGTGTTCTTTCTCTTGTACAGAATAAAGATGTTCTAAGTCGTGTTTTTCTTTTTCATATTCAATTACAAATTTTCCGTAACCAAAAGAGTAAGTTCTTACCTCCCTATCTTCCACCAACCAGGTAAAGTCTGAAATTTGCTTAAGTAAATGTCTATCGTGAGAAATCATAATAACCAAACCTCCAAACGACTTTATGGCAGATGCTAGCCATTGTTTGTTGTCGATATCTAGGTGATTATCTGGTTCATCGAGCAAAAGAACGTCGTACTCGCCAGAATAGAGAAGGTCTACCAAAAGAGCAATTTTCTTTTGGCCTCCGGAAAGTTCGGGAAGTGAATCTATTTCTTGGTTTAAATAACCGATTCTAACGTTACTATTCCATTCTATTTTGCCACCATCTTGTTCCTCTAGCCCCGCCAAGATTTTAAGGAGTGTGGATTTTCCGCAGCCATTGTCGCCAATGAGCGCCACAACACCATCGCCCACATGATTGAGGTTAATATTATCCAGCAATGGCTGGTTGTAGCTTTTTTCGAGCTTAGAGATTTTTAGTCCAAGTGTGGAATTCACAAATATATTATGTCATGAAAAAGGCATCCTTTCGGATGCCTGTTTGTATCGACTAATTAAAGTCGATGATACCTAGAGTGTTCATATAATGAGATTAAATTATTTACCCTTTTTGATTTTTACAAGTCGATCTTCTTTAATAGTAGCGATAAATAACTGTGCGGCTTGGAAGCTTATTATTTTGTAACTAGGGATGCACCAACCCAAGTGAGGATCTTGTACAGCCCACAAATATGTCCCCTTACCAGCAATCAACTTACCCCTTACAATTAGTTCCTTATTTCTTTTTTCGGAAGGGGAAGGACGATTTTCGTTACCAGCTACCAAGATGGTGGCATAGCCAAGGCTATCATTATAAAGTTTTTCTGCAGTAACCAGAGGAGTCATTCCATTTACTATCCAGTGATCTGGACCGCGATGAAATTCAAACGATCCAATCATACCAAACGGAGGAATTATGGGGTTTTCGTTCTCAACAATTCTTAGACACAAACTATCAAACTCTTCCCGAGTTACCTTGATTCGATTGCTACGACCTAGTAGGTTTTTCAATGATCCTCCGAAACAACTTTGTGGATTTTACTAGAACTGGATTATAAACCACGCAAGGCCTTTATTCTCTCTTTTACAGGAGGATGGGTGTTAAACAAGCCAGCAAACCAACCGATACTATCGTGTCTGTTTTTTAGCGGATTTGCAATAAATAAGTGTGCAGTAGCCTTATTTGCTGCTTCAAGTGGCTCTTTGTCATTTGTTATTTTTTCTAAAGCATTTATCAGCCCTTCTGGGTGTTTAGTTAGGGCAACAGCACTAGCATCAGCAAAATACTCACGCCTTCTAGACACTGCTAACTGAATAAGCTGAGCTATGATAGGGGAAAGCAATGCCATAACTATTCCAGCAAAAAAAAGTAAGGTTCCCAAGTTACCGTTATCCTCATCGCTTTTTCGTCGACTACCAAAATTGAACCGTAGCAGCCAGTCTGCTAGCAAGGTAACTGTTCCAACCAATACTGTAACCATTCCCATTAAGCGAATATCGTAGTTTTTAACATGCGAGAGTTCGTGAGCAATTACACCTTCTAGCTCGGATCTTGTTAATCGGGATAATAAACCTGTTGTGGCACACACCACAGCGTGATCTGGATCTCTACCTGTTGCAAAAGCGTTCATTGCTGTGTCATCAATCACATACAGTTTTGGCATTGGTACGTTGGCAACTGTAGATAAATTCTCTGTGACAGTATAAAAATTAAAAAACTCTTTTTTTGTAGCCGGCCTGGCTCCAGACATTGACAAGACTATTTTGTCAGAGTAATAAAAGCTGCCAATACTCATAAAACTAGAAACTAAAACAGCAAGGAAAACAGATGAAGAATCTGACCCTAAAGCGAAACTTATTAGATAGGTAGAGATAGAAATAAAGGCAATAAACAGAACTACTATCAAGTTGCTTTTTACCTTATTCTCATCGATTATTTCGTAGTAGTTTTTCATTTCTTTGCTACTAAATAATTCCTTTTAAAGTGAAATTTTCGTGTCTTTTGTTTCTACTTCAGATACTTCCAGGTGAGAACCAGACATTGGTGTTTCTAACCCCTTCTGTTCCACAAATCCAAACATTTTACCTATAAAATTACTTGGAAAAACTAGTAACTTTTGGTTAAAGTCAGCGCTTAGGTCTATAACAACCCTGCGAGCATAAGTTAGCTTGTCTGCAGTATCTGTTAGTTCATCCATAAGCCTTGTAACAACTTTTTCACCTTTTATTTCTGGATTACTTTCCACTAAAACTTGCAGTTTGGGAATTAAATTATTAAGAGCATCTGATGCCTTGCTAATCCTAGACATATCACTAGTATTTTGTGCCCCATCAACGGCTTTTCTGGCAGAAGTAATATCCGCAAAAATATCCTTTTCGTGTTTTAAGTATCCTTTTGCACTTGCCTCTAGATTCGGTATTAAACTAGACTGTCTTTTTAATTGATTTCCTATATCTTGGATTGAGGCTTTTATTCGTGTTAGAGCTGTTTGAAACCAGTTGTAAAGAGAAATGACGTAGAAAAATACCATGACTGCTAAAACAATTAAAACTAGAGTTGTATTCATTTTTGTATAAGCTGTTAACACTTTATTCTACCATTCTGATGCAAGTTGTATATTGAGTAATAATAATGTTCTTATTTTCACACACATTTTCACCCACCAAAAAACCCACCGAAGTGGGTTTAATGGTTTAGTTATTAACTAAAGTTTAGCGACCTCCGAAAGAACGAGCAGGACGCTCTTCTTTTGGACGAGCTTCGTTAACGATGATGTTGCGGCCATCGAGGTCAGCACCATTCATTTTTTCGATAGCAGCTTTGGCTTCTTCAGGGTTTTCGAATTCAACGAATCCAAATCCTTTGCTTCTGCCAGAGAATTTATCAGAAATAACGGTTACTTCACCTAGAGCTCCAAAAGGAGAAAACATCTCCTGAAGTCTGGATTGAGTAACATTGTAGGGTAAATTCCCTACGTATAAACGAACAGCCATTTCTGGCTCCTTTCTACTTTCCCCCATGGTAATCATCACCACGAAGACAACTGTAAAACAGTTAGATGATTTAACTAAGATATTTTACCATGAATAGTGAAAATGTATATTTTTACCAATAAGACTTGTATTAGCCTCAAATTCAGATATAATCTATAGTTGTCATCTTTTGACATTTAGTTGGGGCTGTAGCGCAGCTGGTTAGCGCGTCTCCC
>CAYSAM010000008.1:1970-36929 GCA_964429015.1 uncultured Pseudomonadales bacterium | reverse complement strand
GCGGTTTTATCTTTTGCTCCCTTGGTAGCTAAACCTGTTAGTTTTAAATTGTCTTCGGTGAAAACTTGGATTAAATCGTAGGTCATTTTTTACGCAGATAAGTTATTAATTTGTTTGCATATTCTAGTCTTTCTTCTGGCGTAGAAAGCAGACTCTTTTTTGTCATATTTTCATTATAAGAGTCGTTATTGTACCGAGGGTATATGTGAAGATGGTAGTGAAAAGCATGCTGATTACCTGCAGGTTCATTGTTTTGGCGGAGAGTAATACCATCACACAGATAAGTTTCTTTTATAGCAAGTGACATTTTTTGGGCAACTTCTGCAATTCTGTGAGCAACTCCCATGGGGATGTCGAAGATGTTTTCGTAATGTTCGTTTGGTACAACGATTACATGTCCTTTGGCAGTATCAATCCAAAATGAGTTGATAAATACACTAACTAAGTCGTCCTTGTAGACCAAATCTGATTGTTTTAACAGAGTTGCCTCGCTTTCCACCCCGTTTACACCTAAACAGATTGGACATTGGTAATTTTCTGGGGAGTGATTATACATTTTGAAAAGTATTTATAAAATTTTTGGTGTCCGTGACATTTTGATATTTGTGAGCAGTGATGCCAAGATTACTTGCTGCTGTCAGATTTTCATCGTTATCGTCAAAATAAATATATTCTTCTGGGAGGAAGCTATGAGCGTTTATGATTTGAGTGAAGCTGTCTGGATTTGGCTTTATATTCCCTGTTTCCCAGGAAAAGTACTGCTCGTCTACCACACTAAATAACTCAGGGTAAAGCCTGCGATAATTATTGGTTCTCTCAGGGAAATTATTGCTAAGAATAATTATTTTAATACCTTGTTCTTTTAGCTCTTTAACGTATTGAAGCAGATCAGCATTTAGAGTTTCCCCTTGGAACCAATATTTAAAGAATTCATCTGCACTAAGACCCAGTTTTTCTAGTACTGGCTGCCAGGCAGTGGAAGTATTTGCCCCGGGAATTCGGACTTGTTTGAGAGCTGTTTTCAGGATGGGGAAAAATTCTTCCGAACTAATTTTGTAATCCTTTTCGACCCGCTGACTTAAGGGACCAGAATCTTTGATAAAAACCCCATTCATATCAAAAATTGCCGCATTTATTTTCATGTAAATTGATTATATTCTAGTAGATGCTTGGTGACATATTTTTATAAAAAACCAGCCTCATTATGAGACTGGTGTAGCGCTTATTCTTCTAACTTTACTAGAGCAAAGCAGGTCCCAAAATTCCATTGGTCGTAGTAATCACGAACATCATAATAGCCACTCTTGTCTAAATACAAATTTTTTTCTTTGGCATCGCCTGAACCATTTATTACGGGATAATAATCGCCTAATTGGCTGCCAAGAGCGACAATGCGATTAAAGTTTTGGAGGGTTGGATAGGCGTTGCAGAGGGTGAGAATTTCCTTAAGGGTTGCAAACCGAGACTTTCGGTAGCTATTCGGAAATCTTTTGACATCGTCGTTCTCTAGTTGTCTTTTTCTGCCTTCCAGATAGATTGTTATTTGTTTTTTACCTTTCTCTGTAGAAGCAAAGTTTTCACTCGTAAAACTCTTATTAACATGGGTGAAGTGCCCGATTGAAATAAGTTCTTCTATGGTTTTATCATAGTCTACATTGACAGGGAAATATACTGTGTTTCCGTACTCGTACAAAGCATCTCGGAGCTTACTACTAAGACGTAGAGGATTGTTTTTCCACAGCTCGACAATGTTATTGGGGATATCGCTTGGCATAGACTGCAGAACAATATCAACTAATTTCTTTGATGGTTTCTTAGGCATTTTGATCTCCTTATTTTTCCTTGTTAAAGTATTTACCTCTTTGTTTTGAGGGTTAAGAAGATAATAAATGGATGTCAAAATATTGTCATTACTATATGCAACAATTAGGATTGATTATATTTGAGATATATGACAATATATTGTCATGATTTGTCCATTTTGTAGCAGTGATCAATTGCAAACCAAAAATACCAGACCTACAAGAAGTTTTACCCAGACATGGAGAAGAAAGGAGTGTTTGGATTGCAAAAATACATTTACTACATATGAAACTTTGGATCTGTCTTACTTAAAAGTAATAAAGCGATCTGGAAAGGTACAAAGATATAGCAGGGCTAAGTTGTTTGCCGGTATTTATCATTCTGCAATTGATACAAGAATGCCTGACCGTGGAGAGGCTGGGACTAAAGCAGATAAATGGACTAAAGAGGTTGAAGTGAGAATAACTGGTTTGAAGAAAAATACTATAAACTCGGTTGAAATTTTAAACATAGTTCTTGAAGTGCTTAGTAAAAAATCAATTGATACTTTTTTGCACTTCTTGGCATACAAGGAGCAAGATGACAATAAAAAGATTATAGAATACTTAAAGAAATATATTTAAATTTTGCACGCCAAAAACTTTTGTTACTAAAAAAAGACACTTGAACTGGAAAAATTAGTATAGGCAGCTTGTTTTAAAAAACGATTAGCGATTGCGCTCGTTTTTGACAAAGAGAGTGGTGCCAAGTACCAGAAAAACAGTAAACATTACCGCCATAATAGCAAGATTTTGCACTGGTGACATGAGAACGATTTTGGCGTATTCTGGCCTACCAGCGTAATATAGACCCCTACCAAAGTCGACAGCATAACGCATAGGTGAAAGATGCGAAAGAATATCTAGTGCCACAGGTAAGTTTTTTATGGGAGCAAAAATACCAGATAAGAAAAACTGAGGAAAGATAACGAATGGGAAAATTTGGTTGGCTCCGCGCTCGCTACTAAGATTAGACAAGACCAAAACTCCAAAAGAACCACCCAATAAACAAGCGACAAAAAAAGCAGGAACAAGAGAAACAAATTGAGTAAAAGTGAATGGTACTTGGATGATAAGAGCAAAGAGAACCACACCTAAGCCTTGGGTTATTGCCACCATGGTTTCGCCAAAGATTTTGCCAAAAATAATGGCGTAACGTGAGACAGGAGAAACAAAAAGTTCTTGAGAAAAATCACTTGCCCTATCTTCGATTAGGGAAATTATGCCAGAAGCAGTGGACTGAAAAAGAGTTTGAGCTAAAACCCCAGTAAACACAAAACCTAAGAAGTTGTAGCCAGCCTCCTTGGCAAAGCTACTTTGCAAACTACTTCCCAAGATGCCAATAAAGAGAAAGGGGAAGATAAAAGAGGCGATAATGCGACCCCTGTCTCTTAAGAATTTCATATAATCGCGGTGAGCAATGGTAAAAATGGCGTTTAGGTTTCTCATATTATTTAGTTTTGTTTTCTCTTTCGACTATTTCTAAGTAGGCATCTTCTAGAGTGGGAATATGAATTTTAATGCCCGTTAAGGGGGTATTTATAGATTTGATAACTTTGTGAACGTTTGCAGATTCAATATCAATTTTGATCTCCTCACCAGGAACAAAACTAATTTTTTGTTTTTCTAGCTCCGCTTGTAGTTTGTTTGGGTACTTGGTCTTTACTAAGATATATTCTTGTATTAGTTCGTCTTTGATTTTTTTGGGAGAACCCGAGGTGACTATTTTGCCAGAGTTAACAATGACAACTGTATCTGCCTGTTCGGCCTCCTCTAAATAGTGAGTTGTAAGGAAAATAGTGGTGTTTAGATTTTTGCGAACTTTATTGAGATATTGCCAGAGGTTTTTGCGGCTTAATGGATCTAATCCTGAAGTGGGTTCGTCTAAGAATAATACCTTTGGCTGGTGCATTAGACTTCTGATGATCTCTAGTTTTCTTTTCATTCCTCCAGAAAAAGATTTGACTGGTTTAAAAATATCTTTATCTATTTCCAAAACTTTGGCCAGCTCTAATACTCGATCTTTATATTCTTTGGGCATAAGTGAGTAGCTTGGAGCAAAAGAGTAAAGACCATAGAGGATGGCGTGAAAGCGGATGTTTTCTTCGGCAGTTAAGTTTTGGTCTAAACTCGGATTTTGAAAGATAACGCCAATGCTTTGGCGTACACTGTTGGCCTCTGACTCTAGATTGAAACCAGCTATTTTTACTTCACCAGAAGTTTTACTTAGAGTGGTGGTAAGAATGGAGATGGTAGTGGTCTTCCCTGCCCCGTTTGGACCTAATAAGGCAAAGAACTCCCCCTCTTGGACGGAGAAAGATATATTGTCGACGGCAAGTCCATCGGCCTTTTTGTATTTTTTGACTAAGTTTTTGACTTCGATAATTGGTTTTGGCTTTTGCATGTAGAGTTTATTTTAACTTAAAAAAAGCGCAACCCACAAAAATGCCGCTCTTAAAGAATGGCATGGGCTATTAGTGCTAGTAGTAATAACTGCCTAGTCTTCCCTGAACCTCATTTAACACTATTTATGTCTTTTGGAGCTTGAGATCACAAGGTAGCGAATGATGTAGAAAATTAGGGAGATAACAATATTTAGGACGGAACTTGCTAGCAAAGTAAACATTATGGTTTCTACTACCCCCAAAAAGGTACCTCCGGGATTGTAGGAAAACTGGAAGCCAATTAGCCATAAAAACAGAACTGTTAGACTAAGAATTATGGTGGCTGGCAGCACATGTGCAAGGTCTGACCGACTAGGGAAAAAAGAGTTTGAGATGGTAAAGAATAGATACGCCTGAGCAAAAAGGAGGTAGTAGCTTTCGGCAAAATAACTATTACTAATTGAGCTGGCAAGCCAGACCAACAAACCAAGTCCTACATAAAACGGGGCTAAGCCCACTAAGACACCCTGAAATATATTGAGCCTTTGGGTTTGAACTGATCCTAGAGCTACCCCACCACTATCGTTGTCTTCCTCTAAAAACTGAGGAAAGATCTCTATTTTGCCTGTTCTGGCTCCCACCAATATAGCTAGAAAAAAGTGTGAAAGTTCGTGAATTACCGTACCGGGTAAAAAAATTAAACTCCAAAAAATGATTAAAAATTTACGACTACCACCAACATGATGAACTAGGTAAGTAATTTGACTAAGTAAGATTTGACCAGATATGTAGAGAAATACCAAAGAGATCAACAAAAAAATAATGGCCATAACCTACTGTACCAGAATTAATATGGATGTTGTTTATTATCCAAAAGTGAAGGCGAAAAGTTTTACTCGATTCTTAGGGAATTTTAACTTAAGCATGTGGCGACCTGGTTCTGGCATTTTTAGAATTTCATATAATCTGTTTTTGTCAACTTTGATTTTATTTACAAAGACCTCATCTATATATATTTCCACCTCAGCTATTTGGTCAACTGGCTGCATAACCAAGAAAACGTCTTTGGCAGAGAAATTTAAAAGCAATTCTGAAAAATTATCTGATTGGGCAAATTCCTCCGAGAAAAGCCAGTTGCCGTTGTAACCCACCTGATTTTTGCCAATATTTTTGGATGCTGTTTGGGTTTGATAGATTTCTTTTTTGGTTTGATAGCCAATGTCTCCCCTACCAAAACCCAAATATATTTCTGGGGTCTGGGCGAAGTTTTTATACTCCGTGTTGTTTATCTCCCCACTTGGACTAGCGCCAAGCTCTGTTAGGAGGGATTGGATTGCCATTTCGGTTTTGTTGTAGTCACCTTCGCCAAAATGGTAGTACCGCAAATCTCCATTACCATCGATAAGGTATTTGGCTGGCCAGTATGAATTATTGTATGCACGCCAAGTACTAAAATTATTATCCTGAACAACTGGGTAAGTAATTTGAAAGTCGGTAATGGCCTTAGCTAAGTTTTCTGGATCCTTTTCAAATTCAAATTCGGGAGAGTGAACTCCAACAATGACAAGTCCTTGGCTGTTGTATTTTTCGTGCCAACTTTTGAGATATGGGAGGGTGCGAATACAATTTATACAGGTGTAAGTCCAAAAGTCGATAAGAACTACTTTGTTTTTGAGACTTGTTTTTAGGCTAAGTGCGTCTGAGTTAAACCACTGACCACCAGCTAAAATATCTGGAGCTTTTTTGACAATTGGTAAACTGGTTGGGGAATTTTTATCAAATCCTACCAAACCTGTAATTAAAGAAGTGTCACCTTTATCCTCGATTTTGGTTAGGGAACTACCGTAATTTGGAAACTTATCTAGAATATATGACTGAAAGTTTCGATCCCAGTTTTTGTATAGAGCGATGCTTATGAAAATAGTTAATATACCAAAGATTTTTTGGATTTTACCTGAGTTTTTTGCTAAAGTAGGAATTTTAGAAATAAATTTACTGCCACCAGTCATTACCGCAAACATGGGAATGGCTGTGCCTAGAGCGTAGAAAAAAGTGATGATAAAAGAATTGAGATTAACGGTACCACTAAGGGCTAGAGTAATGACAGATGCAAGAATTGGTCCAACACAAGGTGTCCATATTAAACCAAGCGAAAGACCAACCAAAAATCCAGACCAAAAGCCGTCACCTGGCCCTGAAAAAGGAGTTATTTTGTTTGCCAAAAAGCTAAAGGTTTTTTCAATAAATATTTGCGTGGAACTAGACAGCATTGATAAACCCATAAACGCAACAACTAAGATGGAAAAATTACGGAGAATACTTGGAGATATGTTGAAGACATTGACCAAGCCAGATAAAAAGAGGGTAAAAAAAGTGAAACTAGCTATGAAACCTAAGATGGTACCTATTTGTTTTTTGAAAACACTTTTCTCTGAGATAGAAACCGATAGAACAATTGGTAAGACGGGTAAGATACAAGGAGAGAGAATGGTAACAATGCCTGCCAAGAATGAATAAAAAACTAAAAGAAGCATTTAAAACTGAAGTGCTTACTTCTTATCATATGCATAACGCATAATGGCGAATCCTTGAAACATATCTAGGATAAAAGCAAGTGCAACGCCAACCCACCACCCTGAAATACCAAAGCCAAATTGCTCGGCAAATCGGCTAATTATCCATATGCCAGTAAAATTTATTAGAAAATAGCCAATCATCCATTCCTTTGGTGACAAGTCTCTTTGGAGCTCTTGTTGAACCAGCTCAAAGAATGGAACAAATAGTAGATTTATTAGTGAAAGAGTGCCCATGCTGAGAAAAAGACTCCAGGTTGGGGTAAGAACACTGGTACCAAAAACTACAGACTGTGAAGCAATTTTATTTGCAAATATAAGAACAATTGTATTTACTAGTAAACAAATAAAATAAATTCTAACCATTTCAACCGAACTTGTTGTTATAAAGTTTCTTTTTTGCATTTTATTTTTAGTATTGATTATTTAGTAAATATAACATTTATTTTATTTGTCGTTTTGGCCACCATGGAATAAAAGCGCTCGTCCTGTTTTTGTAAACTTCCCAATCAGGAAGCCCATTGTATCGTTTCTCAAGCAATGGAACACCAGAAACAAAGAGAATTAAGATGGTGATAGTTGCTGGACTAAGAAGTGCAAAAATATTTCCTGCCGAAAGGGCAACTAAAAAAATTCCCCACCACTGAGTGACTTCGCCAAAATAATTAGGGTGGCGAGAATAACGCCACAACCCAGACTGCATAATTTGACCTGGTTTTTTGGTTTTGACAAACTCTGACAACTGTTTGTCGGCAACTGACTCAAAAAGAAATCCAACTAACCAGACCAAAGCTCCTGCAACTGATAAACCAGGAGAAAAGGAATTTGAAGTAGCGCTGATAATAGCTGAAAGTGAGATTGTGTACATAAAAACACCCTGAAGAAGATAAACCTGAAGATAAGAACGTAGGATAAAAAAGCTCCCCCACTCTTGGCGCCAAGCAAGATATCGAGAGTCTTCGGTGGTTTTTTTGAGACGGCTAAAAATGTGTGAGGCGAGGCGTAGTCCCCAGATTAGGGTAAGAACGGAAATTAGGACAAGGGAGCTGGTTGGAGAAACTATTAATAGATAGATACAGACAACGACAAAGCCAAGACCCCAAGCCAGATCGGCAACGTCGTTTCTTTTGGCGATCAAAGAAACAAAAAACCAAATAGTTTGGTAGATAAGAATAAGTAGAGCAACACTAACAAAAATATTGGTCATATATTTATGATACATTTATTTTGAAATGAGAAAAATAGTGCATGTGAGCGACTTGATGCAAAAAAGTTATAGTTATGAATTAACTGAGCCTGTTGGTAAAAATTTTGAAGTGAACTTTGACCCTGACCTTAGCCCCAAACAAATGCTGGAAATGGGAGTGTTTGGAGGGAAATACATGACGGACTGTACAAACGAGTTCCCGAGGGAGTGGTTTGAGAAAGTGAAACTATGCCATGAATTTCATGACCCTAAGCTTAATTTTTTTGGAGTTAATGCAAGCCAACCTTTGATGGTATGGGTGGCAAAGGGGTGGATATATAAAGATGACCCTAGAGGTTGGTTTCAGTGGTATTGCCGATATTACATGGGAAGAAGAATAAAAAATGAGGACGAAAGACAGATAAAAAGATGGAGAGCGATGAAGCGACATGTAGCTCAGATAAAAAATAATTGCATTTCTGGAGACATGAACTGCAGACGAAAACAGCGACAAGCTCTACTCCACTGGGCATATGATAGTAGAAGTTTTTAGGAGTAAACTAAAGTTATGGAATTTATAAAAACCTATTTATTAAGCTTGGTAGTGTTTTTGGGAATTGATTCGATCTGGCTTATTTCCATGAATAAAAACTTTTATGGGAAACACTTGGCACATTTGATGTCAGATAAGCCAAACTTACTAGTAGCTTTGATTTTTTACTTAATAAATATTGTGGGAATGATATTTTTGGTCATTAACCCAGCACTGAAAGAAAATAGTTGGAACAAGTTACTACTTGGAGCCATGATTTATGGATTATGCACCTACGCAACATATGACCTGACCAACATGGCCACATTAAAAAACTGGCCAGCAATTGTGACAGTTGTTGATTTGATTTGGGGGGTGACACTGACAACTACTGTCTGCGCAGTCGTCTTTGCCGTACTGAGAGCTAGATAATTATTTGCTGAGATAGAAAGATTCTAGATTTTCTTCGTCTTTTTGAAGGTCTTTTAGTTGTTTTTCGATGCTTTCGTGGATCTTTTTTAACTCTGGTTTTTGGCTGTAGTTGGGGTGATTGGCAACTTCTGCCCAATTAACCATTAGAGAAGTTCTTCTGTTTTTGATTGCCTGATGAACAAGGCGCCATTGCAAATGGGAAGTAAGCTCTTGCCACTCAGCAAAGGTGGCTAGATACTCTGGATCGTATTCTCCAAGATCTACTGCTCGCTGAAGGGTAATGTGTGATTTTGTGTCCATGTAATTATTTTAAACCAAACACAATAAAAGCCCCGCGGAAAGCGGGGCGTTGGGAAAACTATTCTGTTTGGAGAGAAACCATTTTGGTATATAAACCGTTGAGGGAAACTAATTCTTCGTGAGTGCCCTCTTCGACTTTTTTACCGTTGTCCATGACGACAATTTTGTCGGCTAGACCCCAGATAGTGGAAAGACGATGGGCAATAACAATTGCAGTTTTGCCTTTAAAGATTTCTTTCATGTTGGTCTGAATTTCGTTTTCAGTAATGGCGTCGACAGCGCTTGTTGCCTCGTCCAGAATAAGAATGGGGCGATTGGCAAGAATGGCTCTAGCCAGAGCGACACGCTGCTTTTGACCGCCTGAAAGCCTAATACCTCTTTCGCCAACTTGAGTTTGATAACCATCTTTGAGAGTCAGGATAAACTCATTAATTCCGGCCAAGCGAGCTGCTTCTTTGACTTCGTCTTCTGTAGCATTGGGAGAAGGAAAGCGAATGTTGTACATAAGAGTATCGTCAAAAATATAAACCTCATCACCTTGAGGAACATAAGAAAATTGATCAAGCAATTGTGTACCATCCCAATCGTTTATTTCGATACCCCCAACAGTAATTGATCCCTTTTGGCATCTAGAGAGCCTTGTAACTACTTTGCGAATGGTAGTTTTACCAGCACCAGAGGGACCAACTAGTGCAACGATTTGTCCAGGTTCGACTTCCAAATTAAAATCGTGCAAGGCACCATCGTCTTCCTTGTATTCACCTTCATAAGCAAAACAAATGTTTTGGAAACTAATTCCAAGAGTTTTGTCGGTAATATTTTGAACTGTTCCGGTTTCGACAGATTCTTTTTCGGTTAGTAAGTCAGCCAAACGATTAATACCTTCGCTAGCTTCCATGGCTCTATCGGCAAGCCGAGCAAAACGCCAAACACTGGAAAGTAACTTTTCGGTTATAACACTTAAAAAGATTAAATCGCCTACAGTGATAGCGCTGTTTAATAATTGGGCTATCCAAATCATGAGAATAATGTTTCTCGAAGTATTTAAAACAATTATTCGCCAACGAGTGTAAGTAAATATAGCTAATCGATATTCTGCTAGGGCCTTGTCTACAATACCGTTATGAACGTCTTGTAGCTCGTCTAATAGCTTTTGTTGCTGACCAAATATAAGACTGGTTTCTACCGACTGAACTGAGGAAACTGATTTTCTCCATTCCAATTCATATAGATCTTGGCGCTCTTCGCGTAAGTTACCCCTAGCATTATTTGCCTTAACAGTTAACCAACCAAATAAGTAAAAGGTGACTGTTAAGATTCCAGCTACCCAAGGAGAAAGAATTATTAGAGGAACATAACTTACAAAAGTTTGAATAACGGTAGGGACAAATTCCCAACTAAGAACATCTACTATATCCAAAGCCTTCCAAACGCCATCACTAACCTTGCCTACCAAGGTCCCAGAATTATGACGGTGGTGCCAGGGAATATCCATTTTGAGAAACTTTTTGATGGCGGCTAGCTTGAGGAAGCGATAAATGGGAAAACTGTGCTTGGAAACAATCCAAAAATCGTAATAGTTATCCAAAAACATATTTACTATGTAGTAGATAACTAAGCCAATAATTAGCTTGTATTGAAAACTCTCTAACTGATGTGAATCATAGAGATTGACAACAAGGCTAATAACATAACTAGCACCAAGTTGGACGACTTCATAGACAAGGGCTATTGCGGCAAAAATAAAGAAATTGCGATGGAACGGCGACAAAATAGACCATAACTTGCGATACATAAAATCTCCTATAAATTTTTAAAGATCGTTTTTTTGAGACAACTAAAAACGCCGCGTATGCCGCGGCGTTTGGGTGTAAATAAAAATTAAAATTAATTTAAGTCTTAATATACGCAAAAACCGAGGCACAATTATGCCCTTTGACTGAACCATCTGGTAGCAGTAACAGAAGGATCAGGTTTGTTTTTGTATTTGTGTTTTCCATGTTGTTGCCGTGTTGACAGGTTATAGGATATCACGATGTTATGGGATTTGTCAATACAAGAGATTGCTTTTCCAAATATATGATATAATGCCCTATATTGTTCTTATGAGTCGAAGTAATTAGCTTCGCATGTTTGACCGCTCTCGCGTTGTCTGACCTGCATTTTATCTTAAAGGACAACCGAAGGAGACGGATTTTCTCCCTATATATATGTTTACACGTAGACGATCTGCGGTCAGAAGACCTGCAGGAAATAATTTTGGTGGTCGTAGTGGATTCTCTGGTAACAGAGGTGGTTTTGGTGGAGGCAGAGGCGGCAGATTTGCGCCAAAGCAACTAGATACTAGACTGTTTATTCGATCAGCCATTGATCATCCAATTGATGTGCAGCTTATTGAAAATATGTTCTCTGATTTTGAGGTACACCCACAAATACTTAAGAACTTGGAAAGCAAAGGTTACACCACACCAACCCCGATTCAGGATCAGGCTTTGAAACCCGGCTTGGCTGGTAAAGATGTAATAGGCCTAGCTGACACGGGAACAGGAAAAACCACAGCGTTTGTTTTGCCAATTTTGAATAAAATAATGGCAAATCCAAATCAAAACGCCTTGATAATGGCCCCTACCCGCGAACTGGCAGTACAAATTAGAGAAGAAATTAGATCTATTGCCGAAGGTATGCCAATCTATTCTTGCTTACTTATTGGTGGCTCGGATATTCGCCGCCAAATAATGGACCTAAAGCGCAGACCTCATATATTTATTGGTACACCTGGAAGACTAAAAGACTTGCACCAAAGAAATGTACTGCGATATGACAACGTAAGAACTGTGGTTTTGGATGAAGTTGACCGCATGTTGGACATGGGTTTTGTAAAAGAGATAACTGAGATTATGTCCATGCTACCCAAAGAAAAACAAACTTTACTCTTCTCTGCTACTATGGAGCCCAAAATTGAGCAGATTGCCATGAACTTTATGATTTCACCTATTAAAATTTCGGTGAAAACAGGAGCCACGGCTCAAAACGTAGAGCAAAATGTAATTAGAGCTTCTGGTAAGGCTAATAAAATAAACACCCTAAAGGACTTACTTAGAAAAGATGAGTTTGGAAAAGTAATAATTTTTAGCCGTACAAAACACGGTGCAGAAGAACTAGCTAGAGAGCTATTTGATAGTGGCTTTAAAGCGGGATCGATTCATGGAAACAAATCTCAATCACAGCGAGAGTCTGCCCTAAGGAAGTTTAAGAGCAACGAAATGAATATTTTAGTAGCGACAGACGTGGCGGCAAGAGGAATAGACGTAAAAGATATTTCTCATGTCATTAACTTTGATCAACCTGCTACTTACGAAGACTATATTCACCGTATAGGTAGAACTGGTAGAGCTGGTAAAAAAGGCATTGCCTTGACGTTTGTAGATTAAAAAAGTTTTAAAGTTTTTTAGCCGATCCGTAAGGGTCGGTTTTTTTGGAATTTTGTTATAAACTAAAAGTCATGACTTATGAATGGAAAAATAATGCTGGTGAGGTAGCAGTACAACTAAGTGTTGATGACATCACAGGTATAAGTATTCGAATAAATAATGAGGAAAAACTTAAACACGGCAAAGAAATAGAAGAGATGCAGACACTAAACATGTATCCGCCAAAAAATGAAGAACAGATCAAAGGGATGGTTAGCCCGGATGGACTGTGGACCACCTACGAAATTGTCCCAGGGAAAAACTGGGAGTTTGCCAAAAAGGACATTGTGGCTACTTTTGATTTTTGGATGAATGGACTAAATATTTATAAATGAAAAATAAAAAAGTAGTTATTTGGATACTGACAAGTATTATTGCCATAAATGGTGGAGTAATTTGGTGGGCAAACAACAACTCCGCATCTACAAAATCAGCTACGGTACAGACTGAAAACTTAGAGATGTTTACTGAAGAGGAATTAAAAAAGTACGATGGGACTGACCCTAACCTGCCTATTTACATTGGGATGGAAGGATTGGTTTACGATATTTCGGAAGGGAGAGAATACTATCAAACTGACGGAGTGTACCACTACTTGGCAGGAAAAGACTCGACCACAGAACTAAAAATTGCCGGTGGTGGCATAATAAAACGCAAATATAAAGTAGTGGGAAAAATAGCAAAATAAAAGATTTAATATTTTATTTTGGCTCAGCGGATGGGGTGGCTTGGTTTGGCATTGGTGGGTTGAGCTGAATATTTTGGGCCGTTACGGAGCCATCTGGGTTTGTATTTCCAAAGACAGAAACTTTTTCACCGGTTTTGAGATCTTCAGCTTTGGCTACTAGAGCTTTATTTATTTGAGTAGAGCTTGAGATCATAACTATTTTGCTACTGCCGTCGATCATTTTTACAGTTAGTGACTTTCCGTCGCTGCTTGTTATTTCGCCCATTACCGGACGCATTACTTGAGCCCTGCCACTACCTGCCATTTGAGCTCCAGGACGGGCAGTTCCGGCACCCTGCTGATCTCTTCCACCTCTTTGGTTAAACTGATTGACGAAAGCTGTTTTTTTGGCAGGTTGATACTTGGTGCCGGCAAAAAAACCAATACCTAGACAGAGGACGGAGACGATTAACATGGTGAGGAGATTTTTATTTTTCATAGATATTATTTAATAATTTATAAAACTCAAAACTCTAAAACCCAAAAACTCAAAATTATGAGTTCCTTATTCATAGCGGAGGGCTTCGATGGGCTGCAAACTAGAAGCGCGCTTGGCCGGGTACCAACCAAAGACAATACCTATGACACTAGAAACTAAAAATGCCAGTAGAACGGAGCTAGAAGAAACGACAAAAATAGAAGAAGTAAAGTAAGAATAGAGAAAGGCCAAAAGAATTCCCAAAACGATACCTAGCAATCCACCTGCAAAAGTAAGAATAACGGACTCAATGAGAAATTGAATAATAATGGTCTTTTTCTTGGCTCCCAGTGCTTTACGCAAACCTATTTCTCTGGTTCTTTCGGTAACCGTGACAAGCATAATGTTCATAATGCCGATGCCACCAACCAACAGTGAGATAGCAGCAACACCCGAAAGGAGTGTGGTAAAAGTGCCGGTGATTTGAGTAGCAGTAGCCAAAATTTCACTTTGGGACATAATAGAAAAATCGATTTTGGTGGTATCGGTGATTTTGTGGCTTTCCATCAATAAGTAGCCAACCTCATCAATTGCTTGGTTCATGGAGTTTTCATCTTTGGCCTCTAAGGCGATACTGGATAAGTACTTACTACCAAAAAGTTGTTTGAGGGCGGTAGATAAGGGGACATAGATACTGTCATCTTGATTGTTTGGACCAGAGCTACCTTTACTAGTTGTAACCCCTATAACTATAAAAGACTGGCTGCCGATACGAATTTTTTGACCAATTGGATCAGCATTTTCACCAAAAAGATCAGTAACCGTAGTGGGACCAAGAACAGCAACTTTGGTCATATTTTTTTGATCTCTTTCACTTATAAATGCGCCACTTGCTATGGTGACGTTATGAACCGTGGCATAAATTGGGATGGCACCGATAATGGTTGTGTTGGTGTTATTGTTGCCGGTAACAACTTGGGAACGACCGGAGTATTCTGGTGAAACATTTTTTACAGTTGTAATTTTTGGTGATGAAGAGATTAAGGCCGCATCATCTTCAGTAAGAGTAGCTCTAGTGCCAGCGCCACCACGGACTAAACCTTGGCGAGCAGAACTAGAGTTGACAGTAATTAAGTTGGAACCTAGGGACTGAATACGGGACTGAATAGATTGCTGACTCCCCTGCCCCAAGGAAACAAGAGCAATAACCGAAGCAATACCAATAACAATACCCAAGACAGCAAGACCTGTTCTCATTTTATTTAATTTGAGTGTGCTTAGACTATCGAGGATTTGTTCTTTGATATCCATTTATTTTTTGTTGAGTTTGTCACTTATTATTTTGCCGTCTTTTATGGTGATTATTCTTTTGGCGAACTCTGCGATATCTGGCTCGTGAGTAATCATAACTATAGTGTGGCCGTCATGGTTTAATTTTTTAAAGATAGACATAATCTCTTCGGCTTGGGCAGAGGCAATGTTACCTGTCGGTTCGTCGGCTAGTAATATGGCTGGATTCATGGAAAGGGCACGAGCTATGGCTACTCGTTGCTGCTGGCCACCAGAGATTTGATTACTGGTGTGATAAAGGCGATCACCAAGACCAACAAGTTCGAGAAGTTCTTTGGCTTTTTCCTCGGCTTCTTCTTTTTTTAAGCCGGCATATAACATGGGTAGAGCAACGTTTTTGAGAGTTGTAGTACGAGGGAGAAGATTGAAGGCTTGAAAAATAAAACCAATTTTTTGATTTCTAATTTCTGATAACTCATCTTCGCTTAAGTTTTCAACATTTTGGCCGTCTAGGACATACTCACCATGAGTAGGAAGATCTAAGGCACCAAGAATGTGCATAAGAGTAGACTTTCCAGAACCTGATGGACCCATGATAGCAACAAACTCGCCTTCGCTGATACTAAAAGATATATTATCTAGGGCAACAGTATTTATTTCTCCAGTACGATAGATTTTTGAGAGTCCATTTACCTCGATTACTTTTTTGCTCATATGATTTAAAAGCCTGGACCACCAAAACCACGAGTGCTACTAAAAGGTGATGTTGTTGTGGAGCTTGAGGACTTGGTAGTACTAGAAGTTGTGGTGCCAGTAATGACTTTATCTCCCTCACTTAGACCGGAAGTAATTATTGTTTGGGTATCGTTTGAGTCACCCGTGGTAACGGTAAGAGTAGATATTTTGTTATCTGTGAGAACTTCAACCGTAGAAGTAATACCGGAAGTTTTGATAGCAGAACTGGGAACAAGTAAAGCGTTATCGACTGAAGCAATAACAATATTGGCACTGACGGCCATGTTGGTGTAGATATTTAGATCGGTTTTGTCGACTAAGACAGTTGCAGAGTAAGAAGTTACACCAGAACTGACACTACCGCTGGTGTTGACCGCAAGAACTGTGCCAGTAAGAGTTTTGTCGGCGAAGGCGTCTAAAGTTAGTGTGGCTTTTTGGCCAGAGAAAACTTTGGTAACATCGACTTCGGTTAAGTTGACGGTGGCTTGGTACTGACCTTGCGGGTTTTTGATTGCGCCGATTTTTTGAGAAGTAACTGAGGAAGAATTGGTGGTAGTATCGGTACCAGAACTAACAGTAATACTACTTGCAGAACTAGTGTTACCCAAAATAACACCTGGAGCAAGTGTGAAGTTGTTTAAGATACCATCAGCTGGTGCATAAATGGTACTGCTTACCTTTTGATAATTTCTATAAGCGGCAGAAACTTTGGCGTTGGCTAGAGAAATATTGGAGTCGGCAATTTGGAAAGATTTAAGGGAAGATTCGTAGGCAGCTTTGGCTTGTGGATATTCCTTGGCGACAATATCTAACTCGTTTTGAGTGTATGGCTTATTGGTATCAGGATTCCAACCACCAGAAACGGAGTCTCTACTGGCTGTTTCGGCGTCAGCAACTGCTTGCTTTTTTTGAAGCATGGTTATTTCGGCTGTCTGTTTGGAAGTTAGGGCAGTTTTGGCACTTACGAGAGTAGTTTGGTAGTTGTTCCAAGCTGTGATTTGGGTCAACTTACCATCGTCGTCCAAACTTATTTCGGCCATTTTTTGATCTTTTTTAACCGTGTCACCATTTTTGACAAAAACTTTGGTTACTGTGCCTGTGGCACCCGTAGTTATATATGTAGTGTCCCCCGAAGTAATAGTTCCAGAAGCTGAAATAGAGTTTAAAAAGAGGGTCTTTTCAACCGTGGCGGTTTGGTAGGTAGGAGTCGTGGAACTTTGTTTGGCATATAAGCGGTAACCAAGAATGGATAAAAGAACCGCAGAAATTGGGAGGGCAAACTTGTAGTATTTTTGGTTTGAGATGGTCATTTTGGGTAATTTTAGCTCCCCAATCTGAAAACAAACTGAATTATGACTTAATTGGCAACTTAACAATAAAGGTACTCCCTTGACCGGAAACAGACTGAACTTTGATTTGACCTCTGTGAGCATCTACTATTTTTTTGGCAATAGAAAGACCAAGACCAAAGCCATCTGAGCTAACTTTAGTGCGCGCTTTGTCTGAACGATAAAAACGGTCAAAGATTTTTGGGATATCTACCTCATCTATTCCAATGCCTTGATCTTGGATTTTTATAGTGAGAAACCTTTTACTTTTACTAGAATTTATATTTACCCTGGAACCGTCGGCAGAATACTTGACAGCATTGTCGATAAGGATAGTAAGGAGCTCGGTTATTTTTTTGCTGTCGCAACTGATTTTGGTTTGGCCTAGTTTGTAGACAATTTTTATTTTTTTACTTTTGATTTTTGACTTGAGCGAAAAAATTGCTGCCTCAACTAGAGGTTTGAGGTTCTGACTACTTAAACTTAGTACTGAAGAACCTTTTTGAAAACGAGAAAGTTCTAGTAAAGAAGTTGCTAATATGCTTAGATTGTTGACGTCGGTGAGATTTTCTTTTAGGTATTTTTTGGCTTCGGCAAGTGAAAGATTTGGATTCATTAACGCTACTTCGATACTGGTTTTGAGAGAGGTAAGAGGAGTGCGTAACTCATGGCTCGCATCACTGACAAAACGATCTTGATCGTCGACCATTTGTTTGATGGGCTTTAGGGTAAGACCAGAGAGTAGGTAGGAAAGAAAACCAGATACAAAAAGAATAAGGGTATTAACAGCCAAAAGAATAGTTCCCACCCTTTGCTTGGATTCTCTGACAATATCGGGATCAGAAAAATCTGGTGGTGGTGGCAACTTGATTCTGATCTCTTCGGGAATTCGCGCCTCAAAACGACGTTCTAGTCGTGATTTTTGAACTTTGGCAAAGCGATCTATTTCTAAACTTAAATAGCGATAAATAGTAAGGCTAAAAGCAAAACTAATAATAGCTAAAATGAGTAAGTACCAAGCAGTGAGCTTGAGACGAGCAGCTTTAAACATGGGTTTTTAGTTGGTAACCAAGTCCGCGAAAAGTATAAATAATAGGAGGTAAATTGGGAAAAGTTTTTTCGATTTTTTTGCGAAGATTTTTGATGGTGGCTTCAACAGTATTGGGAAGAATGTTGGAGTCGAAGTGCCAAACATTATCAATGATTTTTTCTTTATTGTGAATAATATTTGGATGATTCATGAGGAATCTAAGCAGATTGTACTCGTGATGAGTGAGGTTTATTTCTTTATTTCCCCTGGTGACAGTGTAGCGATCGCTATTTAGCGTTAGATCTGCCGCCTCGAGATTGGTGACTTTCAGCTGAGGTGAGCGACGAAGTAAAGCTTTGACGCGCGAGACAAACTCCTCGAAGGCAAAAGGCTTGGGGAGGTAGTCGTCGGCTCCGGCGTTTAGCCCTGCAACACGATCTTGAACTTCTCCTTTGGCGGTAAGCATAAGAATTGGGGTGACGACGCCGTCGCGACGGAGATTTTTGCAGAGTTCTAGACCATCTAGTTTGGGTAACATTCGATCTAAGATAATCAGATTGTAGTTTTCGGAAACAGCGTAATCGTAGCCATCTTGACCGTTATTTACGATGTCGGCAATAAAACCTTCTAGCTCTAGGCCTTTTTTGAGATTATCTGCGATTCTTTTTTCGTCTTCGACGACCAAGATCTTCATGGCTTTATTATAGTTATTTTGCTGAAAATAAGCTGAACGAGCAATAGGTTAAAATAGCTCATGGCAAGATATACAGACAAAATAGTTTTGGAAGGCAGAAATATGGTGCACGATGCTTTGAATTCGAAGCAAAAAATTGAAGTGGTAATGATTTCTTCGGCAACACTTAAAGATCCTAAGATAAAAGAATTAGAGATTTTGGCCAAGAAAAAGGGGGCAAAAATTCAAATGGTGAAACCAGAAGACCTTTTGAATTTTGCGGAAACAAAGAATCCACAGGGAGTAGTAGCTTTAATGGAGAAACCAGAGAACCCAAGCTTGGAGGAGATTTTGAAAAACAAGCGAAACGCTTTTATTTTGTTACTTAATAAGATTGATTATGAGCAAAATATGGGAGCGATACTGCGTTCTGCTTGGGCAGCCGGAGTGGATGCTGTTGTAGCCTCACCAAATGGAGTTCACGAGATTAATACCGTAGTTGCCAAAATTTCCATGGGAGCGGCAGCTTATGTGCCCCTGATTGGGATGAGTTTGTTTCAGGCTATAAAAATTATTCATGAATACGCTGTTCCCCTAGTGGGAATTGAAGTAAATAAAGGAGAAAGCATTTACAAAACTAACTTGCGCGGACCAGTAGCACTACTTATGGGAGGAGAAGAGGTGGGAATAACTGAACCGCTAGAAAAAGAGTGTGATTTGATGGCAAATATTCCTATGAACCATGAAGTAGCATCTCTAAACGTAAGTGTGGCAACTGCTTTGGTTATATTTGAAAAGAGAAGGCAAGAAAAAGTTGTATAATAGGCTTCAAATTGCCCCATAAAAATCAAAGGAGAGTGACATGGCAGATGCTACTGTGTATATTGGTAAGTATTTTTTGAACTCAGAAGTAAGAACTCAGTTTCTTCCTGAGCTAGAAAAAGTATTGGAAAAGATTTCAGGATACAAAACATCGGCAAAAGTCGCAAATACAAATCTGACGAAGCCCTATATTTTTATTACACTCGGGGACTTTGGCAATTTGGGCCTTAATAAAGTTTCAGATCTGATGGCAAGTGCCAGAAAGTTGGCACGACAACACTTTGGATTTAATGACTCTCAGATTGAAATTGAATTTTCTGGGAAGCTTACCGACGTGACGACCACTTAAAAGTGGTCGTTTTTTTTATTTTTCAACAAAACGACGATAGATTTCGGTATCAAAGCGAAATTCGTTAAGGAGAAAGAGATCTAGGCTTTTGAGAATGTCGTCTTTGGTACCTCCGTTGTTGAGGACAATGTCTGCTATAGCAAGACACTTGTCTACTTGCTGACCATAACTTTCTTGATCGATACCCCGATCTCGTAGAGATACTTTTATAAAGGCAGACATATCTGGATCATCTTCTCCTATCTCTTTTGATCTTTTTAAATACCAATGCAACCGATTTTCTACTGGGGCGTCTACGCCAATTATTTTGATATCAATTAGGTGACGAAAAAGGTTTATTTCACTTGGGTTTCTCAGCGAATCAAAAACAAGACACCTATTAGGGTTGGTAACTGAAAGGAGAGCTCTTTCGGCTAAGATACACGGACCATGCACTTTTCGCATTTCATCACCAAGATTTTGGAGTGTTTCTCTGTTTATTGGCAGATTTCGGCGAACTGCTTCTTGCCGAACCTGATCGGATAAGGAGTAGTAATCAAAGCCCAGGCCTTTTAGATGATCAGCAAGAACACCTTTTCCTGATGCTATTGGACCAACCAAACCTAAGTAGATTGGGGACATGAGGTATTATAGAACTCAAAAACTCAAAAAAGTAAAGTAAAAAAAATCAAAATGTGGTGTTAAAATTTTGTTTATGGCTACAAAATATATAGAAACTTTTAACGAGATGGTTAGTAAATATGAAAAAGAGTTTGATTCATTTCAGGAACTCCATGATAAATACGAAGCTGATCCAAAAAAGTGGCAAGATGAATTTAATAAAGATGGTGGAAAGATTATGGAGATAATACGTGACTATGAAAATAAACTTTGCGGAAGAATGGAGAACACCCAAAACGCAACCTACTCAGCTAACTTGGCGGAAAAATTTAGAGGCGAAATAAAAAGATACTTACCCAAGTTGGATATGATTGGGGTAACTCTGCTATAGATCATAGATCGTGGTTTGGTAGATGGTGGATCGTATGTGCGGGTTACTGGCCGCACTCGGATTTGAGCTTTTCTAGCAGCGCCTGACAAACTTGGTTAGCAGCGGCGTTTTTTATTACGACTACCTGTTCTGCGGCGGCACTGGCAACTTTTTTACCAACCTCATCACTTAATGACTTGAGTGGTGACTCTGCATAGCTTGTAGTTTCTGCCCCTAAAACCAACGGTTCTGCAATTTGTAATTTACTTGGAAGGATTTTGTTGGCAGTTTTGACAGCTGGAACTAAGACTCCTTTTTGAAATTCTGGATTTTTGACATAGTAATCGACTGGCGTAGAAACTTGAGGAAACATTTTGTATACCCCAAAACCAGCGAGGATAAGGATAATAAATCTAGTCAGTACATTCATTGGTGGTTATACATTTTATATCTTTTAGAACGTGTTCAATATCGTGAGCAGAAAGAACATCATCCACAATATGCATTTTAATAGCTTTTTTGAGAGAACTTAGAGTAACAATATTGCGGTTAATAAGTTCGTCGATTTTTCTTTGTGACAAGTGATAGAGAAGAGTGACTGGATGCAGACCTGAACGAATAATCATATCTCTAAGACCTTCACCTTCTGGGTAGTACCAGGCAGTAACCTTTAGATTGTTGCAGTCCCCGTAGTCGAATACCTCAGAGGTAACCTTGGTATTGGTTATAAGCCATGGAAAGTATTTCTTTTCCGTGCCGTGAGTTTGTTCCATAGCAAACTTAACATCTAGAAAGCGTGCATAAGTGTAAAGGGCAACCTGGATATCAGTTTTGGTACCGGTGGAATTGTGAAATTTGCACTCAATAAAGTATTGTTCATCATCTCTTGTAGCTACAACATCTATTTCGTGGGTAACACACTTACCAAGAGCAACGGCTCCTACCTCGGTATGAAAATCTTGCGTTTTGAGAACTTCGCTTACAAGTTGCTCAAATGGGTGACCTGTAGGTCCCAAAAGGTTGACGGCGCGACGTAGGCTGTAGTTGTAGTAGTGTTCTATAGCTCCCTCTTTGCGCAGAAAAGTAGAAACGTGGTTGTAAATATCTCCAGTAGAGTGAATGTTTGCGAAGTCCTTTTCGAGGTCGGCAATAGTTTCTTTGGCAAGGTCGGAAGATAAACCCGTGTATAGCAACTGTTTATTTAGCTTGTTAGGATCGAACCTTTGTTGCTCTCCAGTAGACTTTAGAATGTAAGGCTGTTGGCTTGGCATGATGTAAGTTTATAATATCTTTATGAATGAAACCTTTCAACTTATATTTTTGTGTTTAACAGGCGGTATCGCTTCTCTTGTCGGGGCAGTTTTGATAATTTTGTTAAAAAACAAATCGAGTATTGTTTCTGAAAAACTAACAAGCTTTGCTGCCGGAGTACTTCTTTCGGTGGGAATATTGGATTTATTGGTGGAAGCTTTTGAAAGCACAACTGACACAAAAACAGTAGCTTATTTTGTATTGGTAGGAGTATTGTTTGTATTTTTACTAGAAAAGAGCGGCTTGTGGTTTCATCACCATGATGGCGACCATGGAAAACACCCACCAATTACGGGTATTTTTTTGGGAGACATGATTCATAATTTTATAGATGGATTTGCTATTGGAGCTACTTTTTTGGTAAGCAAGGAGGCGGGAATTGCCACAGCGCTGGCGGTAGCGTTTCATGAATTACCAAAAGAAATGGCAGACTTTACTATTTATCTTCGCTCGGGGTTTTCAAATCTAAAGACAATTATTTTAAACCTGACTTCTAGTTTTATAGCGGTTGTTGGTGGTTTGTCTGTATATTTTATGGGTAGTTTTGTAGAAAAAAATGAACCAAATTTACTAGCGGCAACTGCCGGTATGTTTTTGTTTATTGCTTTGGCAGACCTAGTACCAGAAATGCACGAGGAAATGGAAAAGGTCAGTAAAAAATCTAAGCTTGGGTGGTTGCTAGCTTTTGCTTTTGGTATTGGAGTTGGCACTATTAGTTCGTTTATGTAGTCGGTTTGAGTTAAAATATCTTTATGAAAATGAGTAGATTGGTGGCAACACCAGAAAAACAGGCACCTGCAAATGCAGAAACCATAAATCATAAGCTTTTAGTGCAGGCAGGATTTGTACGTCAACTTATGGCTGGTGTGTACACATATCTCCCACTTGGTCTTAGGGTTCTCCGAAAATTGGAAAAAATTGTAAGAGAAGAAATGGATGCAATTGGTGGTGAAGAAATATTAATGCCAATACTTCACCCAGCGGAGATATGGAAAAAAACTGGAGGATGGGACTCAATAGATGTTTTGTTTAAGGTAAAAAGTAGAACTGAGAGAGATTATGCCCTTGGACAGTCTCAAGAAGAAGTAGTTACCCCAACCATGAAGGAGTTTGTAAAATCGTATAGAGATTTACCACGTACCCCATATCATATTCAGTGGAAGTTTAGAGACGAGCTTAGGTCCAAGTCTGGGATAATGCGAGGTAGAGAGTTTTTGATGAAAGACATGTATTCTTTTCACTTGGACCAGGAAGACTTTGATAGATTTTATGAAATAGCTAAAAAAGCTTACATTAAAGTGTTTGAGAGAATGGGACTTACTGCAAAAGTTACCGAAGCGTCTGGCGGAGCTTTTTCAGAAAAAATTTCTTATGAATTTGAAGTACTAACAAGAGCTGGTGAAGTGAATATTCTGTACTGTGATTCTTGTGAGTTTTGCGTAAACGTAGATGATATTAATACCTATAAACTTGGCGACAAATGCCCAAAGTGTGGTGTGACTGAACTAAAGGCCTCTGTAGCAGCAGAAGTAGGAAACGTGTTTGATTTGGGACAGAAGTATTCTAAGGCTTTTGACCTTAAGGTAAGTAACGAAAAAGGTGAGCTAATATATCCAATAATGGGTTGCTATGGCATTGGAATTAGTAGAACCATGGGAGTAATAGTGGAAAAGTTTAATGACGAAAAAGGAATAATATGGCCAAAGGAAATAGCTCCATTTACCGTTCACCTTATTGATATTAAACAAAACGAAAAAGGCCAAGAAATATATGACACAATGACCAAAAAAGGTATAGAGGTCATTTGGGATGATAGGGATATGGGAGCTGGTGGGAAGTTTGCAGATGCTGACCTGATTGGTTGCCCTTACCGTGTTGTAGTTTCTGAGAAGACTATTGCCGCTGGCGGTATAGAGGTTAAACAGAGAAGCTCAGAAGAAACAAAAATTGTTTCCCTAGAAGAATTTATTAGTTACTTATAAGGTGATAGAGTTAGCTGGAATAAGACTCCATGCCTATGGACTACTTATTGGTCTGGGAATATATGTTGCCTGGGAGATTAGCAGAAAGTTTGGAAAAATAGAAGAAAAAATACTAGACAAAATGGTTTTTGGGCTTATTGTGTCTGGTGTTGCTGGAGCAAGAATTTATCATGTAGTAGACCTGTGGGAGTACTATTCTAAAAATATTAGTAAAATTTTTTTTCTATGGAATGGAGGCTTGGGAATATGGGGAGCATTGATAGGAGGAGCTTTTTACCTTGCTATTTTTTGCTACTTTAATAAATTGAACTTTAGAAATACTCTGGACTCGATTGTCATTGGAGTTCCTTTTGCCCAAGCAGTTGGCAGACTGGGAAACTGGGTAAATGGTGAACTGATTGGTAAAAACGGAGAGCCCTTGTTTGCTTGGGAGGCTGGGCTGAATGTTTTATTGGGGATGTTGTTGATTTATTTGTATAGATTGCCGTGCTCCCGTCTCGGTGGACAGGTCGCTCGCAATGACGAGCAAGTGGGATTTGTTAGTGGGGTTTATTTGATCGGCTATGGTGTGATTCGAATTGCGTTGGAAAACTTTCGACCTGATGATATTATTTGGCGTATTGGGGGAGTTCCTACGGCGGTTATTTTTGGAGTGGTGGCGATACTTGTTGGCTTTGTATTTATTTTATGTCATAAAAAAACTCTGTCTTAGTAAACAGAGTTTCCAGTTAAACTGTTGTAAATTGCGTCGAGTCTCTTGTAGATTTCTAAATGAACCTCTCTCGTTTCAGCGCTACCTTTACCACAGATACTTCTAAATCTTGCAATTAGCGATAGTAGATCGATTATATATTCACGATATGGATATCTATGATCTTTAAGTAGCCACACTGAATTAGTTAGTTCATCTATATCAACCGGACAAAGCGTATTAAATTCACCCAAATAATCAAGATGCGGTTTAATGGCTGCCGAATCAGTTGCCGAATAAGAATTGTAAGTTACATGTGGCAAAACGTGTTTGGAATTTTCACTTGGTTCTAGAACATTACTACAATACGGACAAACATAATCGTATTGAGTTATAGGGCCACCGCAAGAGCCACAGATAATTACCCGTCTAACCATATACTCCATATTGGCACCTCTTTTTAAATTTGCTTTTCTGAGATTATAGGTTTTATTTTCCCTAATGTCAACCAAAATATTATTTACCAAAAACGATAGAGACGACTTCGTCCATGTTTTTGACAAAGTCGAACTTGAGGTCTTTGCGGACTTTTTCTGGTAGATCGACCAAGTTTTTTTCGTTATCGTATGGCAAAATAACATGTTTTATGCCTGCTCTGTGTGCAGCCACAACTTTCTCCCTGACCCCACCTATTTCTAAGGCACGACCTCGAAGGGTAACTTCACCTGTCATGGCTAGATCTTTTGGAACTGGCTTGCCTGTAAAGGAGGAGATTATAGCGGTAGTAATAGCCAAACCAGCACTAGGACCATCTTTGGGTACTGCACCCTCCGGGACGTGAATGTGAATGTCTGTTTTGCTGATTTTGTCTGCCTTGATGCCTAGCTGATCACTGTGAGAACGGACGTAAGAATAGGCTGCTTTGGCTGATTCTTTCATAACGTCACCTAGTTGACCAGTAAGAGTTATTTTGCCGACACCTGACATATTTGCAACTTCGATAAAGAGAATGTCACCACCAACTTTGGTGTAAGCAAGACCAGTAACTAAACCGATCTGATCTTTGTCCTCCGCTAGAGTGTGATTATAAATAATTGGTCCTAAATATTTGTGGATTTTTTCCTTGGTGATATCGATGGGAAGTTCTTTACCAGATGCTTTTTGTTTGGCAATTTTGCGCATAATTGCTGCTACTTGGCGTTCCAAATTGCGAACACCAGCTTCTCTTGTGTAGAAACGTACAAGATACTTGATTATAGAAACACCAAAAACAAAGTCTTCTGATTCGATAGCGTTTGCTTCTGATTGTTTTTTGAGTAAGTATTTTTTGGCAATATGAAATTTTTCTTCTTCGGTATAACCGGTAAATTCAATAACTTCTAAACGATCTCTAAGAGCTGAAGGGATAGTATCTAGAACGTTTGCTGTTGTAATAAATAGGACCTGGGAAAGATCGTATGGTAAATCTAGATAATGATCTTGAAAACCAAAGTTCTGCTCTGGATCTAGTGCCTCTAGCAATGCAGAACTAGGATCCCCTCTGAAGTCTGAACCCAGCTTGTCGATTTCGTCCAACATAAAGACTGGATTATTTGCACCACACTCTTTGATTGATTGAATTATACGACCGGGTAAGGCGCCTACATAAGTGCGTCTATGGCCTCTTATTTCTGCCTCGTCTCTGACTCCACCCAGAGACATTTTGACAAATTTACGACCAATGGCTTTGGCAATGGAGCGACCCACCGAAGTTTTACCAACACCCGGTGGTCCGGCAAAACAGAGAATTGTGGGGGCGTTTATGGATTTTTTCTTGTTTTTTTTGACTTGTTCTGATTTTAGCTTTAGAACTGAAATATATTCCAAGATTCTTTCTTTGACTTTTTCTAGACCATAGTGGTCTTGGTTGAGAATTTTTTCAGCTTTTGCCAAAGAGTAATTGCTTTTTGTATATACATTCCAAGGAAGCTCTAAAACAGTTTCTAGCCAAGTCCTAAGATAGGAAGTTTCGGGGTTGTGTAGTGACAATTTTGCAAGTCTGTCTAGTTCTTTTTTGGCCTTAATCTCAACCTCTTTGGGTAGTTTTGCCTTTTTTAGTTTTGTCCTCAGTTCGGCGATTTCTTCTTCTTCACCACCCTCACCTAGCTCTTTTTGAATAGAACGCATTCTTTCCCTTAGAATTGCCTCCTTCATGTTTTCGTCAAATTTCTTTTGCGTCTTATTTTCAATTTTGCGTTCTAGCTCTAAAATCTTTATTTCTTCATTTAGGAAATTACCTATGGCAGTGAGCCTTAGTTCTAAGCTATTTTCTTCTAAGAGTTTTTGTTTATCTTCATTTTTTATATCTAAAACAGCAGCTATTTGAAATGAAATTTGCAAGGGATCTGAGGTGTTTAAAATTTTGGTTAGGACACTTGGTTCAATATTGTTTTTACCCAGCTCAGTAACACGTTTTATTAAAGCCAAAGCCCGATTGGAAAGTGCTATAAGCGTACTGTTTGTAGAATAATCTTCTTCCAAATTTTCTACTACTGCCCACATTTGACCATCACGCTGCACAATTTCTTTGACCATGACTCTAAATAGCCCTCTGACAATAGCATGGAGTTCTTCATTTACGGGCAAGGTTTTGAGAATGCGGCAAACAGTACCCACTCCATAATAATCGGAATAAGTTAAAGGATTACCCTTGGTTTCTTTTTGAGAAACAAAGCAAACTTCTTGAGAATTTGTAAAGGCAGTGTTTACGCTAGAAATTGATCCTGGTCTACCAAAAGTTAGTACCGCATCTGTTTCGGGAAAAATAACTCCCTCTTTAAGACCTATAAAGGGAACAAGTTGAATTTTTGAATTTTCGACAATTTGATTATTTTCGTCCATAGTTTTTCGATTTTAGCAGAAGACTTATGAAATTGCTAATTGTGAAAAAGCCTAAGTCCTATAAGTATCGTAGCTAAAAAGGTTAGAACTAGAATAAGCAGAAAAAAACTAAGAGAAAATTTTTTATTACTCATGGTTTGACGTCTAGATATTTTTCTTCACTCCACAAATGATCTTCCCCAACTTTGGCATAGGCTCGATACCAAACCCTACCAATTTTATTAAAAATAACATTAGCGTTAAATGTGTCAGGAAGCGAGTAGGTTCCACCAAGGTAATCAGAAACTAAATATGGATAGCCAACGGCGTTTGGCGAATCTTTTATTGTGAGGGCGCTTGGCGTTGATATGTAGCCATAGAAAATAGTGGTGAAATTTGTTTTGAAATCTTTTGTTGAAGATATATTCCAAGAAAAACTTGCAGCACTAGAATATTTGACACTTGTTGGAAATGATTGCATGTTTATGCTTAGAACTGAGTTTTTGGTAGAGGTAAAAGCGTTACGAGCCAGAATGTAGTTGTGGTAAACCAGAAACACAAAAACCAATGTAAGGAGTGGTAAAAACTTCCATAAACGATTCATATTTAATTATTATAGTATTTTTTACCTTTGAGTTTGTCGGGGAGGAGAGATTTGTCTGAATACATTTCGTAGTCTTTGCCGTAACCTAGTTTTTGCATTAATTTTGTTGGAGCATTGCGTAAGCTCATGGGGATAGGTAGGTTGCCTGTTTTACTAATATCTGACTGAGCAGATCTAAGAGCATCGTAGCTAGCTCTATTTTTGGCACAGCCAGCAAGGTAAGTAGCGCCGTGGGCTAAGTTTATAGCGCACTCTGGGTAACCGATTTGTTGGCAGGCCTGAAAGACTGCGTTGGCCACAACCAGAGCGGTGGGCTGGGCCAACCCAATATCCTCACTAGCAAATATAACCATACGACGAGCTATAAAAAGAGGATCTTCACCACTATCGACAAGACGGGCAAGGTAGTAAATGGCGGCATCCTTGTTGCTTGCACGCATAGATTTGATAAAAGCACTGATAAGGTTGTAGTGTTCTTCACCTTTTTTATCAAATCTTAAAAATTTGTTTTGGATGGCGGACTTGAAGTTGTCGATAGTTAAGTTTTTGTAGAGATTGTAGGTAGACTCGATAAGGCCAATGGCTTGGCGAGCATCGCCATTGGCGAACTCTGAGAGCCATTCTTTGACGTCGTTATCGATTTGTATTGGTTGCTTCGCTTCGCTCGCAATGACAGTAATTGCTCGATCAATAATTTTACTAATGTCTTCTGGGAAAAGTTCTTTGAGAACAAAGACGCGGCAACGGGAAAGTAGCGGAGCAATAACCTCGAAACTAGGGTTTTCGGTAGTGGCACCAATGAGAGTAAGTCTACCTGACTCAACAAAAGGTAAGAGAAAATCTTGTTGAGCTTTATTGAAACGATGAATTTCATCTAAAAACAAGACAATTGGCTTATCTGTTTTGTTGTCTGTGCTAGCAATTTTTCTAATGTCGTCTTTGCCAGCGGAAACAGCAGAGAGCTCGTGAAAGTCGGCATCAATGGCATCGGCATAAATACGAGCGATGGTGGTTTTGCCTGTACCTGGAGTACCCCAAAGCAGAAAGGAAAAAATAAGTTTGTTTTGAATAGCCAACCTGAGCGGCTTACCCTCACCAACCAAGTGTTCTTGGCCAATATATTCATCTAGGTTGCTGGGGCGAATTTTACTAGCTAAAGGCTCGGCTTGATTCATAATTTCGGTATTTGTTTGGGTATAATGTAATTTAATTCATATTTGGTAATTAGTCAATAAAAGTACTAAGTATGAGAAAATACATGTATGTTTGGAAATAAAAACAGAGGAGAAGAGGCAAGGAAAGATACATCTTGGCAAAAAGTAAGTAAGTGGTATGGTGAGATAGTGGGAGATAAGGGGCACTTTTTTCATCAAACTGTGATTTTGCCTAAAGCCATGGACCTACTAGAGATAAAAAAAGACTCTAGAGTTTTGGATATAGCTTGTGGACAGGGAGTATTATCGCGAAGCATAGATAGTTCGGTGGAGTATGTGGGAGTTGACTGGAGTAAGGATCTAATCAAAGAAGCTCAAAGAAGAGACAAAAATGTGAAGCATAAGTACTATACTTCAGATGTAACAAGAGATATACCAGCAAAAGAAAAGTTTGACAGAGCTGCAATTATTTTGGCACTTCAAAATATTAAAGAGCCGCAAGCGGCACTAAAAAATATTTCTCATAAACTAGTACCTGGTGCCAGGTTTCTTGTTGTTCTTAATCACCCTGCTTTTCGAATCCCCCGCCAAAGTAGCTGGGAAGAAGATAAAAATCAAAAAATGCAGTACCGAAGAATAAATAGATATTTGACTCCATTGGAAATACCAATTAATGCCCACCCTGGGCAGACTGACTCACCAGTTACCTGGTCCTACCACCACTCCTTAGAGGATTATTCTAAATTTTTATTTGAATCTGGTTTTTTGATTGAAAGAATTGAAGAGTGGACTTCTGGTAAACAAAGTGAGGGGAAAGCAGCAAGACAAGAAAATAGAGCCAGAGAAGAGTTCCCCATGTTTATGGCAATATTAGCAATTAAAAAATAAATGGATAATATTCAGAATCCACTTACCTATTTGGATAGAATGAGCAAACCCTTGCAGGAAAAATTAAAAGTGGCCAAGTATATCTCTAAAAGTACAAAGAGTGTTTTGGATGTTGGCTGTGCAGATGGCACTGTAACTTTGGCCTTGGCCGACATGTTCCCCTATATTAACTTTTTGGGAATTGACCTGGATCAAGATTTTATAGACATTGCAAACCAAAAAGTAGAGGAAAGAAAGAATGTTCGATTTGAGTGTGTTTACCTTAGGGAAAAGCTGGCTGATGGGGAAAGATATGATGTGGTGTTGTTTTGTTCGGTCCTCCATGAATTTTTTAGTTATGGGGAAGGAATATCGTCTGTAGTTAAAGCGTTGTCTGACGCCAGAGAACTACTTAACACGGGAGGAGAAATAGTGATAAGAGATATGCTGCTTTATAGCTATGCCGAAAAATCGGACCTTTGGCTAGACGAAATTTTGAAAAAAGTGAGAAAGCCAGAATTGCTGCCACAGATTGATGATTTTGAAAGATACTTTGGAAAAATGAACGGCGTTAAACAAGTAAATCACTTTTTACTTAAGTACATGTACACAGACAATTGGCAAAGAGAGGTAAAAGAAAACTACACGCCAGTAAACTTTGAAAAATACGATCAGATTTTTGAAATACTAGGGATGACAGTGGGCTTTCAGCGATCTTCTACTATCCCCTACTTAAAAAGTAAATGGCAAACTGACTTTGGTTTTAGTGATGATGAGCTAGAAGGTTTCAGATCGACAGGAATAATAGTAGCTAAGAAATAGCTTGGTTATTTTTGTGCCATTCTTTTAGTTTTTTGAAAATTCCGATGGTGGTTGGGAAGCCTTCGGTGAGAGGAAGCTCTTCTATATTCATCCATTCCAACGAGGCAACATCATCTAACACTTTCATTTCCCCACTTATAACCTTACCAAGATAATAGATATTGAGAGTGTAGTGATTACCAATGCTGTATTTATCAATAGTAATATCAAAAAACTCTGTGGGTTCGATAACCAGATTTGTTTCCTCGAGGGCTTCACGCCTGGCACCATCTATTGGATGCTCACCATCGTTTAGAAATCCTCCAATAATGTCCAATTCGTCCTTGTGAGGCTCTTCACCACGCCTTGCGATAAGCACTTTTCCATTTTTGACCGGAATAATTCCAACCGTAGGCTTGGAGTTTTGATAATACGAGAGAATGCATTTGTCGCAGGTGGGGATATTGAACTTGTTAAGATTAAGCTCTTTGCCACACTTGGGACAGTAGTTATAAATTGTCATAAGGATATTTTACACTTAATGTGTTTGTGCCTGAAGATGGGCACTTTTTGAATAAATTGTATGGTAGAATATAGGATATGACATATTTTAACCGAGGAGGAGGTTCTGATCGTGGAGGTTTTGGTGGTGGTAGAAGTTCTGGTCGTTCTTTTGGCGGTAATGACCGTGGTGGAGAAAGACCTCAACTTTTTAGTGCCGTCTGTGACCAGTGTGGTAAAAACTGTGAAGTTCCATTCCGACCAAATGGCAGCAAGCCAATTTACTGTAGTGAGTGTTTTGAAGCTAAAGGCGGTAGTGACCGTGGCGGTAGCCGTGGTGGCTTCCGAGATAGTAGAGGTGGTGGAGATAGAGGCTTTGGTGGTGGATTTGGTAACGACAGACCTGTAGACAGAACTTCTGTACGCAGATTTGAAAGTAATGGTAAGCCAATAGACAACACAAGCGAGAAATTGGACAAGATTAGCGATAAACTAGACAAGCTAATCACTCTTTTGACTCCAAAAGTTGAGTACACAGAAACTGCTTCTGTAGATGAAGCACCTAAAAAGGCAAAAAAGGCCAAAAAGGCTGAAGTAGAAGTAACAGAGTAAGAAACTCTTAGAAAAAGTCCTCCGAAAGGGGGGCTTTTTCTTTGGCTTGGGATTGATATATAATATGGGATAGGAACTTGAAAAAAATATATTTGTGAGGTGAAATGAGTAACACTCTTAGTGGAATAGCAAACAGCAACTTTGCACGCTTGTCGACAAGGAATACAAATGCAGTTATTTTGCGAGACTTAGTTAAGATGCTTTTTCTGAGAGAGTCTGTAATTTTATGCCTAAAAAGAATTGAAAAGGACGATATTGGTATTAACTGGTGGCAAGATGTGGAGCTAATGGGAGTTTTCAAAAATATGTACCAGGCAGGAGTCCTTCAGCTGCCATTTGACGCAGTAGAAAGAATAAGATGGATTGCCTTGATTTGCGTTTCGGTTTGTATTAGAGAAAAGTTTAGTTTTGGAGATTTAATATCTTCGCTCGATTATTTACCCACCGTTGAACTAGATGAATCGGCAAATCCAGATGTTACTCGCCAGATTTTAGAAGTTAGAGATAATTTAAAAAATAATGGCTGGGAGTATGTCTTTAAATGGAATCATTGTAAATGAAAATTACGTGTGACTCCAACACAGAAGAATATCTACGAGAAATCATTGCTATTCATGCCAGGCGAATGATTTTGGAGCACGTGCGTTTCTGGTGGCTAGATAGACCACTGATGATAGTTTTTGCTGGGCTCATTAAAGCTCAAAAAATAAAATTGCCAACGGAAACACGTGACCAGGCGCAAGCTATTGCTGAGTTTTGCCTTGAAACATGCCTCATGGTAAAAATTGATTCAAGACTCTTCTACATACGTCCAAATAAAACTGAAATATTGGAATTTTCTGTAACCTTGGAAAGACTAGAAAGGAATTTATTGGTAGCATGATTCGTGACCGGGGAAACCCGGTCTTTTTTTTATGATGCTATTTTTGGCCATTTGAAATAAAACTGGGACTAAAGCCGTATTACTTGTAGTTAGTAATTAAAACAAAAATATATGACCAAACAGTCATTGATTCTCGGAGCTTTGGCTCTTGTTATTACCGGTGTTGCCCTAGCACCACAAGTACTTGCCTACAGAGGTGACCCAAACATTAAAGGACCAAACTACACTGCAGAGAGGCACGAGCAAATGGAAAAAGCCTTTGAAACAGGAGACTATAACGCCTGGAAAGCCCTAGCTAATAAACAGGGTAGGGTAACCGAAGTGGTGAATGCAAGCAACTTTTCTAAGTTTGCTAAAGCTCACGAACTAGCAGAGGCTGGTAAGACGGATGAAGCAAACAAAATTAGAGCTGAACTTGGCTTGGGATTGCAAAATGGATCTGGAATGGGTTCTGGAATGCATAAAGGCATGGGCAGAAACAGTAAATAATTAAGGGAATATACTTGTAATACCTATGAATAACACCTCAACCATGTCCGACAAAGATCTGGTTGAGGTTGTTTGTGGGGGCAACAAAGAGATTTTTGCAGAAATTATCCGACGCTATCAGACCAAGCTTTTGCGCTACGCTACTTATATTGTGGGTGACGCGGATGCTGGGGCTGATATTGTCCAGGACTCTTTTATTAAGACATATATAAACTTAAATAGTTTTAATAAAAATAAAAAGTTTTCTAGCTGGATATATAGAATAGTTCACAACAGTGCCATGGATTTTTTGAATAAGAACAAAAGGCAAAGGCCGATGAACCCTGATATTGAGTACGATAGCGGAGTAAATCTGGAAGAGACATATATAAAAAATGAAATTATGTCCCACGCTCACGACTGCCTAGGTGAGATGCCACTGCTATATAAAGTACCATTATCGCTTTACTACTTAGAGGAAAAATCTTACGAGGAAATAAGTGATATTTTAAGAATCCCTACAGCCACTGTTGGCACCAGAATTAGTAGAGCCAAAGTAATTATGAAAAAAATATGCAAAAAAAACACAAAATAACTAAAAGTAAAAATATAGAGAGTTCTGTAATGGGAAAAATAACCTCTAATGAAGTTGCAATGAAACCAAAATGGTACTTTGTAATTGGAACCTTGCTTAGCTTAGTAGGACTTGTTAGCTCAACTATTGTTGCTGTGTTTTTGACAAATTTATCAATATTTTTTCTGAGGCAGCATGGACCAAATGGAGAGTGGAGGCTGCAACAAATATTGGATAGCTTCCCTCTTTGGGCTCCTTTACTTGCAATAGTAGGCATGTTTGGTGGTCTTTTGATGCTGAGAAAATATGACTTTTCTTACAAAAAAAACTTTTTATCTGTGGCATTGATATTTACTGCCTCGATAATTTTTGCAGCATACATCCTGGACTATACTGGGCTTAGTGATATTTGGATGAAAAGAGGACCGATGAATAGGTTTTACCAGCAACAAGGTGCTGGGCAAGGACACGGACAAGGAAGATTAAATTATAAATAAAATATGTTTGGATTAAATACACCAAAAGTACCTCAAATTACTACTGATGAACTGAAAAAACTTATCGACTCTAACGAGGAAATAATAATCCTTGA
>CAYSAM010000008.1:0-1870 GCA_964429015.1 uncultured Pseudomonadales bacterium | reverse complement strand
CCACTAGAAGTTTAGATAGATTCAACGTTGCTTTAAATACAGATTAGTTCCAGCCCTGTTTTTTCTGGTAACCAAAGGCGTGTAAAAATTTTGGATACCCATACTTCCTTACCCTATTTGGCCAGTAATAATGAATCCATACCTCTTGCAATTCTTTTAGTAAGATTACCACAGAGAGCCAAACCCAAAACGGAACACTTGAAATATTAATGTGGAAATAACCGCCAATAATTACATACCAGACAAAAACAAACTCAAAAATGTTAGGAAACAAGATAAAGAATCCTGTTTTTTTACTAGCGCTAACAATTACTTGCCCTACGAATCTAAATAACATCCAGAAAATTAGTTGCTGTTCCACCCCATATACTAGCCCACTAATAAACATAAAAATATAGCTAACCCAATCTAAAGCTTTATCTATTGTGTGATACTCATGCCAACTATAGCCCTCACGATGTTTTATAAAATAGGCATCAAAGTAATCTGCAATACACGTTAATACAAACCCCACAAAGGGATCATGTAGTATGTAAATCGGGACAAAAAAACGAACCAGAGAAACAGTTTTTACTGTACTATTTTTTGTAAACTTATCAGATCTCAACAACCGTAACAAATCACTCATAAAATATTTTAGCAAAGTTATGAAGATTGAGATTTTTTAAAAAAACTTAACTAATTTCCCCTGAAGTACAATTGTTATTAGGATGAAAACACTACTTGAATCAAACATTTGGAAGTTTTACCTTATTAAGGCGTTAGGAATTAGATTTATTGCGCCGATTAGAATTTTGTATTTGCTTTACTTTGGTTTGAGTTATTCTCAAATTGGGATGATGGAACTAGCTGCTGCTGTAGTAATAGTTCTTTTGGAAATTCCTACCGGGGTATTTGCAGACATAGTGGGGAGAAAGTCCTCTAGGATGATTGCTTATCTACTTTCTATAATTGCTTTTTCTTGTCTTAGCTTTGGATCGGGGGCGGCAATTTTTATTTTTGGCTGGGCGTTGTCTGGAGCTGCCGACGCCTTTGAATCTGGTGCTTCTGACGCGATTATTTTTGATACTTTAAAAGAACTAGGTAGAGAGAATGAATACTTAAAACTTAAGAGTAGATTCTTGGCCATTAGCACTGCAGCGACAGTAATTGGATCTCTAACTGGAGCATTGCTTTATAAGGTTGATCATCGACTACCATGGTATTTGATTACTTTAACCATAGTAATATCGGCATTGATTTTTGCAACTGTAAAAGAACCAAAGAGTTTATTAAAAAAGAATGACTTTACCTACCAGTGGAATGAATATAAAAAATCTTTTTGGTTATCTTTGGCCAATATTGATGTTTTGAAACTAATTGGAGTGGGAATTATATTGGCAATACCAATGTATGTTTTTGTCACCCTTGTAAACCAGCCATACCTACTTAGCCGTGGGTTTGGAATTGAGAGTTTGGGTGTGGTTTTTGCTTTTATAACAGTGATTAGTGGAGCCGCAGCGGCTTTTTCTTCGCTCCTTGAGAAAAAGCTAAAAAGGAGACTTTCCTTTTTGTTTATTTTTATAGCGATGGCTAGTGTTTTGGTAGCTTTGGGGATGACCAAAAATATGGCTGCCTTGGCCTTGGTAGTAATCTTTTATATTGTTGATAACTATAAAAATATTATTTTGGATAACTATATAAACTTGGAAATTGATTCTGGGAGCCGAGCTACCATATTATCGATTCAGTCTTTTGTAAATAATATTTCTATATCCGTACTTTTTGTGTTTATAGGTTATCTTGTGGACTTGTACTCGATAGATAAGGTCTTGATATATATGGGAGTGGCTGTAGGCATAGCCACTATCCCCTTTTGGACTATTTCCAA
>CAYSAM010000007.1:0-39675 GCA_964429015.1 uncultured Pseudomonadales bacterium | reverse complement strand
TATGACAAGCCAACAGCCTTTATAAATCATGGAGATAAAAAATTGCAATACAAGTTTTTTGTCTGGATCGTTAACAGTTTTCAATTTACAGACTCCTTATTATCGTAATATATACCTATATTATATCAGTTGGGCTTATAATAGTTGACATGTTGTATAAATAATGGTAATATTCATACATGATTACAACAATAAATATATCTTTACCCAAGAAGCTCAAGGAAGCAGCTGACGCTTTGGTGGCTGGTGGTGATTACGCTTCTTTTAGTGATTTGGCAAGATCGGCAATACGAGATATAGTTTTGGAACGTAAATACAGAGCGTTAATTGAGGAGTCTAAGAGAGAAGAAAAGTTGGGTTTAATTAAACCATTGAGGGGGCCAAAAGAGATTGAGGATTTTGTAAATAACCTTGGGAAGTGAATATAATACCAACAAGAAAATACATAAGACAACTTGATGTTTTGCTGCGCGGCAATAAGAGATATCGGCTAAAAGTGATAAAAGTAATGCAGCTTATGGATTTTAATTTGACGCATCCGTCCTTGAGGTTGCATAAAATTGTTGGTAATGGTGAAGTGTATTCGGTATCGGTAGATATGAAAATAAGAATTTTGTTTGCAATTGATAGTAATAACATATGGTTATTAGAAATAGGTAATCATGACGAGGTGTATTGATGATAAAAAAGCTCTGAGGTTGTCAGAGCTTTTGGGTAAAAGACTAAAGGAGGTTGAGCTGGAGTTCTTTATTGGTAGTGTATTTGATTTGAATAACACAAAAACTGAGAACGCCATCTTTTAGAGTGGGAATGTAGAGATCGCGATAGTCGCCAACGTGGACCGTATATGGGAATAAGCGGCGGAGAGGTAGAACTTTTGGAGTTGTGTTGGTTATATTCAGCTTGAGAACGGGAGAGTTTCCCACTACTTCAAAACGAACCTTTTGACCATCGTCAATAATAATAATCTCGACATCGTCAGCAGGTAGGTCGCTTAAAACAATAAGATTGGGGGTTTGGATGGCTTGAGGTTGAACACTGTTTGTTATAGTGTAAGTAACTTTTGGTGCCAGTCTGAGAAACCCATTTTTCTTGCACAGAAAAAACCTATTCGGCATTTTGCTCTCCTGCAGGGATAAGGTGCAAGGTAAGGTTGTTGTGGTCGACAAAATTAATTAAGATGCGGTCGTACTTGTTTTCTTCTGAAGATTTTTGGTTGTGGCGGAGATGAAAAATATAAGATTCGCCAACCAAAAAGAGATAAACATAACCCTTGACCATTTTGGTAGGCAGGCCGCTATTGCTGTGGTTTACGAGTACGCCCCCTTCTTTGTCGGTTACGTATACGTATTTGCCGTCGCTAGTGAAGTCAATTTTGATGTGAATCTTGCTTTTTTGATGGTTTGTAAGAAGAATGAGGTGTTTTTCTTTCAGTTTTTTGTTGTTTGTAAGATGAAAACAGTCACCCGGTTTTAGAGTTACAGTAGGATTTTCTGTGTTCAGTAGAAGTGTATTTTTTGACATGATACTCCTTTTGAGGTGGAAATGTGCGTTCGAGATATTATATAAGATCGTAGATTGTAGATTGTTGATCGTAGAGGGAGGGGAGTGTGGAAGCTTTGGGTGATAAAATGAGGATTGTTAATGAGATTAAAACAATTTTTTAACGATTGGGTAAAAGATTTTTGGTTGTTTTTGCGAGTGTTGTTTTTGCATATTGTGGCGGATTATCTTAGTCCAAAGTTTGCTTCCTTTGAGTCTTATAAATCTGTAATTGTAGGAAAGCTTTATGTACAACGAGGAAAGAATGCACAGTTGATTGTGAATCTTATTGTAATTACGGTTTTGGTGTTAAGTGTTGTTTTTGGACCATCGCTGGTGGTTAATGATTTGCAGGCACAGGCGGTAATTTCTGGTGGATTGGGTAATAAATTTGCTTTTGCTCAGGAGGGTTTGGGAACGGGTGGAGGGATAGATGAATTTACACTTTCCGACGGAACAGTGGAGATAGATCCACTGACACAAGTTTCGGATAAGCCAAGGGCAGAAGTGTTGAACTATCCGGTAGAAGATGGTGACACACTGTCGACAATTGCTAAAAAATTCGGGGTAGACACTGATTCTATAAAGTGGTTAAACAAAGATGTTAACGAAAAAAGATTAAAACCTGGTGTTACTTTGAAAATTCCTCCAGTTACGGGTGTGGTACACGTTGTAAAAAATGGAGAAACAATTTATTCAATTGCAAAAAAGTACAACGTGTCTGCTCAGGCGATTGTAGACTTTCCTTTTAATGAATTTAGTAATGATGAAACTTTTGCTTTGGCTATTGGTCAGCAGATTACCGTTCCCGATGGTGAAATGCCGGATGAGCCAATTTTGTCACCTAGGAGTAACCTTGCTAACATACTGACACCAAATGCCGGGAATATTTCGGCAACCGGGAAGTGGTTGTGGCCTGCAGCGGGGACAATTACCCAGTATTACAAACCTTGGCACAAAGGGGTAGATATTGCTAACCACTCTGGTGGTCCTATTTTGGCTGCTGACGCCGGAACCGTTATAGTTGCCGGCTGGCCAGACAATACTGGATATGGTAATAGGGTGGTGCTTGATCATGGTAATGGTTACAAGACTTTGTACGCACACATGTCGAAGATCGCTGTTGTTTCTGGCCAAACTGTTAAGCGTGGAGATAAGATTGGTGATATGGGAAGCACAGGTAGAAGTACAGGTACTCACTTACACTTTGAGATCAGAACAGGCAAGGGGAATGCTGACCCAGTTGCGGCGATGAGATGATGGTTCACAGTTCACAGTTCACAGTTCACAGTTCAGAGTTCACAGATTACAGTTTACGGTTCACAGTTTACAGATTAGAGAGATTGTAGAGTTAAGTTTTTGACGTTGATTTTAGATATTTTATTAACGACATAGTCATTTTACTTATGACTATTGCTTGTTCAATTAGATTTTGATATTCTGCCTTTGAAATATATTTCAAATCTCTTGCTAAAATTAGATAATATCTGCTTTCAGCTAGTGAGCCTTTGGAAACATATAAAAATTGCACAAACTCTTTGTTAGTTTTACGCTCACTGCCTTCTACTATATTGGCAGGTATTGATATTGCGGACCTTCTTAGTTGGTCAAGTAGTGCACGTTTTTCTTCACTTGGGATTTTGTTGAGAATGACATAAACATCTAGGACAAATTTATGAGCAAGTTGCCATACTTTTAACTCTTCAAATTGATTCATAGTGTTGTATTAACTGTGATCTGTGAACCTTTATCTGTAAACTATACGCCAGCTTCTTCAATCAGTTTAAATTTTCTTAGAGTTGGGGCGAGGAGGACAAGGACAAAAGAACCTTCGACAAAGTTGATGGTAAAGGAAAGAAAAAGAGAAAGCAAAAGATAGAGGTATGCTTGTTTTTTGGTGAGAGAGTAGTAATGAGAAACAGAAAAAAAGACAGCCAAGTAGGCTACGGTAATAAGGGGATCAAAGAGAACATTGACGCCAGAGAGGCGAATGTTTTCACTAATGCGACCTAGGATGTTGCTAAAAATAATGGCAAGAACATAGACCAAAACAAAAACAATTAAGATTCCTAAAAGTTTAAAGAAGGATTTTATTTTACTTTTGGGTTTGGGGAGAGAAGTGGATATGTTTGGTGTGGAAACGCTTGGGTTGGGCATATATTTATTGTAATTGATTTTTAATTTATGGTGTTGGTGGTCTTAATATATACAGATCTTGATTGTTTGCTTCGATTTGGAATTTGTATCCATTGGTTGGATTAACACAATCAAAATATTTGTCATTATTAGCTTTGCATTTTGCGCCTTCACCCCATTGTTCGTATCTATCGACTAAATTGTAAACTGCTTTTCCGTCGGTTAAGTCTGTAGTATATCCATCAAAAAAGGTATGGTGGCTAATTCCGTCTACACTTTCGCTTCCAATCCACAAAATATCCGTTGGTTTCATGATCGTTGGTAGTCCAAATTGGATTCCACCCCTAAACGTTATGTCCTTATCTTTTCCTGGTTGATCTACTATTTCATAGCTGTATTTATTAACGAGGATATTTACCATTGTTTTTGCGTTTGAAAGACCGTTGTTTTCTTGCCAATCTAATTGGGTAGTATTGTCTTTTGCTATATTCATAACATCTTGCGGGTTTGTTGGACATTCAAGAGGTGAGTGTAAACAGAGAATATTGGCTACCGCTATCGGTCCGCATGCGGCGTTTTTGGCTTCACTGTACCCATAAGGTGTTGTGATTCCATTCCATTCACTATCAGTTTGTGAGAATTTTGCTTTACCTGGTTCTATTGCCTCATTATTTGGTTCTGGGGTGGGGGTGTTGGTTGGTAAAGTGACTGTAACTGTGGGAGTTGGGGTGAGGGAGATGGTAGGTGCTATGGATGTGTTTGTGGGGGCGGCGGTTATGGTGGTTGAAATGGTTGTTGGGGTTGGGGTGATAGTGGCTTGGACTCCGTTTTGTTGGGCGACTATTCCTAGTGTCCAAAAAACAGAAGCAGCTGCACCCATTGCCAGATCTATTGCTGCTACCAAGTAGACCTTGGTATTACTTACATCCACTTTAGTTTTTGCAGAACTAGTTTTTGTGGTTGAAGTTTTTTTGAACCACTCCTTAATACCTTCCAAAATACTCTTGGGGTTGGTGGGGGAAGGTGCTGGTGCAGGATTTGGTTTGTCGGTTTTATTCTGGAGCTCTATAAAAATTTCTTTAAGATTTTTGCCAGAGTGTTTTATGTTGTCGTTTAATGGGTTATTTAGATTTAACAAATGCTCCAGGACTGGATGAATATCGTCTGGGTAAATCTGTCCAGAATTTCCTGGTGTTTTTGTTTTACTATCTAGCATAGTACTGACCTTACCACCACCATCGATAAAGTAGTTGTCAAGTTGGCGGTTAATTGTTACTAGGTCAGCATCCGTGATAGTGTCTGTGTAATCTGGGGCAATTACTCTAATATCTTCAATAGTTAAAGGCTTGCTGAAATCTATTTTTTTGACTGGAGGATTGGTGTTTGGAGTGCCTGGTTCTGGTGGTGTAGTTTTAGATGGTTTGGTGTTCGTGGCTATAACAGTAGCTAAATCACTAGATATTTTTTCCAACCTTGCTTTGTATTCGGTCATTTGTTCTGGGGTTAGATTTAGTTCGTTCAATTTATTTAGAAGAATGTTGGCGGTTTCTAGGACATTTTTTATTTCTTGAGGGTCTTTGTTTTTAGCTAAACTTTCTAGTCTTGCTATGACTGCTTCATCTGCATTGTTTAATGTTTTATTTTTTTCAGCTGGGGGAGTAGTAGTTGTTGTGTCTTTGGGAGCAGGGTTTGTGTCTGGGACAATGTCTGTGGCTGGTGCTATGTCTGAGGCAGGAGCCGTGTCGTTTCTGAGATCGATAATGTCAGTAACAATTAGTTTAATTGGATTTGTGCTTACAGGTTTACCGTTTGGTAGAGGAGTGTACTTATCTATGTTTTCGTTTAGATATTTTAGAATAGCATTGGCAATATCTCGATTTGGTTGGGGGGCTTGTTGTTTGTTTGTTGCCGGTGTCGTGTCTGCTGGGCGAGTGCTTCGGGCACCATTTCCTATTAATGCCATTTCTTCACTATAAGAATTAAGCTGTGCCTGTATCTCAGCTATAAATTTTTCACCATCTGATAGTTTAGCTATAGTTTCGTTTATGGATGAAATAATATCTGACATTTTTTGACCAGAGTAGTTTACTCTTAATTCTTTAGCTAGTTGTAGAATTTTGTATTCTGCAGAATCTTGAGATATTTGAGTTGTATTGCTACTTTTAATCGATCTGTACTCAAATGTTGTACTGTCTCCAGATACAATTATTAGATCTGGATTGTTTAAACTATCAATATTAATATTTTGTGTATCTATTTGCTGTCCAATAATGGATGCTATTTCTTCTTGTGTGTAAAAAACTTGCTTGGTATTTATTGGTCTTATTTTGTTTGGAATATTTGCGGCAAATAAATTCAACTTAAGACTCTCGTTTAAATAAGTTTCTGGTGGTAGATCTACGTTTTTTGTGTTTGGTTCTGATGCACCGCGAGTTTCATTCCAAATAAGTGATCGTTGCATTTTTGGATCAATTTCAGAAAACGGTTTAAAAATAAATTCAACTTCATTTTGCCCAGACCTTAGTAATGCAATAATTCTATTTGCACCATCAACAGTGAAAATGTGTCCTCTATACTCTGTTATTGTAACTGGATCTAAGTGTATGCCAAGTTTGATATACGCTGTTAACGCGTCTACGGTTCTTCCGACATATGTTGATTCGTGTGGTCTAAGTCTTGCTATATCAATTACGCCTATATCTGGTATGTTTCCTGCTTCTGTAATATTTAAAAAGCGGGTGGAGAGTCTTTCCCAAAGCCCAACATCATCTCTTAGTTCTACGCCTGGCGCTCTTCTTTCATAAATATCTAGTATTTTGTTTAAAAGGGTATTTTTTTGTGGTCTGTTTCTTGGTCCTGTGTCGTCTGCTAGATCAACTGGAGAAACGTTTATTAGTTTTGCAATTCTGGCGTCAGATTCTGGAGTGTTAGGGTGTACAAAAGCATTGATTATTTTTTGGATGTTAACAGCTAAACTGCGTTCGGTATAGTTACCGGGGAAGAGGGAGCCTTCTTTAAATTCTAAACCAAAGTCCTTATATCTTTCGATTAATTCAGCTTGCATTCTGGCTTCTATGGCAGCAGAGTCTACTTTTGTATTACCTTTTTTGATTTCATTTATGACCTCCACAGTAACTCTTCCGCCAATATCAGATTGTTCTTGTAAGTACTGAGCGGTTAGGCGGTCGGTGCCGAGAATAGGAAGCCTTTCTTTGATGATAATAGTGGGAGGAGTGGGGTTGTTGGGAGTTGCTACTTGTTTGAATTGATCACTTTTTTCTATGGTAGTTTTTGCCTCTTGATATGCAATATCTATAAGTTTTATTTTTTGATCTAAGGTAGTGTTTGGATTGTTAATAATATCAACTTTTTCAGCTATGGAACTGTATGTGCTTGGATATTCTGACTCAATAATAAATTGTCCAAATCCTTCTCCTACTAAATCTAGAATATGTTTTGTTTGCAGAATGCCTCTTTCTGAAAATTCAACCAAACCAATAAACGTTGTAGATTTGTCAGATAACATATTTTTGTTTGGACCATAAGCTTCGATTATCGCTAGTTCTTTTATTTTTGGGTTGAGTGATGTGAAGAGATTGCGGATGTCTTCGTTTAAATCCACATTTGTTTTTAGTCCTTTGTATTTTGCAGCCATCTTTAAAACGACAGCATCTGGTTGGGATTGGTGGATAGTTATTGAGGTTTTGTTATAAGGATCGTAGTAGACTACGCTTCCATCACTATTTATTTTTTTAAGTACGGTAAAACCACCCGAGTTTAGTCTATTAAAAGCGGTTTTTAGTTTTTCTAGTTGTCTTAGATCAGGGGGGGTGTCGGTAAGTCCTCTTATGATCTCTTGTGGAATACCAAGAGTTTTAGATATTAGTGATTCTTTGCTGAGAATAAGATTTTGTAAATCTGCTGTTTTGGTTCTGTAAAGTTCATTTTTTACATATATATCAATCCCTAGTTCTTGGGCCTTTTTCCTTAGTGATGCAACTTGGTATGTAAAAGCATTACTTGGATTTTTTGTTGCACCTGTTTCTGCTAATACATCTTCTGGAACCGTTCCATTATTCTTAATTTTTATTTCTTCTAAAATTTGTGGAAGTGGTTTTCCGCTATATGCTTCAGTGATTATCCCTAGTGTTTTTGCTCTGTTGAGTAGGGTGTCTATGTTGTTTGTGATTTTGTTTGAAGTTATTCTCCCTGTTCCATATGTAGCAGGGTCTATTTTTATATCAAAGACATCACCTTTTGTTGGTAGAGCGGGGGATGAGTTGAATGTGTTAAGTGCTAATCTTGATATTTTGATTGGTTTTTGGCCTGCAGCATTTTGTGGTTTTAGTGTGGAGGTGTTTAGCTCTGCAACAGTAAAGGTTGCTGGGGGCTCACTCCACTTTGTTGAATTTGAAACCTCATCAGGGTGAAAAATACCTGCATTTTCAATAGTGTTATGCCAAGTTGTGCGATCTGCTCCTAGGTATTGACCTTTTTGATTTTGAAAAACAACACCGGTATTTGCTGGTTGAGGTATGGTGGCGATATTGGTGATTGGATCGGAGGGGGGAGGGGTGTAAGCGGTTTCATTTGTTGTGTCAGCTGGTTTTAAAGATTGTAAGTTGGCTTGGGACAGTTTTTGTAACTCAATCTCGTATGCATCTATTATTTGTCTGCGTTGTAGAGAAATTTCTTCATTAAAAAAAGTTTCAGAAACAGATCCTAATCTTTTTAATTCTTCACTGGTAATTTTTGCTTGTTTATCAAAATTGTCTAGTTCGATTTTGTAGTTATTTGCTAGCTCGATTTGTTCGGCACTCATACCTTGTACGTCTATTCCAAGTTCTTTTGCAAGTTTTACGTTCTCGATTATTTCCCCGGCTGTCATACTAGGTGTTTTTGATGTTGTGTTGTTGGAGAGATCTGATTTTTTGACTATACCTAGTAGGGTATCTCTGCTTATTCCTAACCTTGCGAGTTCGGCATCCAGTCCTCGTACTTGAGTGTAAAGGATGCTATCTCGGTTTTCTGCTGCGGTTAATGTTTTTGCGGGAGTGTTATTGGTGTCTATGGTGTTTTTGGTAAAGTTTAAAGCTTCAATACTAAACCCTGCGGTTTCTTGAACAACGTTGATAAAAGTATCGGTGGCAAAAGCCATAACACGTTGTTCTTGGGCGGCTGCTGCGTTTGTTTTATTTACTTCGTTTTGTAAAGAAGAGATTTGTTCGCTTGTGCAGCCCTCGATTTGGCAGAGGAGGAGGGCTTTTTCTTGAGAGGTGTCGACAAATTTCTGAGTAGATTGAATTTGGGCTTCGTTTTGGGCCAAGTTTATTATTGAGTTACCCAAGTTGATAGCAACTGGTAGGTTGGTGAATTTTACGGTTGCTATTGTGCCAATATTGGAACCAAAGTTTTTTAATCCTTGATTAAAACCACCTCCAAGAACTGCCCTTAGTCCTTGTTGGGTACCTTGATTGACAAAAGAGCCAACATAAGCAGCAGCTGCACCGGTAATGGGGGCGGAAATAAGATTGGCTATGGCAATATTGTTTTCAGTGGCTGCTAAAGCATTGAAATCATTGTTAACTTGGATGTTTAGTTGGTTTTGGTTTTGAAAGGCTGTTGTATTTATATCTTGTAAGCCAAATCCTTGTTCGGCGTTTGACAGTAAAATACTGTTGTAAACAGCATAGGAATTATCTTTTCTAGTTACAGATCCACCAAGCATTAGGCCGTCGGCAGTATAACCAGCAGCACCTTGGTTAGAGTAAAGAGATTGAACAATACCTGCCACCTTATCACTGTCTGTTCCTAAAAATGTTTTTATTTTTTGTTGTTCCTGGCTTATTTCTAGTTGAGTTGCGTCACCTAATATTGGGAAAATATTGGCGAGAGCGGCGGTAAGACCGGCGGCGGCACCACAAGCAACGGCACCAATACCAAGTGGGGAACAAGCCATGGAGGCGAGAGTGGCGGAAGCGATTGCGCCACCAATTCCAGTACCGCGGTTGTATGTGGTTTCTACCAGACGACGGCTAATATAATCATTTGCAATTTGTGACTTTTGTTCAGGGGTCAATTTTGAAATCTCTGGCAAAGAATCTCTGACAGACTTTGGGGCACTAATTGTTGTACCAGCCATATTTCCAAAACCATTTTTTGGATTAAATATTTGGTTTTTTGAATCCTGTGTGTTGGCATAATTTTCGGATTTTGAAACCAAATCTGGAAATAGGGCTTGGGTGAGTGGATTGTCTACAGAAGCAATGTTACTGAATGATGTAGAAAGTGGGGTGTTTAATCCTGTTTTTTCATTAAAAACAGATTGAAGGTAGCTACTACCAATGGTCGAGAGTTTGTTCTTTGGATCCACTGCTAACATTTTTTTATCTAGCTCTGCTAAATATTGTTTGTTGGTACCTTCTAGATCTGCACTTGTACTATCTGAAAAGGCAAGAGAGCAGATACCAGCCAATGTTTTGTCTTGCTTACATGCTTTTTGGCGGGCAAGATTTTTGTATTCTTCACTAGCTTTTTCCCAAGTAAAAACATCACCTTCCTTAGCTAGCCCAGCAATAGATGTTTTGGCAATGGATTCTTTGATGTCTACAATAATAGTGGCGTTTAGTTCTTTGGCGGGGTCTATTTTGTATAGCCCTGCGTCGGTGATAACTTTATACTTTGGATTTTGATTGTATTTGTCGTAATACTCGGTAATTAAATTGGGGTTAGTTTTAATTATTTTTCCAAATTCTTTTGCCCAATCATCTGGTTTTAGGGGAGGGCTTAGAGGTTTGCCTTTTGAGTCGGTAAATTTTGTATCTTGAATCCAAGCAGCTAAAGCTTTGGTAGTTTTGTCATTTAGTGATATTGCTTCTTGTAGAGCACTGACAGAGTAGGTGAGAGGTTGACCGTTAAAATTAGGTGCTTTGTAACCAGCGGTTGTACCATTTTCTTTTATCCATGCTTGTTTAGCATTGTTGGCTACTAAGATGTTTTCAAGTAAGGCGTTGCGATTTATTTGAGCTTGAAGATAGAGTTTGGGGTCATCTTTAAGTGTTGCAAGAACAGCTTCTCTTGCGTTTCCACCAATCCATTGCATACATGTAGAATCACCTTTACAGGCAGTTTTATTTATATCTCCACTGGTTGAGTATATTTCGAAGTTAACCTGTCTTATTTTTTGTTGTTGTATGTTTTTGTAGTAGTCTGAGTCTTTTGGGATATCGGCAATTAGACTATCCCTAGTAAAATCGTTTTGACAGGTTTTTTTGTCTTTACTGTTTGCGCAGGCAGCTACTGACAACTCAGAGTCTGATTTTGATGAAAGATAAAGATCTGTATTTTTTTGGATTTTGGCTTGATAGTCTTTGTTGTCTTGTAAACTTTTTTTGAGTGAAGTTATGGAGGCAGGGTCAATGTTGGCGAGGCGGAGGACTTCGGTTCGGGGGTCTGGAGACTCTCTGATGTCTTTTGAACATTCTTTTACAGAGATTGAGGGCTTTGGCCCGGCACTACAGTATTCGTTTATAAGCTCTTCCGTAGTTACAGAAGTATCGGTGTACATAGAGAGAGCAACACTTTTTTGAACTACCTTGGTTACTTCTTGTTGAGTGAAGCCTTGGTTTAGTAAAGCTGTTGTTAAATCTGATCCATATATTTCTTTGGCTTTTTGCTGGTTGGTTATTGCTAATTCTGCCGCTTTGTTTTGAGAAATTTTAGTTAGAAGTTCACTTTGATCGGCTCCTAGTATTATGTTGTCTGCTAATAAATCTTTGATGGCAGTATTTACTGCATTTTGTCTGCATAAATTGTCGCTTGTAGCGCAATTATTGTAGGTAGACGATGAATTGTTGCTAGCAAGGAGCTCTTCGATAGTCATGCCGCTGATTTTTTCAGAGGTAATATCTGCAACACCACCACCACCAGTTCTTAGACCTGTGGCAGGGTCAACTTTTCCGTAGACATAATCTAGGTAGGCTCTTTTAGTGTCGGGTAGGTCTACTACAAAGCGTCTACCTCCCGAACAATACGTACCGGCAACAGGTCCTCTTCCGTCTCCACATTTTTCTTTGGCAAACTCAGCTTGGCTCATGTAATCAGAAGCGTCAGAGCCAAATTCACCAGTAGGAATTTTTGTGGGAGTTGGGGAATTTGTTGGTGTTGGGGTGTTATTGGCAGTTCCTGATCGGTAAGTGGTTGTTGTTGGAGTACTGGGGGGAGCAGGTGGAACAGACATTGTGGGAGTTGTATCATCTCTTTGATCTCTTGGAAGCGCAGTTGGTGTGGGAGTATTTGTTCTTGTTCTTCTTGCTGCTCTTATAGCTTCTATATCTTCATCACTGTTACCTGTAGTTGTTGTGCTGCCGCCACCACCAGAACCGCCAGAGTCACCACCATCGGTCATCATAGCTTGTGGCTTGCTGTCGGGTGCATTTAGAGCAACACTGCGAGAGGAGGAAAGTTGACGAGAAATATAAAACGATGCACCAGTAATACCAGTAACAAAAACAATAGCCAAAATAGTTCTTAAAAATCGAACTTTCACCATTTAATTTAAGCATGTTGTTGACTATATGTGTAGAGGCAATTATTATGGATATATGGATAATACAAAGAAGTCAATTTTGGGATTTATTACAGTTGTGGTTTTGTTTTTTATTTGGAGATATATTTCTAATCCTTTGGTAGTTACTGTAACCGGAAGTGGAAAGGTGACTGTGCCGGCAACTTTGGCAAAAATTTCGGCAACAATTGTAGAAACTGGTGACACTGTAGACAAAACAGAGCTAGCATTGAGAGCCAAAATTGCCGCTGTGCGTTTGGGGATGGTAACAAACGGGGTAACCGAAAAAAGTTTGGCTCAATCTCAAGTACAAATTACGCCTTTGGCAGCCGTAGTTAGCGGCGCCAAGGGGTATTCGGCTACAGTAGCTATTTCTGGTGAAACTTCGGAAGTAGCTAACTTAAATAGTTTGATTGTAAAAGTTTATTCTGCCGGTGCTTCGATAGTTTCTCAGCCAGTAGTAGAAGTAAGTAATCAGCAAGAGTTGGAAAATAGTGCCTTACTCAAAGCTTTGGAAGAGGCAGACGTTAATGCCAAATTTATGGCTAAGTTGAAGAATAAAATGTTTAAGAAAGTAGCTTCGGTACAGCAGGCATCGTCTGGAAATTCATCGACAACTACCAAGGTAGCTGAGAAGGATGGAGTGGTAGGATCTAGCTTTGAGGTCGCCAAAGCTGTATCGGTAGTTTACTATTTGTGGTAAAAGGATAGAGTTCACAGTTCACGGATCACAGTTCACAGTTCACAGTTTACAGAATGGGGATGGATTGCTTCGGCCGATCTAAAGTCGAGCCTCGCAATGACGGTGTATAGGGATTCATAAAGTTTGTAGGCATGCAGATGATAGAATAGGGGTATGTTAGATTACGTAAAAGTATCGATAAAAGCGGGAAAAGGTGGCAATGGCTCTACTAGTTTTAGGCGTGAAAGATTTATTCCTAAAGGTGGACCAGATGGTGGTGATGGGGGTAGAGGTGGAAGTGTTTATGTAGAAACGGATACCAATTTGAATACTTTATCTAGTTTTAATCGAAATCAAAAACTTTGGGCGGAGAATGGTAAGAATGGTTTAGGGAAGAAAATGTTTGGTTTAAAAGGAGAAGATTTGGTGGTGAAAGTTCCAATGGGCACTTTATTGAAGCTAAAGGCCTTGGATGGCAGAGCTATGGACTTGTCGATTATTGATTTTGATAAGCCAGGGATGAGGGTATTGGTCGCAAAGGGAGGTAAGGGGGGTAGGGGTAATGTCCACTTCAAAAGTTCACGTAACACTACACCGATGACAGCTGAGGACGGATTTCCTGGTGAAGAGTTTGAGGTAGCAATGGAATTGAAATTATTAGCTGATGTTGGTTTGGTTGGTTTGCCAAATGCTGGAAAATCGACCTTGCTGTCGGCAATTACAAAAGCAAAACCAAAGGTAGCAGACTACGAGTTTACAACTTTAGAACCAAATTTGGGGGTAATGGATTATAAAGAAAAATCTTTGGTAATTGCGGATATACCTGGTCTAATTGAGGGGGCAAGTGAAGGTAAAGGGCTTGGTGTTCAGTTTTTAAAACACATTGAGAGAACAAAAGTGTTGGTGCACTTGGTGTCTGCTGTGCCTATGGATGCGGAAAAAATATTTGAAAACTACAAGGTAATTAGAAATGAACTAAAAAGCTTCGGTGAAGGTTTAGGAAAAAAGAAAGAAATTGTAGTTCTCAGTAAAATTGACTTGATAGATGAAGATAAACAACAAGAGATTGTTGATTATTTTAAAAAGAAAAAAATAAATATTCTGTGTATGTCTGTTGCCAACAATGAAGGTTTGGATAAGATAAAGTCTAAAATGCTCGGCACTCGTTAGTGTAGGCTCCGCGACGATTTTTTTTACTACAGTCAACTCCACAGGTAGGATCGCAGGAATTAGGGCTACACGTGGGGACACTATCTTCAGCTATTACGACGCAGGCACCACTGCGACAACCATAAATAGTTTGGCAGAGTTGATTGCCGCTGCAGCCACGGATAATATCAACGTTATTCATGTCGGTGGAGGCTACAGCTATGGTGCCATAGCAGTAGGTTATATCGTCACTTTGGACATCGTTACTATTGTTTAGTTCGGCGTAGATGGCATATTTTTGGTTGCAGCTACTGCCATCGGGAAGGGTGTAGACAGTGTAGGCCTCTTTGGTGTTTGGGTCACAGGGGATTTTGTCCAGATATGGTTCAAGTGCACCAGATCCACACTGAGAGAGTACAGTGTCTGGTGGGTAGCAATCGTGATCGGTATAGTAATTTTCGTAGGCGGTTTTTAGTTTTTGGAGATCGGATTTGCGAACAGTGTCGTAGCCGCGGAAAAATTGAGTAATTGGGTCCATGGTAAGTAAAACACCTAAAGACAGAATTACAAGAAGAGTAATTACAATTAAAACTTCTGTAAGGGTAAAACCAGAATTGGTTTTTAATTTTTGGTATCGCATTTATTATTTTGTTGTAGTTTTATTTTACAGTTAATTATTTTGTTTGGACGAGCCAGTAATTAAAGGAGGTTTGAGTGGTGACTGGTTGGGGAACAGCAACGGTAAAGGAGGGGGTGCAAAGATCGCTAATAATGTCACAACTGTTTTTGGATTTGACGTACAAAACCTGATTGGCGGTATCGGAGATGGGAGTGATGTAAATAAGGGTGTTGGTGTTTATTTTGTTGTTGACGATGGTGATTTCGGACGAGCTGGTGGCGATACTGGCAGTGCCAATAGTAGAGTTTGAATTGGTTTGGCCTGAGATCGTAGCAGCAAGGTCTTCTCCAGCAGCAATAATTAGTCCGTTGGTGGTAACTTCGCCAAAGTTGGCTGAACCTGAGGCATCTATGGAGCTTGTACCGATAGCTAAACTGCCAGAAACGGTTGCGGTTCTGGTATCCAAATTATTAGCAAAAATATTTCCTGTAACCAAGAGATCTCCGGTGATAGCTACTTGACCATTGGGGTAGAGAGTCATGAGGTTGGCTAAGAGGTGAATGGATTTGTCGCCACCTGGTTGAATAAAGAGGTCGGTGTCAAAGGAGTTTATAGATTTGGCAAAGATTGAGCCGTTTGCTAAAAGATCATCGGTAATTATGGTGCTAGAAGTTAGTGTGTTTAGGGCAAGGTCTTCTGGTAAGGTTGCGGAAGTGGTTGAAAGTGGGGAGAGTTGAAGTGGTTCCAAAAGATTTGCGGAGTAAGTGGCGTATTGGGATTGGAGAGACGAAAGGATGGCAGAGGCGGTAGAGTATTTTTCTTCTAGTAGTCCTAGTTGTTCGTTGAGCTTGTCGACAGTTTTGCCTTTGATGTTGTCAGCAAATAAAGTGCCAGAGATGGTGGCATTTACAGAATTTAGATTTTCAATGTCAGCAAGGGGACTAATGAGTTTACTATTTATTGTTAGATTGTCGGCGACTAAAGTGCTTATAACTGCTAACCCTGTCTTTAAATTGGCGATTAAAGAGTTGGAATAATTAGCAATCTCTTGTTTTTCTACCTGATTTATAAATAGCTTGTATGTTCCGTCTATATTATTGATGTCTGCTGAGTAAGATAATGATTCGTTTTGATTGTTTTGATTAATAATAATGTCATCATCATTGATAATAAATCCTTCTGCTCCTGCAGTTCTGGTATTGGTCCAAGAGCTGTCATCAAAGCGCGGAGCGGTGAGGCGATAAGAAATTTGAGTAGGAGAACTAGAATATATTTGGAGGGTATTAGTTTCTGTGTTGGTGGTGTACCAAACTTTGGATTGACTTTGTGGTGTGAGCAATACAGACATGCGAGAGAGATTTTGTTTGAGATTGGTAGTTTTGCCAAAGAGCCAAAGATCACTTCCTTTTGCTAGACTATTAAAATTTATTGTTTTGCGATAACCAACATTTGGTAAGTATTCATCGGTAACAATATTACCAGTAACTTCTTCTTTGACGCCAATCATACCTGAGAGATATGTAGCGTATTTTTCGCCGTTGATGGTGTAAGGAGGGTCGACAGTACCTACATCTAATTTGCCTGTACCGTTGCCAATGGTAACGTTTCCAAGTAGGTCAGTTGTTCCACCAATAAATAAGGTAGCTGATACAGAAGCGTCTCCCACAACATAAAACTCTTTGCCAGTTGGCATGCTGGCGGTAGTGTCGCCAACTCTTAGAGTAGTAGTTGCATTCCATTGACCTCCAGTTAGCTGGCGATTGAGAATGCTTACTTGCTCAGTACCAGCAGTATTGCTGATACCATTATTTAAATACAATCTGTTCCAAGCTGTACCCGCTCTGCCCAAAAAGGCGTCGTCGTCTGCCCCTGGAAGAATATCGCCATCGACTTGAAGTGCTGTAAGACCTCCGCCTGTGCCAGGATTTGTAATTGCGGAATTAAAACCAATTGCGACGGGCTCTAAAAAGAAAGATCTTTCACCACTTGTTCCGCCTAGATGTACAAGCGCTGAAGCTGTGGCTGTAGCACCGATATTTATAGAGTCAGTAATAGCCCACGGGGCAATAACGCCAGAGTTGCGTTGCCAAAATCCAAGTACGCCCGTGGCAGGAGCAATTGAGGTTAGGTTTGAACTACCGTCGGTATAAACGGCAGCGCTTGCTGATAGTCCCGTAAAACGTATTGTTCCTGATGAAGTAATGCCGGTAAGTCCAGAGGCGACACCCGCACCCGTAACATCCCAGGTATTACTATCAATACTTAGGTCTTTGGTACCAGTACCGAGAGCTATATTACCAGTGGTGCTGTTGCCAATGGTTAAGGTTTGGTTGTTAGTAGTTGCCAGTATGCCTGTTGCGGTTAAAAAACTACTGACTCCAGAAAGACCGCTAGAGATAGAAGCGACAGGAGTTCCAGTGTTGATATTAAGAACGGAAAATTTGGCAGAGCCAGTACTTTGGGCGCCAATTAAAAAATCTGTGGTGTTGTTTTTGGAATATATTGCACCAGTATTTTGTAGCCAAATACTACTAGCCGATACAGCGTCAATAGCGCCGTCAAGGTCATTTAGGACTGCTTGAACATTGCTGCTATTGCTGTTTGCGAATTCGTCAAAAGTTCCCACTAGATATGCACCACTGTCAACCGCAGAAGTAGTTTCGGCAAGGGAAGTGGTGGTGCCAAAAATTAAATCGGAGGCAGAAGTTAAATTTAAATTATCACCAGAAGCAAAGTTTATATCGCTTCCAGTAGCATCGATTGTTAAGTCTCCCGTGCTGTCGACTGTAAAACCGGTGTAAGCTGACGCATCTGTATAAGTTAAACGCAGTTGTTCTCCTGTTGTTGCTAAACTATCTAGTTTTGCATCTGGTCCTTGTGTGCCAATACCAACATTACCCGAGTCGATGTAGGAGTTGGCAGTGGAGTGATAGACTGTGGTGCTATATTCTGAAGCAAGTTGGATTTTTCCATCAGAACTCATGGCAATGCCATTCCAGGTTTTGACAGCACCAGTGCTTGACCAGGTTGTACCGTAATTATTTGATGCGTAAATAGTGTCACCACTAATCACGGCAGTCATGATTTTTCCATTTGTAGACATAGCAATCTTGGTCCAATTTTTAACACTTCCAGTGGTGCTCCATGTATCACCGTAGTTGGTAGAAATGTAAATATAGCCACCGTTATTTGTAGCAGCCTGAATTTTTCCATCCGAGCTCATGGCAATACCATTCCAATTTCTGGTGCTATCTTTGGTTGTCCAGCTAGCGCCATAATCATACGAAACGTAGATATAGTCACTAGTACTGCTAACAGCAGTCATTATTTTTCCATCCGAGCTCATGGCAACATCGGACCATACATGAGTCCCGGTTTGACCTGCAGCTGTCCAAGTATTGCCATAGTCTTTTGAGATGTAGATGTCAGCACTAGCTCCGCCCTCATCGTCATCTGTGGCGGTCATTATTTTTCCATCCGAGCTCATGGTGACTGATGACCAGGAGCGAGCTGAGGCTTTGGTGGTCCAATTTTCACCATAGTCGGTAGAGACGTAAATATTGTCACTGTTATTGGCGGTGGCGGCCATTATTTTTCCATCTGAGCTCATAGCGATGTCGGTATAGTATGCGGGGGTGGACAGGTTGTTCCAGTTTTTGCCGTAGTCACTTGATACCCATATATAATTTGCGTTTGTAGATACTGCCGCTTGGTATTCTCCATTTGATGACATAGAAACTGATGTTAAGTTGTCATTAAAGAAAGGGTCTGCTGTCCAATTTGTACCATGACTACTAAGACTCCATTGATTTTCTGTGATGCCTGTTTTTCCAAAATACAAACCTCCATCTAGTTGAGCCAATAGGTTGTTGTCTGTAGAAAATAATCCTTGTTTTTGTGAGTTGCTGGTTGCTGCGTTGTAAGAACCTAAAGTCAGCAAGTTGCTTGGGAGTGTGGTTCCTATTCCAATATTACCAACACCGTTTGGGTTAAGTAAAATGTTTCCAGTTGAGTTGTAGGTTGATGAGTTTCCTAGAACCAAACTGCGGCGGTTGGTGGTAGAGATATTACCATTACCATCGTAAAACAGTGCTGCGTTACTTGTGGTTCCAGAAATTGTGGCGGTTGGTGTTCCCGAGTTTGTATTTAGTATTGCAAATTTTGCCGATGCTGTTGATTGACCACCGATAAAAAAATCGAGGGTGGAGTTTTTGGGATAAATTATGCCCGCACCTTCTGCGAATGGTCCGGATCCGGCACCAATGGCTGCGTCCAAGTCATCTAGGACATCTTGAACATTTGTACTGTTACTATTAGCAAATTCATCAAAGACACCTACTAAAAATGCACCACTGTCGACAGCTGAAGTTGTTTCGGCAAGGGAAGTGGTACCACCAAATATAAGATTGCTGGCGGCAGTAATTTGGAGATTGTCACCAGTGCCTAGTAATAAGTCACCGCCAAGTGAGTCCAAACTAAGATCGCCAGTGATATCGTCAATAACATGACCGACGCCATCGATGGTGTTTATAATTCCGGAGTTATTGATATTAAATTTGTTTATTCCAGAAGACGAAGCTGAAAAAATATTTCCAGTTCCATTTTGATCAACAATTAAAGCTGCGGTGTTTGCAGAGGCGGTGGCGGTAGAAATGGTAGTTCTGCCGTCGGCAGTAACTCGAAAACGAGAGGACTCGGTAGCGCCAGAGGAAAGCATTAATAAGTTTCCGCTACCCGTGGCAGTATTGTTGCCTATGTATCCAGAAATTAAGGAACCACTTGTTAAGTTGGCGTTGGTTACTCGGAAAGAGTCTTCGGTGGTGGTTCCACCAATTGCCAAAATTTGTCCGGAGGCGAGTGAGTCTGGTTGAAGGACGATGTCGCCACCAGAGTTGGTAGCGGTAGTGAGTGAAAGGGATTGACCATTGATATTAAAGTTGCCGGATGTAGAGATTATGGAAGGGGAGGTGGCAGCAATATTAATGTTGCCAGAGTTGTCGACAACGGGAACAGTATTAATAGTTGCTGCACTAGAAGCAGGGTACCCCTGGAGGGTTTCGGAGTTGAGGGCATAACCGACCGTTGCAATTTGTTGACGGGGGGTAAGGGTTTCGGCACCGACAATTACTTCTAAGTAGACATCGCGGTTGTCAGCAAAAACTGATTGGGAAATTTCACTACCACAGACTCCGTCACCAATTAAGGTATTAAAAATTCCTTCGGCGTCTGGGGTAACAGAACAAGTGCCAGTTGTATAAAGTTGAGATCCGGCACTGATGTTGTTCCAAAGCTTAAAACTAACATTAACAGAAGTATTTATGGGGGTGCCTCCAGAATCACTTAATCGACCCTGAAAAGAAAGTTGTCTTTTGGGTGGCGTGAGTGATGTGGCAGCAGAACTGGGTTTGGCATTTTTTATAACCTGGTTGTAGCCTAAGAATGCCATGGTGGTGGTAGCTAAAACAAGTAAGGCTAAATGGAAATATGGAGTAAGAGAAAAGGAGTTGTACTTGTAATAAATAGTTGCTAAACGCCCTTTGGGGGCATTTTGATGACTTTTAGGTTTGTTAACCAAACGATTTAGCCAGGATAGTGGGGCTATTTTGGCTTCAATTGCAACTAGCTCAAATGGATCGTGAGGAATAAACCCTTGCTGAAAGCAGTAATGAGTTAATTTTTTTATAGAAGACTGACGTCTGCTGATTACAGATGTACTAGTATGTGTTAGTTTTAGGTAAGCAACATAGCCCAAAAGTTGTTCATTGCTTAAAACTTGTTCTAGGTGATGAGTGTTGTAGGGTGTGTGGTTGGCAATCCAAGAAAAGTAGTGATAAAGATCGGAAAGGTAGTTTTTGACTGTTGAGTGAGTCTTTTTTTCGCTTATTAAATGTTGCTTAAATTGGTCCAGGATTTTTTTACTTGAAAAGCTAGTTGTCTGGTTATTTGTGGAGGTTATTGGAGAGGTGATTGCGGAGGAGGACTGTGACTTATTGTGATCTATTTGGTTTTGAGTGGTGATTTCTTCAAGAGAATACTTTGCTTTTAAGAAAGTAGAGAAGCGGCGGATAGAAGCGAGGCGGCGGTTGATGGTAGCGGAAGGAGTTAAAAGGGTTTTTTGTTGTAAAGAGTAACTGTTGATGTACTTTGAGATATTTTGAAATACTTTAGAATAGTCATTAGCTTTTTCCAAATCAAGAAAGCGAAAAAAGTTACGAAGATCACTAAGGTAGTTTTTTATGGATACAGCCGACAAGCCAGATTCAATCAGAAAGGAGGAGAAGAGGGTAAGAAGTTCTGATTGATTGGGCAGGGACATCTTCTTTTTGAACTAGTTTATGAGGCTAAAATGATTAAAAACAGAATGGGAGCTATAAATATGACGCCTGCGGTAATAAGTTCGAGGGCTTTGGTCTTTTGGGACTGTTTTTCGTTTAGAAAATCTTGTTGGGAAAAGTCGTTTATTAACATTGTTTACAGTTTGTTGATAACTTGTTTTTAGGTTCAAATTAGACGATATTAGACGGTTATATATTAACTATAAAAGATTATTTGAGAGATGTCAATTGTGGTAATAGGGCAGAGTTAGATGTGCCTAATATGTCTAATAAGTATTGTGTGCGGAGAAAGAGTGATTGAAGCTAAAAATTTGTTATTTTGTACCCGTTAATTAACGCTTGTGTTTGCGTTAATAAATATTTTCATGCAATAATCAAACCTAAAATATACAAAATATGTGCGGAAATAAATATTATGCTTAATTTTCTGTGAAAATATTAGATGTTTCTGTTTGTTATCAATTGATGCATATTGGTATAGTTTGTAAATTAGACTGTAGATGACAGTTAACAGTTCACGGTTTACAGATGACAGATTACAGATTACAGATTAGGATTTCTTTTTGGTGAGAGAGACGATGGTTTTGAGAGTAAGTAGTGAGATGATAAGGGCAAGAGAAGCTTTGGCTGGCAAGAAGATTATTTCTATTGAGTTTGTACTGTTTGTATTCTCGGTTTTTATATTTATTTGTGCATTATAAGTACCTATTTGGTTGAGATTTGGAGTGTAGCTAAACAATTTGCCGTCGCTGTTGTATATATTGCGACTGCTTTTGGCGATTAGAAAAACTGGTTGTAGTCCTTGAACACTAACTACCTCTGAGTTTGACCTGGTTATTTTGAAAGTTCCTTTTACTTCGCTAAGAAAGTTACCGTTATTTGTGGCTATAGCACCAATGGTAAATGGACTAAGGTTGTCGATAAAAAAACGGCGCCCTATTTTTAGAAAATTTCCAGAAGTTATGTATATTTTTTCTATTTTGGTTATGGTTTTGGGATCAACTTCAGAAGTAATAGTAATAAGAAGGTTGGCACCTATGGTGGCACTAACCTGAGTTCCTTTTTGCTCGTTTGGGAGGGTATTGTCGTATGTAGATACAAGTAAGTTGGCATAAAGATCTTCTAAGTTGGAAGTTTCGGGAATGGAAATGCTTAGAATAATTTGCTCTTTGGTATCAGCCTTGAGATTAAATGGTTCATTTAACTTAATATTGGTGTTGGAAAGATTAAAATAGCTTTGCCAGGCAGCTTGATTTTTGAGATTTATTTCGGGGTTACCTTCCTTGTCAGATTTATTGAAGGGAATAACACGGATAACAACTGTTTTATCGGCTGTTCCTGTGTTTTGCAGGAAGAAACTTTTGGTAATCGATTTTCCTGGTTTTATTTGGACCCTCAAAAGAGGTGGATCGATGGCTAATCCAATAGACGATGCCCAAACTGGATGGATAAATATACTACTTAACAATAAGGCTGAGATGATTACTACTAATTTATTTTTCATTTTTTAAAAGGAGGGGATTGCTATGTATTGAATTCCATTTTGATAAGTGCCTGCGGCTTGGGAGCCAGAGATGTTTACCTTGTATGTAATTGTGCCTGAAGCAGTAGCGGCGGGTGTGTTTTTGCTCATAACAAGACTAGGTTGATCGGTGCCCTGAATAGGAAAGGGTCGATAGTAAGTACTGTTTACAAATTCTGGATCGGCATCAGTACTGTTTACATTGTAGCCAAAACCAAAACGGCCATTATCTGTCCAGGCTGTGGCATCGGTTATTGTGCACGGGGATGCTAAATCACAAGAGGTGTCTGCTATGGTATCTATTCCGTTGGTAAGCTTTAAAGAGTGATCTTCAATTACTTTTACGGTGTAACCATTGGAGCTACCTGTAGTGATACCAATTATATTGGTTAAGGTGCTGGGTGTTCCAGGGACAAGGGTGCCGTAATCCAAATCGATATCAGAAATGCTAAAAGTAAAAGGAATAGGGTTAGAAGAATACTGAAAGCCAGCCTTCATTGTATAACCACTAGAGTTAAATTCACCTTGAGCTGTTTGCCCAACGGTGTCATTTAGAGTATAAGAGGCGGAGCTTTTGGAGCCACCAGTTATATTTACAGTTCCCATTTCAATGTGGAAAGTGGCGGAATCTAAGTTGTCGGCATTGATGTGTTTGGAGAGAAAAAATAAACTAAAAACAGAAGCTGTAAGTAATATTAGAGGATTATTTTTTTTACAAAAAAAACAAATTTTGGTATAAAGTGGATCTTTGAAAAAAAAGTTAGGATCAAGGTGATGTGATTTGATATTGTTTGCTTGTAGTTCCATTTTATTAGTGATACAGTTGTCTATTGAGGCTAAAGTGACATATATAACCCGAAGTAAAAAGTATAATTAGACATCTATATTATTTTGTTATCGGATTCTTCTTTTATAACTTCTTCGAGGTTTTCACTAGAGCTATATAAGGTTAAAAGATCAGCTTGTATGGATTTTATTTTTTCAAAAAAGTTTTTGGGTACACGTAGATCTGAGCGAGTCGATTTGAGAAAAATAATTAAATCTGTAACCCTATCAATGACACTGTTAAGAGTTGGTTTTGCTTCAGTGTTGATCCAAAGTAAACTATCAGTTTCTTCTCTCTCTATGGTTTTTTCGAGTAGTTTAATTTTGCCCTTGGATTCTAGGTTCTTTAGTAAGCTAGTGCTAAAGCTTTGAGAAAGAGGAAAAATGAGCAAAAGAGAAAAAAGGTTGGCTACAAGTTGTGGGCTAAGGTTTTGATGATAATAAAACCAGAACAAAGAAACCGTGATGAGAGATAGGGTTAAGCCTTGAAAGCTTTCGTAAACGAGTGAGAAGGCAAAGATCAAAAAATAGTAAAGAAAGAACAGTGGTGAGGTGGCGCCTCCTGTGGAAATTATAAGTAGTTGGGTTATGGAGTTTAGTGTAAGAATGGTAAGAACACTTTGTGTATTTTCGTGGTAAGTTTTACCTAAAATTTTGCGGAAGACGATATAGAGCATTACAAGAGCTCCGCAAAGCTGGAGAGTGTAGGGAGCTGTGCTTGAGTTTTGAATCCAAATGAATGGAACTAGGCTTGAGATAATAATTGTAATGCTGTGAACTAAAAAAAGAGAATCCATACAGTAAATATAGCAAATTTATCGATTTTAAGCTTATGGTATTTCTGATATATTTTGTTATTAAGTTGGCAATATTATATTTTGAGTGATTATGTATTTGTGCCTACCAATTTTATTTCTTACTATGTGTAATTTCTGTTTTTTAAATATAAAACACTTTGGAAAAACGAAAATGAATTTGCTAGAATAACTTAAGGTGATAGAAAAGTTTTTGGGTGTTTATAAAAAAGTTGGGGTAAGTGAAAAATATTTGCTTGTCTTTGTGGGTCTTGGAGCTTTTGTTATTGTCACAAGCCTTTTTAGGGGTGTTTTGGGGCGAAATGAGGCTAAAATTGAGTACATAAAGGCCGATACTGAGCAAATAAATGGAAAAGTGGTGGTTGATATAGAAGGAGCTGTAAAAAATCCGGGAGTTTATGAGCTGCCTACTAATTCCAGAATAAAAGATGTATTGGTAATGTCTGGAGGGTTTGTAGAAAAAACTGACAGAGAGTATTGTGAGAAAACAATAAATTTGGCTTCAATTCTTAAAGATGGTCAAAAAATATATATTCCATTTGTGTCCGATACCCCTAAAGAGGGTGGGTATATTGAGGCTAAAAAAGAGAATGGGGTAGTGAATATAAACACTGCAACAGAAGAAGAATTGGATACCCTTTGGGGTATAGGAAGCGCAAGAATAGAGAGTATTGTGAAAAATAGACCTTATCAGACACTAGAAGAACTGGTAGATAAGAAGGTTTTAACCAAGCAAATTTTGGAAAAGAATAAAGACAAAATTACAATTTATTAATTTATGAGAATGCGGGTATTTGGGCTATTGTTGCTGCTATTTTTGCGAATTACTATCGGTTTATTGTTTTTGTATAGGGAGTCGACAAGTGAGAGAATAAGGGTTGCGGGAAACATAATCAAAGTTATTCATACTAATAGCAAATGTATCATTGAAGTTTCTCATTTTGTTGCAGAAAGTAGTGAATTTTGTAAATATAAAACTGGGGAGTATGTTTTTATTTTTGGCAGTCCTCGATATGATCTGATAGAGGCTTTAAGAGGCAAAATAGTCTTAGATGAAGCCTTAATTGCAGAAAAAAATATTTTTTTAAAAAATAGTAAAGACCCGAAGGAAATAGTATCGTCACTGGTACGGTTAAAAAATTATTGCACTCGAGTTTACCAAAGTTTTTTGCCTAGTAGAGAGTCAGCATTGCTTGCGGGAATTGTTTTGGGAAACAAAGAAGATATAGGTTATGATTTTTATCAAAAAATGGTGTCTAGTGGCAGCATCCATATTGCTGTTGCCTCTGGTTTTAACTTGATGTTGGTAGGCGGGGCGAGTTTGGCCTTATTATTTTGGTTTTTGAGCCGTAAAGTAGCAACTTTGGTGACAATTGGAATAATGGTTTTGTACGCAGCTTTAGCTGGCTTTGGTGCGCCAGTACTCAGAGCTTTGATTATGTCTAGCTTTGTTTATATATCTTACGTAATTGGTAGAAAAGTAGATGCTTGGTGGAGTCTTTTTCTTAGTGCCTGGTTTATGCTTATTTGGGATTTTGGTTTGTTGTGGGATGTTAGCTTTCAACTATCTATGGCTGCAAGCGTGGGACTTATGGTGCTTGCGCCAAAAATAGTAGAGTGGGCAAGTTTGTGGGGTTGGGAGGTGGAAGTGGGCTTTTTGGAGAAGATCTCGGTAGTTAGTACAGTTGCAGTTATGGCACTAACTACGCCTATTATTTGGTATCACTTTGGGCGAGTGAACCTAATTGGGTTGTTTAGTAATATTTTTATACTACCTTTGGTGCCGCCAGTAATGATTTTGGGAAGCCTAATGCTAGTTTTGCCTAAGGTCTTTTTTGTGCCTACTTATGCCTTGGTGCACTTGATAGTGAGGCTAATTTACTTTTTTGGGTCTTGATATAAGAGCTTGCTCCGCCTCCTATCAATAACTGTTGTTATTGATATGTCGTTGTGTGCTTCCTCTTGTATCTACGCCTATAATTGCTTTCGCATTATAGTCTTGATATAATATAGGGTGAAAGTAAAAAACTTTGAAACAGGAGATTCGTATGTTGAGAGTAATTAGGTATGCTATCGGTGGTGCTGTAGTAGCTTTTTTGTTGATCATCTTTTTTGTCTTTAAATTCGATGGGTATACACTTGCGATTCTACCTGCTTGTGTTGTTGCTCTCGGCGGCGGTGGCGTTTTGGGCGCGATTGTTGCCGCGCTTACTCAAGGCAAATAGTTTTGTTGATCCCGTTCCTTTGAGGGCGGGATTTTTTTATGGCAAAATAGCTTGTGGATTGGAAACGGTGGGGAGTAATTATTGTTCTACTTTTATCTATTTGGATATATTTTGAGTGGCCAGATAAAATGCTACATGTAGTTTTTTGTGATGTGGGGCAAGGAGATGGGGCACTGGTGGTATTGGGTAGTTTTCAGGCGGTGGTGGATACAGGTGCATACGAAGATAAAATTTTGCAGTGCTTGGCTGAACATATTCCTTTTTGGGATAGGCAGGTTGAGCTAGTATTTTTGAGCCACTCAGATAAAGACCATGTAGGAGCACTCGGAGGAATAAAAAAGCATTACAAAATAGGAAATATAATAAGTGAAGCAAAAGAAAAAGATCTAATAAGATATGGAATGTTATCTTTTGAGATATTAAAAGGAAGTGATAATAATGTTTTGGTGCCAATGAGCGGGTCTAGTGAGTCCAATGAACTTTCGGTAGTAATGAGAATGAGCTACGGGAAGCTCTCGGTGCTTTTTACTGGCGATATTGATTTGGAGAATGAATTGGCAATGATAAGCAGTGGAGTGATAAGACAAACAGAGGTGCTAAAAGTGGCGCACCATGGATCTAAATATTCTAGTGGTTTAGAATTTTTGGAAGCGGTTATGCCTAAGTACTCAATTATTTCAGTAGGGAAGAAAAATAGTTATGGTCACCCCAGTAGTGATACTTTGATACGTTTAGAAGCAGTTAAAACAAGAATCTTGCGGACGGATTTGCTAGGAGAAATTGAGTTTTCTGGTGATGGAAGTGACAGTGTGTCATTGCGAGCGGAGCGTGGCAATCTATAATTAAGCTCGGCTACCGTAAAGTTCTGATTTTGTGGTTTAATTGAGAGATGAGATTTTTACCTAAAGTACATAAAGTGGGTTCTTTACGCGTAGTTCTGGTTCCTGAGGAGCGAGAATCGGTAACAGTGAGAGTAATGATTGGTACTGGCAGTAGAGAAGAAACAGATAAGGAAGCTGGTTCGGCTCATTTTTTGGAGCATTTTGTTTTTAAGGGAACAAAAAAGTTTCCCGGGATGTACGACATCAATGAGGCTGTGGAAAAGGTTGGTGGAGCTTTTAATGCCTACACTGGTCAAAACGATATGGGGTTTTGGGTAAAGATGGCTAAGAATCACTTGGAAACGGCCATGAGTATTGTGGCGCAGGTAGTAACAGAGCCACTATTACCAGAAGAACATTTTGATAAAGAGCGAGGGACAATTTTGGAAGAGCTTTACATGTATGAAGATAGGCCAAACAGTAAGGCGGCAGAGGAGTGTGGCAAACTTTTGTTTGGAAAAACTAATATGGGTAGACCAATTATTGGGACGGTGGAAAGTTTAAAAGCGATGACGGTTAAGGACTTGAGAAATTATTTTGAAAAATGGTTTGTGGCAGAGAATATTACCGTAGGTGTAGTGGGAAGCTTTGGTGACGAAAAACAAGTTTTGGAACTTATCAAAAAAGAGTTTGGAGGGTTGATAGAAGACGACAGAAAACTACCAGAGAAAAATAAGTTTAGTTGGGATAGCTCTACTGACATGCGAAAAACTTTGGTAAGTAGAAAGGTAGAGCAGGCGGCAGTAGTAATGGCTTTTAGAGGAATAGATTTGAATGATGAGAGAAGATACTCACTAGAATTATTGAATATAATTTTGGGAGATGGCTGGACATCACGCCTTATGAGAGAGGTGCGGGAAGAGAGAGGTTGGGCTTATGGAGTGGGGTCCGATGTGGATTCGTTTACCGATGCTGGTGAAGTATATATTGGCGCGGGTTTACCGAGAAATAAATTAAAGGAAGCGGTAGAGCTGATTACTGAAATTTGTTATGGTTTGGGAGACTCAAAAAGTAAATGGGTGATAAAAGAAGATGAACTAGCTATGGCTAAAGAGTGTTTTAGAGGGAGAATGGCCCTGGCTATGGATAAGCCAGAGAATGTGTTGGGTGAGGCGCTAGATGATATTACTTTTAGAGGTCACTTAATGAGTCCAGAAGAGACTTTGAAAAGAATTGCCAGTGTTACGTTGTCGGAAACTTTGGAGCTTGCTAGAGAGCTTTTGAAGAAGGAGTTTTTGAGTGTGGCGGTGGTGGGTGATTACACGGAATTGCCGTTTTAGTTCACAGATCACAGTTCACAGATTACAGTTCACGGTTTACGACTCATAGCTCATCGATACTATATTTGGCTGTCATTGTGAGCGGAGCGCGGCAATCTATAAAACATAAAACTATATTTGGAATAATTTGTATAGATTGCTTCAGCTCAGAATACTGAGATTCGCAATGACGGTGGTAATTTTTGGCAATAAGAACGCTAGGTAATTGATGCTAGTGCGAAATGTCTTGGTTTAATCTGAATTGATTTTGAAAGTTTAAAGCCCCCCTCTCAGATAATGAGCGGGGGGCTTTTTTAACCTTTCGCGGGGACCGAGGAGGGGGTTGGGCTGCGATTGAGGCGGTAGTGGAATTACGCGTCGGTCACTACACACATCGCGCTTGTTCTCACTCGTCGGGATTTAAGCTTACATGATCCAAGGTCATGTGCTTTTTTCCTTTCGTTGTCGCGGAGGTATTGCCGGCGATCGTGCCGGCGAGATGAAGAGTGAAGGAGGTGCTGTGCTCGCGGTAGATCGCCGCGTCGGTGCGCCTCCATTTTTAAATTCCGGATTGTGGGAAAAGTACATATTGTCCGGAGCGGGAACGGGCATTCGACCGGTTCCTTTATGTTTGTTATTGTAACCTATAACAGGGGATTTGTCAACTATTTCTTGGTTTGGGGGGGTGTTTTTGCTCGCTAGCTTTAATGCTGGTGCAGATTGGGCAGTACTTTGGTATTGTGGGAGTTTGATTAATCAAACCCGTACGTTGGTTTTTTGAATTTTGAATTTGTTCGTAAACAGAATAAACAAAAGGATTGCCACAGTTTTCGCAGGTTAGTAGTTGGTCTTGCATGGGTATATTTTAACCCAAAAAAATGCCCACCAAAAATGGCGGGCATGATATTTAACATATTTTTGTTCGGAGAGCTTTGAGGTAAGCGGCTTCTGTTAGGTGAATTTTGATTTTTTTACAGTTTTCTTCGGTAAAAATATTGCTATTCCAATCAATTTTCGCCAAAGATTCTTCGATGCTTTCTGCGTCTTCCCAAGTAAATTCTGATTCAAGAAAATATTCTTCGAATACTACATTCATAAGAATATTGCTTTGACTTGAAGCCATAAAATCGATCAACTCTGACGGGAAGTAGAAAGATGTAATTTCACCCGTTACCAGTTTAACTGTGAGTAAAAACTCTTTGTTTTCTGGGTCATAACCGGCAATAGCGATCTCTTTGGCGTTGTTGAAGCCGAAGAATTCACCGATTACAGAAGCATTGGTTAGGTCTGGCAGTTTGTTTTCTTCCTGCCACTCTACAAAGGCTTCATCGATGTCAAAGTTTTCCTCGTCATCTTCGTCATCATTATCTTCATCATCATCTTCTTCGTCGTCTTCATTTTGATCGGTATCCTCAGCTTCTTGTTCAGATTCGTCTGCATCGTCAACCTTATCAACTACAGATGAGAAAGTGCCGGTAATCTGTGAATACTTTGACATGTCGCGAGGCTGATTGTACCTTTTAATGGCCAAATAGCCTTGCCAAACTGCAATTCCTACAAGAACAAATATGAAGGTGAGAATTAAAACCTGACCAAAATCTGTACACCAAAACGAACTTGATTCAAGACCACATTCCATGACGTTTCTCCTTGATATAAATTTGCGTACTTACCGCGTAATTATACCATTCCAACAAACAAACTACGCCTGCTACCGCAAGGGTATCAGGTGTACTTGTGGACTTGAGGGGAATCGAACCCCTTACCTCCTCAATGCGAATGAGGCGCTCTACCAGGTGAGCTACAAGCCCAGCCTCACAATTGTAACAAAATTGATAATAAAAAACTCCCGCCATGAGGCAGGAGTTTGCGAATTTTATTGAATTTGTGTCCAGCAAGTTGATGATATTTCTGAAGTGGGATAGGTAATTGTGACTGCATCCAGATTTTGTGGAACAATAAAACTGTTTGGTGCCATAATAGCACCCGCTGTATAAGTTCTGTATTCGTACCGATTTCCATATTGAAAATATTCTGTGGTATCTGTGCTAATCAGCCTACCGTCACTGTCATACTCGATACTTGTTTCATCTTTGAGCCAAGACTTTTTGAATACTAATTTCACTGTCGGCTCGGTTTGTTCCGAATTTTGATCGAGGACAATCATACCTCTGGGGATATTTGCAAAGTATTGGCGTCCATCCTGGTTTTGCAGTTTAAGCACCATAATTGATGTGCTGGTAATTTCTCCATTTGAGCTTCCAAAAAGTAGAAAAAACCCTGACTGAAATTCACCGCTTGATTCTTTTTCGGTGCTAACACCACAAAGCAAATGGAGATTAAAAAGATTGGTTTCCTGAAGCTGCTCTTGCCTGGTGGGTATTGTAGTACTTGTGCCACCACCACAGGCAGTAAGAACGATACTGATAACAGTTAGCATCGCAAATAAAATGACTTTATCTTTTTTCATGTTCACCTCTTGTAAAAGAAATTTTGGTTCGTCCTATATTATACACCTTGGAAATTCTAGAGGCAAAAAATTTGCATGATTGGGGGTTATTGTGGACCCTATCGGACTCGAACTTGTTACATGGAAGATGTCTATGGTACTATTAATCATGAGGTACTCAAAAGAAATAATAAATTTGGCTATTAAGTATCGTTTGGGGGGTAAAATGTATCCGGAAATAAATGATTTATTGAAGTTAAAAGTTCCAAAAGCTACAATGTCTTTTTGGTTTAAAAAACTGGAACTACCAAGTAACACCCAAGAAATTCTTAAAAATAATATATCCAAAAAGCTTGCCGATGCTCGTAAAAAATCAGTTCTGGTTAGAAATACTAACAGAGAAAAATATTTAAAAAATCTTAACTTAAAAAATGTTGTTTTGGCAAATAAAATTACTAATTCTGAAGTCGCAAAAATCGCCTTGGCTATGTTATGTTTGGGCGAGGCTTCAAAGTCAAAATCCAAGTCTGGATTTTATTTAGGGAACTCGGATTACAGAATTATCGTCTTGTTTATTAAGCTTCTAAAGATTTGTTTTGAAATCAATGATTCAAAATTTCGATTTACCATACAATGTAGAGCTGATCAGGATATTTTAGAACTAGAAAAGTACTGGAGAAAAGTAGTTAAAGTGCCTTTTGGACAGTTTTACAAACCTAGAGTTGATTCTAGAACAAAAGGTAAACCAACTTTAGATAAAAACTATAAAGGAGTTTTGAGGGTAGATTATATTGATAAAAAAACTCAGCTTGACCTAGAATCCTTAGCTGACATGATTTATAATAGGCTTAGTTAGTTTTGGGCCCTTAGCTCACCTGGTAGAGCGCTTCGATGGCATCGAAGAGGTAGTCGGTTCGAGTCCGATAGGGTCCACTTATTTGAGGTTTATTTTTTACTTAGCTTTTCGGTGAGGGAAACGAGCTCTTGTTGAAGTTTTTCGTAATTTTCGGAAGTTGTGCTGGTTAGTTCGACGGCTTTTTTGAGCACAACTTGGGCTTTTTGGAGATCGTTTCCATCTAGGTAGATTTTGTATAGATTTAAATAAGGAACATCCCAGTTTGTTTTTAACTCTATAGCTTGGTTGATGAGTTTAATGGCTTGTTCTTTGTCCTTGAGGTTGTAGTAAAGAATTCCCATTTGAAGTCTTAGTTTGGGGTTAGTGGGGTCCAAAGTTATAGCCTTGGCAAGATGGGATATGGCCAGGTCACCAGAACCTTGTGCAGCGCCAATGTAAGTTTGGTAGATGTTGGCTAAGTTTTCCCAGACAAGAACACTTTGGGGATCCTTTTGCGCCGCTAGGCGAGCCGCATCGATACTACGCTGCATAGTTTCTAAGGCGTTTTTTTTGTCATCGTCGGTTGGATTTTGTTTGGTCAGGTAAAAATAGGCAACTTGCTGGTAGGTTTGGGAGAGAACTAGGTGATAGGTGGGGTCGTAAGGGTTTAATTTTTGAGCTTGTTGCTGTTTGAGAAAGGAGCCAAGAAGATCGGAATTGCTTTTGTTTTTGGCTTGATTCAAAAATACAGTGGCTTGGTAAAAGCGAATACCATAAACCCAATAAATAGAAGAAATTACAATCGAAACAACAAGAACTGAGATGGGTAAGACCAAAAAAAGATTGGTGTTCTGGAGTTTTTCATCGTAAATATTAAAGTGGAGTTGTTTTATAAAATTGACATCTTGGATTTTAAAATAACCAATGAGAGTGCCAAGGAGTAAAACGGTGGTGACAACACTGACTAGACCAAATGGAGTAAATAAACTAACAATTAAAAAACCAAAAAGGGAACTGATTAAAAAATACTTTTGACCTTTGTGGTTTTCGGTGGAAAGGGTGCGAAGAGCAAGGCTTAGGTTTTTGGTGAAAAGATATAAAAAGGTCAAGCCACCAAGCAAGCCGGTAGTGGTTATTAAAGTTAAGAAGAAAGAACCGGATTCGCTAAAGCGAATGTTCCACAGAGAAGGATTTTGATTTAAATAAACAGGTCGAAGTTTGGTAAAAGTAGAAAGATAGGTTTCTGGTCCGGTACCTAGTGCTGCTGTAAGGGGGTTTTTGAAAATGTCGAGAGCTATAGACCAGCTGGCCTTGAGAGGAAGGGCTATGGTGGGGTTAATACCGTTTTTGGGAAGGAGAAGGCTGATGTTAATTATAGTAGCCGCGGTGACAAGAGCAGAGAGAGCAAACAGGGTAATTTTGGTGGTAGTTTTTTCGGAGTAATAAAGATAAACAAGAGTTCCAAAAAGCAAAGGTAAAGAAAAAGTAAGGGCGGGAACAATGCCACCAGTAAGATTGAAATAGGCGCTTTGGGTAAGATTGGATCCAAGGAGATATTTGGTGAGGCCAAAATAGTGAAGTAGAGTAAAAAAGCTAAGAAAGGCAAGAGAAATAAGCAAGGCTGAAATTTGACGTTGTAGAGAATTGAGATTGTTTTTTACAGAAGTAGTTGCTAGAACGAAGAAAAATAAAGCGCCAAAGAGAGTAGTTAGCCCGGTTAAACTGAGGACTTTGGTGGGGCTAACAAAAAAAGAAGAAGCAAGGTGGATAAGGACTAAGAAAAAAAGTCCAGTGAGTGTGGGTGAAATAGTGAGGTTTATTTTTTTGTTTGCGATATTGTGAAGGCACCAAAAAAATAGTGAGATGGTGGCAAGAAGAACAAGGAGATAAAACTTGTTGAAAGTAAAGTAGTTTACAGTGCTAGTTAGAAAAAAAAGAGGAATAAGGAGAAAGGCAATGGCTGAAATATTTTGAAGAATTAAAAGACTTGTTTTTTCAATTGCACTACGCATTGAATCATTTTAGGGGTTGACGATTTGGTAGTCAATGGTGCGATCGGTGTTGGAAATACTGTTTGCGGAGATTGTAAAACTACCCGCTGATTTACTCTTAATGGTGTAAAGAGATTTATCTTCGGTTTTGTTTACCAGATATATTTGGCTAGTTTCTAAAATTTCAGGGTCAGTGATGGTTGCCTCTTGCTGGTTGGCGATAAGGGTTATGGTTTTTTGCGTAGCGTTGGAGGAAGTTTCGGCAGACTTGGAAGCAACACCGACTTCGGGGGCGGCAATAATAGGTCGAATTTTGCTAGATTCATTACTTGGTAAATTGTCTGAAGAGTTATTGGAAATTATTCCTTGAGGTATGGGTGAAACTAGAGTGCCTGTAGGAAGACTGGTGTAGTAGCCTAAAACAATTAAGGTTAAGGGGACAAAAAAGAAGAGGCAAGAAACCACTAGAAGTGCAGCAGAAAGACCATTATTGTTTTTGGTTGGTGTAGCGTTGGTAAACTCGATAGTCACAAAAGCATTTTACAAGGTAAATGGTATAAGTAGCAAGTATTTTTTGTGATTACAAAAAGGTCCCACTTTTGGTGTATAATAGGTTCATGGAAATAATACAATCGCAGTTGAAACTTAATTTGCCTTTGCCGATGAAGGTTCATGTTGACACAAGAGCAAGCAAATTTGGTATGACGGCGAGTGCTTACATTAAACATCTCATTGCTAAGGATATTGAAGATAAAGAGTATCCGATTTATAAAGCGAGTGAGAGAGTTGAAAAAATATATAAAAAAGCTTTGAAAAACAAAAAAGGTTCGGTGCAAATTAATACTAGTTTGGAAGATTATTTTGCTAATGCAAAATGAAAATAAGATTTGAAGAAGATCTCATAAAAAAACTTGGAAAAATAAGAAAATCAAATAGTCTTTTGTTCAAAAAAATAGATTTGGCGCTTGGGGTTTTTAGAGAAAATCCTAGACATGCTTCTTTGCGACTTCATAAATTGAGTGGAACCATGAAAAATTCTTGGAGTTTATCTGTTGGAATGGGTTATCGACTAATATTTGTGTGGATAGATGATGAGGCATATTTTGTAGATATGGGTACGCACAATGAAGTTTATAGAAAAAGAAATTAAACAGTATGTATAAGATTTTGGAAAAGGAGTTGTGGAGTGATGGTCTAAATACTGTTAAACCAGCAATAAAAAATATTTATTACAAAGGGAACCTTGATCTTGCAATTAGTAAAAATCCAAAGCTGGCAATAGTGGGGACGAGAAGAATTACAGAGTATGGTGGCAGAATAATTGAAAAATGGATGTCAAAATTTATTGACGAAGGAGTTATTATAGTTTCTGGCTTTATGTATGGTGTGGATCAAAAAGCTCATGGTGAGTGTTTGAGGAATGGGGGTAAAACAATTGCGGTTTTGGGTTGGGGAATAGACTGGAAAGTTTCAGATAGTGATTCTGAAATGTATGAAAAAATATTAGAAAAAGATGGATTGATATTGTCAGAATATGAGGGTGAATCGATACCTGAATTGTGGAAGTTTCCCCAGAGAAATAGAATTGTGGTGGGTCTTGTTGATGCTGTTTTGGTAATAGAAGGGGCAGAAAAAAGTGGCAGTATGATAACGGCAAAGTTGACAAAAAACTTTGACAAACTTTTGATGGCGGTTCCGGGACCAATAACCAGTAGGGTGGCAGAGGGGACAAATAATTTAATAAAAAAAGGGCAGGCAAAAATGGTGACTAGTGCGGAGGATGTTTTGAGAGAGATGGGGTTGGGAGTGGGACAGATGTCGTTAGGTTTTAGATCGTTGATCGTAGATGGTAGGTCTTCAGCGGATCCGGTGTTGGAGATTTTGATGGATGAGCCAAAAAGTGTAGATGAGCTAGCGCGGATTTTGCGAATACCAATAAATGAAGTGTTGGTGAAAGTAACAAATTTAAGCTTGAGAGGGTTGGTGGAGGAGAGAGGTGGAAAATATTGGAGGGTTTAAAAATCAAAAAATCAAGAACTCAAAAACTCAAGATATTGTGTCAACTTTATATAAAAAATCCCGCATCATTGCGGGACTTAAGGTAAGTGGCGATTGTCATTAAAACGTACAATTGTCCATTTCTTTTTTTTGTCGTCATATTCAACAGTAGTGATAGCTCCGTTATCCATGAAACGTTTATTGAAGTAATAAACTAAGGCAGCAGGAGAACTGTTACGGTTGTTGATCATGTCAATATAGGCAAGGAACAGTGCAAAGACTTGGCTATGACCTATGATGGCAATTTTTTGACCTGTGCATTTTTTAACAACGTTTTGTATAGCTTTCAGTGTGTCTTTCAATTTTTCATACAAAGATTGGTCACTTGGGTGAAATTTGTCGTGAATGTTTGCACTGCCAAGCATTTTTCCACGCCACTCTCTGTATTCTTGGTTTAATTCACTGTATATATCTACGCCATCAACCACCCTCACTAGCTCGTTTAATAAGCCGTCGGTATTTATAAAAAGTTGTGGGTGGTATTTTGTGATTATTTCGGCAGTTTTTATAGCTCTTAAGTATTGACTGCAAAAGAGAACTTCGGTTTTATACAAACTTACTGATTTTGCCACAGCTTCTGCTTGTAGTTTGCCAAAGTTTGTTAATGGACTTTCTTTGCTTTGTCGATATACTGTTTCTGCCTCTTCCTCAGATGTCATGGCATTACCATGACGAACAAGGACAATCCTTGTAATCATGGTGCCTCCATTTGTTTTTATTTAGTAAACGTTCAAGGGGTTTATTGTAGCACTATTGTGCCTGGTTTGCAAGTATATAGGATGTGTGTAATCGATACATAAAAAACCCGCTTTTCGCGGGTGTGTGAGATCAGTTTTTTGCCTTTGTTACTTGTTCAAAAATATATCCCGCGATCGTGCGAGCTAGACCTACTGTTACAATAAGACCTAAAATAATGGTAAAGGAAAGACCGCCGAATGTGTTCCACAGTAACGCAACGACAAGTGTTGACCAATCGACAATATGGTCTTTTGTGAAAATTGGTTTTTTTGATCTTAAATCGCTAATGATTCCAACTGCAACTACAATAAAGACGGTGATGAATACATCAATATCAAAATTGGGGGACATAAAAACTCCTTTGAATGTAAAAAAGTGGCTTGTGAAAGCTGGGTGATTTTAGCATGTTTGAATTTATTGTGGTTGATTTAGGTATTTGTATTTTATTTTTATGGTTTAATTGATTAATGCTAGCACGAATAATGAGTGTGGCGTGTGTGGGACTAGAAAGTTTTTTGGTGGAGGTAGAGGTAGATGTGGCGGATAAGGGGTTCCCAGGGTTTAGTATTGTGGGTCTTGCTGATAAAGCCGTTGCCGAGGCTAAAGAGAGGGTAAAAACGGCTTTGGTGAATAGTGGTTTTGATTTTCCGCAGAAAAAAATAATTGTGAACTTGGCGCCGGCAGACGTGCCCAAAGAGGGTTCGGCTTTTGACCTTGCCATTGCGCTGGGGATATTGGTGGCGAATGGGGATATTGATAGTTCTCAGATGACAGATGACAGATCACAGATGGGGGAGATTTATTATGGGGAGTTGAGTTTGGATGGGAGTTTGAGGCATAGCAAGGGAGCACTTTTAGTGTCTTTGTTTGCCAAAAAAGAGAAGTTTAAACAAGTTTATTTATCTGTTTTGTCTGCCAACGAAGCAGCTGTGGTGCCAGGAGTAGAGGTTATGCCAGTGCGAAACTTAAAAGAGCTAATTTTTCATTTTGTTTCTGAGAAAAAAATAGTACCTCTTAAAACAATAGAGATAAAAACTTTGGTGGAAATGGCGATGCCGGAGTTTGATATGGGTGAGATTGTGGGGCAAGAGCTAGCCAAGAGAGCTTTGACTATTGCTGCTGCTGGCGGGCATAACATGCTGATGTCTGGGCCACCAGGATCGGGCAAAACCATGCTCTCACGAGCATTGCCTGGAATATTGCCACCGATGACCGAGGAGGAGTCTATGGAGGTTACTAGGGTTTATTCGGCTTCGGGGCTCATGGAGGCTGGAGAGGCAATTGTGCGCAGAAGACCTTTTCGTTCACCTCATCACTCTACAAGCTTGGCAGGTTTAATTGGTGGGGGAACTAAGCCTATGCCTGGTGAAGTGAGCTTGGCGCACTTGGGAGTGTTGTTTTTGGATGAGATGGCGGAGTTTCCGAGGAGTGTGTTGGAGGCTATGCGCCAGCCGATGGAGGATGGAAAGGTGGAAATCTCGAGAGTGGGTGGACGGATGAGCTACCCCGCCTATTTTCAGCTAATTGCGGCAGTTAACCCTTGTCCTTGTGGGTTTTTGGGGGATCCAAAAAAGGATTGTAAATGCACAGTAAGAGAAATTGAGAGGTATAAAAGGCGGATAAGTGGACCTATTTTGGATAGAATTGATCTTCATGTTTTAGTGCCTGCAGTGGAAACAGAAAAAATTGTGGGAGTGGTGCCAAAAGGCGAAAGCTCTATAAGTATTCGGGGAAAAGTGGTAAGAGCGCGGGAAATTCAAGGAGAAAGGTTTAAAGGCAGCAAGGCTTATTGCAATGCTCAGATGAAGAACAAACAAACCAAGGAGTTTTGTGAGTTGGATGAAGAGGGAACAAAGATTCTGAGGCTGGCTATGGAAAAATATGATCTCTCGGCCAGAGGATATTTTAGAATTTTAAAGGTGGCGAGAACAATAGCGGACCTAGAGGGGAGTAAGGCTATTTTAGCCTCGCACTTAAGTGAGGCACTTCAATACCGGGAGAGAGTGTTTTAAATAAGGTAACAAGGTACAAGTAACAAGGTAAAAGTGTGGTAAAATACAGCCTATATTGTGCACCATTGACAATTTAATCTATATTTTTGGAGGAATAATGGATCAGAAAAGTGACAAAGTAGGAGTGGTTATTCAAGGTTTTTTCCTTGGTGTTGCTGTGTTTCTAACAGTTATTTTTGTTCAGGTGGGGGAAAAGTTTATTAGCAATGATGTAGGCAACCTAGGGTTGGGGGTGATGATTTTGGTATTCTGTTTAGTGCTTGCACCGCTTTTTTACATGTACTTCGTTAAAAGCGTAAGTTTTTTGGGGGCAAGACTAGAAGTAAATTTTAAGAACTATTTTTTGACGATGGCAATTTTTGCAGGGTCTTTGCTTGCTCTGTATGCCATTGCTTATGTGATCGTTGGGATATCTTTGTTAAAGATTTGAGGAGGAAGAATGGCAAAAATGCGTTTTTTTAAATCACTTTTGGATGAGTGGCTAGTAATTGAAGAAGGTGTTCGTATTCGACCTGCGATTTATTATGGTTCAAACTTGATTAATCTGTACCAAATGTATATGACTGGTCAAGGCGAAGGTTTTAGTATCGAGAATCCTCATCCAAGTTTTGGTTGGGTGTCTGGAAAAATTGAAATTGACGGTGAAAAACGTATTTTGGTTCGTGATGGTATTGCGGATCGACCAGTATTTGAAGACACACCTCCCGCTGGAGTTGTCTCTTCTAATTTTCACCCATTGCCTTATACACGCAAAGTAATTGGATTTTGGAGTTTGCAGGATAAAATCGTTTGCTGTACTGGCTTAAAATACTATCCCAACGACTCCAGCACTTTGCGTGTTTACTTTGGAATTCAGGGGAGAATGTTGCAGATGAAAATCCTCGAATACAATAGTCCGAAAATTGTTGTTATCGAAGGCTGTTTGGATCTACACCGAAAGACTTTTGGTGGTTATTGCATGTCAAATCTCGACGCCAGAAGATATTTTGTCACTGAGTCTGAAGAGACCTTGTCGATAAAGTCTTTGTAATACGTT
>CAYSAM010000006.1:0-47851 GCA_964429015.1 uncultured Pseudomonadales bacterium | reverse complement strand
TATCAGCGAGTTCATCTCTTGCTCTTTGCTGTTTTTCTCTTTTTTCTTTTTCTCTCTCTGCTTTTTCAGCAGCCAAAGCATCCGCTCTTTCTCTCTTTTCTCTCTCTTCTTTTTCTTTTTGTACTCTCTCAAGTCGATCTTCTTTCACTTTTTGTTGCCTTACAACTTCTTGTCTCTTCTGTTCTTCTTCTTGAATTTTTTCTTGTTTTTTGTTTTCAATTGCGTTTCTCCACCTCACTGCTTCATCGTAATCTGCGCCATCAGCATGTGCAACATGAGTATTAACCCAAGCATCAAACAATGGCCCATCAGATTCTTTTGCTTGGTCTAGGGTTCTACCATTAATCAATCTAGTTAAAGCCAGTCTGGCTTGCCGTGCTGAATCCTTTTTTGTTTTTTCTTCTGTTTCTGTCTCAGTTTTTTGCTCATTATTCATATTTTGTTTATCATTTTTATTATTATTTTGACTTCCATTTTTGGTATCTTTTGGTTTTACCTTGTCTTTACTGCTCACACCATTAGTCCACTCATTAATCTTATCCTCACTGACCCCCATACCTACTAAAAAATCAAAATCACCTACACTAAGGATTCGTTTTTCATCAATCTTAACCAGAATAACATCAAGTGCATTTCTTAAACCACGATTCCGCTCGTGAAAATCTTTATTATCATCCGAATCCATTATGACTCGAATATGTATACCAACAGACTCCAAATCATCTACAGCCTGCCTATTATTATCATTTATTCGATCATAGTCAATTATTGTCCTTACTCTACTCGTAAATTCCTCCCAGGTGTAATTATTTTCCTGTTTTTCAGTCTTTTTACCTTCTTTGTCATTTTTTTGTTTTTCATCATCAACATCACCAACATACTCTGCCTCAACAAAATCTCCTTCATCAACATTACTTCTCGATCCGTCAGGTGAGGACCCTTGTCCATTGTCCATTTTTACCTCAGGAGTTCCACTCCCACTACGAAATTCTCCCGCTCCAGGAGCACCACCAGCCAAAACAATCACTGTTTCAGGACCATTGTTTAATACTTTGTCAGATTCAGCCTTAGATCGTGAGTCATCAGCTGCGGAAAATGGGTCCCTTATAGAACCATAGCCATCTTTATTTTCTGGACTACCACCTTCAAATGGATTCATATAAACACTCTTATAACAAGCTTATTATACCTTATCAGCTAGGCTCAAACCTCTCAAAATACCCATAGCAGTCTTACTCCAATAGTTGAAATGTACCAACCTTGCTTCGGTGTTTTCTAGTAGCATCAACGTGGACCTTAACTGGTTTACTACAGATTCTCTATCTTTTTCAGGCACCAAAGAGACTCTAGCTTTCCAAGCCCTAAGTACCTCACCACCCCTACTAGCCTTACTTGCAATCCAGCCCTCAAACCTAGAAAAAACTTCTTCTTCAGACATTTCTCTGTATTTTACCTGAATAGCCTCTATTCTCTTTTTCTCAACGTCTTCTTTTATATTGGGTATATTGGGCACCTTCTCAGTTTCAGTGTTCTGAATATTACTCTTGTCATCAATACCGCTACTTTTATCTCTAAAACAGTCTTTTATTGTTTTTTTTGCCCAATCTCTTTCCTCAACATGTGAACCTTTCTTATACATAATCCACACAGCCTTAGCAAGGTCGTCGTAAGTTTTTCGGTCAGCTCCTCTTAAATAATTAATAGTTTCAAGTAAGTTAATTCCTTTATTTTTTAGTAAAACTAAAGCTCCAGGATCAGATTTATAACCACCATCGTATAACTGGCTATAAGTTTCATTCGTCCAGATCTCTGTTTTTTTCTCTTTCACCGTCGCATCGACCTCAGAAAAATAAGGATGCTCTTTTCCAAAAATCAAAATCAACAAATCATTATCTATTTTTAACTGAAGTAGCTTTTTTTCAAAAAAAACCTTACTATCATTTTTTAAGAATTCACCTCTTTTAAGCTTTTCCCACAATCTAATAAATTTTTTTCCTTCAACATAATTACGCTTTTTAACTTCACCCTCAAAGACAATTTCTCCCAAACCAAAATCCCTTATTTTTTTTGCAGCTAGCGACACTTCAGCCCACGTAAAACCTTTTGGAGAGCCTTTTTGTATCTCAGGATAAGCTTTGTTAAGGTCATCTATAAAAGCATCACCTTTTAAATATTCCACAACCCCTAAAATATTTTTCTCCTGTAAAGGGGGTACTTCTGGTTGTACTGATTCTGGTTGTAATGATTCTGGTTGTAATGATTCTGGTTGTAATGATTCTGGTTGTGATGGTCTTTCTCGCAAAGACAATTCAAACTTACTCAAACTACTTCCCAAAAAAACTTTTAATTCGGTACTGTCTTCCGAAATTTTTCCAACAGATATCGCTTCTTTCATTTCTTTCAACAAATTACGAACAGCTTCTATGTTTATATTTTCATTTTTTTTAGAAAAAAATATGTTACCCCTATCGTTTTCCAAACTAACACCAATTTTTTCAACATCAAACCCTTGTTTAATCAGGTTAGATAACATAAAACCATCAATTTTATCAGCAGCTTTCAATTCAATATCAAGCTCAATATCATATATAAAATCATAATACCTATCTAGAGAAAGTAATTCCGAATCCGGTCGAGGATCATCCGGCAATACCAAACCATAATCAGCTTCGGGCATACCCCTTCTTCTTAACAAAGTTTCTCTTCGAGCATTTCTTCTTTCTGCTTTTCGGATTTCTTTTAATTCATCAGCACTAAAAGATAAAAAAACATCACCATCTTCACCATCATCACCGTCTTCATCATCATAACCATTATTATTACCACCATAAGATTCAGTCTTCTTTTTTTTCTTTTTTGCAAAAAAACCTTCCTCACTCCACTCTTTCATACCTCCATCATACCTAAATCCACAGCCAACTTCTACTAATTTTTCCCAATTTACCCACCAAACACGATATACTAGAATAGATGCCTGCATCAGATCTCTTCCCGATCTGTGATCTGTCATCCGTGATCTGTAATCTAAAACATGGCCATTCAACAACATCCAGTACCACAGGACATCAGTAACTATAAGTTCAGGCTTATAGGTGACATGACTATTAAGCAATTTGCCTCACTTGGCATTTCCATTGTACTTTCCGTAATTATTTATTCCGCCCCTTTACCTTTCTTTTTTAAATATCCGCTTTCATTTGTTTTTCTTCTCCTAGGAGTTGGTATGGCTTTTGTTCCTGTACAAGGTAGAACTTTAGATGTTTGGATTGTTGCTTTTATAAAATCAATTTATTCACCCACTCAATACATTTGGAAACATGGTCAAGAAGATTCTTCTTCCAACATTTTAAATACAAATAGTTCTACCACCCAAAATCTACAATCTACAAACTCAATACCCAACACTCCCGTCGTAGAGATTACCGCTCCATCCGCCGAAGATCCACAACCCAACCCAACAACAGAACAAACAGAACCTATTCCCGCTTCAACAAACAATAATTTTAGCTTAGACACACAGTCTAACGTCCCCCTTGTCGAAGCCAGTCCACCTGTGGCGGAGGGAAACGAGAGGGATTTAAAACCTCAAATCATCACAGAGCCACAACCCAACCTAAGTACAAGTCAGATTAATCAAACCCCTACCTCAACAGCGGAACAATCTGAACCAAAACTAGAACCCCAACCAGCCTCCCCTGCATCCTCACTTCCCATTCCCAGCACGCCTTCAACTCCCAACACTCTAGTAGGTCTAACTCTAACCCCCGACGGTAAAACTTTAGATGGTGTTATGGTCGAAATTAAAAATCAAAATCTTACACTTCGGGCTACCAAAAGTAACAAGTTAGGACAGTTTCTTTTTGTTCGACCTTTAGAAAACGGTTTGTATCAAATCCTTGCCGAAAAAGACGATTACAAATTTGAAACCTACAGCATTGAACTAAATGGTGAAATTATGAACCCTCTAAAAATTCAAGCCTTAAAATAATCTATGCCCTCCGAAGTCATCAAAGCCTCTACCCAAGAACACCTCGATATCTACACCATCAAAAATCATCTAGTTTTTCTCAAAGATGGATCTTGTTCTTTGGTAGTAAAAACCACAGCTCTAAACTTTAACCTGCTCTCCGAAGAAGAACAAGATGCAACTATCTATACTTATGCCGGTCTCCTCAACTCCCTCTCGTTTTCAATTCAAATTTTAGTCCGTTCACAAAGAAAAAATATTTCGGATTACATAACTCTCCTAGATACTAGCATCCAAGGCACCTCTTCCCAAAAAGTAAAAGAGTCCCTCCTCTCCTATCGTCAATTTGTTAAGTCCCTCGTTAAAGAAAATAGAGTTTTAGAAAAAAAGTTTTATATAATTCTTACTTTTTCTGCTATAGAACTTGGAATTACTAAATCTACATTTAATCCTTTTTCCAAAGACCCTCAAAAACCACCTTATGATCTTGAATATATCGAAGAAAAAGCCTCCATGGCTCTCTATCCCAGAAGAGATCACGTCATTCGTCAATTTGCTCGTATAGGTCTAAAGGCAAGCCAGTTAACCACTACAGAACTAGTTACTCTTTTTTATTCCATCTACAACCAAAGTAGTTCTAGTCCTCTCACCTCAGACAAAGTTTCCTTCAACGAGCACCAGTAATATCTTCTTCGGTTATACTTAAACTATGGCTTTTAATTTATTTAATCTTGGCAAAAAAACCATACCACCTGTAGGGGTCGACTCCCATGTCGACCCACAAGTAAGTACATCAAACACACCTTCACCAACAATAGATAACCAATCGATCTCAAAAAATATTTCCCCTCAAGACAACAACATCCAAGATACCATCGCTCCTTCAGCAATTGAAGTTGATTTTTCTTTTATTAAAATAGACGATACTTACGTCCGCACTCTTTTTGTTACTGGATATCCACGTTATGTTACCGCTAATTGGCTCTCACCTTTAATCAATTTTAACCACTCTCTCGATGTTTCCATGTTTATTTATCCTAGCGACTCCAAAGATACCCTTGAGAGTCTTCGTCACCGTATCGCCGAAATGGAAGCCGAGATAAACACTGATATTCAAAGAGGTCGTATTCCCCGTGCCGCAACAGAAGCGGGTTTAGAAGATGCCAAAGTTCTCCAATCCCAGCTCGTAAAAGGCGCCGAAAGATTTTTTCAATTTTCACTTTACTTAAGTATTTCTGCCGAGTCCGAAAAAGAACTCAACACCACCACCTCCCAAGTTCAGTCCATGCTTGCCTCTTTACTTATCATCAGTAAAACTGCTTCTTTAACCATGGAAGACGCTTTCAAAAGCACCCTACCTTACGCCAAAGACAAGCTGATGATTACCAGAAACATGGACACCACTTCTCTTTCCACCACTTTCCCTTTTACTAGCTCAGAACTTTCTGATAACAAAGGAATTCTTTATGGAGTTAATGCCCACAACGACTCACTAGTTATTTTTGATCGCTTCTCACTAGAAAACGCCAACATGTTAATTTTAGCTACATCTGGTGCAGGAAAAAGTTACACCGTAAAACTAGAAATATTAAGATCTCTAATGTTCGACACCAGAGTAATTATTCTAGACCCCGAAAACGAATACGAAATGGTTACCAAATCTGTAGGCGGTAACTACATCTCATTCTCTACCAGTTCACAACACAAAATAAATCCTTTTCAAATTGCCAAACCTCAAGAAAGCAATGAAGATGAAATGGGCTACAAATATCTCTTTCTAATGTCACTACTTAAAATTATGATCGGCGAAATGAATCCAATAGAGGAAGCTACTATGAACCGAGCTCTTGTTCTTACCTATCGCCAAAAAGGTATTACCGAAGATCCTAGCACTCACGTTTTAGAACCGCCCAGAATGGAAGATCTTTACAGATCTTTAATTGGTATGGAAGAGGCCGTCAGCAAAACTCTCTCAGCTAGACTTGAACGCTTCGTCATGGGATCAATAAAAGGTATTTTTGATCAACAAAGCAACATCAACATCGACGCCCCTATTACTGTTTTTTCACTACGAGACATAGCTGACGAAATCCGTCCCATTGTCATGTTTAACATTCTTGACTTCGTCTGGACTCAAGTTCGTAAAGACCTAAGAAAAAGAATGCTGGTTGTTGATGAAGCTTGGTACTTAATGCGCTACGAAGACTCAGCCAAAATTCTCCAAGGCTTTGTCAAAAGAGCTCGCAAGTACTATCTTGGCGTTTCTATTATTTCTCAAAACGTTGATGACTTTTTAGGTTCTCCATACGGCAAAGCCATTATTACAAACTCTGCCCTTAAAATGCTCCTCAAACAGTCCTCTGCTGCCATTAACCAAATCTCTGAGGTTTTCTTTTTATCCCAAGGAGAAAAACAACTTCTTCTTTCCGCCGGTGTCGGTGAAGGTATCTTTTTTGCTGGTATGAATCACGTTGCTATACGCATTATTGCCTCTCCAGATGAACATGCCCTAGCAAGCACCAAGCCCTCGGAGGTCATAGCACGCCAAAAAGAAGCAGCTGCTCAGCGCCTCGCCGAAGACAAAGTTTCGTCACTTCCAGTTTCAGATACTTTGGAAACCAAGACATCCCCAACTCCTTTCATTGGCGACCTGCCTGCCGGCAGGCAGGATCTCGTATCCGAGCCGAAGCAATCCACCACCAGCACCGACGTCATAGCAAATTCATCTCCTGTTTCTGAAACACAACAAGCCATCTAATCTATGGACAAAAATCTCGTAATCCAAGAAATTCAAGCTTTAGAAATTGGTCTGGATATTTTCAACACTACAAGCACGCTAAAATTTGAAGATCTCAAGCCTCACCAAATCTCCATTCTCAACCAAACCTATTCTGCATTTCTCAAATACTACCCAGAAAGTGTCTCAGCCATTACAGACTTCCCTTCTTTTTTTCATTTTGTCCAAAGCAGTACTTCCACAAAAGAAAAAATAAAAAAACGAATAACTGAGTTAAAAAAAGAAACAGGTAACGAAACAAAAGATCTCCGCAAAGAAACAAACTCTATCCCCTCAGAAATAGAAACAATGGTTGCTCTTTATAAGGAGCACCAAGCAAGTCTACTAGAAACTGAAAACAAAAAGGATTCTGTTGCCGAAACAGTAAAAAGAGCTCGCAAAAGTTGGGAAGAAAGAGAAAAACAGCGCTTAATTTATCAAAATTCTGAATCCGAAAGACAAGAAAAAACAGATCAATTTTATCGCCAATACGTTGACTCCAAAAAAGGAAATCAGCAAACAGTTCTAAACAATACCTACAAATTAGCAAAAATTGCACTTATAGCTCAAGGAGCAAGTAAATTATCAAGCGACAAACTTAATGAGGCAGTTGAGAACTTAGTCTATTTAGCTGAAACTGGTGCCTTAGATATTGAAAATTACAAAGAACTAAATGTTGCAAGCTATCTAGCTGTAAAAGAAGAATTAAAACTTCAAAATAAAACTCTAGACGACATTGATAACCTAGTCCAAAAAAAACAAAAGTTAGAAGAAGCTGATCCATACTCAGACGAGATCGATAATATAGAAGCAAAAATCAATCAACTAAACCAGAATACCGAACTCCATATAGACAAGGGTTACCTCAGTAGACTACTAGATGTTAATAAAGACAAAGGCGAAACTTATGAGGACACCATAGATAAAGCAAAAACCGAAATCGACAACAATATAACAAAATTGAGTGAAGCTGTACCTAATGCTAAATTAAAAACACTAAAACCAGATTCTAGTAGAAAAATAGAGGAACTAGAATCTATAATTCGAAAAACAGATCCCACTTTATTAAACTTAAATCCAACAGGGCTTGGAGCGAGAACTTCAGCAACACTCAAAGAAACTGGCAGCAATTCCTTAAACCCAGGTATAGTTGATCTCTACAGCAAAGGGTTAACAAAAGAAAAATTTGACAAATTAACTGAAGATAAAAACTCTCCAGTTTCAAAGTACTTATCAAAAGATCCCACTCTTCGCAAACAAATTGAAAATGGACTAAGAAAATATAGTAAATCGCCCGATGGAATAAAAACAGGCGAAGAACTACAGTCAGTAAAACACATCTCAAGCTTTGAGGCAAAACTTCCAACTTCAGTTCAAAAAGTTCTTCATCCCGTTAAAAGTATTGAGGCAGCCATCAACAAACAAATAGGTAAATACTCCGGAAGTAAAATAAACAAAATCTTTGGCAAATCAATAGGTGGAAAGTTTGAAAAATATATATTCGCTGACGGATTAAAGGCTGGTGCAAAAAAGTTTGCAAATGACGTTGCGAAAAAAGCAATTCTTGCCTTAGCAAAAAAGGCGGGAGCAAGCGCTGCAAAAACAGCAGCCATATTAGCCTCAGAGTCAGCTATCGCTGCCGCGTCAGCTGCATTAGGAATTTCAACAGCCGGATTAAGCTTGGTTATTGAGGCAGCAATTTATATTGGGTGGAAAATAGTAAGTTTTGGTTACGATCGTTTTAAGGAAATTTATAAATATATTTGGGGAGAAGACTTTGATCCAAAAGAAGCTGCAAAAATACTTACAATTGGAGGCATAGCTCTTGCGAGTTCATTTGCTGTCGTTAAAAACGGTTTAAGAGGTGTTGCTATTGCTACACAAATGGCAGTCATCTCTGCCCTTGGAATTATTTGGTTGTCCCTTGTCGTCATCGCCGTTTTTCTCACCCTCACCTTTCTCACTGCCCCCATCCTTACCACTCTAGTTCAATTCGATGCCGTTGAAAAAGTAAAATACGGAGAAATGGTAAAACCTCCAACACCTACAAACTGCTCAAACATGGCTTGGCCATTTGAAGGCACACACACCATTACTCAAGGACCAAGACAAACAACCACTTCCTGCACCCATGGTGGAGGCATCTCAGAATCTGTAGATTTTAGTATTATGACAGGCACTGAAATCTTAAGTATCTCCGATGGTGTAGTCTCAGCCGTAGGCGACGATGGACCAGAAAAGGGGTATGGAAAATATATCAGAATTAATGCCAAAACAGACGATGGAAAAGAATTTACTATTGTGTACGGACACTTAGCTGAACAATTCGTAAAAAACGGAGACACTGTAAAAGCAAAACAAAAAATCGGAATCTCAAACAATACTGGATATAGTACAGGACCTCACTTACATCTGGGGTATATTGGAATAGAATACAACTCCTGCCCTGCTGGTGGTTTTAAAGTCAACGAAAATTGTTGCGATACAAACACTTGTAATCAACCGTAAAAATGAAAAATAAAAAAATAATTATTGGCGCCTCTAGTTCTATCATTTTTATCACCATTATCTGGTTTTTTACCAAACCATTAACAAAAAAAAATGAAGAAAACTTCACCTCTCCAACTTTAAATAGTACCCAAAGTGCTTCTCTCAAAAAAGGATTTACCTTAAACAATGATGCAACTAATATTTACTGGGAAAAATACACCAACAATTTCAAGGACATTGTGATTACAGAATACAACGTAGAAAAACCAGTATTACTTGAAACAGCAACTGAAATATCAAAAATCTTAAGTTTTACAGACAAAGAAAAAACAGAGCTCCAAAGTGGTAGCCTTCTATGGAGAAGTAACCAAAAAAACCTTCTCTATCTTAAAGATAGTAATACTATAGAAATTGATTTTGTGGAGGCAAAAACCGACAAAAAAGGTTTTAATCCTGAAAAAATAAAACAAAAAGCCATTGACACTGTCGAGCAAATACTGCCAAAGACAAAGTTAAACATCACCTCGATAGATTATTTTTTAAGCGACAAAAACATTCCAATTCCAGGTGAATCTACAACAAGTCAATTGGCAAAAGTAAATTTTAATCAAACTATAGACAACCTTAAATTAATACCAGAAAATTTATCAAGTGAATACACCGTATCAATATTAATAGACGCTTCTTTAAAAGTGAGAACTATCAAAATAAGAGACTTAATTACAAACAGTATCCCTACAAATAATAAAACAAATATTTCCAGCAATGTTATTAAAAACATTATTCCAAACGAAATTCATAGACTAACTCCTTTTTCGATAGAAATCGAAAACACTATTAAAAACAGCCAAGACAATAAATTTTTTATCAAGAGTATCGAAGCTGTCTATACAAACATAAACAACAAAACAAGACCAGTATTGCACTTAATAGGTGATTTAGTTACAAAAAACAAAACCTTCAACGATATAGATTTTGTTTCCTCTATCCCTGAACCCGAATAGGCATTATTACCTGTAACCAGCTCTCGTTTTTTGTATCTCTAAAAACGCTTGGTTTCAGTTCACCTTCTGTTTCCCACTCTACATAGTCACCCTCCACATTAGATAAATAATCAATCAAATACCGTGCATTAAAAGCCATCGTTATTTTTTCTCCTTCAATTTCTCCTTCCACATTTGTCATATTGCTCCCCACCTGACTATTCTCAGCTAATACCAAAACTTCTCTCTCATCTACTTTTACCTTTATAACATTGGCGTTATCTCTCGCAAAAAGACTTGCTCTCTTTACTGCAGAAAGAAGTTCGTCTCTTAATAAACTCATTTTTGTATTGTAGGTGTTTGGAATTATTTGCTGATAAGGTGGAAACTCACCCTCTAGTAAACGACTACTTATTTCTACATCCCCCAAAACAAAAACAATTTGCTTCGATTTTTCATCTACTTCAACTGCAAAGTTACTTACCCCAAAGTCACCAGCTGTCTTAGAAACCTCAAGAAGTGATCTAGAGGGAATCACATACCTTTTACCACTCAAATCGTTACCACCACCCAACAGAGCCATTCTCTCTACCCCCAGACGGAAGCCATCTGTTGCCACCAAGTTTACATTATCCTTTTCAAACTGCCACAAAACACCAGTAAGTATTGGTCTTGTATCTTCTTTAGCTACCGAAACATTAATTTTTTCATGCTTTTTCTTAAACAAAGAAGTTTCAATTCTTATCTCCGGTTTTACCGATCGGGGAATAACCGGAAAATCATCCACATTTTGGCAAACAATCTCAGAGGAAACCCCTTTAGTTTTTATTTTAAGTTTTACTCCTTCGGAAGTAAGTTCTACTTTTTCTCCAGATAAACTCAATATCAAATCGCCAAAAAGCTTAGCTGGTATAACAAGCACCCCCTCCTCCTCCACACTTGCGGGAACATTCACCCAAAAACTCATTTCCAAGTCAGTCGACTCAATACTTACTTTATTGTCTTTTACTTTTAAAAGCATACCTGTAAGTATTGGCAAATGAGGCTTGCTACTTATGCCTCGAATTACAACTCCTAAAGCTTTTTTTAAGTCTATGGTTAACAGGGTTATTTTCATCAATTTATTCTAGCATTCAAGACTATCTTTAATAGTTATATTTATATAAAAAAATAGTATTAATAGTAGTAGAGGCTGTGGATATGTGAACACCAAACCTAGCTCGTGCCCAAAAGTAATGTTTATATGTTTTTATTAATTGATATATAGGTAAAAACATTAATATAAGTACCCAGTTGAGCTACAAAACCTCCTAACAACTCTAAAGTCTTGTGGATTACCTTGTTAATAACTTTCCCTACTTATCCACCGGTATTTTTTATTTCTCAATTCTTTTCACATTTTCCCTACTTATCCACATGCTGTGGATAGTTTGTGTCTAACTATGTGTATAAAGCTTGTTTGATTGCTGTAATTTTTCTTCTCAGATCAACATTATTTTCTTTTAGCTCTAGTTCAATTTTTTCTACGGCATGAATTACGGTTGTGTGATCCCTACCTCCCATTAGCTCGCCGATTTTTACTTGTTGTGTTCCCAGTGTTTCTCTGATTAGATACATAGCTATATGTCTTGCTACAACTAAGTCAGCTTTTCGGCTTGTCCCCAGCAGGTCTTTGTTTTTAAAATCAAAATACTTAGCTACTGTCGATATTATTTTAATTGGTCGAACTTTTACTGTTTTTGCCATTTCGGCGGGTAGTCCCATTGTTTTTTGAACAATATCTTTAGAAAGAGGTTTTCCATCTGCTTGAGCCGTATTCATAAGTCTCATAAAAGTTCCCTCCAATTCCCGGCTGTTTGTTTGGTAGGTATTTGCAATAAGTTCATATGCTCCGTCATCCACATCAGCCCCTAGTTCTAAAGCTCTTTGTTTAAGTATGGCCAGTCTCATTTCAAAGTCCGGTAGACCAATATCCACCATCATACCCCCCAAAAACCTACTTTTAAGTCTGTCTTCCAATCCTTGTATTTCTTGAGGTTTTCTGTCACTCGTCATTATTATTTGAGCTTGTTTGTTCGTCAACTCATTAAAGGTGTGAAAAAATTCCTCTTGTGTTTGCTCTTTTCCTCCAAAAAACTGCACATCGTCAATAAGAAGTGCCCCAACTTGTCTGTACTTCTTTTTAAACGCGTCAGTCATTTTGGATCTAAAAGAAGATACTAGGTCGTTAGTAAATTGTTCACTAGTAATACAAACCACCTTCCCTATTCCCTTCTTTACAAATTCATGACCAATAGCATGCATTAAATGTGTCTTGCCTACTCCTACTCCACCATAAATAAACAATGGGTTGTGGCGAGAGCCGGGAAAATCAACAACCGATTTTCCTGCTGCAAAGGCTAGTCTATTAGAACCACCCACCATATAAGAATCAAAGGTATATCTCGGATTTAAATTTGTGCCTATAGAGATTTCCTTATCTGGGGAGGCAAACAAATCTAGTTTTGGATTTCTTGCGCTAGACTCTTGAGTAAAAGACTCAGTTGGTTTTTTGTTATCCTCTACTTTTTTTGTCCCCACCGCAAAGGCAATGTCGCATTTTTTTTGAGTTACTTTTTCAAATGCAGCTTTTAGATGAATATAAAATTTCTCTTCTATTGTCCTCACGTGATAAGCTGACGGAGTTTCGATCTCAATAAGAAGGCGAAGCTCATCCACTACATTTATAGATCGAACAGAACAAGGCTTAATCCAGCCGCCAAAACTAGCCGAAGTCAGGGTCACCCCCAGCTCTCCACAAACTGATTGCCAAATTGATTCACTGTCCATAATTAAGTTCCATTCTGGATACTTATCCACATTATTACAACCCCCAGATTACCCGAATATTTAAAATAATCCCTTGCACCAAAACAATAGCTACGATCTACTAAACTACTATCTACAAAACTAAGATATAATATATCCCATGCCAAAACGCGTATATCAACCCAAAAAAGTCAAAAGAATCAGAAAACATGGTTTTCGAGCTAAAATGGCTACCCACGACGGTCAAAATGTCATTAAACGACGTAGAGCCAAAGGTAGAGCAAGTTTGGCCGTAAAGTAATCATGTCCCTTTCTGCCTCAAACAGATTCTCCCTCAAAGATTCTAGGGAGAGTTTTTTTGTGTCAGGCAAGTCTTTCTACTTTTCCACTTTTACCGTTATTTATCTTTCTAATCTAGAGCCAGTTCCTGTCTTTGCTGTTAATATTAGTAAAAAGGTTGCCAAAATGGCCCACGACAGAAACAAATTGCGTCGCCAAATTCAGCAACTAATTCAAACAAACCTTTCCTCCTTCCCTCCTCATAAATATCTTTTTCTGCCAAAAAATTCAGCCATTAATTCTTATTCAGAACTAAAAACCTCATTCACTAAACTCCTCTCAAAGTTAACTTAGATGTCATTCTTGCGAAAGCAGGAATCCATAAATTTTAAAATGATCCCCTTCTATCAAAAATATCTCTCGCCCCTACTCCACTCTTTTACTCATAATATCTTTGGTGACAACCATGGCTGTCGTTTTACTCCTACCTGCTCGGAATATGCCAAGCAATCTATAAAAAAACATGGAATATTTATAGGATCATTTTACTCACTTCTCCGCTTTCTTCGCTGTAATCCCCTCTTTAAGGGTGGTGTCGATACTATAAAATAGTGCCCACACTTCGTAGAACCATCTAGAATCGCGTACTAGATGATAAAATCTACTATATGCTTCAACCACTAGTTAATGTTTTGTTTCAACTTCTCTCCTTTTTTTATCGACTTTTTGGCGGTAACTTGGGTCTTTCCATTATCTCTGTTACTTTACTCATAAAGTTTTTACTTCTTCCCTTGGTTCTACCCTCCATGAAGTCAGCTAAACAAATGCAACTTCTAAAACCAGAATTAGATAAGTTAAAAGAAAAACATACCGACAAAAAAGCCTTACAAGAAGCTCAAATGGCTCTCTACAAAGAAAAAGGTATTAATCCTATGTCAGGTTGCTTGCCTCAAGTAGTTCAGATTCTTATTTTAATATCTTTGTATCAAGTTTTTATTGAGTTTCTACATCAACCATCAGTTTCTGGACTAGTTATGAATGCTCAATTTTTATATCTCGATTTAACCAAGCCAGATACCACCTACATTATGCCTATTCTCGCTGGTGTCTCTCAATTTATTTTTTCTCTAATGATGCAGTCTGGTGCCGAAAGTCACATAAGCAATCCAAAATCGAAGTCAGAAAACAAAAAAGAGGAAGACAGTCTGGAGATGGCGCAAACCATGCAACAACAAATGTTATACATGATGCCACTTATGACCGTTGTTGTATCCATAAAGTTTCAATCAGGCCTAATTCTCTATTGGATAATTTCCACTATTTTTTCCATTGCTCAACAATATTATTTTTCAGGTTGGGGTGGGCTGAGCAAATATCTTTTCTTCTTGAATATTAAAAATAAAAAACAACATGGATCAAACTAAAGCTTCCGAAGTATTAACCAATATCCTTTCCCAACTCTCTTTGTCCGAAGATCAAATAAAAATTGAGTACTTTGAAGGTGATATTCTAAACATTTCTCTAAATCTTCCCACCGACTCTGCTGGAATTTTTGTTGGTCACCATGGTGAGGGTTTAACTGCCCTAAGAATGATCTTTTCTCTTATTCTCTTTCAACGCTTCAATGTTTGGCCAAAAATTCACCTTAACGTCAATGACTATCAAGAAAGACGAGAAGAGGCACTAAAGGAATTAGCTCTAGGTGCCGCCGAAAGAGCTGCTGCTTTAGGTAAAGAAATTATTCTTCCTAATCTAAGTTCCTTTGAGAGACGATTAGTCCACATGTATCTTTCCGAAAACTCTCAAGTAAAGACCGAATCGCGAGGAGTCCCCCCTCTCCGCCAAATGGTCATCATCCCTACAGGTTCGTCATTGCGAGATTCGTAGTCGAACCGAAGCAATCTATCCTTCTAGCGGTACAATAGTCTTGTGATCCAGGATGTATTATTAAAACTAATTGTTCTCCTTCTTCCTACTCAGCTGGGCCTTCATTTTTGGCCAGGCTTTTCCCGTGTATCAGGTCTAAAAATTGACTATCTCTCCCCTACACTCTATTTTCTAGATATTTTGATTATTTTTTACTTGCTTAAAAATGCAAAGCTATTACTAGATAAACTAAAAAAACTCAAAACATTTCCCTTTGTCCTCTTAATATCTCTTAATCTTCTTTTTTCTCAGAATCAAGCCAATACGGCCTTTCAATATTTAAGACTACTAGAGTATTTTCTCTTGTATTTAGTCTTAGTGGATGTGCCCAATCTCTGGAAAAAAATAGGTTCCACTTTCTTTTTATCTCTCTGTTTTGTATTTGCATTGCAAACAGCACAATTTTTTAAACAATCTTCTTTAAATGGAATATTTTATTACCTTGGCGAAAGGTACTTTACTGCCAGCACTCCCAATATACCCAGGATTGTTATTATCAATAAAGAATTACTCAGGGTCTTTTCTACTTTTTCTCACGCTAACTCTTTAGCGGGCTTTATGCTTCTTTCTGCCCTAATACTAAAAATCAAAAAAAGTGATAAAAAAGTTTTGCTTCCCCTATTCTCAATAATTATTTCCTTTTCTAAATCAGCTCTCTTCGGTGTCTTATTTATCTTTAGTCAAAAAAAACACTTTAAGGTAATCCTTGTAGGCAGTGTTCTCTTTTCCTTTGGCATATTATTCCCAAACTTACCAAAAACCGGCAACCTCAGTTTGGATTCTCGGACAGAAATGATCAAAAATTATAGACAAATACCACCAAAACTATTTATCTCTGGTGTAGGTCTGGGAAATTATCCTGTTTTGGTTTCTAGTCTTTTACCGGGATCCATGCAAACAATCTCTTCTCTCCAGCCTATTCACAATATTTTTCTTTTGCTTTTGATCGAATTGGGAGCACCTCTATTTATCTTTCTTATTTATGTTTTATTTAAAAACACGTCTCCTAAGTATTACCCCATTTTTAGTATTGTAATTGTGACTGGACTTTTTGATCATTACTGGGTCACTCTTCCACAAAATAAACTTATTTTAATTTTGGCACTGGCACTTGCTTAGAGTAAAATACTTTCATGGAACAAATTGATACTCTCCAAATAAATACTGATGGTGGTTCTAGAGGAAATCCTGGGCCTTCAGCAGTTGGAGTCTACGCCACCACAAACAACACTGAAGTTTTCACTATTTCAGAATACATTGGTCTTACTACAAATAATGAAGCCGAATACAAAGCAGTTATCTTTGCTCTTCAATACCTCCGTGAAAATAGTATAAAAGCACAGAAGGTTCTTTTTGTATTGGATTCGGAGCTAATTGTAAAACAGATAACGGGTTTGTATAAAGTAAAACAACCACATCTTCAAAATTTAAAATCAAGTGTTCTCTCTCTAATATCAGAGCTAAAAGAAAGTAATAAAGTAAACGACGTGCAGTTTGTTCACGTACTAAGAGAAAAAAACAAAGAAGCAGACAAGCTGGTAAACAAGGCTCTCGACTCTCTGCCCACCTAACCAACGCAGTTGTTGGTGGACCACCTCTCCAAATAATTTTTTCTATATCTTTCCTTTTTAGTCCTATTTTCCTGATTAGTATTAGGACGATCCACGATCTACAAACTATGATCTTCCTATTGTGGATAACATATATCAATCCCAAAGCTAAATTTTCATGTGTAGAAAGTTATAACAATATTTTTAAAGTAGTATGCGTAAACAAAATGTTTCTTAATGCCCAAATTAAATAAAAATAAAAGTTATAACAAAATTAAATAGTAAAAATATCTAAAGATATTTCTTTGTAGACTATACTAAATTAATGAACTCTCAATCAGTAAATTTTCTTTTTTGGACAAATAGTCCAAACTTAGATAAGTTTCTTCTATCTCAAAAAGGCGAAATAAGGTACTTACAATTAGATAAGCACAAGCATGGTGATTACATTTGCATATTTATCGATTACTCACAAAACATCGACAATCTCACTTCTACTATTCTAAAAATATATCTTGCCGCTCAAGAAAGTAGGCAAAAAGTGGCTATTGTGGCAATTTTGGAACTAAATGATAATGGTGAAAAAATAAATTTGTTAAAAAAATTCCTAGATGAAATAGACTCAGATTCCAAAATTCACAGGCTAATAATATGTCAAGATTTGTATACATTATGGAAAGAGTCACCCGTTACACCTCTTGATTCTATTGTTCAAACAATCATTCTATCTCAAAAGTGCGAAATTACTGTTAAGGGTAACTACAACTACTACCCGCTTAGTTTTCATAGTCTAGAAAAAGGTCTACAAAAAGTTCTGTTTTTAACAAACACTTTAGGTAAGGTTTTTTACTTACAAGGTCCACAGCTATCAGATCTAAATCTTTCCTATCTACTTAAGTCAGTGTGTGAAGAAGTAATAAAAATAAATTTAGAAATAAATAATGTAAATGCTTCACAATTAGAAAGAATAAGCTATCATCAACCATCTCTAAAAACTCTAGCAGAGTTAAATTTGTTTGTAGAAGATAGTTTTTCAGAAAATTTAAATGTTTACATTCAGAACTTCGAAGAAAAAGTTGTAAAACAAGATGAAAAGCATAAAAATTTTTTTCACAAATTTTTTCCAGAAAAAAAAATAAAAAATCCACTGAATCTAAAAAAAGAAATGCTCGGCAAGCTTAGTGGTAGTCTGGAAAAGATTTTGGCAACTGTAGGTTTTGTTTATCTAGCCATTTCCATGTTATTTATATGTAGCTCCTACTTTTCCTTAAAATATCTCGAAAAAACCGTTTTCTATCTCAAAAAAGGGGACTTAAATCAATCTGTTGAAAATTTAAACAACTCAATTATTCTAGCCAAAATCTCTGACAGTAACTATAAGTTGATCTCACCAGTTATAAGTATTTTTTCTTCGGATTTTGACAATGTAAACCACAACTTTTTAAGTTTTTTAAATTTTTCTCAGTCTACAATCCAAAATCTAAATCAAACATACTCTTTGGTGGAGACTTTGTATTTATCTATAAATAACGAAGACAATAAACTAGATTATCAGAATGTCTTGGTCGGAATAAAAACAAATCTAGTTCAAAGCTACGAGTACCTCAATCAGCTCGAAATTTTATTAGACAAAGAGGAACTACCGAAGCCTTTACTTCAAGCAGTCAAACAAAATCTTCAATTTCAAAATCTCAAAACTGCCAAAAATCAAATAGGGGAGGTTGAAAAGATGATAGACCTTTTACCTGAATTTCTTGGACAAGATTCAGCTAAAAATATTTTTTTTCTACTTCAAAACAATAATCAGTTAAGATCTACGGGTGGCACAATTGACTATGTCTACTCGTTTACTATAGACAAAGGAAGAATAATATCTCACAAATTACTTTCCTCACAAGAAATTGACAAATTAGATACTTTTACCTTAACACCTCCTCCTCTAATAGAAAAACTAACAGGGGAGTCGGTCTGGCATCTAAGAGACATGAACTACAATCCAGACTTTCCGCAAACTGCCACCAATATTGCCTGGTATCTAGAAAAAAAATTAAAAAACACTCCCCATCTAATTATTTCTCTAAATTATTCATTTTTTGAAAAAATTCTTGAAAAAGATACCCTCCTTAAAGAAGTGCTGCCAAGTTTAAAATATGACAACTACAAAAGTAAATTATTATCAGGTGAGGACGGGGATTTAACTAGAGATTTAGTAACTGTATTTTTTGAACAAGTTCTAAACCGTCGGGTGCATTTACCTGAAATAATAGAAATTCTTACTGACGCTTTTGTAAACCGTGAAATTAATATCTGGAGTAATAACATCAACTTAGAAAAACAAATTCTAGCAGAAGCCTTTTCTGGGTCAATCAGGAGTTACGAGTGTCATCCGGCTATGAGTACTTCAAGGCTCTGTGTTCCTCAAACTTTTCATTACAATTCATCAAATTACTCAAATATTCCTCTAAATAGCTACCTTAAGAAAGAAATATCCCATATAGTTATTCCAAATACCTTAAGTCTGGAGCATGAGGTTCAAATTAAATATATCTACCAACACAACACTCCCTTAATAAATCGCAATCTAAGTGAGGTTATTCAGTTATATCTACCTAAAAATGCTGTTTTAAGCGGTATTTCACTTAATAATCAAGAATTACCATTGTCTGGTGTTTATGCACAAGATGATCCTACCTTGTCGAGATATCAACTTGTTCTTTCTACATCTCTAAACCAAGAGCAAACATTTATAGTCAAATACACTACTCCTTTTCCAGAGAAGCTCATGCTACCCATTGCCTTTACCTTTACTGATCTTCAGCAGTCAGGTACTACTCTTAACTCAATTTTAGAAATTAGTATTCCAGATCAATCAAGAGCCTCGGCAATAACCTCGGAAATAAAACTGCATCCAGATAAAATAACTTTTCCTTTTACACCTAAAACCTTTACTTTTGGTGTAAATTTTGTGGCTAAAACTTACTAATTGGGTTGAGTTTTATGAGTCTTTAGGCTACAATACCTCCATGAATAAATATGTTTTAAAAGCTTCAAAAAGAGATCTAATTGGTAGTAAAGTAAAAAAAATCAGAAAAGAAGGTTTTGTTCCCGGTAGTGTTTATGGTAAAGGTGTCGACAGTGTGTCTATTCAGTTCTCAACTGTAGATTTTAATCGTATCTATAAACAATCTGGAGAAACCAACGTTATTTGGCTCTCAGTAGAAGGGGAAAACAAAGAAAGACCAACTTTGGTAAAAAATGTTACAGTCGATCCTATGAAGGGGCAACTGGTTCACATTGATCTTCACCAAGTAAACTTAAAAGAAAAAGTAACTGCAAACGTCCCAGTAGAAATCGTTGGTGAATCTGAGCTTGTTAAATCTGGCTCTGCAATACTTAGTCAAAATCTTCATGAAATTGAAGTTGAATGTCTACCAACAGACATTCCTGAAAATTATGAAGTTGATATTACCAACCTCCGTGAAGTTGGTGATAACTTAAAAGTCTCAGACTTAAAGTCTTCTTCTACAGTCGAAATCAAATTAGACCCAGAAGCTATCATCATTTCTCTCTCTGAAACACAAAAAGAAGAAGAGCCACTAGACACAACCGTTGCTGAAGCGGAAGTCGCAGGTGAAGAGAAAAAAGCCGAAGATGCTCCCGCAGAAGAAAAATCCAAAGAATAGTTTTTCTCTCCCTTGTCAAAGGGAGAAACGACGAAGTCGAGAGGGATAAATCATCTACTTCGGCCACTTCTGGTTTATCAACAATCCTTGGTCTGGAAACACTTCGCTCCAAACAGCCTCAGTCACAAAAGGTACAAACGGGTGGAGAAGTATTAAGAAAGTTTTTAAACCAGTCAAAAGTACTGTTTCAGAAACTTCATCCTTTTTAGATGCCTCTATCTGCTCATCACAAAACCAATGCCAAAATTCGTTATAGATAGTTTCCGCAGCCAACCCCACTCGATTCTCGTTCAACAGCCTCGTCATATCCCTCAGCACTTCCCTCATCTTTTTCTCGAAATCTTCATCTTTCTCTCTACGATCTACAATCGACGATCTAATATCTAAAGCAAAGCGTGCCGCATTCCAAATCTTATTCGCAAAGTTCCTCATACCTCTTACTTTATTTTCTCCTGTAGCAGAATCCACACCTGCTGTTGTACTCATCACTAAGGCCATCCTGAGGGCATCAGTACCATATTTATCCGAGAGTTCGAGAGGGTTGATTACATTCCCCTTACTCTTACTCATTTTTTGACCTTTTTCATCTCTTACTAGTCCATGCAAATAAACAGTTTTAAATGGAACTGTGCCAGTCATCTCTATACCCAGCATTAACATTCTCATTACCCAAAAGGGGAGAATATCGTAGGCTGTTTCCATAACACTAGTTGGGTAGTATTTATCAAAGTCACCTTCTTTGGCAGTTTTTAGAGTCACTATTGGCCACTGACCAGAGCTAAACCACGTGTCAAAAGTATCTGTCTCTTGTATCCATCCTTCTCCCGGACTCTCCTTCTGAACTAAAAAATTCTCCTCATCTACAATCGACGATCCACGATCTATGACCTTATACCAAATTGGCATCCGAATTCCCCACACAATCTGTCTACTTACATTCCAGTCACGAAGATTTGTTAGCCAATGTCGCAAAATTTTGTCGTGCCCAGAACCCAAGACTTCAAACTCTCCCTTGTCCATAGCCTCAATTACTTTGTCTGCCATTCCACGCACTTTTATAAAAAACTGAGACTTTGGCATAGGTTCAATTATTCTATGACATCTATAGCATGTGCCTACATTATGAACAATATCTTTAGTGTCAATCAACCTTTCACCCAAGTCTTTCAAAATTACTTCTCTGGCATTAGCTATCGAAAGTCCTGCATATTTACCAGCGTTCTCTTTCATTTTTCCGTTTTCGCCTATTACAGTGTATTTACTGCAAATATCAACCAGATCCATGCCAGCTCTCTCTGCCATTTCCCAGTCAGCTTTGTCGTGGGTGGGGGTGACCTTTACGGCTCCAGTTCCAAACTCCATATCCACAGTCTCATCTCCGATCATTTTTATTTTTCTACTTGTAAGAGGTAGGTCTAGTTCTGTGCCAATTAAATCTTTGTACCTATCATCATTTGGATTTACTGCTACTGCCACATCTCCTAATAGTGTTTCTGGTCTAGTTGTGGCCACTTTAATACCGTTTCCATAATCAATTGTGTAGATTTTGTCGGTTTTTTCTTCGTACTCAACTTCTAGTTCCGAATATGCAGTGCCACATTTGGTACAAAAGTTCACTAATCTTTCTGTCTTATAAACCAAACCTCTTTTATTAAGTTCTATAAAAGTATCCAAAACTAAATCCACTATGTTCTCATCCAGTGTAAATTTTTGTCTACTCCAATCTGCGCTAGCACCCAATTTTTTCATCTGATCTACTGCAACATCCGAGTTCTTTTGGACATAGTCCCAAATTAGCTGATAAAGTGTGTCGCGGTCGTAATCAAAACGGCTTTTACCTTCCTTGGCTAATTTTTTCTCAAAAACAAATTGAGTTTCTATCCCCGCATGGTCTGTTCCTGGTAACCATAATGTCGCCTCACCAAGCATTCTATGAAATCGAACTAAAATATCCTCTATCGTTACAAAACTAGCATGTCCCACGTGCAAGGGGTCATTTGCATTTGGTGGTGGCATAATTACCGTGAATGTTTTTTTACTTTCTTCTAAGTCCCTACCAGCAGGGGGAGTAAACGCGCCAGATTTCTCCCATTTTTGGTAAATATCTCCCTCGTATTTTTTATGATCGTAATTTTTATCCATTTGCTTTGTCATTAATAAAATAACCCTCTCTAGTCACCTAAAAATAGGGAACTAAAGAGGGCCATTTTGGGCGGTACCACCTCTCATTTTACTTATTTGCGGGGCTCTACTTTTAGTGTCATTCCAACGCTCGTCCGGAATCTATACAAATTACACTAATTTCCTCCCCAGGCTCCAGAGTGACTAGCTCCTTCACGGCTCTAAATATATTTTACACCACATCCATGCCAGGTTCGGGATAGTCATTCAAACTAACCTCTATTGAGTTCAAAATTGCCGCCGCTCCAATCATAGCCGCATTATCCCCACAATACTTAAGCTCAGGGACAAAAAACTTGACCCCAAACTCATTTTCTAGTGATCTTAAAGCTTCTCTAATTTTACTGTTTGCCGCCACACCACCACCTAGGAGCAGGGACTTTGGTTTATATTCTTCCAAAGCAATTTTTGTTTTTGCCACAACCACTTCCGTCACTGCCTCACTAAAATCCCTAATGTAAATATCTCTCTCTACCTGTGAGCTGTAGTCTGTAAACTGTGAACTAACCCTTGTCACCGCCGCCTTTAACCCAGAAAAACTCATATCCAAAGTCTTGTCCAAAATAAGAGGTCTGGGAAGTCTATTTTTCTTTTCTAGTTCAGAGTATTCCTTGTCACTAACTGTTTTTGTAACTCTGTCAATTTCCGGACCGCCTGGGTAGGGAAGACCAAAAGATCTCGCTGCTTTGTCAAAGGCTTCACCTACAGCATCGTCTCTAGTTCCACCAATCCACTTCCATTTTTTGGGTGATTCCAATAGTACAAAGTCTGTGTGCCCACCACTAGCAATAAGTCCCACTGCCGTCATCTCCGGCAATTCCTGCGTCATTGCGAGTTTTGTACTCGAACCGAAGCAATCCATCCCTACTATCCAATTCGCCATCAGATGAGCATTCACATGGTTCACTTTTAATAGTTTCTTATTGTGAGTCCAAGCTAAGACCTTAGCGGTTTCAACACCAACCAGTAAACTTCCCATTAAACCAGGGCCAAAACTGGCGGCAATAGCGTCCACATTTTCCCAGCCAATATTTTTTAGAGATTCTTCAATTACTGGAATAATGCTTTTTATCTGTTCTCTAGCTGCAATCTCGGGGATTATTCCTCCATATTTCTCGTGCATAACTACCGAACTCGCCACTACTGAGGAGATAACTCTTACCCCATCACCAAAAGACTCCACTACCGAAGCAGCAGTTTCGTCACAAGTAGATTCAATCGCCAAAACTCTCATCCTCCTATTTTAACTCACCAAAGAAAACAAGTTCTTTGTTTTACAATCCAAAATAACTTCTAGCCTCTTTTACAGAAGTCGGCATAATATTGCTTCTTTTTTCTACAAATCTACTGTATTCTTCGCTATTACCCAAACGATTATTTTTATTAAATATGACTAGTAATTCAGAAGATAAATATTTATTCCATATATCATCTCCGCAATTAGCCTCACCAATTTTATCAAGAACAATTTTTCGATACTGATCAATTTTTTTTGATCCAATTTGCATTAAAAAAAGATCAGGTAACAAAGTATAAGGGAAATTATTAGGATCTCTCTTGGAAATATCTTGTGAGAAATAATAAATTAAAGAATCAACCTGTTTATTTACGATATCGTTAGATATTTTTTTTAAACGGATACCTTTTTTCTCTGTTTCTTTAAACGAAGCTAACAGCGATAGTTTTAAACCTTCAACTTTATCCGGTAGGGTATTGTCATCAATAAATATTATTGAATCTAAATCACTATTGGAATTTTCAAGTTCGTAAGTATGACTTCCATAGACCACTCCGCCAACAACACACTCATCTTTATCTAGAATAGTTCTAAGAGCCTTAATTTTTTCTGACGACTCCTTGTTGATCTTAAATCTGTGAGTTTCAAGATAGTTTGTCGGAGTAAATTCCATTAAATCCATATAGTCTAATTTCCCGTCCCCACCAAATAAACCGCTCTCCAAGGCTGGTAGTTACTTACAAACTTTTTCTCAAACAAGGCTTCACCACCTCTTTCTACTTTGTAATCAAAACTAACTCTTGCCCCAGGTGCAGACCAGTCTATTTGTTTTTTTGTGCCTTTTGGTAAGGTTGGATCATCAACATAAACAGTTGCCGGTGCCGCAGACTGGTTGGAAATTACTGGTTTACTAATACTAGCTACTCTCCCGTCACTAGTACCATAAATTTCCACTTTCATTTTTAAGTTTTTAGTATCAACTTTTGTCTGAATCAAAATATGATGACCTGTGTCATTTAAAAATTTAAAATCAGTCGAAGGTGAAAAAATAGTCGCATCAATTCCTGGAGGACTGTCTTGTTCGTAATATCCCACCCTGTAAGCGTGGGCTTTTCTCTCTGTAATAGGAAATCCAAAGTTCATTGCCGCTCTAAATACGGTTGTTGATACTTGGCAGACACCACCACCGTCACCCAAAACAGTTCTACCTTCACTAATAACATATGCCGTCTGGTAACCTGTTTGTCTGCTAATTTGGCCAACAGAGTTATTAAAAGAAAACTCTTCTCCAGGAGGGACAATTACCCCATTAATTCTAGAAGCAGCTAAATTTACATTGAATACTCTTCCGGGAATAGAATGTCCAAATTCTGAGGTTCCAACCCCGATTAACTCCTTTATTCCCATATTGTTTACATCTTCAGCTCTGATATCAGGATAGCTCAATATAACTGGTACCTCAAAGTTGCGTTTATTTTCAAGTGTCAGTGCTTCAACAAATAGTTCTTCAAATTTCGGTAAATCAACTTTTGCACCAATTACTTCTGGTTTAAATTCTTTTACTCTGCCATCGACAAATTCAAAAACTGCATTCACTGGTTCAGTTTCAATATTTTCCTGTATTTCTTTTACCAAAACAGCAAACGCCTCACCATCAACAACACCATCTCTCAAACCAAGCAAGGGGAGAGCATCTTCTTCTTTTAAAATCTTTTTAAAATCCTTATATCTAATGCTCAAATTATTATCTTTCCAGTTTTTTAGGATATTCAAAGAAACTTCAGTCTTTTCTTTGTTGATATTTGTCTTTATTGGCAATACTTCAATATTTATTTTTTGTTTTCCAGTTAAGGTTAGTTTTTCGCGTATTTCGTTTTTAATCAGCTCTTTGTTTATTGTTTTACCATCTACACCCTCAATGACTTCATAGGTGTCAGATTTTTTCACTATCTTTGGCCAAACAGGCTCAACCGCTATCTGATTTTCCAAGTTATCTACCACCTCATCTAAACCTTTGACATCAAATATTAAGGGAACCGTTAGTTTTTTAGGTTTAAAAAACAAGTCGGCCCTTTCTTTTAAATCCAAAACAACATTTCCACTTCTTCCTACTTTATATGCCTGATTGCTTACCCATTGATAATCTCTAACAATATCTAGATTGTTGAGATGATCTATTTCCTTTCCCTCTAAAACAAAAAAGATTTGATTAGGATCACTTTCAAAAGCTCTCTTTATTTTTTTTTCTGCTAATTGAGTAGTTAATCCCGATACATCAATATCAGAAATATAAATATTTCTCAGTATTAAACCTCTAAAACTTAGTGTATAGCCAGTAAAAGCAGCCAGTATCAAGCAGAGAAGTGCAGAAGCTAGGAAGATTGGATTTTTTATTCTTATCATTCTTGTTATACTAATAATAGTACAACGATAATTTTTTATGGACAACCAATTTCCACTTCCAGGGCCATCCCAGACTCCACCACCCGCACCACCAGTTTCTTCTGCGCCAACTCCACCAAAAATTTCTACCTTCGATGTTCCTCCTCCACCAGCAAGTGTCAACCTCACTCCAGCCAACCATAAAAACATCATTAAACCTTCTCCTCTTAAAATAATTGCTGTTGCTGGAATTGTAATTCTACTTATTTCTTTTATTTTGTTTTTTATAAACAAAACAAAAAATAGCTCAGGTAGCAATACCACCACCCCAACCAAATCATCAAGTAGTATCAAAACAGTTACTTTAAATTATTATGGTTTATGGGAACCAACCCAAGTAATGAAGCCTGTAATTGATGCCTTTGAAAAACAAAATCCCGGAATAAAAATAAATTATCAGCCACAATCTTCTCAAGATTATCAAAGCCGGCTCAAAACATCACTAGAGGGGGGGACGGCACCAGATATTTTTAGACTCCACTCTACCTGGCTGCCCCTTTTTGCAAAATATATTTTGCCCGCCCCAGCAAATACAATCTCATCTACCGAACTATCTACAAACTTTCCATCTATTGTTTCCAAACTCTTAGTTTCTAATAATCAAGTTTATGGAGCTCCTTTAACATTTGAAGGACTAGGTCTTTATGTAAACACTGCCATGCTAACCCAAAAACAACTAAAAACTCCCAAAACTTGGGAAGATTTAGTTACTGCCGCTAAAGCACTCAAAGAAGAGGACCCCCTTACAGGAAAACTCCTTCGTGCCGGTGTTGCTCTTGGTAACACTAGCAATGTAGAACATTGGCCAGATATTGTTTCTTTAATGCTTCTTCAGGCTGGAGCAAAAATGACAAACATGAAAAGCCCCGAAGTTCAAAGTACTATCGATTATTACGTCAAGTTTGTTACCAAGCTCCATGTTTGGGATGATACCTTGCCTCCTTCAACGGTTGCTTTCGCTAACGAAAAAGTTGCTATGATTATTGCCCCTAGCTGGAGAGCCAGAGAAATAAAAGCTATGAATCCAGCCCTTTCTTGGGAAGTAGTTTCTGTTCCTCAACTTCCAGATGTGGAAGCCTTAAATTGGGCCTCAATCTGGTTCGAAACAGTTTCTAAAGAAAGTAAACATCCTCAGGAAGCCTGGAAATTTGTGAGTTTCTTGGCATCTGCTAATGCTCAGCAGATTTTGTTTGATGCCGCCACAGCCGAAAGATCATTTCCTCAATCGCCGGCTAACAAGGTTGCCGCCAACAATGCTCTAAAAAATCCAATTGTTGCTCCTTTTGTCAGTAGTATGGATACAGCTACCTCTTTTTATACTGCCTCCATGACTAAGGATGACAAAACCGCTCTCAACTCACGCCTTATAAAATATTTAGAAGATGCTGTAAATTCTTTTACTCTAAGTCAAGATGGTGCCAAGATAATCGAAACTTTAGATAGCGGTTTTACTCAAGTTTTATCTGAATACAATCTAGTTCCCAAAACCTCATCCACCACACCAGTTCAAAAATGAACCTTCAGCGGCGAGTCTATAAAACCTTTAATTATGGAAAAATTTTTGGTTACCAAAGAAATCAATCAGAGATACAACAATGGTTAATTTCACCCACAAAAACAGATCTTTCCTCTTACAAAAAAATTAAATTCCCCAAAATAAGTAAAAGGGAGCTATCAGTTAAGCAAGAAAAAAACAAAATCTCACAAAACAAAAAACACTTGGTTGCTACTCTTATTTCTCCTCTAATGTATTTTCCTTTCATACTCTTTATTGGACTAACGGGCTCAGTAGCAGCAAATAACGCAAAAATTCAAGACGACCTTGACATCTTCATTATTACCTCTCCGGGTACATTGTGGATTATTCGCCCTTTTGTTTTATTTTATTTAAGCCTTTTAAAGGTTAGAAGGAGAAGGTCTACAGACAAAAAAAGTGTAAAAAACTTAGTCTGCCCAAACCTCTGGCTAGATGTTAAAAATTTACCCATCAATAAAAACCAACAAAATCTCTATACAGCACATGAGGTTCTGCTGGTTGTTCCATTAATAAATAAAAACCACACCTACGAAAAATTTATTTTTCAAAATTCCTGGGTTAAAAAATATCTTGCCAATGCATACAAACATAAAATTAACTCCCTAAGCAAAGTGGAAAGAGATATTTCAAGTAACAGTTTTCTGGCTAACCCTCTAAATATTTTATTTTTTTTGGTTCAATATCTGTTTATGCTCCCAAGAATAACCTCAGAAAAAGTCACCTTGGGGGCAGCATTTTTCCACAAAGTTGACTACCAAAAAATAATCTCTCAGAAATTATTTCAAAAGCTATAATAGTTTAATGGACTTTTTTACTTTATATATCTACCAGCCCTTTTTTAACATTTTGGTTGGCTTGTACTGGGTAACTAGTCAATTTTTAGCCGAACCAGACATGGGCATAGCGGTTATTTTTTTTGCTGTAGCTGTCAAATTAATACTATTACCATTTGATCTTTTTAGTGAAAGGTCTGACGAAGACAAGTTCCAGATTTCTCAAAAAATAAAGCTGATCAAAAAAGAATTCGCCGATAATCCTGTAAGACAGCGAGATGAAACCAAAAAAATAATGCGTCAAAGTCCTGGAGCTATTGTTTCTGAGATTTTTACCGTGGTAATCCAACTAACAATCATTGTGGTCTTGTATCGTATCTTTAGTACTGGTTTAGAGGGGGAGGATACGCACTTGCTCTATTCTTTTATGCCCTTTGTAAAAGAGCCAATTAATCTCCTTTTTTTGGGGAAATATGATCTTTCTCATACCAACGCTACGCTCAACCTAATACAGTCACTCATGATAGCCTTAAACGAGTTTATCCACCTTAGTCTTTCACCTGTCAAATCTAGTCGCCGCGAATTCTTCTCCTTGGTGGTCATTTTTCCAATTGTTTGTTTTTTAATCTTTATGTTCCTGCCTTCAGGCAAAAAAGTTTTTATTATTGCTTCTCTCAGTATATCCATCTTTGTTAGCCTCTTTAAGCACGCCTCATACCTATATTTTGCCTCAAAACAGGCACCTGAGGCTACAGTTGAAGAGGAAAAAAGGGTATAATCTAACTCATGGCAGATTTCGACAAATTAGTAGTCTCATTTTTGGTAGATGAGGTTGTGGGTGGCTTTTTTATCTCCGTACCACCTGGGCACGTAGCCTGTGTTTATGATCGAGGTATGGGAGTTCTTAAGCGCGTCTGGGGACCAGGTCTTCATCTTAAACTACCCTTTTGGCAAATTGCCAAGCTTTTTAATGCTCAAGTTTTGGAATATACCATAAGGCACGGTTTTGATATTAACATGAAGGAAGCACTGGGGGATGAGCCTATTAATGCTGTCACCAAAGACGGTAAAAATATTTTTATAGAAGGATCTATCCTTTTTAAACTAGACAAAGCCAATGCCCCAGAACTATGGGAAAGTATTGGTGACAACTTTGTATCTAAGGTCATAAGACCATACTCCAGAAGTCGTATCGCCTCTGCTTTTGGCCAGTACAATCTAGATGAGATTGGCACCGAAAGAACAAAAATAGAACAAACCTTAAAACAAGAGCTCAACGCCCTGTTTCACGACAAAGCCTTAATTATTGAAAATATTTTATTCTCTAATGTTTCTTCTGTTCCAGTATCAGCTTCGTCCTAAGATTGGTATACTTTAAATATGGCTCTGCCCAAGTATTCTGTATTGCAAATTAGACCAGCAAAAGACTCCCTTGCGGGGCAGACTGCCTTTATTGAGTTCTTATCTTCACTAAAAAGCTCTCTTAGGGATGGTTTCTGGGAAAGGCTTCTGGGTACTTTCGAAACAATTTCTCTGGAAATTGTTAATTTGAATCAAACCACTTTTTTAATTATTTCCTGTCCCGAAAGATTGGAACATTTGGTCAAATCTCAAATAGCTGCCCAATATCCCACCGCACTAATAACTTCCATGGCTGACTATGTTCCAGATTGGATTAACTATGGCGAGCCAGCAGTTGGGCAACTAGTTTTAACGGGGCCATCGTATTTACCCATAAACAGTACCTTAGATGATAAAGTAGACCAAATAGCGGCTGTCTTTGGTAGTTTGTCACGCGTTCCTGCCGGACAGGCCGCCATAATTCAGATTTGTCTATTTGCTCCTCCCAAAAACTGGCAAAAAAATATTCGTGGCATACTCGACAAAGGTATTCCTAGTAAAGATCCACTAAAACCAGCTTCTCCACATCCTCAAAAAGCCATAATAGAAAAAAAATTGCTTTATCAATCTTTTTCTTGTGATATTCGTCTGGTTGCTATAACTTCAAACCAAAAAACATCTAGCCAACTACTTTCTCAGTTATCCGCAGCTTTTGGAACCTATTCTTTATCTGAAGGTAACGGACTTTCCTTAAAAGTACCAAAAAATCCAAGTTCTGTTCAAAAACTGAAGCAAATGATTATAGAGAGATCTGTAAAATACTCAAATCAGTTTCAGTTTTTAAACTACGGCGAAATTGCTTCCCTCTATCACTTGCCAGGAATGCTTCTAGCCCCCATTAAGGGTATTGCTTGGGGAAAAACTCTAAAAGGAGAAGCTCCAATAAACTTGGTTGTTGATGAAGGGATTCCCGAATCTGAGGCAATAAAATACAATTTCTTTGCCAAAACCGAATTTAAAAATCACTTAGCGGTTTTTGGTATGAAAAAGGGGATCGATCGTCTACGTCATACCTATATTCTTGGTAAGTCTGGTACTGGTAAATCTACCCTTATCGGTCGCATGGCAATAAACGACATTCAACACGGTGAAGGAATAGCTTTTGTTGACCCACACGGTGATACCGCAGAAAAACTTCTAGAATATATTCCAGTCAACAGAATTGACGATGTGGCATATTTAGACCCTTCTGTTTCTGGTCAGTCTTTTCACCTAAATCCTTTATATGTCAAAAACCCTGCACTTGGTGAAATGGTCGCTTCTAGTATTGTTTCTATTTTTAGTAAGCTATATGGAAACTCTTGGGGGCCGCGCTTGGAGTATATTTTGAGAAACACACTTTTAACTTTAGTTTACAAACCAGAAACAACACTTTCCGATGTTCCCCGCATTCTTACTAGTAAGCCCTTCAGGGAAGAGGAGTGTCTAATTCATGTTAAAGATCCTGTTCTTTTAAACTTTTGGCGCGACGAATATGACAAATATTCCGAAAAATTCCAAACTGAAGCCATTGCTCCAATTCTCAATAAAATTGGACAATTCATTACCTCACCCACCATTCGTGACATTATTAGCCATCCTAAAAGTACAGTCGACTTTGAGGACATGATGAACACGGGCAAAATAGTTATCTTAAACTTACCTCAAGGAAAAATAGGCGAAGATAACGCTGCTCTTTTGGGTGCCATGTTCATTTCTCAAATCCAAATTGCTGCCATGAATAGAGCCAACATGGCCGAAGAAGATCGTAAAGATTTCTTCCTCTATGTCGATGAGTTTCAAAACTTTGCTACTTCATCTTTTGTTAAAATTCTCTCTGAGGCTCGCAAGTATCGACTGGGTTTGATTCTTGCTAATCAGTATATTGCTCAACTCCCAGAAGAAATTCAAAATGCCATTTTTGGTAACGTCGGTACCGTTATGAGTTATGTTGTCGGAGCTTCTGATGCCGACAGAATCTCAAAAGAATTAAATGGTATCTATACCGTCGATGAACTTGTCGGTTTGGGTAAGTATCAACTCGCCATGAAAATGTCAGTAGATTCTCAAATGAGTGCTCCTTTTTCTTCTTATGCTCTTCCTTTGCCAGATACTTTTACACACATTAAAGATAAAGTTTTGGCAGCAACTTACGAAAAGTACTACAGAGAAACGAAACCTATGGACATGTCTAAGGTCACTCCTGTAAACATGGCTCCACCAAAAGTTGCCGGGAAAAATGACTATCGACCTCAACAAGGAGGACAAAACAACTACCGACCACAACAAGGCAGCTACACACCCAAACCTCAATATGTATCCCAACTAGGACCACAGTACCAAGGTAAGCCAGCTCTCACTCCCGTCATTGCGAGCGAAGCGCGGCAATCCATCCCTACGGCCTCACCCGAAAAAGTCGAGAAAACCTACTTCGTCCCAGTTCCTGTCCCCGAAAAATATATAGATAAACCAACCAATAGTCCTGTCATTCCGGGCTTGACCCGGAATCCATCTCCATCTGCGATCCATAAACTACGATCTAGTGAACCTCCCAAAGACCCAACCAAAGAAGATCTAAACGAACTTAGAAAGCAAGGCCTGCGCCCTAGTGTTGTTGGTTGTTTTCTAAATGACAAAAAACTTCTTTTGGTCTACCAAAAAACCTTTAATCTTTGGCAGCTTCCTCAGGGTGGAATAGAAAACAACGAAAATCTTTATGAAGCCTTCGATAAAGAACTCTCTAGTGAAGTCACCGAAGACTTTGTCAAAACTACAACTCAAAAGAATCTTATCGGCACAGACAAAATTGAATTTCCTCCTAGCAAGCAGGGTCTAAGAGATCTCAAAACAGATAGTGGTGAGGAGGTAACTATGAAAGGTAAGTACTATTATTTTATAGCCGCCCAAACAAGTGAAACAAAAATAACCACCGACGCAACAGAGTTTAGTGACTATAAGTGGCTAAACTTTGATGAATCATATAAACTGATTAAAGAAACTAATACTGGTGGAAAGTTGCGTATTTATACACAGTTACTTCACCTCCTAAAAGACAAAGGACTCTTAATAAGTAGCGAAAACAACAATGGATCCTCAAAAAATAACAATCAAGGACACTCTCCCAGATCAGGAAATCAACAACGATTTAACTCTGGCTCCCGATTCCGAAATAATGGTTCTCCCGTACGATCAAACCCCAGACCTCAAAACAACTCCAGACCAACAAACTGAAGACTCTAGTGTTTCCTTTTCACCACCTCAAAACTGGGGAGCACCAAATCCATCTGCCGCCACCAATCTCGTAGGGGACGACCCCCGTGTCGACCCTCAAAACCCCACACTGTCTGTCATTGCGAGTCTCGTACTCGAGCCGAAGCGATCTCCGACAATTGAAACCGACTCGCCCCCCAGTGCCCTCAAAGTTATTCTTATCTCCCTTGCTCTTATTCTCCTTGGTATCCTTCTTGGCATTTTAGCTGCAAAGTTTTTTTCACCAGCCCCCACCTCACCCACACTAGAAGAAAAAATCACTCCAACAACAGAAGATATTCTTCCAAGTTCTACTCCCACTTTAATTGCCACTCCAACTGCAACTCCAGAAGCCTTACTTAAATTAAATTGGAAAAATTACTCCTCTCAAAAATACAACCTTTATTATCCTTCGACTTGGGTCTTAAAATACACCACCAACAGAGTTACTCTAAGTAAGGGTAAAAATACTTTACGAATTAACCTCCCCCCTGAAGGATCAGCAAGCAACTGCGACTCCTCAATCATCCACACATTCTCCAAAAATACTAACCTTTGGGATATCCAAGAAGCATCCCCATCGTCTGCATACTATGTTTGTGAAGATAAAATAGCGGGTACTCAAATTGGAAATATATCATTTGAAGGGAAACAGATAGACCAAAACACCCTTGACGAATTTAAACTCATCCTCGAAAAAATAGACATTATTCAAAGCAAAGAAGAATCCTCAACGTTGTCTTACAAATGTCCAGAAAGCGGCTGGGTTGGTTGCATGCCTGTTTTGAGCGATGAAGGCAAAAAGGCTTGTTCTTCTGAAGCCATGGCTTGGTACAAATCCAATTGCCCCAACTTTCAAGGTGGTGCTATGTAAAAGTTTAAATACTTGACAAAAAATTTTTATTGTTAGTAAAATAGCACTCAGGGTAAACGAGTGCTATTTTAATAGCTCTTTGTAAGGTATACTCAATCTCTAGTTACGTCATTAATAATTATTTATTTATAAATATAATTATGTCCAACCCAATCTCAATAAAAAATATCAACCCAGCTCCTGGCTACGTTTTTGTAGAACCAGCTAAACAAGAAAAGAAAACCTCTTCTGGCCTTTATCTTCCCGATTCCCACTCCGAAAAACCACAATACGGAACCGTATTGGCGGTAGGTGGAAAACTAGTAAATGATCGTGGCGTCGAAGTATCTGCTCCTGTCAAAGTTGGCGAAACCGTTATTTACAAAAAATGGGGAGGTAACGAATACCAAGTAGGTGATACTGAATATCAATTCCTTCGCTTCGACGACATCCTCGCAGTAATTAAATAATAATAATTTAAAAAACATATGCCCAAACAAATAATCTTCGGTGAAGAAGCCAGAAACAAACTCTTAACCGGCGTTAACAAACTAGCCAAAGCTGTAGTTACCACCTTAGGACCAAAAGGTCGCAACGTTGCCATAGATAAAAAATGGGGTGCCCCAACAGTACTTCACGACGGTGTTTCTGTTGCCAAAGAAGTAGAACTCTCTGACCCCTTCGAAAACATGGGTGCTCAATTGGTAAAAGAAGCTAGTAGTAAAACCAACGATATCGCTGGAGACGGTACCACCACAGCCACTCTTTTGGCTCAACAAATGGTTATTACTGGTATGAAAAACATTGCTGCAGGGGCAAATCCTATGCAGATGAAAAGAGGAATCGACAAGGCTGTTAGTGCGGTGGTAAAAGAACTAAACTCTTTCAAAAAAGACCTTTCCGAAAGTGACTGGGTTTCTGTCGCTACTATTTCTGCCCAAAAACCAGAAATTGGTGAAAAGATCGCTGAGGCTCTAAAAATGGCAGGAAGAGATGGTGTTGTAACCGTCGAAGAATCTAAGGGGATGGAGTTTGAGATAGAACATAAAGACGGTATGCAATTTGATAAGGGCTACGCCTCAGCTTATTTTGTAACCGACACCTCCAACATGGAGTCTGTCATCGAAAATCCTTACATTTTAATTACCGATCAAAAAATCTCAGCTATAAACGATCTTTTACCTTTCTTGGAAAACACCATGAAGGTTAGTAAAAATATTGTTCTCATAGTTGACGACATCGACGGGGAAGCCTTGGCAACTTTGGTAGTCAATAAAATGCGTGGCACTTTTAACATCCTAGCTATCAAAGCACCTGCCTTTGGTGACAGACGTAAAGCACTTCTCCAGGACATCGCCATTCTTACTGGGGGTACTTTAATCTCCGAAGACACCGGCAGAAAACTAGATTCAGTCAGTATTGAGGATCTTGGTAGAGCTGATAGGGTTTGGGCTGACAAAGATAACACTCAAATCATTGGTGGCAAAGGGGAAGCGGCTTCCATAAAGTCTCGCCTAGAGCAAATCAAAAAGGAACTCGACAAATCTACCTCAGACTTTGACAAAGAAAAACTTTCAGAAAGAATTGCCAAACTTGCAGGTGGAGTAGCTGTTCTAAAAGTTGGTGCTGCCACCGAAGTAGAACTAAATGAACTAAAAGAAAGAGTCAAAGATGCTGTTGGCGCTACCAAGGCCGCAATTGAAGAAGGTATTGTACCGGGTGGTGGGGTGGCTCTTCTCAGAGCGTCCAAAGCTTTAGATAAACTAAAAGGTGATAATGAAGACGAAACGGTCGGTATTAATCTTGTCAGAGAATCTCTAAGCCAGCCTCTTCGCTGGTTAGCTATAAACTCTGGTGTCGACGCTGGTTGGGTGGTAAAAGAGGTTGAAAAATCCAAAGTACACGATTTTGGTTTTAATGCTCTAACTTTAGAGTTTGAATCTATGTACGAGAGAGGTATTATTGATCCTGTAAAAGTCACCAGATCAGCTCTCCAAAACGCTGCTAGTGTCGCCAGTATGATACTTACTACCGAGTGCCTCATTACCGACCTGCCAGAAGAGAAAAAATCAGACTCTCACAACCACGGTGGTGGCATGGACGGCATGGGTATGTGATGATCTTCTCACCAAAACACACAAAAAAATCCCTATTTATAGGGATTTTTGTATACTCCAAAAGATTCTAACGCAAAAGTGATATCCTCAAGCTTTATTTCCTTCCCATACCATGATGGCGATCTGGGGATAGAACCCCTAACAAACAGATCATCTATCTTTTTACTTATTGAATCAACCCTGTCAATTATCTCAGTGGGTAGGGGTAAGGAGTCCCCATCAAACTTCATTAGCCAACAAGTAATATCAACAAACCTTATCTTTAATTGAATTTTTTCTACCTGGTTAATATCAGTGGACGTTTTTTCTAAAATATTGCAAATTACCGAAATGGCCTCAACCAAAAATTTTTCTGTTAGTTTCTTGTCAAGTAAAATCTCTTTCTTCCATTTTTTTTCAAATATTTCCTCCAGGGAGGCGAATGCAGCAACTGGATTGTTTTTAACTCTGTCGTACTCCGATACGACAGTCAAACCAACAACTTTATTTATAGACTCGCTTAAGCCACTGACATCGTTTGGATAGAGTGCATCGATTGACCTTTTTGCTTTCTTTGCCCAAGAATAATCAACCGACTCAAACATATCACCACCATCACCTTCAATTATTTTTATCGAATCACCGTCTAATACCTCCTTTTCGATTTTGTCCTTCAAAACCGCAGGATTGATCTTCATCTCATAAAAAAGCTCTTTTTGTTTTTTAACCCTTGTGTCCTTAAGGTCAGAAAACAATGTTCCTAATAATGTTTCTATAACAGTCGTTTCTGTCGATCCACTTGATGTCTTGATTCTTTTGATAAGTTTGTTTACGGTATCTATCCTATCCTCCTCGCTGCAAAAGACACCAAGTTTATTGGCTAGATCAGAAAATCTGCTTGAGTGTGTCATGATCGCAACCATAAGGTTTCCCGCCCCAAGACGTTTTTCTATTTCTCGAAACTCCTCATCTTCCAGTATTCTTACAAAGGCAAGGTTTTCTTCATCTGCTTTTTCTGTAAGGTTGGCAACATCATCTCCAAGCATCGCTCTTAACTTGTTGTCCTCGCTATCCTCAATGGCCTTAACCTGGTCGGGATAAAAAAGCTCAACAATATGTCTCTTATTCATTCCATCCTTGTCGCTTACGTTTAGAATTTCTACATTGGCCATAGCAAAATTATATACCTCATATTATCTTCACTTCAAAAAAAGACTCGCCATAGGGCGAGTCTTTTTGCCTTACTACTGCGCACTGCTTTTTAGAAGCTCTCGCAGTCTTCGAATTTTGTCATCATCTATCAGGACATATTCTTGATCTTTAAAGTACTCGCACTGGTTAAAACTCACAATCGCTTTCACACATTGTGATTTGTTCACCCAGAGAAGTACCTCAAAAGAAAAAAGCTTGCGTTCTCCAAGACTGGTGTAGAGTTCAGGAGTCCTCATTGTATAGGTTGCCGAAAGCAACTCACAAGAGTACCCATCAACTTCTCGCCAGCCGTTGTTAAAGCGCTCGCTTGCTTCAATAACTTGTCCTTCAATCAAAGAGCAAAACTCGGCGAATGGTAGATCCTTCATCACATCCTCCTATACAGGAGAGTGTGATTTGGGGGCTTCCCTTCTCTCCTGTTGGTAGAATAATACAACTTATAATATACAGCATCTCTTACTAAAAATCAACTTATCCCCAAAAAAACATAGTTATCCACACAACAAAAAGGATTGATATATAAACAAAAACAATGTGGAAAAATATGGAAAACTAAAAACAACCTTACTTTCGAGGTCCTTTAGGCAAAGACAATAGATATGTACGAGGATTAACTTTGTTGCCCTTTAGGGTAATTTCCAAATGCAAGTGAGGACCGGTAGTTCTACCTGTAAGTCCAATTTCTCCCAAAGCTCTATCCACATCAACCTCGTCTCCCTCTTCTACTTGAATTTTCCCCATATGAGCATAAAGCGACTTTAGGTTTTCACCATGGTCAACTTCTACCCATCTACCATACCCAGTTCCCTCTACTCCCACGGCAACCACCTTACCTTTTCTCAAAGGAATAATTTTAGAGCCAATTGGAGCAGTAATATCTATACCAGGGTGACCTAGGTGGAATTCTTGAGAAACACCAGTAATTCCTGGTACCACCCTAGAAATACTAAGTTTAGTTTCTACGCTAATTTCTTCGGTAATTGGTGTAAAACTAGCCTCAATTAGTGATCTGTCACCTTGTAAAAAAAACAATCCCGAAGCTAAACTGGTAACTGAAAATAGACCACCTAAGGCTGATTTAATCTTCTTTTTTTCGAACCAAGGCCTCACTACCCTAGATAGGGGATGAGATGAAACCTTTTTTAGTGTTTGGTTTTGTATCATATTTGCGGGCGATAGCCCGCTTAGGCACAAAAAAACTTGCGTTAAACAAGTAAACGGTATCATACCATATCAGAAACTATAAGTCAAAGGGGGACTAGTCTGAGCTTGGCCGAAGGGCTTGTCCTGAGCTTGGCCGAAAGGTACACTCAAACTATATATGTTCACAAAAGTAGACATTGAGAATAAAAACGTCCTCATTAGGCTCGATCTAGACGTCCCAATAGAGGGTGGAGTGGTCACCAACAATTTTAGGCTCCAAAAAGTCCTCCCTACGGTCGTAGAATGCCTAAAATACGCTCGCAAGGTCTGTCTGATAGGGCACAGTGGGAGACCGGCCAAATCAGACCAAAGGCAGTATTCCTTAGAACCAATCAAAAAAGAGCTAGAAAAACTTATAAATCAGTCTATTTTGGTTATACCTTCGGGTTTTCCTCCAGGGGACTGGTGGAAGGGGGAAAGTCCCCTGATACTCCTAGAGAACTTACGCTTCGACGATAGAGAAGAAAATCTATCCCCCGAATTTGCTAAGGAATTGTCCACCAATGCCGATCTTTATATCTACGAAGCTTTTGCTACCTATAGACCTTGTACCAGCCTTTCCCTAATACCCAAACTTTTACCGACAAAAACTGGCCTTCAGTTCGACAGTGAAATTTCTACCCTCAAGTCGCTCTTGGTTTCTCCCAAGCGCCCCACTCTATTAATAGGTTCAGGATCAAAACAAGACAAAAAAGAACTCTTGCAATCGATTGCTGCTAAATTTGACCATGTCTTTTGGGGCGGAGTCTTTGCTTTACCAGAAGATTTAACTGCCGACGGATTTGATATAAACCCTCAAGGGTTGGAAAAGGTTTTAAATTTAATTTCTAGCTCCCAAACTATTGTTTTAAATGGACCACTAGGTAAATACGAAGATAGTGTTCACTCCGAAAGCACCAAAAAAGTTTTTGAGGCACTCGCCAACTCTTCAAAAACAACTATTTTAGGTGGAGGCGACACTTTAGCAGCAATACCCCAGCTAGGGTTTAACTATACCCAGTATGGGTTTGTTTCAACTGGCGGTGGCGCTACACTAGAGTTTCTAAAAACCGAAACCCACCCCCTACTTGCTATACTAAATTAATGATAAATTTTTCCATCAACGGCTTTGGTCGTATCGGTCGCAGCGCTACTCGAGTTTGGCTAAATTCTCACCTTAAAGAGTCAAACTTGGTTGCCATTAATACTTCTGGTTCACAAGATTTAGCTGGTTGGGCATATTTACTAAAATACGACACTACGTATGGAGTGTTACCTTTCCCAATTTCCACCGAAGAAGTTCAAAAAGTCTCCACTGTAACCAACGAAAATCCTTTACTAGGATATTTGTTAATTGAACATCCTGAAAAAAAGTTACGCATTCCTGTTTTGGCTCAAAAAGATCCAGCCAAAATTCCTTGGGATGAGTATAAAACAGATATTGTCATCGAGGCAACCGGTGCTTTTACATCACTAGATAAAGCCATATTGCATATTTGTGGTGGTGTAAAACTGGTTGTACTTTCTGGCCCAGCCAAAGGCGAAGGTATACCTACTACAGTTCTTGGTGTAAATGACTCAGAAATTCTTTCCAAAGAAAGAGTTAACACTATTTCTGTTATTTCCAACGCCTCTTGTACTACAAATAGTGTTGCCCCGGTAGCCAAAATTATTCAGTCCAAAATAGGTATTCTTAAAGCCATGCTCACTACTGTTCATGGTTTTACCGACGATCAAAACTTACAAGATAACTCCCACAGGGATCTTCGTCGCTCCCGAGCAGCCTCTCAAAATATTGTTCCAACTAGCACTGGGGCAGCAATTGCAGCTACTCAGGCCGTCCCCTCTTTAAAAAATTTGTTTGATGGTATTTCTCTTAGAGTTCCTGTTATCACCGGATCAATTACCGACTTTACTTTTATTACTCAAAGATCAACTTCAGTAGAAGAAGTAAATCAAATTTTTATAGACGCAGCCAACTCTCCCCAGTACAAAGGTATTCTTTCTTACACTGACGAAAAAATAGTTTCCTCGGATATTATTGGCAGACCAGAGTCTAGTATTGTAGATCTGGATATGACCAGAGTTGTTGATGGTAATATGGTCAAAGTTCTGGCTTGGTACGATAACGAATGGGGCTATGCCAATAGATTATTGGAGGAAGTTATTAAGGCTGGTCAAATACTCTAAAATAATTTCTCTTGAGTGTTAAAATAATCTGATCCTTTGGCCGGATGGCGAAGTGGTAACGCTGCGGTCTGCAAAACCGCCATGCGCGGGTTCGATTCCCGCTCCGGCCTCACAAAGTTATTATTCATGCTAAACTTAAGTACTATGAGGTCAAGATTCTTACGCCTAATCCCTATTTTTATTTTTTCTCTTCTTCTTGGAGGTTGTGAACTAAACCCCTTCAGTAAAAAAGCGGGTATTCAGGTTACAGCCCACCCAGATGCCAACGTTGTTGTAAACGGCAAACCTGTTGGCAAAACTCCTTACTATATCGAAAATTCTAAACCAGGTATGACAACGGTCCAAATGACCGCTATCGACTCTGGCCAAACCTGGGAAAGTAAGGTCAATTTAGTAGCCGGAACTCTTACTACTGTTCATCGCGAGTTTGGTACTAGCCCAGATAAATCACATAGTTATACTTTATATTTTGAAAAACTCAGCAATAGTAAAGAATCTTCTGTAAACGTTATCAGTATGCCACCTAGCGCCACAGTATCAATTGATGGTAAACCTCAAGGTTTTACTCCTCTAAATGTCGACGTTCCAGCTGGTCCTCACGTTTTTGCTTTTACCGCTCCCGGATTTCAAGACAAACTAGTCAATGCCGCTACCCAAGATGGCTACAGATTAAATTTAAATCTCACTATGGCAACTATGGAAATAGTTCCCACACCCACGCCGACAGCATCTCCTTCAGCAACTATTTCTCTAACACCTACAAAAGCCACCACCAAAACAACTACCAGTATTACTCCTCTACCCAAACAATCAACCTCTTCAGCTGTAATCACCAAGCCTTATGTTGAAATTTTGGACACCCCTACCGGTTGGCTAAAAGTAAGAGAAGAAGCTTCTGTAAACGCTGCCGAACTTACCAAGGTTAATCCAGGCGACATGTTCCCCTACAAGGAGTCTAGTACAAGCGGTTGGTTCAACATCCAGTACACAACTAGTAAATGGGGTTACGTTTCATCTCAGTACGCAAAGTTAGTTAAGTAATATTTTCTGATACAATTCTTTGTATTCTTTTACAAAGGAGTTAGTGGTGAAAAAACAAACTGATCCAAATATTCAAGCCTACTTGCTAGATGTTAAAAATGGAAAATTTACAGACTTCGCCCCAGGTACATGGGTTGCGTACAAAGACGGAGAGTTTGTCCTTTCGGGCCGTAACAAAAATAGTTTCTTTACTCGTCTGCGAAAAATTAAATCAGGATGTTTCGTTACTCAAGTTAACATTCCAGTAGAAACTGTTGATCTTGGTGGAAGCATTGTTTATGTAAGGAGTCCAAAAATCAAAAAACCGGAGAGCTAAGCTCTCCTTTTTTTAGCCTACATAATAAAGCACTCCAATTACCATCACCACCCAAGCTATACCTGTAACTAGTAATGGTTTATCTGACAATATAACTCTTTCTGGACTTTCACCTTCGTTCTTTTCGTAAATAACCTGCAAGTACCTCATTACTCCGTAAACCACCAAAGGTATAGTTGCCATCAGCCACTTTTCCGAAACAAAAGTTCTCGGCAATATCGAAATTATTTGCAACGCTCTTCCATCTGGCACAACAACGGGGTGGTTAAAAGTAAACAATGCATATGTTATCCAAGTTCCTGTGGCAAACATGGCGGTATAAATATCTAGCAGTTGCTCTGTATACCTCTTAAGCGTCACTCTTGTATTTGCTGTTTTATATCTTCCGAGTAACAATGTCATCTCTCCTCTTCTTTTTCCTACAGCTAAAAACAGAGAAGCTGCTATCACTGTCATCAAAAACCAAACACTCATGTGTGCCCCTACCACCAAAGCTCCTGCGTATACTCTTATTAAATATCCGGTGGCAATTACAATTAAGTCAATAATGGGGATTTTTTTAAAGTAAGTAGTGTAGAAAACTTGAATGACTAAATAAATAAATCCCAACAAAAAAACATAGTAGTTAAGCGTATAAGCTAATGTTAGTCCGCAAAAAACTCCCAATATCAAACTAAAAATTGCTACTGGCAATGGTAATTTTCCAGAGGCAATTGGCCTCATTTTTTTATATGGGTGGTTTCTGTCAGCTTCTACATCTAGTAAATCGTTAAAAATATATGTAGATCCACTAAGTAAAGCAAAGACAACAAAAGTCCAAGCCGCTTTCTGTAAAGATCCTTCGTGAAAAAGCAATCCAGAAAAAACCAATGCAGCAAATACCGCAAAGTTCTTAATCCATTGTCTTGGCCTTAGTGTTTTGAGAAGCGACCATAATATTGCCATATCCAAAAAAATGCCATTAATAATACCAATACTAGCATGATTAACACCTTAATTCTAGCTTCAAAGTTCAAGGCCACCACCCCAAGTAAAAAAGTAATTCCCCAGTAAAAGATTGCCACTCTTCTCTTCCCCCAACCAATTTGCATTAGTTTGTGGTGCAGGTGATCCTTATCTCCCCAAACTGGTGACTTTCCTGTCCATATTCTTCGTAAAATAATATATCCAAAGTCAATTAGAGGTATTGCAAGCAGCATTAAGGCGGTGCCCACTTTTCCAGTCGCCAAAATCGAAATTACACCCAGCATTAATCCCGCCAGAGAGGTGGCAGAATAACCAGGCATTATTTTTTGCGGATAATAATGGAAAATTGTTAACCCCGCAAACGCTCCTGCTAGTGAAAAAGCTAATATTGCTACTGGCCACTGAGTAATATCCGCACTATAAGTTAAAGATACAAGACCTAAGAAAAAAGCTGCTATTGTTACTACTCCACTAATCTGCCCATCAACTCCAGAAGACCAATTTATGGCATTCATTAAGGAGGGTATCCAAACAAGCGCAAAGAGATCTGCTAATATCCAAATTTCTCTTTTCCCAAACAATTCAAAACTTATTCTTGGCCAAGATAGATCAATTATTCCTCCTATTGGATTTGTAACAAAGGATATACCAATTCCAGACCCTACGATAATCAGTGCCGCCAAAAAATTAAAAAATAATCTCCAGTAAGGACTCAGACTCTTTATGTCATCAACAACTCCCACTATCATGGTTATAAAGGCCGCAATTAGTATTGCATTTATATGCTTATCTCCTTTAAACAGTAAAACAAAGCAGATAAATATTCCCAAAAACACTGGTAGTCCACCTCCTTTTGGCACTGGTTCTTTGTGAATATGAGCAGGGTGAGGAGTTTTTTTGGGATCTATTACCCAACCCATTTTTTTAAAAATAATTACTGTAATAGGTGTAAAAAAAAGACTTACCAAAAAAGCTACCACAAATGGCACCAAGGTGATGTTTACCACATTATTCATTTACCGACAAAAATAATAATCACTTTTGACAAACTCAAAAAAAACAAAATACATGCTAGTGTTGAGGTTATAAAAATTGCCTTTTCAATAATTAAGTCATTTTTCTTTGTCCAGTTTGGTAAATAGCTAGTTACAAAAGCTATCAAAGAAATGGCAGAAAGCATTAATAATAGTCCCGATTTTTTCATTAGTTGAGATTCACCCCAAGGGAGTGAATAAAACCAAGGAATCTCTGGTGGTATTTTTTTCCAAAAAATCAACACTTCTAGCCAACACACCAGTACGATTAGAAAAGAAATAGCCAGATAAGACTTGCTTGTTTTTTTAATCTCGTTTGTCATGCTTTTTTCTCAGTTACACGATACTCCATATATTTTCCCATCATTAGTCTTGTGTGAGCATCCAACCCAGGTAAGGCTGAAAAGAAAAAACCAACTACAGGTAAAAGTATAAATTCAAAAGGTGAAAGTATTTTTCGCCACCAAGGCAGATCTCTTTTTGGTCTAGCTTTTAAGTCTATAAAAATCATTGCCATCAAGCTTACTAGGGATAAAGTCAGTATAGTAGAAGACACTTGGGGTAAAGTTTTACCAATTACAGTTCTCGAATAGTTTTCGTTTAAGAGTGGTGGCATGTTTGCCCCAATGGTAATAATAAACCAGTTTACCGGCCACATAAAATGGTCCTCTATAACTTTAAAAACTCTAATTGTTTTGTCCCAAAAGGGTGCTTTGGTGTCTAAAAAATAGTGCTTCAAAATATATGCGTCGTCACTCGCTCCCCATGCCCATCGCTTTACCTGCTCATAAGTATTAGTGTAAGTACTCCAAAAACCGTCAGCTTCAGCTGCGTCAGCAGAAACCGAAATAAACAATGGCTCCACCTCTACTTCACCAGCCGTTGCAAAGTATGTTTTAAAGAAAATTCTATAATCTTCAGGTATTACGTCGGTATCCCAGTAGTTTATTTCGTCCATCAACTTTAAACTTAATGTATAAGTTGAAAAATTTATTAGTCTATCTGGTCGAGAAAGCTGAGCCATATTAATTACGCTGCTCATTCTGTTAAACACTCTCATCGGCCAGGGAATTCTCTCAATATTGTTATAAAAAACAATGGCTCCTTGCCATATTTTGCGATACCTGTGTGGGTCATCTAAAAACATGTAGGTTAGCGCGGCTAAATGATTGGGGTGCAAGGCCACGTCGCAGTCCACAGAGGAGATAGTCATAGAGTCAATCTTCCAATCCTTGTGTTTATCCAGCTCTTTCTTAAACTCTTTGCCAGCCCAAGCAGCATTGCTAGACTTTCCCACTACTTCCCCTGTTAGGTTTGTTGGATGGTAATAAAAATAAAGCCCTGCAAAACTATCTTTGAATTTTTCTCTTAGTTGTTTTTCTCTGCTGCTATTTATCTCATCTCCAGCTCTACTTTCCATGGCGATTACTGGAATGACTTGTTTAGATCCAACGGTTTGGTTTTCCAGAGCCTCAAGCGTTCTTACCAAAATATCTCCAGGTTCTTTGTAAGTTGGTAAAACGATCACGTGTTTTACCTCCTTCCAATCAGCAAAGCCAGCCACATCTCCCATCCAATCATATTTTTCCCAGGCCTGAATTCGATAATAGGAACTAATTCCTGCCCAGGCTAAAGTCGTTGACTTATATAACCAGTAGACATTAAAGGCAATAATAAAATACGCAACTCCCACTGGCCAAAAAATAGATCCCCAAACAGGAAACAAAATAAAAGCCCAGCTGGTAAAGCCTGGCAAAATCTCCAGAATCCTCTGAGTTTTCTGGGGATATTTAATTATTAGTTTTCTAATCCAAAAAAACATACTGTATTGTTATAAGTTATATTCATTAACTCGTCCTCCTCTATTTTAAGCTCTTTGGCGATAAATTGCGCGGTATAAACAATATTGGCCGGCTCGTTTAAGGTTCCTCTCTTTGGTTCTGGGGACAGGTAGGGTGAATCTGTTTCCAACAATAGCCTCTCAAGGGGAACATTTTTAATCATCTCTCGCAAATTTTGGGCAGACTTAAAAGTAATGTTGCCTCCAAAGCTCACCATGTGACCATCACCAATGACTCTTTCTAAAAAGGCTGAGGACTCACCAAAACAGTGAAACTGTGCCCTAAAACTGGTTCCAAATCTATCCATTATTTCACTCATTTCTTCTTCAGCACTCCTTACGTGTATTATTAATCTTTTATCAAGTTTTATAGCCAGTTCAATCTGTTTGGACAACATCGTCATTTGGACCTCTTTGGTTAGTTTTTCTTTATCGTAAAAAAAGTCTAGTCCTACTTCACCAATTGCCACACATTTTTGAGTTTTAAGTAGCAGCTCTTCCAGGTCAGCCAGATCCTTTTCTTTTGCAACATCTTCTGGGTGCCAGCCAAAAGCTATGTAAACCTCAGGATATTTTTCTGACAAACTTACAAGTTTTGGCCACTCAGATCGTCCTCCCGCCATAGTTACGAATCTTTCTACCCCCGCTTGTTTTGCTCTGGCTATTATTTCATCAACATTCGGTAATATTTTTTCATCGACAAGGTGACAGTGGCTATCTATTATTCTCATAATATCCTTCCAAAAAGATGATCAGCCTTTTTTATTTTCTCATTATTGTATTGGTCAGAAATTTTCTTTGCCGTTTCTGGCATAAATGGTTCCAGATCGGTTGCTATTTGCCTTATAGTTTTTACTAGTTCAGAAAGAATCTTTTTTTGTTCTTCCCCTTCAATTGCCCAAACTTGTTTTTCGTTAATTAGCAAGTCAGCTTTTTTTATGTTTTTCCAAATCACCTCTATCGCGTCAGAAAAGCGATATTTTTCTACCAACTCAATCACCTCCGAGTCTATATTTGTTTTTTCTACTACAAACTCAAAACCAGATTTTTCGATCATCGCCGCTATTCTAGCTGTCAGGTTTCCAACTCCATTTACTAAGTCTGCCGTATAAACTTCTTTAAACCTCTCCTCAGTTACATCACTATCTTCAAAACTAGATAAAGCCGAAATCAAAAAATAGCGCACAGCTTCGGTTCCATATTTTTCTACCCAAACAAGTGGGTCAATTACATTTCCCAAAGACTTACTCATTTTTTGACCACCACTCAATATAAAGCCGTTTACAAAGATTCTTTTGCTGTTCTTTACTCCTGCCGACATTAACATTGCCTGCCACATAGCTGATTGTTGTCTTAAGTTATCTTTTCCACATACCTGAACTCCTGGCCACCACTCGCTAAACATATCCATATTTTTTGGCCAATCTAAAGTTGAAATGTAGTTTACAAGAGCATCAAACCATACATACATTACCTGTTCCGAGTCACCAGGAACTTCTACCCCCCATGGCATTTTTGCTTTAAGCCGAGAAATAGAAAAGTCGGTCAGCCCTCCTTCTACAAACTTTGTAATTTCGTTCATTCTAAAGTCTGGCTCTACAAAATTAGGGTTAGCTTTGTAAAAATCTAGTAGAGGTTGTTGATATTTAGAAAAGCGAAAAAAATAATTCTCTTCATCTCTAAGCTCTAGTTCCTTGTTTGGGTGATCTGGGCATTTTCCATCAATCAGGTCCGAGTCTGTTTTTTCTAGTTCACAGCCTACACAGTATTTAACATGATAAATCTTTTTGTATATGTCTCCGTTCTCAAAACATTTTTTCCAAAATTCTTGAGCTGCGCTAATATGTTTTTCGTCAGTAG
>CAYSAM010000005.1:37895-55201 GCA_964429015.1 uncultured Pseudomonadales bacterium | reverse complement strand
CTGCTCCAAAATATTTACCACTAGAAACCCAAGCCACAGTCAACTCCGCCGGCGCCTCCGTCTATGTCTCCCAATCACCAGACACCATCGCCTCCTAACCCACCCCACGCACCACAAAAAACTCCACCTGCAAGGTCTGACCCTGCAGGTATTTTAAATCTCAGACTGATATCATAAATTATGAATACTAAATACATTCTCCATGGTGGTTTCAAGGAAGGAATAAAACAAGAAAACAACATCTTTTTTTCAGAGATCCTAAAAGGTACACCCCAGTCTGTAAAAGTACTAATCGTATATTTTGCAACCGATAATGGAGAGAAATACTTTCCAGAAGATATTGAGCAATTTGAGAAAAACGGAGAAGGTAAGAATATATGTTTCCAAATAGCAAACGAAAAAGAGATAGAAAAACAAATATATTGGGCAGATATTGTTTATTTACATGGTGGTAGTTCACTCAAAATTATAGAAAAAATGAAGCAGTTTCCCGATTGTGGACTTTGGTTATCTAACAAAATAATTGCAGCAGATTCTGCTGGGGCAAATCTACTTTCAACTAACTTTTATAGCAAGAGAAACGGTGTTTGCGAAGGGACAGGCATTCTACCGATTAAGTTCATCCCTCACTTCGATGAAAAAAACAAAGACAAACTAGATAACATAAATGTTGGTTTAGAAACCGTATTCTTAAGGGAGTACGAACTAAAAGTCATCGAATAGCTACCTGCAGGGTCTGACCCTGCTGGCTATTTCTCAATCACTGGCTTCAACCATTCGTGCAATAGCGAATAATCGCATTTTGCCAAAACTGCTTTCGTCGCCTCCCTGTGTCTCCCGTTTTCCACTTTGCCATCCCGAAAAGTTATCGGATCATTCTCAAAAATCGTCTTATAAACTATCTCGTTATCCATAATTATTCCAAGGCAATACAAATAATCTCCAAGCTCCTCACCATCTCTACCTCTCAAGTCACTTATCAGAACATGATCCCACTTTACTTTTCGATAAATTTCATCAAATTTTGTTCTATCTGGATATCCCATTTTAATTCTCGCAATTTCTTTGTAATTAACCAGCACCCCACACAACTCAATTAATTTTTCCAAATCACACTTCCCATTCTCATCGATTATTTTCAAATCATACATCAGTGCTTGAAGCTGTTGTCTTAACTGGTTGAGAATTTGTGGATCCAAAGAAACTCCAACCTCCACAATCTGTGCCCATATATTCATCAATTCTTCATACTTACCCAATATTTCCTTCTTCTCTTCATCTGTTTTTCCATCGCCACTACCATCATTTTCTCCCGATTCTCTTTCTATCGGTGCTCGAAAATTCCGCGCCTCTTCACCACCAAATCTCCCATAACTACTCTCACAGTCATAGCCATAATCACCATTATTCATTTCATCCATACTTTATTTTACTGTACTCCGTCTACCCCCTGCAGGGTCTGACCCTGCAGGGGAATTCAGGAGTATACTAAAAATAAAGTGCCTAGCAAAAATAGCGTCAAAGAATATGTCGCTGGTGGTTACTATCACATCTACAATCGTGGCGTAAACAAAAGAATAATCTTTAAAGATCAAAAGGATTACTCTACATTCTTAAGTTTCCTCAAAACCTATCTCACTCCACCCCCAACTGCTGACCTGCAAGGTCTGACCCTGCAGGTTTCACCTTCCAAAATCCCAAACAACTACTTCCAAGAAATCGAGTTACTTGCTTACTGTCTTATGCCAAACCACTTTCACCTACTAGTCAAACAAAATTCAGAGCATGCAATTAGCCAGTTTACCAAGTCAATCACTATGAAATATGTCCAATACTTTAACGCAAAGCACAAAAGAGTAGGACCGCTTTTTCAGGGGAGATATAAGGCAATCCATGTAGAAAATGAGTATTATCTTTCCTATCTTAGTAAATACATACACCGCAACCCACTCGACCTGCCAGTATTCAGAAAAAATAAATTTAAAAAGCTAGAAAGCTACAAGTACTCATCCTACCCAAACTATTTGAAGTTATTTAACCAAAGTTGGATTAATACCAAAGACATTCTCGACCTATTCTCTTCAACAAAAACGAGCAACACTTATCAAAACTTTGTTGACATCTCAGAAGGAGATGATATCACCCGCATAAAAAGTGTTACCCTAGACAACGAATTCTAATTGTAGACCTGCAGGGTCTGACCTTGCAGGTCTACAATCATGAATCAAACTAAGATATACTGAATTTATGAAAGGAGGTGATTTGCTTGTTTCGCAGTATGGGTACAACTGAAATCATAATTGTTGCTATCGTTTTAATCGTTCTATTTGGTGGTAAGAAATTACCAGAGCTTGCTCATGGTATTGCAGAATCTATCAAAGAATTCCGCAAAGCTTACAAAGAAGAAGCCAAAGACGATAAAAAATCTAAATCAGAGTAACTAAAAGCTTTATTACGATGAATAGAAAACTATCTGCCCACATCGCAATTACATTTGCTATTTTTGCTGCTGGTCTTTTGATACCAAAATTTTCCATAGCATCAGATCCGCAAAAGTGTATCCAGTCTACCACCTGCAAAATAGGTGAATTCCTCTATAACGACGACTATACCGAAAACACCAGCGCCACTTGTACCATTACTAGTCGCGACCCAAGCGGGTCACTCTACCTAAATGCCGTCTCACTGACTCAAGCAAACGCCTACTACTCACACAGTTTTACCCCAACCACACTTGGTACTTATCCCACTCAAATTTGTTGTACGGTAAATACTCAGCTTATGTGTTTGGATAAAACCTTCGAAGTTGTCACCGCTGCCAGTTCTGGTAGTAGTCTAACTGCAGCCGATGTCTGGAACTACTCCGACAGATCTCTAACTTCCTTTGGTACTCTAGTCGAAGATATTTGGGAGTATTCTAGCCGGTCACTCACTAGTTTTGGTAATTTGGTCACCGATATTTGGGATGAAGATGAGCGAACTCTAACCCAGTCTGTTTCAGTCGACACTACCTACCTAGCCACCAAAGCTGACTTAGCAGAAATCAGCAAAGTAAACAAAGAAAACAGAGTCCTACTAGAAAAATTAGTCAACAAACCAATTATCCAAAACTTTATCGATGACAAAAGCACAGTCGACCTTAGTACCAAAATTACAGAGTCCAAAAATGTCTTAGACAATCTCTTCGCCACCATTCAAAATCTAAAAACCAAAAGTCAACTTCTTTCTAGTAGCTGGACCAAGTTAACACAAAATCAGCTAGAAAGCGAGCTCAGGATCCTACAGAAGATAATTACCGACCAAAACAGCCAAACTACCATTACAAGCCACACCAACTGGCTCAAAACCACTTGGTCAAACGAGTTATTTTTGGATCTTGCCAACCAAGCAGACACAGCCTCTAGTGTGCTATCCAAAATCACTAACGATTCCAAAACTTACGAGTCCAGCAAACTCTTTGGTAATTACCTGAGCTTTATTGACGAAGTAACCACCCTCGACGAGTTGATTGGCAACTCCCTATCTGAACCTGATAACAAAACAGCCTTTGGTCTTATAGAAAAAATTAACCAATCCAATACCAGCCTCTCCGACCATGCCAAGTCACTACAGGCTATTTTACCCAAAATCTCGGACACATCTGATAAGTACACATTAGAGGTTAATGACATTCACAGCAAAATTTTAAATCTCAACCAAATCACAAATCCAGAAAATATTACCGAAAATTCAAAAATTGTAAACCAAAAAAACTTAACTAGTTCTCAGATTTTAAAAAATAAAATTTACAGTCTTCTATCTTTAATAAATTTGAACAAAGCACTCTTATCCCAAACCAAATTAGAAAACTTAAGATTGATGTGGTTAGAAGAGGGTAGTATTGTTTTTCGTTCTGTCGCTTTCAACCCCAGCAAGTCCGTGACCCAATCTGTCCAAGTAAAGTTCTTTTTACCGGCAGAATTGAAGAAAGAACAGATAATTGCTGCAGATCCTGAGCTCAAAATCGACTACGATGCCACAGAAGGCTCTCTGTATGCAAGTACCGACATAGATCTCGCCCCACAGGAGTCCAAAACCTTTACTGTTGAAGCAGAAGACATTTGGAGATTTAGTGAAGAGGAAATTAATATTCTCAAAACTCAAACCGAAGCAATCGTCATCAGCCTGAAGGGTGCAAAGGTCTACACTACTGCTAGTAACACCAAAAGTGATATCTTTGCTAGCCTGGACAAAATCATGCTCCGCCAAAAAGAAGCAATAACGCCAGAGAACCGTATTAAGACTTACCGAGAATCCTCCTTAGAAATGATTAGTGTTTCCGAAAAAATAGACAGTCTCAAGCTACTTTCACTCCAAGGTGATAACAGCTTTAATTTAAATGATCTAAGTGGATCAAAAAATATCGCAATATGGGGCATTGTTACTCTTGGACTTGCGGGTTTTGTATTTCTTGCCTATTATCTCAAAGCCGTTAAACCTCACATTGCCACCGGTATAGACGAGGAAATCAGCAGTCCACTAGGGGAGAGAGCACACTTTAACGCAAGAATAGCAAGACACCATCACAAAGAATCCAAAAACATAAAGGCAAAAAGGCTAGCCACCATGGTTGTTATCGGATTACTTTCTAGTGGAATGGTAGCATTAACCACATCAATAATTTCTACCAATCTCAACTATCGCAAAAATCAAAAAATTACCCTAGAAAACACTAGTGCAAATACCACCAAAAACCAAATAAAACTAAAAATAGGAAACAATCAAAGAGTTCCTGTCAAATCTAGCCCTTCCATATCATCTCCAGAAATCTTATCCCTAAAAACCGAACAGAATCTCTATATATACAAAAAACTAAATGGTTGGGCAAAAGTAGGACTCACGGAAACAGAGCAAAATACAGACTGGTGGATAAACGAATCATATCTCAAGTGATTGGTATAACAACGCTTTTATTTACTATTGAGTAAATAAACAAAACAACATCACAGGCACAAAAACTCAAGATAGATAACCGAAACAAACCAATTTAAGCACAAAATATGTGCTTAAGAATTCAAAGAACAGTTTAATTACTCAGTACCCATTATCACCATACTGCCAAAATATTATTCTATTTATTGCAAAAATTTGACTATGAGAACCCTAGAGAAGAGTGTATCTTTTAAACAACTATAACTAACAACTCTCAAGTAACAAAAACACCAAAAAACATATTAGATAAAAAAGTGAGTTACCCATATCCAGTAAACAGAGGAGGACAATCCTCTCAATGGCCGTTTAAGGGCCATTGTAGACAGAAACGAGGCTAAGTAACCCACCAAAAGCGCTTCTACAGGCACAAAATCGCCTACCAAGCATCACCAAAGGCAATTCTCAGCAACAATAAGCGTTTCGTCATTGCGAACGCAGTGTGGGTACCAGAAACAAAGTAACTAGATTACAAGCAAGCTACAGCCAACAGACACCACAGCCAGCATTTCACTTGTACACCAAACTCCACCAGGGGAGTTATTGAAACTATTCGCTTTGCCAAGGAAGAGCATCAAAAAATTGGTAAATAAGTGACTTGTATAAAAAGACTTATACATCCAAGTTATAAGTTTATTAAATAGTATATAGGATGTTAACCTGTAGTATTCTATACTCATGCCTTTATCAGTCCCATATAAACAGTGCGAAGAGTAAAAAAATAAAATTTAGCCAAACAACTAGAAGGAGGAGAGTGGTCCACAGTTGAAATACTGTTTTCTCCATTACTGTTCTGGTCTGGAAAGGCATTACACCACTACTGCACAGTTACAGGCGCACAAAATGCCACACATACCCCTCCAGGGGGTGCTCGAAGAAGCAAAACACACACTGCGGCAATTGTATTAGTTTTCTGACAATAAACCCTCAAAAGGGGAATATACGACTTTTCCTTTTTGATTTATCAAAGCTTTAGAAAGTTACCCCAACAAACCAAAACACGCTCAGATCACGATGGACAAAACAGGAATAACTATATAGTTATTAGGATAACTTGCAAGGTTGGAATCCTTTGTAAAATTTGTGATCAGGCACCAAAAAGTTATCCACACCCATAAATCACCCACAACACGAGTTTTCACGACTTTAAATCCAAATAACGAAAATTATACAAACTATAGGAAAATAAAAGTTGACAGACAATTTTTAGAGGAGTGTGATCACTATATTTTAAACAAAATAAAAATAAAATATAAAAATATTAAAAATAGTTCTATTTTAAGTTCAAATATTGTTCACCTAAATAGCTCAATAGTCGTTATTTTCTACAACATCCACCTTATTACCTGCCCAAATTATTAGTTCAGACTATATCATTTTTTATCACTCACATTATAGTTATAGGATATATGCCCTTTTTTAGCAGTTGATATAGTTTGATGCTAATATCACCGATCTTCCCCTGCCTGACTACCTGTCAAAAAAATTTCTACCAACTCCCCTTTTTTCTGATTTTTTTCCATCGCTCACCCACTTTCCCTAGCTCTAATCGCTATCAACTTATTAACTTATATCAATCATTTATTATATATACTATGGGATATATATTCTTTGACAATTTTTATCTCAATAACTATCTATTGCAAACCACTTTTAACAGCCTGGCAGGCAATCTTATTCATTAATCACTATCAGATGCCATTCTAGAGCGTTTTATCGCCTTCTAGGTTCAAAACTATCACTTATTTTGTCTTTTTAGGCACAAAAATAACAACTTACCAGGGGATTATGAAAAAATTAATTTGGGCTGCCAGTACTAGGACCAATTCTTACAGAGCCAGAGTTCATCGCCGCTACAACTTGGGCCTGCGTTAAAGCGTAATTATAAATACTCACATCATCCAAAATTCCTTCCATGTAGTTTATCCCAGACGGATTCCTACCTATATCAATTGCTCCCAAAGTATCTACATCAATAGTTCCCGTAATAGATGTTGAACCAACCAATGAACCGTCTACATAAAGCTTCATAGTCGCGCCATCGTATGTACCAACAACAAAATGCCATCCAGAACTAGCAACACTGCCATTTACCTCACGAATAGTTGACTCGCTGCCATCTAGCCTCAATTGAAAATAATAAACATTTCCAGAGTTATTTTTTCTAAGAGCAACGGTTCCATAGTTTGATGAATTTGTTCTGTTATAAAATTCTCTCGAATTACCATCTGTAGGATTTGTCAGATTTACCCATGTTGCCACACTTGCATACTGCGTATTAAGCAAACTCTGCGATCCCAAGCTAACATAATCACTAGCTCCATCAAAACCTAACCCATAATTATTTTTGCCCGATAGTCCGTCGTACCACATGGTTGCAGAGTCAGAAACACCACAACTACCTACACTTGTGTTTGGAGCACCTCCAGCCACAATCGATCCCGCAGACGCTCTCCCCATAGAGTCGTTTATCACAGCTCCCTGACATTCGTCTAGTTTGTATCTTGCTATTGGACCACCTTGGTTATAGTCCCACACCACTTGAGACAAACTACGTGCATATCCAAACACTCTAGTATCATCAAAAGTAGCCTTACATCTTTGTGTGGTTCCTGCACCACCCGCTCCTATCCATAAATAACTAGAGGAGTTGTAAGTACTCCCAGTCATGGTATCTGAATAGTTTGTTTGATCTACTCCGTTTATGTAATGTTTTACACTGGTTCCATTTTTTACCGTTACCAAGTGATACCAAGTATTTGAACTAGTAATTGTTGCGTTTGAACCAGAATAATAGCTTGTAGGTGTAGTACTTACCCAATCCAGCAAAATAGCGTTAGAGGTTGTCACTGTCCAACTGTAGCTATAAAAAGGCGAAGAGGGATGAGCTTTGACCAATAAAGCACAACTTTCCCCCGTCACCGACGGTAGTGAACTAAAATTCACCCACGTTTCCAAGGTAAAGCTATCACTTTCATACAAACCGTTTTCTGATGCCTGAACATAGTCGTCCACACCATCAAACTTTAGGCCAGAACCCTTCTTACCTGTTAGCCACGCAGAAGACGGCATGGACCCAAAAAAAGACATTGAGTTATCATTTCCACTACTATCCGCCGTACTGGTAGTCCCTGAATTTTCATCAAAGTGCCACTCTCCCACTGGAGGCAAACAACTACTACTATCCCCAGGCACACAATAAATTCCCAAAGCAGATTTATCAGCGACATTTGCTGACGACACCGTATTTACACCCAAAGTCGACTGCTTATTACTGTTATAAAGCAGTTTTACCTGATCTATATCCGCGAGCGTCCTAAAAAACATAAGTTCGTCTACGTCCCCCGCAAATTCTTCACCACTACCAGCATTGTCAGTATCAATATCACCGACATAAAAAGTTTGTGAATTATCTAGCGACCCTGTAGTAGTATCTGCCGTCTCAGATACTTTTATCCCGTCAACATATAGCAGTATCTTGTCCAAAAAAACATCTCTTGCTGCTACAAAATGATGCCAACTATTATCATAAAAATCCACACTACTACACGCCGAAACATCTGGCCCCCAAGAAACATCATCATCTATACCAAAACAAATATTACCTGAAGTATTAAAATATACCGAGTATCCCGCATTGTTATTTGGTCCCCCATTTGCCAAAACATACTCTGCCGCTGCAGGATTGCTTGTCGCGTCTGACATTATCCAACCCGATATTGTAAAAACCTCTTTAGCTGCTATCTCCAAATCTGGATCTGTGGCAATAGATGCTCTCACATCACCCCCCGTACCGTTCCAGGCACCGCCAAATTTACCAGATAAATTCCAAGAGGCTACATTCAAACCCAAGTTGTGTAGGGTACTGATAGAATTTTTTGCTGTTACTCCAGCTCCTTCGTCAAACTTCCAATGCCCCACAGGTGTAGCCATATTTTTCCCGCCCATATCCCCCATTACTCTGTTTGCGCTAATTGCATAATTATAAATTTTTACATTATCTATACTGCCCGCAAACGGGTCCACTGCTGCCGAAGTTCTCGCCGCAATATTTACTCTAGTGCTAGCAAGCGCTCCAGACCATACTCCAAGATTTGGACTAGTATCCACAAGTAGCCCATCAATATAAACCCTTGCCTCTTCATCTGCCTTATCCCATACAAAAGCTAAATTAAACCAATCCGTTCTCGTAGAAGTGTAGTTGTATCCATCAAAAGTCCCAGCCCCAGCGTAATTTATAGAGATATAACTTCCCGAAGACGACTTCATAACTCTAATTAGATTGGATCCTGCATCTGCCGCTATTTGAATTGCCGATCTATTTGAAGTCGCATCCGACCAAGCGGCAGCGCTTGGCATTTTTATCCACATGGTAATAGCTCCCTGTTTTTCGTTAAAAGCACTAGCAAATCCAGAAGAATAAATATTTACCACATCATCTACGCCGTCAAAGTCCAAAGCACTACCATATTTACCCCCTACCCAATCCGCAGTATTCATAGATCCCCCAACCGTACCATTAAAACCATTACCAGACTTATCATTTATCGTCCCTGGTGTGCCACTATTACCATCAAAATCATAAATAGCAAATGCCCCAGGTTCCCACAGATACAACTGTTTTACTTCAAACTCGCTCAAGGCTCTACCATAAACTCTCACCTCATCCACCACACCGTCATAAAATCCTGCTGCCCCACCCGTAGAGTCTTCTGCTCCAATGTGGAATTTACCACCATCATCACCAATTGAAGACGGTATCGATCCTGTAACTGTGGTGGTTGCCTCTATGCCATTTATGTATACATGCGCTTCTTGTTTTAGGCTGTCGTAAACACCAACCACATGATACCAAGTTCCTGCTGCCAAATTCGACGAAGTTGTTTCTACATAGTTTCCAGATGAATCCAACTCTATTCTAATCTCATCTCCATTTTGGAGTAATCTGTAGCTCTCATTTGCTCCATCCCACTTACCTATTATGTTATATGTCCCAGCAGACACTGTTTCTGGCTTTATCCATGCCGCCAAACTCAAACTACTAGTTAAAGACAAAACACTATTATCCGCAACCGACATATATTGCGAGCTACCACTCTCAAAATCTGCTCCTCTTCCAAATTTACTCATTGATTCGTAAGGAGTAACTGCCGTGTTTGTTAATGTTGTAGCATTTCCACTGCTGTCTGCCGCGTTTCCAGAAGACTCATCCATTTTCCACCAACCAACTAGCCCATTTGTTAGTTGCCCCGCTCTATCATCTGGCGCTCCAAAGTTTACCGACGACCCTTTAACTGTTGCCTGAGCAGCCATAGCACTTGCATATATAGACTTAATTTGAGATGCACTAAGTGCAGACCCAAACAATCTAAATTCATCAACAAACCCATCAAAATAACCAGTATTCACCCTACCAATCATTACATTGCTTGCCGTAATACCCGAAGATGTTGTAACTGTTACAAGCTGCCAAGTATTTGCTACCAACGTTGTAGATTGAACACCATCAACATAAATGGTTGGTGAAGAAAATCCTGCTCCGGCCGATATTGTCCCTGCCGAAACACTTATAGAAGCGTTTCCAGCCGCACCATTCAAAACCACCAACGAAGTTGTTGTCGTTGTTGGTTTTACCCAAAAACTTACAGCTTTAATACCCGCTACACTCCCACTTACATTTACGTACTGGGAACTGCTCGCGGTAAACTGCAAACATCTTCCAATAACACAAGATACCTCACTCTTCCAAGACGGGTCTGTGCCAGTTACCGTAGCATCGGGGCCAAGTGTTCCAGTTCTCGTTGTTTCTATAGTGTTATAAATAGTCTGCCCCGTACCCTCATCAAATCGATAAAGAGCCGAAGGTGTAATTGGAGCATTTGTTTCTGATCCTCTTGTTCCCAGCGTTACCGCCGAAGCCGCAGTGGAAAAATCTGTAGAAACAAAACCATTAGGTGCACCTGGGTTTCCATAATAGTAATAAATTGTTTGTGCACCGGCAGGAAAATTTTTAAAAAAAACATGAAAGCCTGTTTGGGACAAACCACAAGCTGTCGTCAGATAATAAGGCAGAATCTCACCATTCTCTGTTGTAAAACGAACATCTCCACAGTCTGTTTGAAATTTAGTTGTATCTGTTGTATCAATTCCGTTGGCACTAGTTAGGTTCAGATAAACATTTGTTTCCGCTGCTGTATGTGCAGAAATAGGTATGGCTACTCTATAACGCCAACCGTCATCAAACCAAGAAGCGTCTACACTTCTAACCCTAAAATATACCGCCAACAGTACAAAAAAAACAAAAACCCCAAGAAGTAGTGCAGACTTCTTGGTTTTATTTTGTTTTTTAGCCATTCATCAAACTAATTATTTAGTAAAACTCGACCCCAAAAAGACAACTATTTGTGAACTTGGAGTAGCCTCTCCCTCGGGCATTTGAGTAACAATTGTTCCAGACCCCAAAACATTAACTAATTTTTGAGCCAAAGTTGTATTTTTTCCGCCCTCCAAATCGACTACCAGATTCTCCACTCGCTCCTTATTAGAACCGTTGAGTTTTTTAGTAACATTCACTCCGCTTACAGCCTTAACTTTTTCTACAAAAGTAGAACTCAAACCACTTTGAGCCGTCCCATTTACAACCACTACATCAACCAGTGTCGGCGTAAGTGCCGGTGATGGCTCTACTCCAGCTTGTTTCTGATCAATCGAATCAACCCTAGCGACCTCTATAACCTTATTCCAAGAAGGTCGATACAAAATAGCTTTTTGAGATTTTACAAAAATAATAACCTTATCATCATTTTCGGCTTTAGAAAAAAATTTTTGCTCCTTTAATTTTTCTTTGTCGGTAACAGTAGCCACAGTTGGCTCTTCGTCAGTAGGTAAATCTATTAATTTTCCCACCTTATCCAAAATAGCTATTACTTCTTGCTTTGGATCACCACTCTTTTTTCCAAGCTCGGCTACAGCGCCCCTATACTTCATAAAAAAATAAACACTACTCGCAATTGAGCCAACTATTAACAAAAATACAAAAATAAAAATTACCTTTTTCTTCATTACTTATCTTAATTTAATTATTCACTATTTACCACTTCTGCAGCCACAGTTGCCTCTAACAATGTTTCTATGGTTACGTCAGCAGATGTCGTAGCAACTCCAGCTACGTTAACAGACTCAGGTATCAACGACTTTCCGTACTGCTTACGCACCTCGGACACCGCAATCGCCACCCAGTTGTACTCTACTTCTCTGGGAGAGTACTGGTCCATAACAATACTAAAGCCCTTTGTAGTTACATTGGTTACTGCCACCTTCATGTCATCGGCAATATTAGCGCTCTCCGTCGCATCTTTAATTCGAAGCGTCACATTTACTATCGGTGGATTTATATATTCTTGCTCAAATACAACATCCACCGACCGCGCCACAGCCGGTATCACCGCAATTCCAGCTGTATCTGTATTAAATACTGGCTGTTTTGCAAAGCTTACCTCACCTCTAAAGACTGCATTTTTATAAAAACTCACCAAACTATCAAAAATATTCTCTTTTTTATTTATTATCTGTCCCCCTTCTCCAAACTCCACTATTTGCATACTAGCAAGTAAGTTTTCTAGGTTACCCAAGCGATTTTCAATTTGCTCAAGCCCAGCAATAGATCCAGCTTCAATTCGCTCGGCTCTTAGAGTTCCAGAAATACTGGCATCTTGCGAAAAAATATTTTTGGTAATTACGTCCAACCCTGCCACCACTCTGTCTGTATAAATTTCGGACATATTTTCTTCAACGACATCTATATCCGCCATCGCAGACAATTTCTCAAAGGCTTTGGCTCCACTCAACTTATTAGTTTCAAAACTTCCTTTGGTATATGTATTATTCACAAACATCATTACCGCTCCAATTTCATTTTTATCGTGTCCAAACAAGGCTTGCCCCAATACTCTCCCACTCTTTGTTGCTTTCATAGCCACACCAGGAATAGAAGACGCAGTCAAGTAGTCACCTGCCACAATCGCGCCGTTCTCCGTGGAAACATTTACAGGAATACGCCCCGCCAAAGCTAAAGGCAGTGCTCTGCGTTCTCCCAAATTTTTACTTTCTTCGTCATTTAAAACTCTTACCCCACTATCTCTTTTGATATCACCAAGCACCATACCTGGTTCCGTAGATATTACTCCCAAAACAGTTTCATCTCCTTTTCCAGTACTCTTCCTTATTCCAGCGGGATAGCTCGGGTCTAAGCTCACTACGTCGCCCGGATTAATGCTCTCGTCAGCTGCATAGTAGTACTCTGCAAGGTCAGCACCAGTTGTTACTGGAGTCCAATAACCAATTACATTTATACGAGCAACTACAGTAGAAGAACCATTTACTTCGTCCAAACCCCAATCAAAAATTTTATTCGCATCTAAACTCACAGTAACGATATTTCCACAACCTAACAAGCCGGTAAGAACATCATCATCTCCAATCTGACAAACAACATTGTCAACTCCCAAAGCTGTGCCATTTGGTGCCACATGCATATGCCACCCAGATGTTGCCCCCTCAGTGCTGTAATCCAGATTTACTTGAAGCAAAGCTTCTGTTGCACTCGAGGCCGCACCTACTGTCGCATCTACATCCGCATCAGCCATTGCTTTATCAGCAGTATTCCCTGTTGAGTTCACTAAATTAGTAGAGGCTACCGAAACCAACTTACTATAGTTACTACTACCACAAGCCCACACACTACTAGACTCATTCCACTTAAGCACTTCATTATCAGCACAGCCCTGCAAAAGTCCAATTCCCCCAGTACCAATCTCCATACCAGAACCAGTACTAGTTCCACCAGCGCCATCTCCACTTGTAAGGTCGGTGTTTCTTATTATTCCCGAGTTTGTATAGTCGATGGCAATATTTGCTTCGCCTGCCGGAGAACTGGTAACTGTAAAGTCGGCTGCTAAAAAGTCTATGGTGGTTGCCGAACCATCTATAGTTGTGTCCCCTTCTTGTATTGTACTCACCCCTGCTCCAGCCGAAGTACTGTCGGCACTACATGCCCAAACACTAGTTCCATCATTCCATTTGAGAATTTCATTATTTGCACAACCCTGCAAAAGACCAATTCCTCCGGTGCCATCTTCCATACCAGACCCATGGCTTGTTGCTCCCGTACCATCACCAGAAGTATAAGTTACTGCACCACCAAAACCACCCCAAGTAGAACCATTGTAAAACTGAACCGTGTTACTTGTACTGTTATAGTAAAGCGCTCCTGCTCCCACTTGGGTTGGTGCATTTTCAAAACGACCAATTTGTAGTTGCCCTCCCATAGTTATGTTTCCCGAAGCAGTTGCATCGCCATCATTTTCTATTGTGAATTTCGCCACTCCAGATGCTGAAGCCGTAAATATATCTTGTGATTCGTTTTGGTTAAAAATAGCTACTGCTTTACCCGAAACAGCTGAATTATTTACCAACAAATGAGAATCGACAATTACATTTCCAGAATTATATGTTCTCAAAGTAAGATCGGAAGAATTAAAAACTTCACCAGAAATTAAATACAAAGGCGAACTGGACTTTATATTTGCCGCAGTTGGATTTGTAAAATTTATGTCGTAAGCAATTCCCACATCTCCAGCTGCATTAAAACTAGTTGGTAAATTAGCATTTATTACCGATTGTGATACTCCAAGTACAGTACTTCCATTGTCTTTTATATTCAACAAGTTTCCAATTACAGCTCCAGACCCGGCATTTATAGATAACAAGTCACCAGTGGCAGTTACCGACCCAGGATTCCAATAAATAGATTCCAAGGCACCAGTAAGACCAGTGGCAGTAGAGTTTATATACAAACCACTACCCGAAGTTAAACTATTTGCAGTAATCGTCGATCCATTTGTTGTAGTTCCAGTAAAGGTCTGGTTTAGAGAGCTAGCATTTATAGTTCCCGTTCCTGTAAAGTCCAAACTAGCGCCACTTCCCACCACCATTGCTGCTGTCGTATTTGTACTACCCGTTAAACCAGAAAAGGCCGACGTTCCCCCAGTGCCAATACAATTTGTCCAACCTGTATTTTGATAACACCGAAAAACATTATCAAAAGTATTGTAATAAATCGCTCCCTCAAAACCGCCAGCCGGGTCACCAGTGTCGCTCTTCACATCTAGCCCCAAAAAGTCAGGTGTTGTAGAACCACTTCCACCCGCGCCTATTTGCACAGTTGCGATTGTCCCCGTGCCTGCAGCTTGAAAACTTAAATTACCCGATGTGGTATTAAAAGCGCTGGCTGCTCTACCCTGAAGTGTTAATCCTTCGGCTGCAGCCGTATCAATGTCGGTCGTTGCTCCAGAAAAAACCAAACCAGTAGAGCCGATTGTTTTGTTAGTTAACGACTGAGAAGTAGCCAGGTCCACCAAGGTTACTGTGCCTGCTGGCAAGGTAGCATTTGTGGTCGCGGTGGATGTAAGTGTCGTTGCAAAAGCACCAGCAGTCGTAAAGTTATCAGCAAAAGTAATAGTTTTTCCACTAGCAATGGACAAACCTTGAGTTTGCTCGGCAAACAATGCATAGGCAGCCGAACTCAGACGGATTCTAGTACCCATTGTTTCGCCGTTAAAAGTAATATCTAAGTACAAAGAATCATTGGTAAAATCTACCGCTGCCGAAGCAAAAGTAGTTACCGAACCAAGCGACACCTGAAAAATTCCGTCAGTTACGGCAACTTGGTTACCACCAGTTCTGGTTTCTGTCCAAATAGCACTTCCTCCAGAACTAACATTGTAAAGTTTAAATTCAAAATCATAGTTCCCATTGGCCACATTTGTCCCTGCAACTTTGTTGACTACTTTTCCCTGAAAGTTTATTTGGCGATTGACTCCTACAGTAGCCAAAGCACCATTAGCAAAAACAAAAACCCCCACCCAAATCGCAATGGGTAGGATGAGAAACTGGAGTTTGATTCGGGCAGGAATTCTCAACTGTTTTAGTTTATTATTATTTCTAGTACTCTCTTCATTTAAGCGCCTTTTAAGTACAAAATCAATACTATATATAATAAGCAAAGTGATTTATTTATTCTCCAAATATAATCTCCAAAATAAAACTCTACAGGGTAAATCAAATCATAAACTAGTATATCAATCTACCAACTTAGATATCAAAAGTAACATAAATGTATTTGTTACAAAAACAAAAAACGAAGGTGCAGGAGTAAAAGAAAAAATCGCGCGCAGTCATGTCCATGCGAGGCTTACCCGAGACAGGTACGCGCGAGCACGATTTTTCTGTACTCCGAACCAAGTATTTTTTGCTACCACAGTATTCTTTTTTCTCTTTATATACAATTCTTTTGTTTACGCCGGCCCTCAAAGCACCACTTACGAATTAAAAACTTACGATTTTGGTGGCGGCGGTACTGCCGAAACCAACTCCACAAACTACTCGGTTCAAGGAACAGCGGGGTCTATGGATATTAGTAAAGCAGACTCTACCAATTACTCTCTCGGTGCCGGTCTTACTTTTGCAAACCAAGCCAACGTCCCCGCTGCTCCTACCTTTAGTAACCCGGCCACAAACTACGATCGTCTTAAATTTATTATTGATACCGGCAACAACCCCAGCGATGCCATTTTTGCCATTGCCATTTCTAGTGACAACTTTACAACTACTTATTATGTTCAAGACGATAATACTATTAGTACTACTCTTGGTGCGGAAGACTGGCAAACATACGCAAACTGGGGCAGTAGCACTGGCGAATTTGTCCGCACCCTTCGCCCCAATACCACCTACAAAATAAAGGTCAAGGCCAAAAATGGCAAATACACCGAAAGTGCCTATAGCGCTACAGCTACCGCAACCACCTCAACACCATCACTAACCTTTGGTATAAGCGCCAATTCTTTAGCATTTAACAACTTAAACTCTGGTAACTCTTACACCGACACCAGTAAGTCCACTACCCTAACCACCTCCACCAACGCCTACTATGGCTACTCTATATATGCTCACGAAACACAACCTCTTACCAGTGGCGCCAACACCATTTCCGATTACGCTTCACCAAATTCAGCTCCAACTACCTGGAGTGGTAATGGCTTTGGTTACACTACCGACGATAGCGATTTGGTTGGTGGCACCGCCAACCGTTTTGTTGGTAGCAAGTTCGCTGGTTTTACCACCTCTACTCCTGGTGACCCTGTTGCCGACCACAGCGCTGTTGTAGAAAGTAGCGCCATAAGTAGTGAGCAATTTACAATAAATTATCGCGTTACCGCCACTTCTACCACACCTGCTGGTAGTTACCAAAACAAAATTATTTACGTCGTCATCCCCAC
>CAYSAM010000005.1:0-37795 GCA_964429015.1 uncultured Pseudomonadales bacterium | reverse complement strand
GTCCACGCCGAAACTCTTCGCATATCCCCTGTCATTCTCAAACTAGAACTCTCACCAGGCAAAAAAACAGAACAAGTAATTACTGTTGACAACCTTCTTAATTCACCCCTACCCCTAAAAGCAACCATAGAAGGTTTTGACGCCAACGACGAAGAAAACGGTTACAAAGTAACAGGTGAAGTTGTCAACTCACCACTCACAAAATGGATTAATTTGGATAAAGCAGACACCATTATCCCCGCCAATAGTTCCGAAAAATTTTTGGTTACCATCAACGTTCCCTCCGAAGTACCCTTTGGTGGCTACTACGCCATAATCTTTTTTACTCCACTCATTACTCCACTCGAATCGGCAGATAATAGTCAAATAAATGCCAAAATTGGTGCCTTGGCTCTCGCCAACATCGGTACCACAGCAATTCAAAGCCAAGCCGAAATACTAGACTTTAGTTTAAATAAAAAGTTTTTCCAAAACGACTCGCCAAAAGTTACTCTGCGCCTAAAAAATACGGGGCTCAACTTTTTTACCGCACAGCCCCAATTAAGCATTAAGCCCTTTTTTGGCAAAACAGAAAACCTAGATTTTGAAGAAAAAACAGTTCTCCCGGGCAAAGTTCGCCGCTGGGAAAAGAATTTAGATCTCAAAAACCATACTGGCGTTTTTTACACCATATCCCTAAAAACCTCACTAGGTAACGACCAAAAAATAACTAGCAGTAGTTACTTTTTTGGCTTCCCAATTAAACAACTTAGTATTTATACGGCCTCATTCATACTTACTTTTTACCTCTTACGTCACTTTAAACGCGTCATCAAAGCCATAAAACTTTTATTTAAATCCGACCAATGAAAATAAATAAAAAAATATTTTTTATTTCTCTCGTTCTTTTAATATTGCCTTTTCCAGTCCAGGCCTTTACTAACAGCTTCAACATAACAAGCGATGAAGAACTAGTTACTATTACAGGTGAACCAGGCAAAACCTACGACGCCAGTGTAAACCTCGAAACCAGCACTCCAAGCTTAACAGTTTATCCACTAGGTTTTAGTTTTCCAACAAGTTCTAGCTACAGCACCAGTTCTTGGCTATCTTTTGCAGAAAGTTCTTACGCCATAAACAACTCTGGAACCACAAAAATAAATTTTACCGTCACCATCCCTACCAATATCACAGCCGGTGAGTACTATCAAGCTGTTGCTTTTTCCGATATCCCATTTGTAGATGCCGAATCTGCTGATCCAGCCACAGTTCTCGCTATTCCAATCACTTTTCAGGTAAGCTCTACACCAATCGAAGAAGATAGTGGCTCATCCAGCAGCTCATCTAGTTCGTCTGGCTCTAGTAGTAGCACTAGCTCCACAAGCCAAACTACCACCGCAACAGCTTCCCCAAAAACCAAACCAATCCCCAAACTACCTTCAAAACCAATACCTCAAGTCACCAAACTTTTTTCTAAAATAGTACCGGAATTTTTAAAAACCAAATACTCACTTTACAACCAACAAACAAAAATTGATCTTTCTTTAAAAAATGAGGGTAATATTTCCTCAGTTTTTTTAGGTTCAATTCAAGTATTAAATCAAAAAAATAACCCCATCAAAGTTTATTCTTTAAACCCTCAAAAAGACACTCTCCGACCCAACAAAAATATCGATTTAAGCTTCTACTTTTCTAGCCCCCACTACCTAATTGGCAAGTTTAGAGCTGATCTTCTCCTGGGTGATCAGCAGTCAACGCAAAAAACCTTTGTACCAAGCCCAGTAAAAACAATTACCTTTTATCATTTTGGTCTATACCCTTTAATTATTGTAGGTACTTTTTTACTCGTTTTTGTTTTTGCCAAAAACAAAAAATTCAAAGCTGTTTTCCTTACCGTCTGCACTCTTTGCCTTCTCTACTGCTACTACTTAAGTCACCGACCAAGAAACTTTTACTATCTAGGTGACCAAATAGATGTGAATGTATCAGCGTTAGTAAAAGAACAAATAGGCCTAAAATCTATCATTAACAATGATCTAAGTAAAACTATTCTATTTACCAGCACCAACTCTTTAGGGTCTACCCTTTTCAGTCTCCAGTCGGGCACCAGAAACCATCTAGATGAGGTTTTGCAATACACATATGGCAGCTACACCGCAAATCTTTTATACCCAAACGATAGCTATCCAATTATGATGATTACTCGTGGCTACTAACTAATCTACTTTTACTTTTAGTTTTGAGCCGCTATTCTTTTCTCCTACAATATACACACCAACATCATCTAAAATAGTCTGCAGCCTCTCACCCATAGCATAACCTCTTACCGTTGTCATTGCAGATACTGTTGATACTAGCCACATCTGCAAATTATCACTTGTATTGGTCAAAGCCAAATAGTCCCCTTTTTTAATAACTACTTGCGGCACAGAAAAATTTTTTCCATCAAAATCTACATACGTCACAAAAGTATCGTTACCACTAAGCGGTTCTACTTTTGGATTATCTATTATTGTAGCCACGTCTATTTTTTCGTAACCCATACGAGAAACAAAAAAATGGGCCAAATAACCCAAAGAAAAAGTCACCATTAAAATAATTACTTTCTTCATTTACCTGCCAAGGCCTCAAAAGCTCTCTTTAATCTCTTTCGGGCTTTGTACAAAACCAAAACAATCACTAACACTAAAACCACAATTCTTACTGGAAAAACAAAAAATGTAGAAATAGAAGACAAGCTTTCATTTTTTACTCCGTAGTTTAGTAACGCCTCCGCCGTATAAAAACCAAATAAGAACTTTTTGTCTACAGAGGCTCTCACCACTCTGGTGGCACCAGGTAAAATGTTTGTTTCTCCCTTTATCACCACATCACCAACTGTTTTACCAAATATATTTCGCACATTTATCAAACCAAATGGCTTAATGTGGACATTACCAGAATTTTTAAACTTAAGCTGCATTGGTACAGGGCCAAATTCCATAAACTTTGGAATAATAAAGTCAGACAAAATTAAGGATTCTCTTTCTTCTCCTCTGACTCTAATCAAAAACAAACTAGCAATTTCTTGAGAAATAGCTGCAGAACCAGGAACATTTTCCGGATTAACAATTGAAAACACAAATGAGCCATACTGCCCACCTGCCACGGTTTCTGGAACATTAATTAGCGCGACAACCTCTTTTACTTCATTGGGTTTTAAAGAAAAGTTCTCTGTAGACAACAAAGACCAAGATTTCAAGGAGTCATCATTTTTCTCAAGAAGCGCTACTTGCCCTTCCTGACCGGTAGCCGTAAAGTCTTCGATTCGGACTTTAATATTTACCGAAGAAAAACTTTTATTTCTTAGTTTTGCTTTAATTGTTAACTGTTGACCTGGGTCTGCCTTTACTTCTTGCGAAGGTGGAGAAACCTCTAACGATTGAGCATCAACAGAATCTTTGGCCAAACCAAAACTTACAAACAAGGAAGTAGCTAGTCCTGCTATCAATAGCCATACAACAAAATTTTTACTTTTGCGAAAAAAAATAAAGCTCTTCCTCATGGAAATCAATATGTAGGTGTGGTAACCAAAATTACAGTACCTGTATATGCACCAGCTGCCTGCAAGGCGTTTACTTCTGCTTGCCAACCAACTCTAGTAGTTTCCGAACTTGCACCTGTCGCCGAATACGCTACCTCCAAAGGGGCTGTTGTTGTCCCAGCCCATTTTGGTCCGCCAGAGGTAAAACGAGCTGCAGTACCAGTACCAAGTGTAGCATCGTTTGTAGTGTAACCAAAAAACCCAGTGTTAACAGAGTTACTAGAACCAGCAGGTGAAGACCAAGTAGTAGGAGTAGCATTAGTACCAGTAAACTCATCTATATTGTTTGACCCACTTACTAAAGGTGGCGAAGCGGTTGCCTTTACAGTTGTGGTGTAACCACTAGTAGCGTTGGTAGTTATGGTTATATCGTGTGCTCCAATTTTTGTAGAGCCAGAAGTTAGTGTGCTAAACGGAACAGTTGTGGTTGTAGTTGTAATATTTGCAGTAGCGCCATTCACTGAACCACCAGAAGTAACAGCAGCAATACTAAAAGTAAGAGTGGGATCAACTGTAGCAGACACAGCAATCGAAGTAGAATCTAACACTGCAAAAGCAACCGCATCGGGACCATCAATAACCGTAGAACCAGTATCAGAATATGTTGTAATTCTGGCATAAGAGGTGGTATCAGCAGTGGATGGATTGGTTACCCCCGTAAAACTCATGGTAACTGCTTGAGTAGATTGGGTAGAAGGTGAAGTAACTACAACTCTAAACGCATTTGCAGTTGGAGCTGTTGTGGTTCTTCCTGTACCAGCAATGTTGTCACTTCCCAAAGTAGGAGTCCCAGAAGCAAAACCCGTAGGAGCATTACAAGTTCCAGATGCCGCATCACAAATTTGAATATCTATTTGTTTAATAGATGTAGTTACACTTGTAGTAAAGGCGAAGTCATATGTAACACTAGTACCAGCTGAGCGAGAATCTGAAATGGTTAGTTTTCTGGCGGTTAATGAACCTGCCTTGGCCTTAAAAAGATAAACAGGTAAAACAGTCAAAGACACAAAGGCAAAAACCAAAGAAAAAACCAACACTTTTTTTTGCGTCCTCCTGGGCAGTTTGGGCAGCTTCATTTAATCTAATAAAATATTTTTACCAATAACTCATTGTGTAACAACTTTTAAGGTTTTGCAACTAGGTCAGACTAATACTGTTTCGTTAAACCCACAAAAAAGACGGGTCATTGTGCCCGTCTTGTAAGCTTACTTTGTAGTAACCGAACGATATTCTTTCAACCAACCCTCAAAATGGTTTGCCGATAAGGCGTTGACTTCATACTCAAATTCAAAACGACCTTCAATCAATCGAACAACTGCCACTTCTTCGTCTTTCTCGTTATACAAAATAGTCACTAAGAATGTTTCAGGATCTCCAGCGGCCGAAAAGATACGTTTAACTTTATAATCCGGCGGTACAGATCTCTTTAACATTTCAAGATTTGTATCTGGTACGTCAGCAAGATCTAAATACAACATTTTTGTTGGAACAACTTCAAAACGAGTCTTATTTTTCAGTTCATAAGCAGCGATAAATGTTTGAACGCCTACCGAATTACTTTTATTGGCCACCACCCAGTAAGTGTTTAAACTTACAAAACCAATATGCGCCACAACTTCTCCCGTGACTGTACTGCTTACGTCTCCTGCTTTTGGTGTGTTGTAGGCAAAGCCATTGGGTAGCGAAGCCCAAACAGCTCTTGGTCCATGTGTCTGATCATCTTGCAAAGTAATAACTGCTCTCTTAATCATTTAAACTCCTCTTTTTTTTAAAAAAAACGTGCTTTACATCGCCTATTTTACCACCAAAAAAATCAGCAGCGCATATACCTAGTTTCTTGATAAAATAATAACCAAGCCACCTTAGCTCAGTTGGTTAGAGCGCCTCTTTTGTAAAGAGGAGGTCCTGGGTCCGAATCCCAGAGGTGGCTCCAAATCTACCATCTATTACCTACGATCTACGATCTGTGCTAAAATAACCCTCGATATGGCAAAAAAAGGACCCAGACAACACTTCGGCTTAAAATGTAGCAAATGCGGACACTTCAACTACATTTCCGAACGCAACAAAACCAACACTCCCGAGAAACTAACTATTAGTAAGTACTGTCGTACTTGCCGCGAGCACACAGAGCATAAAGAAGTAAGTAAACTTAAGTAACAAAACTTCAGTTTAACCCCAAAAAACCCGCTAAATAGCGGGTTTTTTGTAAAATACAGCTCTAGTGATAAAATATCACCATCTCATTTTAAAGGAGCATGATTTGGACATTTCAAATTCGAACGTAAGACAATTGGTGGCAGTGTTTTTCCCTGGTAACGAACTAAAAAGCTACACCGACAAGCAAAAGGCGAAATTTCTTTATCGAATTGCAACCAAAAATGCTGCTGAAACAGCAGAAGTTTTGAAAAATATCGACACCCACCGCAAAGCCTTCCCATCAGAAATTGCCTATTTCCAAATCTACGGGATTGACGGCAACGACGAGAATGGGGCGGTAATCCATGTGGGAACAAACTACATCCCTCACGTTAGCCCTATGCTAACCCACAGTCTTACATTCAGTGTTCTCTAAGTCAAAAGACCTGCTCCCAGCAGGTCTTTTTTATCTACCATCAACCATCTACGATCTACGATCTAATTATCTATCTGTCTAGCATACTTAGTAAGCATTCCAGCCAAAACCTCATCAAAACTCACTCCATGCATGGCCAATACTTCGGTCATTGGTAAACCCATATCTGGTCCAAATGCCGTATTTGGATTAGAGTCCGTAAAGTAAGGAATATTAGTTTCATCGTCAACTCTAACGTCAAACTTCGCATAGTCCTTATGTGCCAAGCCACTAAAGGCTCTAACTGCAAGCTGCTCAATCTTCCCTGCCAAAGGCTCCTCTACGTGCTTGTAAGTGTAAGACTTAGCATCATCATAAGACTCAAAACTAGTAAAGAAATGTTTACCATCTGGCTTGGTTCTAAAAACTTTTTGACCCATGTAAACTCTCTTTTTGGTACCATCATCAAAAACTACTACTGTAATTTCGGGACCATCAACAAACTGCTCTACAATAACTGGCAATCTGTAAGTAGACACCATATCATCAACTTTCTTCTGAGCATCCTTAATGGTCTCTTTTACGGCTTTATTATCAATTCCTACACTTCCACCACTCTCGTTTAATTTCACAATAAGAGGTAAACCCAAAGTTTCGTCAACTGCAGTCCCGGCCCGGCGAATAAACTGAAAGGCTGGGGTAGGAATTCCATAGGCCATTAAAAGTCTTTTGGTAAGATTTCTATTGTTTCCAATTACCAAACCCTCCATACCAGAACCTGTATACAAAACATTAGAAAGTTCCAATGCAGCTGGCACAGAAGTTTGCAAACGATCCTTGCCTTTTAGGGTATCCACCAAGTTCAAAACAATATCTGGCTGATCTACCAACAAGTTGGTCAAAAAGTACTGGTCACCTGGTAAAGATTTTACAGGAATACCCATCTTTTTTATTCTTTCTACTACTTCAGCCGCTCGCTCTTCTACTTCAACTTCTGCCTCATAAGCCTCCTGAGTGGGGAAAAAATCTCGCTCCACATGAGAATAAGCCACCACTACCAAATTAATTTTCTTTAAAGCAGCTTTATCAACTCTAATTTTAGTTTTTTTGCGAGACTTGGGCACAACTGCAGTTTCTCTCTCTTCCTCAGTCTTTTCCTTCGACTCCTTTACTTCCTCTTCTGGTGTAACCTCCACTTCGTCAACTGGCTTCTTTTTGCCTAATCCGAACAAATCTTTAATACTCATGTAAATTATTTTTAGTATTTAACAATGCGCAAGTTTCCCTGCATATTCAGAATAGCACCAAATCTATACGCGGATCAACCACCAATTTGCCAAAATGTTAAAATCAGCTGTCCCAAAGATCTTTTCCAAAAAAAACAAGGAGAATAAATGAACTCAACACTTCTACAAGATGCTAGAAAAAGAGCTTTGCAAATGAACGCAAACCAACAATCACGCCCTGACATAATTTCTGAAGTAAGCAAGCGTCTATTTGAATATTTTTCATTCAACACATGCCCAATCGTCACCGAGTTACTCTTAAGCTTTTACGAGCACCCCATCGAAATGACACCAAAAACAGCCGCCGTAGTCCTTACAAATCACTCATCAGAACCAACCTGGGTAGAACTCCCAATCCCAGACCTGTTTGGCAACAAGCTTTATCAAAGCACCAGAAAGGAACAAAATATCTGGAGCGTTGTCTGCGCTAGATTTCCGAATGTGTTTAGAAACGATATTTTCTTTGCCCCATTCCGAAACAAAAACTTGGGCTTTGAGATTATCACCTACAGTTTCGACACCAGAATGCACAGCAACTCGCACATAGACTTACCAAGAGAATTTGCTGTAGACATGATCGCAAGAGATCCACGCATACTATCTTAAAAACCAAGGAGTAAAAAATGGATGATTCAACATTCAGAGATAGAGCCCAAAAAATACTACGAAAGAAATCTTTTCACAAAAAAAGAATGGACCGATCACGTATAAAACAAATCAGGGTAAATTTTGTTGAATATGTTCAAAATGGTCATTTCAAAAATGTTTTAGATCTAATTATCGAGTATCACAACTTGTTACTAGACTCAAACGATACAAGTTTTGTAATCGAAGAGCTACTTAAGCAAGATGGAGTCTCGATATTTACGTCTTTGAACCAAAAAGACAAGGAAATAAAATATATTCAGTTTGAAAAAGTGTTTGGATTAACTATTCAATTCGTACAATATCCCAACCTAGAAAAGCACTATTTCTGCCACATTCTTAGGAACGGATCTAGTATCAAAAACGATGCCACGGATATCAACCGAGATTTTCTAGACAACCTCGTCGCCGACTACTTAGAAGAAAACAGCTAAACAAATTGTTTATTACCAATCCCCGCACACGGCGGGGATTTTTATGTCAAAAAATTTAATATCATTCCACCACAACTTTTAGCAATGGTATAATATAGGTCAAAAGTACATTTTTATAGAGGAGAAATCATGACCAGTTTATTACAACAAGCTATTTTGTTAAATGCAAAAAAAGATGCCAAAGCAGACAAAAAAAATAAAAAAGGCAAGACGTCATTGTCTCAGGAAATTTTGAATCGCTTAAAAAGAGATCTCAAAAACATGCCAATTATTTTGGAGTTGATAAGCACCTATTACAATGTCAACATCGACTTTACCATAGACGACGTCGTTGACATTGTCTTAAAAATGCGAGAATCAGACCCAAGATTCTACGAAATCAACATAGGTGATGAATCCACCAGTTTGATTCAAGAAAAACACATGGCTTCCCGCGACCGTGGTTGTACAACTGAGCCCATGTACCAGGCCTGGGCCGTCAAATTCGCAGGCATATACGGTCTGGATATTTATTTTATTCCGTATACCAATCCCAAACGTGGTTTTGCTATTACAGTATTCGACCTCAAAGTAAGAGACGAGGATGAATCAAAAACCTTCTTTGTTCACGATATGTATAAAAAATTCGCAGTCAATCAAATTGCAAAAGGCATCTAAACCAAATCAAATCCCCGCACACGTCGGGGATTTTTTTGTATCATCTGTGATCTGTGATCTGTGATCTGTGGTCCATTATCTCCACGACCTACCATTTCATCTCCCAGACCCCATTATCGTCCTCATCAAACTTTCTAATTTGTTCAAAGCCAGCTTTTTCTACTACTTTTATAGATGGCACATTACCCTGTTCTATCTCCGCTATTATTATTGGTGGGTTCTTTTTTCCTGGGTGCTTTTCAAAAACATAATCAGCAACCAGCTCACAAGCCAAACGGATACCCTTACTCATAATTCCAGCAGGGCCAGACTCAGACTTGGCATAACTAATCTCCAATCGACCTCGAATCAGTTCAGAAGGATAAACATAAACAAATCCATGAACCCGCTCTTCACCAGCAACTGCAAACAAAAACTCGTTACCTTTACCCTGTTCTCTCATCCACATTTTGTAGTGCTTGTGTTTTACTCCATATATATCTGTCATCCACTTACGAACTCCTTTGGAAGTAGTGATTTCCTTTAGGTTCTTGAGATCTTCCAAGCTGTCTGGGTCAAAAAAACGCACCCAATACTTTGTTCCATCTTTTTCGTATGTTTTTTTCATTACTACCATATGGCAGGGGTGGAGGGAATCGAACCCCCATTAAAGGTTTTGGAGACCTCCGTTCTACCATTGAACTACACCCCTATTTCGTTCTATTTTAACCTAATTTATTTAAAAAATCCCACAACAAACAAGTTAGTGATATAATATAGGACATATTCCACAACCCTTATTCCACAAATATTTACAGGAGGAACATTGTCAAACAAAATAATTCTCCCGGTATCTGGCATCCAAACCTTAAGATACCCGACCAAAGGACAACTTTGGGCACAAACACTGATTGGCAGAGCTCCTGCTGCATCAACAAGGAGTTCAATCTTTGCTGAAGACCTCTGGGAGTTGTCAAATGCCCCAGACAACATCTCAAGAACAGCCCTCGTCATATTCACAACAATAAGAGGACTCGTAAGTATTCGAAATTTGAGTCCAAAAACTTCAGTTTTCGTTTCTTACGAAAATTATTTGCCAAGTAAAGAAATTCGGTACAAAGGCGAGCTCTTTGTCACTAACCCCATGATGTATCGAAATCTAACCGTTCGAGTTGGTCTCATTACAATCAGAGTGGCAAGCTACGGAGGAGCAGAAAATGACATGAAAATCATGTCGATACAAAGGACTTCTTAACACCAAAACTCTATCTCTCGATAGAGTTTTTTTATATAGAATTTGTGACATAATACAAAAGTAAACCTACATTCACATGGAGGAATAATGTCCAATAAGATTAATAAGCGCAAGCATGCGGTTCTCTTTCTCTTCGCCATTGCCGGATTCTTAATTCTGGGGTTTATCCACTTCTATCTCTTCATCAACAACTACCACGCCACCACAGTTAATTACTTCTGGACTCTAGTTGCTTTCACTCTCTTTCTCCTTCTTGGCAACTATGCCGAAAAAGAAGTGGACAAGGTCCTGCTTTTTCGTGAGGTTGATTCAAGAATTGACCCCGAGTTTCTCATCGAAGAAAAAGTGTACTTTTTAAACGGAGAAACTCCCACAATCTACCTAGGAACAAACAATTATGGTGTCTACCTCTTTCAGGTCCTAGGTCTAAAAAGCTTTCTTTTTAAAGACGGTGTTATCTCCCTGGAACGTGATCTTGTTATCAAATATATTTCTCCCACCAAAGAACGGATTTAAAAAAACTTCTAGCCCCCAAAAGGGGCTTTTTTTGCCAATAAAAACCCCACCAACTGGCGGGGCACAAAAGAAAAACTCTTAATTTGTTAGACCTTTATTCCAAGCGTTACTGTAACGCTGAGACTGGCTACGAGTAAGCTTTTTTGTTCCCATAGCGAACTCAAAATTGACATCCGCCAAATCAGGATCTTCACGCATCGCCTGGATATCTTCTTGGGTAAGCTCCAAGTCTTCCTGTAGTGCATAAGGAGCACTGGCTTTTGCCAAAGTAGGCCAATTCACGCAAACATAATTGGCAACTTCTTCAGCCAAACTATTCCACCTCAGCGCAAGCGACTGCACTTCGGCATCAGCAATATCCCTTGCCTTCTTTTTGGAAGTTCTGTACATTTCGTTGTCAAGCTCAACGCCCTTTTCTCGAAACGCAACTTCCAATGCAAGGTTTGAAATCTCACGTCCCCTTGCCACTTCGTATGTATCCACCCAAAAAAGCCAGGCAGCCAGAAACTTCATTTTCGCGTCCGTTACTTTTTGCATCTTAAGTGTCACCCGTTTCTCTGACTCTTTTCGGGTACATTCTCGGCAAAGAGTAAATGCTTCTTTGATTTCAGAATCACAAGTTGCACATTTAGCAACAAAAGCATATTGTCGAACTTTCTCAGTCAAGTCTGAAACCTCCGACTTCAACTTCTCGACCTTCTCAGCAGACTCACTCAACTGCTTACTGTTTAACCCCCAAAGTTCCCAAACAGCCTTTTCCAATGCTTGCAAATCTTTAGCAAAGGTTCGGTCGACACCAGATTTTGCCCGATCACTTTTTCCTTTCTTCCAATCAGCGATCGCTAGCCAAGCGGAATCAAGCAATTGGTCAAAACAGCCAAGTGTTGTCCATTGAAAAACCAAACGCCGAAGATAACGGCTTTGCTTTTCGAGATTCTCGATATCAAAACCATCCTTTGCCTTGTTTGCGTCTTTAACATGATCCCTGCGCAAATCAGACAAAACCGGCCACGGTGCAAGCTTCGACAGTGAAGAAATAATCTCCATGTAAATACGTTGCACTTTTTGCTTGTCTTCTTGCCCAACCACTACCCCATCATTCTTCTGCTTAGACATATAATCTCCTTTGATGGGTAAACCTAATTACAAGGTTCACCAAAATAAAATTTAATAGTAGCGTTATAAACTCTTACAAAAGCACGCCACTAAACGACAACTAAAAAATAGAACAGAGTTTAAATGTTCTGCCAAACAGGCAGATTCTCTGCCTATTCAACGATGCGCAGATTCTACCACAAACACCCCATAATGTCAAAACTACAGCTTCTTCACTCTCTCCCCAAACACCAACTTGTACTTACTCCTTTGATACACAACTGCCACAAATTTGTTCACCAGCGCCGTCACCAGTACCAAAATCCCAAAATAAACCATACCACTGCTAGTAATCTTCGGCAAACTATCTCTACTCAAGTACCCAATTATCCCTCCCACCACACCATAAGTAGTAATAATCTGCAAACTTTGGATGTTTTTATTCATGGCCTGGCCCTTTATTTCATTTATTACCACAATAGCTGTGCTCAAGTAATTACTCGTCATCGCCCAAATGTCTTTGATGTAACTATGGCTGTTGCTTAGCACGTCAAACTTGTACTGAAAAATTTTATCCAACTGATCTTCTATTTTCATACCTTTGGCCACATCCGCTCTAGTGTGCACATATGCCCCCATCTGATTTATGCGGCTACTTATCAAATTAATAGTTTTTTGGTAACTATCTAGCTCCATTCGCATTTCTTCTACCTCCACTCCCTTTATAACCTTCTTCTCCTTAATCTCCGAAATCTTCTCCCACAAGTGGCGGTGGATATCCAGGTACTTTTGCAGCTGGTCTTTAAACTCTCGGAAGAAAATCTGCATCTCCACCAAAGTTTCCATAGAAGATTTATAACGCGACCTAGCAATCAAAAATATATATTCTGGAGTCTTTTTTACTACAAGCTCTGCCGACTCCGTAGAACTATAAACCTTACCATATTTAAACTCATCTACCTGGTATTTTTCTGGTTGACCATAAATAATTCCGACTGCAATGGGGTGAACAGTTTTTATGTTCGCCAATTCTTTTGGTGTTGGAGCTCCCAGAGAAAAAATGTAAGCCATGGCCGGTGCAAAGGCCGTTTCATAAAACCCTTTTAACATTTCCTTCGCTCTTGGCACATTGTGAGACTCCAAAGATAAAACATACAAGCCATCTTCAAAATATTTTATCTCTACCCCCTCTTCTGTTAGTGCTTTTACGTATTCCAAGTAGCCAGACTCTCGAGAAACGCTTTTTAGGTGCATTTCCTGGCGAAGTGAGAGTAATTTTTGTTTAGAAAGGTCAAGGTCCGACCTCCCCTCGGCCAAAAAGTTATAGATTTCCGACAAATGTAAGGTAGTTCGCTGATACCAACCGCCAAAATATATTTTGCTTATCTCTCCCCTTATTTCCATACATTAATAATAGCAATTTTCTCCACGATCTACTATCTACTATCAACAATCTAAGTGTAAAATATCCCAACGCACCCTAATAAACTACGGAGGATAACATGGCAATATATGACGATAAAAAAACTATCGAAATTAATACCAACCTCTTTCTCAAGGTTATTTACCCCGACTTACTCTATGATGTACAAAACAAATTAGCCAAATCCGGTATCATTTTTATAGATCTAAACACTGGTTTTCCCATTTCCGGCAACATCAACATCGACACCTTGGGCATGATCAGCGAAAAAAGTCTTAAAAAGCCCAATAGTTCCAATCAAAACGTTAACCACTTCTTAATTCCTCAAAAAGACAATAAGATCTACAATATAGAGGCCACCATTAACATCTACGAACCTCCAAGCGAAAACGAACCTTCCATCTTTACTATCCAAATCATCAACGAAAATGATCTAGAATTCTGGCAAAAAATCTTTATAGAGCTGGGCCAGCATTATATTTACCAAAAACCGAGCGGTAGAATTTGTACCGAGGTTATTTTTCATCTAGTTCCACTAACCCTTCCTAACGAAAACGACCCAGAATCAGCTATCGATGCTATTAGAGGTAACATTCAAAAATACCAGACCAGCAACAAGTCAATGCTCGAAACGCTCTCTGGTTACGTCTATCCCAGCTTCGATTCTGAGGCTGAAGATGAAGGACTTGACCCATAACAGCAAATATGTAGTAAAATAACCACGTAGCTCTATAATAATTTATCGGCGAGAGGAGATTGCCAATGGAAAAGGATAAGAAAATTAGACTTTTGTATACTGGCGGCCTACTCACCGTCATTTGGTTGATTTATTCACTAATCACCACTGATGGTGGTGGAATTTTATTGTCTGTATTATGTATCATCATTTTTCTTTCAGTTATTGCCAGTAACCCCACCAAACAAAATGACTCTGAAATAGCTATTGTCGAAATTGCCACTCACCTAACCAAGTTATACGAAATGTCTCAAGGTGATGCCATGAACAGAGCCACGAAACTTGTCATTAAAATGGGTCCAAACGGCGCCCGTTATCACGTATTTCAGAACAAGGAGAAATAAGCATTATGCAAGAAGCAATACTGATTTTGGTCACAGCTTCAATCTTTGTCGGAGTTGTTGGGGCAATCATCGATTTCGCATCCTCTGGATACAAAAGCCTCGAGAACAAAAATAAGCCCATCTTTCGCAGTATATATGAGGGAGTTGTCGACTTTTTCAAAGTATTTATTCCGTAACCATCTCGCCGTGTAAACCACGGCGTTTTTTATACACATACAAAATTCCCCCGCCTTAAGCGGGGGATTTTATTACACCGACAACCTATGACCGTACCAACGAAAAACCAAGGCCACTTTCCAATGAACATAGCTCCTAACAGCGTTAACATCTCCAACTTTATCTAAATGCTTTAGCACTGCATGTTCACTCATATCAAAATTTTTAGCATGCACCACCATTTGTCCAACTATATCTGCCAATACCAGGTCAGTGTCATCCATTCCACACAGAATAAATTGGTGATACTTTCGCTTAAAATTAAAAAACCGACCTTCCCAACCATACTGTTTAACAAAGCCATTTGCTCTCTTTGGATCGGACTTAATCTGTATGGATAGTACATCAACCTCACCATCTAAAAATAAACCTGATAAAAAGCCTGAATTTGTTCTCACAAACATATCATAACCAGCAGAATCAGCAACACTATACTGCTTTGTTTCCCAAACTGCTATCACCCACGGACGATCCCTAAACACATCTCCAACAGTAATACTAGAATGTCTACCTCTCTGCTTAGCGTTCGTAATATGCGGTTGCTTCAAAAACCTCACCTCCTTTATTTTCTAAGGTACATTACTATTTTACCCAAAAAAAAGCAAAAATAACCTGCAAAAAAACAACCACAGTTTCTTAGTCACAAATAAAAACAACAGCTTGCCAATGCTTTCGCAAAAACAGTAGCGTTTTTTATTCTCTCCACAAAGAACAAATATCGCCTCCGATTTTTCTACTCAGCTTCGCTGTCCACTTTTCGTAAAGAAGGTGGCAAAGCCGTTAGAAGTTACAGTCTGAATAATTAGTTGGTCACGCAGATCAGACTACTGACCCTGTTACCTATCTGCAACAGGTTAGCAATAGTGGGTGAAAGTTTAGATCTCTCCCCGTGTTTTAAAACGGTGGGTGAACTAGTCACGATTCGTTAAAAACGAGATCGGACACTCCGTCCCCCTAAAAAGAGCTTGTAGAGGAAAAACTCCAAACCTTCAGATTCCCACTACCACTACAATCATTTAACCACTCTTTGTCAACCAAGGCAAATACTTAAACGGGGTATAATAAGCACAAATCTCAAACTCTCATTTACATTTCTAGGAGCTTCGATGTTAAATTCCAAAAATTTTCTGTATTTTGCCCGACTTTTCGCCGTTTTAATCATTATTCTACTTATTCTCAATAGCATTCAATACAGCGCACATCAGGTATTGTGGACAATATATCGCATTAAATACATTGTTGCCGCCCTAATAGGAGGCTTCATTGGTTATTCAATATGCTATCTCCAAAATATTTTTAAAAAGAAATAAGCACAAAACCACCCATACTAGGTGGTTTTTTAATATTCCTAGAAACTTTAATTTAATGCTAAATCAGGCACAAAAAAACCCGATCTTGCGACCGGGAGCTAAATTTCAATCAATCGATCTCAAAACATTATCTACAGGATCACCATGATCACGGCCAACAGTCCCTTGTTTAACAGACACATCTTCATAAGAATATGTCAAAATAAATGTCCCTTCCGCCATCCCTTCATTCCCCACAGGGACAAAATCAACAACGATATCCTTAACCATTCCCCGCTTTACTCCTACAAACCGAGGATCACAAATGATAATCAAAAATGCGTTTGAGTCTTTTGGTAATCTTTTCAATAAATTACCCACCGTAATCTCAAGATTATCACCAACAGGCACTGGACCAATATCTCTGGATATTAAAGACATAATCTCTCCTTTATCAAAAATTTTCAAACTTACCAAGCCATTTTATCAAAAAATCTCGACCTCTCGTTCAAAAAATGCTTTCACTCATCACTTGCAACTCAGTCCTTGTTCCACACACCTCATCCGCCACCTAGTGGCGAAGCTGTGAACGGGGTGCTAAAATATCTAGAATATGTTTCGCCCAATAGAGTTCATTCGCTCGGTAAAACTAGAACTGGCCCAAGTTAAGTGGCCCTCTCACAAAGAGGCTCTTAAAATGACCATTCTGGTCATTGTCACTAGTACAGCCGTAGCACTTTACTCTGGAGGACTAGACTATCTTTTTACTACTATGCTCCAATCAGCATTAAGTCGTTAAAAACATGAAACTAAAAGACACCAAACCACAAGCACAAACATCTGAAGACCTTATTGCCAAGGTTGAAGACCCTAACCACATCATCATCACCCCGGAGATCCCTTCTTCTGCCCGTTGGTATGTAGTCCACACCCAATCTGGTCACGAAAATCGTGTAGCTATTACCCTCAAAACTCGTGTCGAAGCCATGGGTTTGGTTAACAACATCTACGAAATCCTCATCCCCACTCAAGAAAAAATCAAAATCACCAAAGGCAAAAAATCGACCATCAAAGAAAAACTTTTCCCAGGTTACATGCTCGTTCGCATGATAGTAAATGACGATGCTTGGCTTGCTGTTCGCACCACTCAAGGTGTCACAGGCTTTATCGGCACCGCTGACCAGCCAACCCCACTTCCCGAAAACGAAGTCAAAGCTATTACCGATTTTGGTCTACAATCTGCACCCAAATTCCAAGCTGCCTTTACTGTTGGCGAAGCCGTCCGTATCGTTGAAGGACCATTTAACGATCTCTTGGGCACCGTTTCTGCTATAGATGAAGCCAAAGGCAAGGTCGTCGTTCTCGTCAGCATCTTCGGCCGCGAAACACCTGTTGAGTTAGACTTTTTGCAGGTATCAAAAATTTAAACCTGCAACCCCTCAACCTTGCACCACGAAGCGTGCACGAATAGTGCCCAGAAGCGTAGTGGCAAAAGGTGTGGGGCTCCAAGTCTCCAAGATTTAAACCCATCCACCACTTCGTGGTCCCCCTTCCCTTGACAGGGCAGGTTTTCATTTGTCGGCTGCGGCAATCTATACCAGTTGTTTTTTACACCTCTTCATAGTATAATATAGGATATTGTATTCTTGACAACTTAACCCAAAAGGAGTATTCCCATGTCCACCAACGCAATTGCCACCCTGATTGTTTCCACAATCATCTTGCTGGTATTCCCGCCGACACTCTACTTTAATAACAAATTCGGTATTGATATCCGGCGATGGCTTCCCAATCAGGGAGAGCGCGAACGTTTCATCATGAGCGCCGGATTAACCGCAGTTATGATGGCGGCTATCGCCACAGTCACCGTCTTTTTCAAAGACGCTCGAAGTGTTTCGGCAGCTCTATTTCTCAGCACAGTCATCACTCTGGATGTAGCACTCGCCACAGCTCAATCTGACGAAAAACGCCTCATTCACCTACTGATCTACGAAACATACACTCTTGTCTACTTTGTTGCTGGCATAGCACTCCTTAATGCCTACAGCTTTGACTTTAACGTCGACACCCCTTGGGTGCTGACAGCAATCTTATCCAGCCTGGTTATCGGCACAATTGTCGGCGGTCTCATGACCACCAGCGACCCAGGTGAGAAAAAGACACTCACCGGTTCACTTCTGGCGTTTGTTGGTGCCTCAGCGCTTGTCGTAGGATTTTGTATGATGGCAGAGAGCGTGTCTGTTGGGCTACTCATCATTGGCGTCACTGTAGTCATCGCAAGCATCGTGCAGTATGTGACTGATGATTCCTACGCGCATCTTACCGCCGCCATGGGCATCATAATCCTCGCCATGTCAGCCATTGGCTTCGCCATCAGCCAAATGTAAGATCTTTTGCTCCCAAGCCCGAGTCTTTTTTAAGACTCGGGCTTTTTTTGCATAAAAAAAGAGGGTATTATCCCTCTTTCATAAAATCTCTGTATAACTTGTATATAACCCCCAGGTAAAAACATCCATAAATTACACCTAACGCCATACAGACCCAAACGGATCGCATGTGACCATAGGTATAGAAAAAACTTCCTGACGCCGAAAGTAAAACCAAAATTATCGGCGCCTGAATAAAAAGAGCAAGCAAATCAAAAATCATCAAATTACCCCGCAATCAAACTCGCAATGTATACCACAACAGGTATACCAGCAAACACAAGAAACCAAAACACAAGAAACGGCTTCCATCCATGAATCATAGCTCACTCCTTTTTTTATAATATCAAAAGTACTTCACAATACCCTATATTATACCATCTCTCCCCCTTGTCAACCCCAAAAGTTGCAGTTTAAATGAAACTCTGCCATATTTAAATAGATGAATCCATCCAAAAGTTCCGAAGACATTATCAAAGGTCTGTTTCCTGTCCTCATCATTCTTATTGTTCTCATAGTTGGTATTATTGCCATGCCCAAACTGAGTGGCGATCCTCGCTCACGGGCTTCAGAACCCAAAAACAGTATAAATTTACCTCGAGTCAACAAATCACCAACTCCAAACAATCCTCGCCCCACCTTCCCACCCATGAATACCAGCAATAAGCCAGAAATAGTCTGTTCGGATCTCTACAGCCCTGTTTGCGACCCCAAAACAGACATTACTTATGCCAACACCTGCGAAGCTAACCTTGCCGGGGTTCTCAATACTACCAAGGGTGCCTGCAAAACAAACACAAAAGCTCCAGTTTCTCTTCCTAGTTCCAACTAAAACTTTTATCCCATTGTTTCCAATCAATTCTTGCTGTATACTACAGGATAAGAAACTTAACATAAGGAGCCAATGAATGAACCTACCCACCACACTAAAAGTATGGGCAAATGCCCACAAGCCAGACAAAGGCATGGAAGGGAGCTTTTGGAAACAAATTGTTTTTGTCAGAGATGATCTTCCCAAAACTCTAATTGGAATGTACAACTACAATCTTTATGAGGCAATTAGCAACAGAATCTCTGTCATCTCGACACACACCTCCAAGTCAATTTTGCTTCCCGTTTACGAAATTGTCTATCCTGGCAGCAACTTGAAATTCATCGCAAGGAACAACTTCTATGACTGGAAGGTTTCAGTCATCTCAGATAGGCCGGTCAAAGCTGATTTTGGGAATCTTTTTAACCCCAAACAAAAAGTACCCAGTGTTTATTGTGAAGGTTTTAATCCACTTTGGGTCTTTGGACCTCACGGGGAAAACGACAAAAAATTCACTGTTGAACTTCAGGGCAACTACGACACCTACACCTTCTTCTGGCTTGTTCGACACGCGCTCAATCTACCATAAGTACCATTCTCCGCCCCAATAGTAAGTTGGGGTGGTTTTTTATGTTAAAATACTCCTACCTCGGCAAAGCCTAGGTAGCAACTCAATTTAGAGGCGCGAAACCGAAGCACAGCAGTGCTGAGTCCCGGATCACAATCCGGGATCCATACAACTTCGGTCCAAACCCCCTTTTTGTGTTCGCTGAATCGAAAATTATTACTAAATCTTTCGTCATCGCGCGATTTGTACTCAAACCAAAGCGATCCATCCCTGGATTGCCACGTCGCTGTCACTCCTCGCAATGACACAAAAAATTTATGGCTAAAAAAGTCAAAGTTATCTTAAAGCTAAACCTCCCCGGAGGTACAGCCAATCCAGCTCCTCCTGTAGGTCCTGCTCTCGGTCAGCACGGTGTAAATATTATGGAGTTTATCCAGCAATACAACGCCAAAACCGCCGACATGAAGGGTCAAGTTGTTCCTGCTCTAGTTACCATTTATGAAGACAGAAGTTTTAAGTTTGAACTCAAAACCCCTCCAGTTTCCGCACTTATCAAACAAGTTCTCAATCTTAAACTAGGCTCTGGCGAACCCAACAAAAAGAAAGTTGGTACTATAACCAAGGCTCAGATTACCGCAATTGCTGAGAAAAAATTAACCGACATGAACACTAGCAACCTTAACTCTGCCATTAAAATGGTCGAAGGTACCGCTAAATCCATGGGAATTAACATAACTGAGTAAATAATATGGCTACTACAAAAACAACCAAAGAAGTAAAACCCAAAACAGTTAGAACTGTTTGGAAAAACCTTTACAACGACCTCCCTACCCACGTTGCTGAAGCTTTAAGAACCGCTCGTATTAAACCAGAACAGCTCATCACCAAAGAAGATGGTGAACTTATGGCCATTGAGGGCATTAAAGAAGAAGATGTAAACTCCATCCGAGCAATCTATAACGCTGAATCCGCTCCCGTCGCTACTGAAATCGCCGAAAAAGAGGCAGTTGAAGAAGTCAAAGAAGTTGCTGTCCAAAAAGTTGCCAAAGCCAAATCTCGCTCCCGCAAGTACAAAACCATGGCCAAGCAAGTCAAAAAAGACCAGCTTTACACCATCGAAGAAGGCATTACCCTATTGTCCGAGCTAAGCAAAAACACCAAGCTCAAAACCGTAGAACTACACCTCAACACCAGAGAAACTGGTATAAAAGGCGAACTCAAGCTTCCTCATTCTACTGGTAAAGAGGTCAAAATTGCCATTTTCTCCGACGCTGTGGCCACACAGATCAACTCCGGTAAAATCGACTTCGACATCCTTCTGGCCACCCCCGCAGACATGCCAAAACTAGCCAAATTCGCCCGCGTCCTCGGACCAAAGGGAATTATGCCAAATCCTCGTTCTGGCACCATTACAGACAACCCTGAGAAGCGTGCTGAGGAGCTTTCATCCGGTGGCACTCTGCCTTATAAAACCGAAGCCAAGTTTCCCATTATCCACCTCGGTCTAGGATCCATAAACCAGGACAAAGCCGACCTTGCCGACAACGTGGCTGAGGCTATCCGCGCCATTGGTGTTAGTAAGATCAAGTCCGCTTTCCTTACCTGCACTCACACCCCTTCTGTTAAATTGAGCATCGGCACAATTTAATTGACTTGTCATTGCGAGGCGCGACTTTATGTCGGCCGCGGCAATCCAAAAAACAACCAAGAAAAAATCCCCGCCTCAGGCGGGGATTTTTTTGAAATAAACGATCTGTATTTTTCAAAGCTCAAATTTTAAGCTCTCAAAAATACAAGCCTAGAAACATAAATTTCCAGGCTTAAAAAAATAATTGCACCTCCTTCTCGGAGGGGTCTTTCAAAAACTTAGGAATGTATACAGCAGTCAAGCAACTCCTACACGGAGGACTCTGCAAACAAACCAATCAATACCTAATCTTCACGATCCTCATCGTAACTTTCAAACTCAGCTACAAGCCGGGCTATCAGTTTTTCGATGGAATCTCCATCTTCGAGCCGAAACTCAATTAGCTCGCCTCCAACTATCCAAGTCCGATCTCCAAGCAAAAGCATGGAACCGTCTGGGTAGACATAGAGTACATGTCCGGGGTAAACCTCATACCGCTCCGAGGGGAGCAACGCAGGGCTTGAAGGAACTGTAAAGAGACCAGATTTTCGATCTCGACTAGCTTCTTCTCGAACCATCATTGCCTGAGTCCGAGTTGAATATCGTTCGTAAAACCCTCTCCACACAGCTGAAACAAAACCAACAATCTTCTCAGACATCTCAGAGTTCCAATCCTGAGAGTAAAAATTGACCACGGAAGGATTGCTTTGGTTCGTTTTTAAGAACTTCGCCAGGGCAGATAACACCCACCAATCTGCTGACAAATCAACAGACGGCTGATCATTTCCCCAAGTTCTTGGCGCAGCAACTTGAAACTCAAAACCCTCAATGGCTTTCAAGCCATTGTAGAGCTCGAGGGCAAATTGCCATCCTTCGCGGTTCTCCTCATGAGGTCTCACCTCTCGGTAAAACCCCTCGACAGAATGACCGTTACTGTCTGTATGGGGCATAAAAATCGTTCTGTTTCCCGAACATGCCGCATTAAAGCGGGGGTCATGAGAATACCAGACAAATTTGTACTGATGACCGTACACGTCCGCGTTTACACGGGCAAAATAAACCCCCGGATATTTTGTGTCGCTCACCGAGATTTTCTTCCCCCGATACATTACTGTTGACATTTCGTCCTCCTTCTAGGCTCAAACTGACGAAGTCTGAGTTGCAATATGTGCCCAACTGGGCTTTTAAAAATTCTTGCGAGACATACTCGCGATGGTAGTAATATTAGCACAAATACTCTCAAAAGTCAACATTATAGGACTAAAAAAACAAATAAGACAATAAAAAAGTGGCTTCCGAAGAAACCACTATTAAACTAAAAAGGTAATACAATCGGGAAAGATGGATTGCCATACCAGACTACAGCCGCAATTGCTGTAACCCACAAGGCTCCAGTCAGCAAATCGTAGGGAACAAGTCTTTTTGTTCTCACGTCCCTACCAAAGGATGTTCCACCTTCACCAACAGGCTTAGAGTCGACATTCATTGTTATTTCTTTGGTTGCATGGTCAGTTGAAGAATAAATCACAACCACAAGGTAAATAATGAACACCCACCAAAATCTTTTTTCGTCAAAAATCAAATAGCCAGACATAACACCAGTAACCAAAGCGATCAAAAGATTATAGATGTTACCAGAAAGCTCCAAAAACAAAAAGGCAATACCAGCAAACAGATAAAAGTTTTCCGGGAAAAAGCACGGGTTTGGTAACCACGACCAGTAAACATGAACTTTCGCCATTGCCCAAAATAGAAGCAATGTGTTAAAAACTGGCGAAAAATCATACTTCGAAAGCAGTTTTAAACCAAAAACATTTCTGGTTTTATTGGATGCCGCCGCCTGCCACAAAAGAAAATACGGCGTTAAGAAAAACGATCCAATAACATACGTTCCGTAAGGTCTACCACCCGAAAAAGAAACAGATGACCACGCAACTTCGTAAACAGATGCAACACTAGACATTGCCAAACACAAAAACACAACAACCGCATCCGATACATCACCACGTTGAATGGCTTCAAAAAATAACGGAAAGAGAATTAATAGCACAAAAACAAATATCAATGGAACTGAATTAATCGGAACACCAGTAGATTGGAAACTTGGACGTCCACCACTTTGTAGTGGCCCAAGATAGGCAATTCCAAGCATAAATGCCAGAGCAATGCCCCCAATTACAAAAGTTTGCCAGCGCTTCTTAATTGATTCTGAAGTATCAGCAATCTTTCCTGTAGCTGCTTTTACTGCCTGAGATACCCGATTATCAGTTTGTGCGGCTTTTTGTTCTACATTGGTTGCTTCTGCGGGTTTCTTATTTTTGTTAATCGAAGACCAAACAGAGCCAATTTTTGCGCGAACTTTATCAGCAGCGCTAACGGGAACAACGGCAACTTCAGGAGTTGGCGTTTCGTTCTTTTCTTCTACAGGTTTTACTTCTTCCGTCTTAGCTGTATTATCAGCCTCAACTTCCGTAGCAGCTTCAGCAGCTACTTCACCATCTTTAACCGCCACATCTGTCGTTGCATTATCTTTGACTTTTTCCCCTTCTTTTTCCGCAACACCAGCCACATTAGTAGTCGAAGTACCATCATCTGCAGATTTAGCAGATTCTGACTCATCAGACATCACCACAACAGTTTGATCCGTTGGTGGTGTGATCACTGGAGCCTTTTGCTTTACCTCACGGCTCTTCTCATCCAAATTAATTTCACGCCACAAAATTGTAGTATTAAATTTTGCCGCATCCAATCTTGCTGCTAGCAAACGTGGTGTGATTTTTATATCCTTTATTGCATCCACAAGTAACCTTTCAGACGCCTCAGGATTAGCTCGCAAGGTAATATTAAACGCGGCTTTCACTCTGCTATTCGTAATTCCATGCAATTGAAACCAAGATAAAATCAACTGCTCCAAACTCATTCTTTCTTCTGCCATCACTACCTCCATTTCATTTTACAAATAAATAAGTTGTCAATGTCGACTTATGGGGTAAATTTTACCACAAATACCTACTTGTCAACCAAAAAATCCCCCACCAAAGCGAGGGATTAACAACTTAAAACTTCGATTCGTAAAAAACATCTCCATCAGAAGACCATGAATCAACGATGTCCAGTTCAAAACAAAAACAATTTAGGGTTTCCTCTAAAGTCTTTTGTCCAAACTTTTCAACTGCCAGAGCCCAGCCGTACTTTGAATTTAAATATCCAGTATCCACCAACTGCAAAATTTGCAATTCAGTGTCAGAAAACTTCTTATAACAACCAGAAGCAGCCAGCCGAGATTTCAAGACAAAAAAGCTGAATTTTTGACCAAGCCAAGCACGTAATCCAGCCAAAAATCCAAAAAATGTCAATCGAACTCGCACCGCAGGAGCAGGGTTAACCCGATCAAAACGAAGCCACCCCTGACTGTTTGCAAAAATCAAGTCTTTGGACTTTGTAACCTCTTGCTCATGAACTCCTATACCCACAAACAGATTACCTAAAAGCTGTAACAATAACGGCAATACATAACTTGGAATCTTTTTCATACAACCTCTCAAAATGTGAATTTACATACTTTACAAGCGCAATTTTATCATATATACTCACCACAGTTCCAAGACTCTGGGCAATCACTAAGCCCCAGATAGAGCACCCCTCTACACGTCTTGCTACGTGTTTTTAATTTATAAAAATATTAACCACATATCTGAGATCTGTGATCTGAGATCTGTGATCTAAAACAGATGCCAAACCAAAAAAACGTTCATCAACTCGCCCAAATCACCAAAAACTTGGCTGACTACTCTTCTGTAATCTTCACTGAGTATGCTGGTCTTTCGGTTACCGATCAAAATAATCTTCGTACCGAAGCTGACAAAGCCGATGGTACTTTTATGGTTGCCAAAAACAACCTTTTGAGAATCGCTCTTAAGGAAATCTCCAAAGAAAACGCTGAACAAGTTGACTCTGTTCTCAATGGACCAACCGCCGTCCTTTTTGGATCTGACCCAGTCGCAACCTCCAAAGTCATGTCTAAGTTTATTGAAGAGCACGACTCCATCAAAATCAAAGCCGGCATCATGGACAACAAAGTTGTTTCTCTCGCCGACATCAAAGCTTATTCCAAGTTACCAAGCAAAGATCAACTCTTGGCTTCCCTCTTGGCTCAACTCCAAGCCCCAGCCCAAGCTTTGGTACGCCAACTTTCTGCTCCAATCCAAAACTTTGTTTATGGTTTAGAAGCCCTCAAGGTAAAGTTATCAGCGTAGTCACGTAGGGGTTTGATTCATCAAACCCACCAATACAATTAGTCTCGCATATTAATAAATAGTAAAAAAACAAAATGTCCGAAAAAGTACAAAAACTTGTCGACCTCGTAAGTGAACTTTCCGTTTTGGAAGTTGCTGAGCTCGTCAAAGCCCTCGAAGAAAAATTCGGTGTTTCTGCTGCTCCTGTAGCTGTTGCTGGTGGCGTTGCCGCTGTTGCTGCTGCTCCTGCAGAAGAAAAAACTGAATTCGACGTTGTTGTCACCGATGCCGGTGCTAACAAAATCGCTGTTATCAAAGCTGTCCGCGAAATCAAGACTGATCTTGGTTTAGTAGAAGCCAAAAACCTCGTTGAAAAAGCTCCTGCCACCATCATGGAAGGTGCCAAAAAAGAGGATGCCGAAGCCGCCAAGAAGAAATTGGAAGACGCTGGAGCAAAAGTCGAGCTTAAATAACTCAACCTGTCATTGCGAGGCGCGACTTTAGGTCGGCCGTGGCAATCCAAAAAAACAAATCTCCGCTCGCAAGAGCGGTTTTTTGTACCCAATTCCCATGACCTACACACAAACACTTGAATTATAGGCCTAATTATGGTACAATCGCCCCACTTGCTCACCCGAGTAAGCCCAACTTTCTTTCTGTACTTTCAAAAAGGAGAAATACCATGACAATGCCAACTGTCCGTTTCGACTCAAACAACAATCGAGTTATCGTTGTTGCCGGTAAAACCTTGCGCGATCGCGCCTGGGAAATTATCGAAATTATAGGAAAAGACTCCGGTCTCTGTGATCTCACCAGAAAAAGTGCCACCGCCTTCTATGTCTCCCCTAATGACGGGAAAGATATTAGCGATTGTATGAACATCGCAATCGTGGCCATATCCATCGCCAGACATGTTGACTACGAGTTTTTCTGGAAGTCATTTAGCGGACTTTATTTTCAAAATCTTGCTACCACAATCAACATCGACAAGTCCTTCAGAAATTCCAAGTTCGACTTTCCCAATCTCAGACCTTATATCGAGAAATATTTACAAGTTATGCTCAAAAAAGAAATTGAGAACTTAGTCACTCTCATTAAAGGTCTGACAGTCGAGGAATCAACCTCTGAAGATGTCATCAAAAAAATTGTCCGGGCACGACAAAGTCTCAAGTTTCACCCCAGCAGTAGGGGAATAGCTTCGCAGTGGCTCATCAAAAAAGACGTGCAAAAAATTGATGATTATCTTCTTCAGGTTGAACTCGAAGCAACGCTTTTTGCAACCTTTAACATGCAAGTTCAACACGGCTACTTGCAACTTCAAATCGAACTGGAGAGAAAAATGGAATTCTACAAAAACGAACTTGTAGACTCCGTTACTCCGTTCTCACTATTGTTAGAACTGGGAAAAAAAAGGCTTACCGAGCTAATCAACGCCAAAAACAGCCTAAGTTGGTGGACAAAAATCCCCGAGATCTTACACAAAGTCTCACTTCTCACACCACCAGAGTAAAGCATTTACCGTTTATCTTATCGACACTCTCCGCCGTTGGAGAGTGTTTTTTTGTATACAAAATTGTCCCGCCAATGGCGGGACTTTTTTTATAAAACGATTACAGTTGTAAAAATTTTTCGGTGATAAACCTTTCTTCTCTGCTTGTACTTAGAAACATAGGTAACACAAACTGCCGAGTCCTTAGACAAAACAATCTGCGCATTTCCAAAACGATCACATCTATTAAGCATCACCGGCTCTTCCCCAGCAAAAACAACAACGGTCTGACAACCAATAGAAACAGGTAAAGAGACAACATCCCCAGCCATCTGATGTACAACCAAAATATCTCCAGGCTGGGCCGCCTCTCTCAAAAAAAATGACTCAGCCAAAGAAGTTACACCAGACGAACTGGTAATCGTCAAAGCTTCAAGATCAAAGTTCGCGTATTGAAATTTATACCTGGAATCATTTTTCAATGTATTATTCATCACTACCTCCAGTTTTTGTCCAATAAATGTTCTTACAAACTCAGATTGTACAAACACAATACAACTTTGTAAATCAATTTATTGACTAACTACTTTCTTTCTGATAACTTGTATATCAGACATGGACAACCAAACAACAAACCCAATCAGCAAAACTAAAAATGTAGATCTCACTAATCTACCCGATCTTTTGACTGTTTCGGAAGTTGCAAGTCTTTTAAGAGTGTCCACACTGACTATAAAACGCTGGGGCAAAAGAGGAAAACTCCCCGCTATCCGTATCAATTCTCGTGGCGACCGTCGCTACAAAAAAGAATCCGTCCTGTGGATGCTTGGCATCAACCCCACATCTTCAAATAACTAGTTTCTCAACCCATTTAAACCAAAAAAAAACGCCCTCCAGAGAAATAATCTCCAAAGAGCATTTGTCTAAAACAAAGCTGAAACCAACACCCCAACAAGCACTGCCACGAACCATAGTATCTCTTGCGAGATAACTACCATAACTTTTCCTACAGGTTCACTCCACCACAACCCGAAACCTGTGCGGAACTCCCTCCAAACATTTGTGAACAAAACTGCTGCCCCCACAATAGGGATCAGTACCTCAAAGTCTGATCCTGCTAACAGTCCACCCAAAAAACCAACAAAAAACAAGATGAAATAAAGTCTGTCAATTTTCATTTTTTAATTTACTCCTCTTTACTCAAATTTTCCCATATTCTACCTCATAAAAGCCTATAATGCAAGTTTAGCCTCAAAATCTCCACTGCTTAGGCACAAAATATCCCGCCATTAAAGGCGGGAATAGAACATATCCGCTAAATTCCTATTTAACACAATGCAACACGCTTACCTTCGGATACAAACCCTCCTCAAGAGTGTCCAACTCCCCTTGCAAACCTGTGGCAAATAAAGAGTATGAATCTGCACCGTAATTATATTGATAATATCCGAGTCTGTCTGCCTGACAAATCGAAACAAACGGAACATCATTACTCAACTGCGGCTTAAAGGTTTGACCGCCACACGCAGACATTGCAGCCAATTCAACAGACACCATCGTAAATCGATTCAGGTTATGACTGCTGTCCTTTTTTGAGCATACCACGGCCACGTTACTTTCCCCAAGTGGATAATATTGAAAACTGCCAAGCAATCCGTCAAATGATCCAACATAACTTAATTTTCTATAATCAGTTTCCGTCAGTCCAGAAAAAACCAAAACTTCATAACCATATGGAACAGCACTGTTTTTTTCCGGCTTCAAAACATAGCTATTGCTTTCACCAGGAACAAATCTAACAACCATATCTGGAGTATCGGTATTCAACGAATACCCCGAATCATAGTTGCCAAATCCAAAATAGTCCTTAAGTGAACCGCAAAAGACAAACAGTGAAGCAACAATCGCAACAATCACAACAAGTAGCAACAATACAACAATAACTGTGTTTTTTCGCCTCATATTAACCTCGTTTCAAAGAGTTTATTCTCATATTATAGAGTCCTATAACAAAAAAGTAAAGAGCCAGTTTACTTCATTCATCAAGACAATATTGCTTTTAATTACCCAACATTATAAAATCAAATGCACGAAAAAATACTTTGAAAAAATACTATAAGACAGGAGTCTTAAAATGCTAAATAGTCGAAGCAGAAAATTTATTGTTTTCTTCGGTTGTCTTACTTTGTTATTTACTCACTGCAGCAACTCCGTACCAAATAATATTGCGACAACAAATACCGCTAATATTTCAGCAGCAATCACGAGCACACCAACCAAGTCAACATCCACATCTCTGCCACCTACCCCAACAGCAACCAAACCACCTAATTTAAATCAAGTATATCCACAACTTCCAGGATCTGGCGCCCTACTCAACCTTGATAACCTCCAAAACGCCTCACAAGAGTACAGAGAGATTGCCTTCTTAATTGAAACCATTACTAAATATGATCTAGCTCATCCAACAAAAGCTGGGTCAATTCCCACCGAACAAGACAAAACTGACTTTCAAACACACATAAAAGATTCCGTAAAAAATTCCGAGTTTTCCGATTTACTGGATAGAAAATACCAAAAATCAGAATCAGAAACATTAACCTTTGATTACTATTTGGAAGAATTTATTGGCAGATACTACAACTACAACAACGAAAGTACCGGCAAAAATGAACTTATCCAGTGTTTAGGTTGGCAAACTTTTATTGGTGACATGATATTCGCACACTACAACTTTCCTGTCGCCGCTCTTGGTCATTACCCACTCACTTTTCCAAGTGATATTCTTTATGTCAAGAACCACGGTGACATCAATATCCAAAAAACTAGCAATCTGAACATTATTCAAAAAGGGGACACTTTTAATTATGGAAAACACACCGGTCTCGTTCTCAATAAATATTTCTATGAAGGCGAGTATTACTATCTAATAACCGAATCAAACTCACCCAAAGGAGCCACCGACTATTACAAACCCACAGGCCAACCCGTACTCTACCTCGCCGACACCGTCAAACTTATGAATGCCATCAAAATCGATGGACTGACCATAACAAGACCAAACAACAGATACGATGTTGTCATTGAAGCAGAAGAACCAACTGGGACGATACTCCAGATTATTGCAAACCTCAAACAACCATAAGGAATCAAGAGATGACAAAAACGACTACCACCATTATTATCCCCGCCCACAACGAAGCAGGATGCATATACGACACACTCGCAAGCATCTACAACCAGACACGCCCAGCAGACAGAATCATCGTTGTTGATGATTTTAGTAACGACGGCACAGGCGAAGTCATCGCCCAAAATTTCCCTGACGTCCTGGTACTGCGACCAAGCAAAAATTTAGGGAGCAAGGCACTGGCTCAAAATTTTGCCCTTTTCTGTCAACATACCGATGGTAGCTACGTGATCCAGACCGACACCATCATCACCATCGATGCTGATACCACACTCAAAGAAGACGCTCTCGAAGAAATGCTCAAGGTTTTTGACAAACGACCCGAGCTTATGGCTGGGTGTGGCACGGTCATCCCTGCCAATCTAGACAATGCGTTTACCATGGGCAGACTTGGAGAATACCTTTTTGCTTTTGCCCTGCCAAAACGAATTCAACAAGAATATGGCGGCAGTATTTATATTGTTTCCGGTTGTTTTGGCTGCTACCGACTCGAACAACTTCGAGAGCGCGGAGGTTGGCACACAACCACCCTGGCCGAAGACATGGACTTGACTGCTGACTACCACTCTCGTGGTTGGAAAGTTGCCTACATCCATGACGCCATTTGTTACCCTATCGAACCCTTTAACCTCAAGGTATACAGCGATCAACTTCGACGCTGGAGCGCTGCATATTTTCAAAACATTAGTCTCCACTGGAAAGATTATTTAACAAAACCATTTGGGTTTTTTCTTTGGCTCAGCTACATCGATGCCGGTCTTGGCGGAATTGAGTTTATTTTGCTTTACCCCATTCTCACCTACTTCCTTGGTTGGGAACAAGCACTATATCTGTTCCTCCTCTATGATCTGTTAGGTATTGCTATTCCGGTTGTTTACTACGGAGCCAAACTCAAAATGCTCAAATACGCACTGGCCAGCATACCTTTCATGTTTTTCTTGCGAGTTCTCAACTCGTACTTCTGGTACGAGGCACTAATCCGAGAATGGATCCTGAAAAAACACCTCACTGTATACGTAAAAGGACACTAGAATGAAGACAGAACAAAAAGCGCGCATGTACATTTTTGGTGGAAATTTCATCACTGTTGTTCTTCTCATCTTTCTCAGCTATTTTGTCTGGGATCAACAGTTGAAACCTCTTTGGTTACAAAACCAGGCCAAAAAACAGTTTGCATCTCAACTGTCTCAAGCCACCAACTCCACCCCTACTCCCCAACCAGCCCAAACAACCACACCAACAAACACTCCTACCCCACAACCAACACCAGTTGAGCCAGTCATCGTCGCCACAGAAATTCCCAAGGGAAGTTTTCTTCTCGAAATTCCCAACATCCAGCTATCTTGGATGGTTCACCATATCAATCCAACCGAAATTGACGAAACCGACCCTTGGGGAATAAAAAAAAGCCTTCTAGATGAATACGGAGTCGTCGATTACCCCTATCTCCAGTACCCAGGCGAAAAAGGCATGGTTTCCATTGCCGGACACGCTAATATTTCGGGAAATCCATTTTGGTATTTGAGCTGGCTTGGTGTCAATGACAAAATTACCATCACCACCCAAGATGGAACTATCACCAACTACACGGTCTACCAAAAGGTGATTGTCGACCCAGACGATCCCATTTTTTGGGAAACCAAATACACTCATGAATTAAGGCTTGTAAGCTGCCTCACAAACTCAACAAAAAAGCGAGTTATCATTTTTGCATATCAAACCAACTAAAAAAGGAGAAATAAAAAATGTACAGTCAGCCTAAAACAGGAATTAGTTACGTTGTTTGGATCGTCCTTCTCGCCGGCGCTGGCATCATGGCCTTTTCCCGCGCTCTTGTCGCAAAAGGGAAATCGCTCTTGAAAAAAGAAGATTAATATCTGCACTTCGCCCCCGTCAAAGACGGGGGCATTTTTTTGTACAAAAAATACTATTTCCTCAAGCTATCCCTAAACACCATCCAAGGAAAAACAATTACTGCATCAATCATTCTTTTCCACCTAAAAGGCTCCAAAATAAGCCTCCACAACCATTTGAGCCCCGCTTGCTGCATCCACAGCGGCGTAGGTTTAAGATCGCCTACAAACTCATTTAAAGTCCCACCAATCCCAATAGCCACTTCAACCTTTAAACTTTTTTTATTCTTTGCTATCCACTTTTCTTGTTTCACAGGGTTATAAGCTACAAACAAAATATCTGGCTTAAATTTATTTATTTTTTCTACCACTCTTGTGTTTTCTGATTCACTAGTACCTACCTTTTTTTCTCCAGCGTCGCTAACTACTCTTAGTTTGGGATAAAGTTGTTTTAGTTTTTCTACTACTCTCACGTCGACATCATTCCATCCACCCAAAATAAATACTTTCCAGTTTTTTTCTTCTGCTCTTTTTGTAAGCTCCTCAAAAAGCCAAACCCCAGTAATAGTTTCTCCCAATTCATTCCGCAATATCTTTCCCCCCACTATCAATCCCTCTCTTAAGCATAATAATATTTTCAAAATCCGTGAACTGTTATCCGTAAACTGTAATCCGTGAACCGTTAACTGTGAACCTGTCGCCTTATAAAAGGCGACAGCACCTAGCACCGATCTCCCATCAGCCGTAACCAAATCTGCTTTTCGGATAATTTCTGCAAAGTCTTTGTCTTCACTTGCTTGCACAAAAAACTCACTGTAGGCAGTCACAATCATTTTTAGCTGCTTACCGGGTACTTTTAACCAATTTTCTACCAGACTAGTTACTTCGTCTTTAGATAATATGTCTACAGGTAAACCCAGCACTGTCTTTCGCATACTACTATTGTAAACGCATCCCCCCTCTCAATCCACACCTACAATCTAAGAACTGTCATCTGTAAACCGTAAACCGTGATCTGTAATCTGTGAACTGTAATCTGTGAACTGTAAACTGTGATCTGTGAACTGTCACCTATCTTCACGCACAAACTTATCACTCAAATATACAAAGTGATAAATAGCACTCCAGATCTTTTAGTGCGATAAAAAGCAATAAATATATCTTTCAAATCTTCATGTTAGTAGTGTAAAAACAACATAAACACATCAAAAAAATGACCTAAGTCGACCAAACCACCCAAAACGACTAAAAACTAAGTATTTTATAAGTTAAAACTAAATATCCCCTATAAAATAGGGAGTATATAATTATCAGATACTACTATATTAAATATAATTACAAAATTATCAAAAATATATAACCAGAATTGAACAAATAATAATCTCGTTATTTAATCTTAAATAATAAAATACAGCTATAAATATAGCCAAAATAATAAATTAAATAACATTTTCTTATAGTCCTCTTATAAAAAATATCAAATACACAATAGATACATAGTTAGCAGCCACAGAATTACCCGATAACAATAAAATTCATGATCTGGTTTCACACAAACAAAAATACCATCAACTCCCCATTAAGCCAACCCACCTAAAAACCCCAATCAGTTAACTATTATCCGTAAACTGTAAACTGTAATCTCTTATCCCTCTACCCTCCACCACCTACTATCTACAATCTACGGTCCACCATCTATCACCCAATCTGTAATCTGTTAACTGTAATCCGTAAACTCCCTCCCCAACATCTACGATCTACCATCTATGATCCAAATCAGTGATCTGTGAACTGTAACCAGTGATCTATCACCCATGATCTACGATTTATGATCTAAATCTGTGATCTGTAATCTGTGATCTATCACCCACGATCTACCATCTATGATCGTCCCCACATACCCCACCCCTGGTATCTGTAAAAAAGAAAATAAAAATTAAATAATATTTAACAATATACCCCATACCAGTACTTAAAAAATATTTATAATTTGCACACCCCCTACCCCCACCACCTGTCATATCAAACCGTGAAAACTAATTGCCAACAAAAAAAGTATTATCGCTTAACGCCTACAATCCATCATCTACGACCTACGATCTATAAACTGCCTGCCCGCCTGACTGCCAGCTGTCGGCGGGTAAACTGTAAACTATCATCTGTAATCTGTAATCTTTCATCTACCATCTACAATCTGTTAACTGTGATCTGTAATCCGTCAACTGTTAACAAAAAACTCTCATCTACCATCTACAATCTACCTGCCCGCAAAAGCTACACGTCAGTGTTGCTGGCGGGCGATCTAAATCTGTCCCATAAAATATTTTAATAAAATACATTTTTAAGCTTAAAATCCAAATTAGCAGCAAGAAACGCTCTCTGATAACACCACAAAAAATACTTGAAGAATAGCCTACAGAAACTTATTTCTTAAAACTAGAGTTGTACAACTCTATATTTTCCAAAGCAATACCTATACCTTTTATTACACACCTATGTGCATCTTCCGCTACAAAGGCAGGAACACCCGTTTCTTGTGTAATTAATCTGTCAAAACCTCTAAGAGTAGCCGTGCCTCCACTCATTACAATCCCTTTATCAATAATATCCGATGATAACTCTGGCGGAACTTCTTCCATTACCTGCTTTAACATGCCTATTATCTTCCCCAATGGCTCTCTAATGGCTTCATAAGCTTCTACTGATGAAATGGTCACCTGGCGCGGTAAACCAGTAATACTATCTCTACCAGTTACCTCCATATATTCTTCTTTGGTAATAGGAATAGCGGAACCAATTTTTACTTTAATCGACTCTGAAGTTGTTTCTCCAATTACCAAATTATGTTTTCTTCTGATATATTTTGCTATAGATTCATCTATTTTATTTCCCGCCACTCTGACGCTTTTAAAAGTAACCACACCACCAAGAGAAATAACAGCTGCCTCCGAAGAACCACCGCCCATATCCAAAACCATATTCCCGGAAGCCTCAGTAATTGGTACCCCGGCACCAAGAGCAGCTGCCAAAGGTTCTTCAATAAGATATGCGTTGCGAGCACCACTCTCTAGTGTGGCACCGAGTACAGCACGTCGTTCTACTTGAGTTACTCCCGCAGGCACACAAACCATAACCTCAGGTTTAAACAAACTCAAAGCACCTACCTTTCGCAAAAAATAACGCATCATAGCTTCGGTGACAGCATAATCAGCTATCACTCCATCTCTCATTGGTTTACTCGCTTTAATATTTCCTGGTGTTCTCCCCAACATTTTTTGAGCTTCTCTTCCTACCGCTAACACTTTTCCGTCTACAAGTGACACCGCAACCACAGTAGGCTCTTCCAAAACGATTCCTTCTCCTGCCACATAAACCAAACTGTTGGCAGTACCCAAATCTATTCCGATTTTTTTATTAAAACTAAATGACATTGACCCAATTGTACCAATATCTCTCCCTATACAAAAGGTATCAATACATAACAATAAATATCACAAGCCACAAAAAAACTCTTGGCTATTACCCCAAGAGCATGTTAACAAAATTAGTTATTTATCAAATAATCCACGGAACTCCACATCATTGATTAGAGTAATGGGTGAAAGTTTGCCTCCCATTTTCTCAAGTACATCTTTTAGTAGATAAAAGTCATTTGTGCTTTGAGTATTACCTCCAACTTGAATGGAAATAATAAAACCACCACTTTTCGGAGAATAGCGCTCAGCGACCGTCACTTCTTCACCAAGTTCATTTGCTGTCGCAATCAAGGCAGACAACCGGCTTGAATAACGATCTCGAACAAACAGGCTAACATCATCAAACTGATAATTAATTATCACAGTACTCCTCCACAAAAACTAAGATTTAAAGTATTCTAATACAATATAGGACATTTGTCCAGCCACCCACCTGTCATCGCGAGGCACAACTTCAATTCGGCCGTGGCGATCCATCCCTATATTGCCGCGCTTCGTCAGCTTTAGCAAGACTTCGCTCGCAATGACAAAAAATGTTAAAATAAATCTGTGACTAAAAACCCCAAACAAAAGCGCTTAATAGTAAATATTGTAGCCATAGCCTTTCTAATTTGTGGCACCCTTATAGCCATAAAATTTGCCAAAGGATATCGCCCCAACCTTCAAGATAAATCTATCCAAGGCACAGGCTTGCTTAGCCTCACCTCATATCCCAAATCCGCTCGAGTAATAATAAATGACAAGCTCACCACCGTCACCGACGACAAACTCTATTTAGCCCCCAATAACTACCAAGTTACCATCGAAAAAGACGGCTTCCATAGCTGGACCAAAAACCTCCCCCTAAAAGCCGAACTAGTCACCAACACCGACGCTCGTCTTTTCCCCATTATTACAGCTACCTCACCTTTAACTTTTTACCAAGTAAAAAACGCTAGCCTTAATCCCGATGGCACCAAAATTGCCTACACCCTAAACAACGCACCTCAAACCACCACCAACGGTCTATATATCCACTCCATAACCACCAATTTACTAGGCTCTAGCAATCTTCAAATTGCCGAAAACACCAACAAAGATTTTTCTAACAGTATGTTAATTTGGTCCCCAGACAGTTCTCAAATCCTCGCCATTTTTACCGAAGAAGCCACCGCCAATAAAAAAGCACTCCCAACTAGCAAACAAATCTCCTCAGCCTACTTACTATCTACCAAAGAAAAAACCACCGGCACCCTAGTAGATGTCACCATTCGTCTACCCTTAATTATTGCCCAGTGGCAAGATCAATACACAAAAATTAATCTTCCCACACTACAATTATTCCCAGATTTTCTCCAAAACATTCTTTCTCAAAACGCTTTTAATGTTTTCTTCTCTCCCGACAAAGAAAAAGTTATCTATACCGCCAAAAGTAATATCAATCTTCCAAATAACACTATTGGTGCCGCACTTCCCAATATCAACTCCACCAAAGAAGAAAGAAACATCCAAAAAGATAGAACCTATTTATACGATCTCAGAGAAGGCACAAACTACCAGCTAAATGTCGCTACCTTTTCGGGTGAAATAAAAAAAGAGCTTATCCTCACTTCTGCCGCTACTGCCTCAGCTAGTTTAAACACTCTTAAGCAGCTTAAAGCCCAATCTGAAAGCTACTACGTCAGTAACTTCAATTGGTACTCCAACTCCCGCCAAGTAATAGTTACAAACAGTAACGGTGTCAACATAGTGGACTACGATGGTCTAAACTTGGTAAATATAAACCCTGTAATTCCATTGTCCAACTTTGCTGTCCCCAGTGTCGATGGCACCAAGCTTATTACCCTAACGAACCTCAACCAAAAACCAGACACCTACAATCTCATTTCCTTCGATCTTAAGTAATTACGTGTAAAATAAAGTCTATTGAGGCTGTAGCTCAGACGGATAACAGCTTGCTCCTTGCGATGGAGATAATTTAACAATTATCCTTCCATCTACAGTCCGCTTCCTGTTAATATCAAGCATAGTCTACGACTATGTATCTTGATATAAGAGCACACCAAAATAATTTTGCTGATGTAGCTCAGTTGGATAGAGCATCTCACTCCTAACGAGAAGGTCCCCAGTTCGATTCTGGGCATCAGCAC
>CAYSAM010000004.1:0-57350 GCA_964429015.1 uncultured Pseudomonadales bacterium | reverse complement strand
TCCCAGCTAACCTTATCATGAGTGAATATATGACTTGGATTCAAGATGATGAAGATGATGGTGTTTAGGAGTAAGATGAGGGTGTTTAATAATTAAATAAATAAAAAATGACAGGATATTTTGCTCACATTGAGGACGAAACAATTAAAAATGAGAATTTTAGAAAAGTACTTTACACTGGTAAGTTTTCTCAGCTAGTAGTTATGTCGCTACTCCCTGGTGAAGAAATTGGTATGGAAGTGCACGAGCACGTTGATCAGTTTTTTCGGTTTGAGATAGGTGAAGGAAAAGCTGTTTTAAATGGTGAAGAAACTTTTTTTGCTGCTGATGATGTTCTTATTATCCCCGCTGGCACTAACCACAACATAATTAATACTTCGACAACAGATAAATTAAAGCTTTACACCATATATTCCCCAGCTAATCATCCAGAAGGCACTATTCATGCCACCAAAGCTGAAGCTATGGCCGCAGAAGAGGCAGGGCATTAATCGTCATTGCGCGATTTGAGCGAAGCGAAAACCAAAGCAATCTCCGGGGGTGCTGAAATCTAGCGAGTCGGAGATTGCTTCGGTTTGGAGTACCAAAACTCGCAGTGACGTAGTTTTTTGGCAAAAAAAAGACTCGGGTGATTTCTCACTCGAGTCTGGGTTTTAAGGCCAAGTGTATAACTTGAAAACTTGGCCTTCTACGCAAGCTTTAAAAACAATTTGATCCCCCTCTACAACCAATACCGTCCCGCCGTCTGACCAATCCTCAAATTTGTAGTCGACTACAAGATACACGGCTTGGGCATCTTGCGGAACAACAAAAGTGGGGTAGTCTTGGGGCTGTAGAAAAAATCCGAGAGCATCGCACTCTTTGGTTTCAACAAGCACGAGCTTGTTGATAACACCTTCTTCTACATCTGTCCAAATTCCCACATCCACCCGTCCGTTGTTTTTGATTGTCAGGGTTGGATACTTGTCTGTTTCTGCCACCGGGGTGGGTTGCTGAACCTCAGCAACACTCTCTGGGATGGTCAAAGTTTGGATCGGTGTTGGGATTTGGGTTGGGATCTGAGTTGGCGTTGGTGTTGCTTCGACAGTTTTGCCGTAGCAGATATCACCAGTTTGAATTTTTTCTCCAATCCCCAAATAGAATAAGCCAAGAGCCGTTTCTCTTGTACAGCTATGCTCTTCTGTAACTGTTTTTTCATCTTGAGAGGTGTATTTACCTACCCCCTGAAATAAGACGAAACATACAGTCAACACCAACCCAATTGGGCCAAGTATAACGGGGCTCAAGGTCTTTTTATTCTTGTATTGCTCTTCTCCCCATTTTTTGCCTGCGTCACCAGCCTGTTTTAGACCGATGGCGAAGAATACTGAGTCAATCAAAGACTGTTCTGCTGGGTTATGAGCACGGGGGGTTGGCTCCTCACCTTTGAAAATTTTTGCCAAAATAATCGTTATTGGCAGGATAATTACCAAGGCTATAAAAAACATAGCCCAATTTGGAAGTCCGAGATACCAATTCAACAAAACTATCATTCTATCCTCCGGTTAGATTTTTTCCTTCATAGAAGGTTTGGGTGCGATGGGCCAGAGGCCCTTTTTGGTGAGATCTAGCTCACCGATTGGGGGGATTTTAGCACAAAATAGCTTCAAAGTCAAGTGTTATGGGATGTTTCCAAAGCCAATAGCGTCTGGAGCGTGGTTTTGAGATCCTAGGATGCTAGCAGGGTGAATGGCATAGTTCCCCCACTTTTCTTTTATCGTATCTAGGCACTGGTTAAGATCAGCTTTTTTAGTGGTTTGCCCCCACAAATCTAGCTGCAAAGAACTTGATACCGTCAGATTAAAGCAAGTAAGGTAAATATTACGAACAGGAAGACGTGGAAAGATGTCTAGTACCTTTTCTGCCAAACAATATATAGTACTAGAGTCAAAGAGAGATTCTTGAACTGTGAGGCTTTTGTGGCAGCTTGTTTGGTTTTGGAACCTAACCCCCAAACTTAGGCCATGAGCCACAAAGCCTTGGTGCCTGAGGCGAACGGAAACCTTTTCAGCCAGCTTGGCCAAGACGAGCTTAGTTTCGCCTACCGTGGCACTAGCTTTGGGCAAGGTGTAGGTATGACCTATACTTTTTACTGAGTCTGTCCAAACACCAGCGTCGTAGCCTCTAATTTTTTGATACCAATAAGAGGCAAGAATGGAGTGAAAGGCTTTTTTGAGAAGAGTAATGTCGGCGTAGTAAAGATCTAAAACTGTATAAATACCGACGATATTTAGCCTGGTGGCAGTTTTGGTATTTATACCAGTGAGATCTGTTAGCTCTAGTTTGGAGTAAACATCCAAGAAATTTTGAAAATTTATTTCCTCTAAGCCATCTGGTTTTTTTAAATTGCTTGCGGTTTTAGCAAGAAAGGCAGAGGGACCCAATCCTACCGAAACAGTAACATAATCCCCTATTTCAGACTTAATCCTGTTTTTAATAGTTTGACAAGTTTGTTTGAGATTGCTTATTTCCTTTGAGTTGAAAGTAGAAAAGTCTAAAACAAACTCGTCAATAGACTTAGGGTTAACAGAAGGAGTGTACTCCAAGAGAAGAGATTTTATTTGCAGATGAATAAAGCGATATTTATTGGGGTCGGAAACAATACTTATTAAGTTGGGATAGATTTTTTGAGCAACCTCTAGCCTCATGCCAGTTTTTATGCCTAATTTTTTCGCTTCTTTAGAGCTAGCCAAAACACAGCCTTTTCTACCAGAGTAGGCTGTTACCACCAAAGGCTTGTTTCGAAAAAGAGGGTTGGCTTGTTGTTCTAAGGTAGCAAAACAAGAGTTGATATCCAAATGGACAAAAGTGGATTCTGCTTTATTAAAACTACTTTTAAGCCAAACCATCAGAGATTTGTTCTATTGTCCAAGATAAATTTTCAGTATCAAAACGAAGACGAAAAAAAAGATTGTGGCTGACCAAGGAAAAAATATGAAAGAGTTTACGACCCTCTCGGAAGCAGTGGCGCAAACCAATCTGGGTAACTGGGTAAACTTTGTTATTCCAAAATAATTGTTGTGGCTTGGCCAAGTGAAGACGATGATCAAAAACCATTTGGACAGAAACAGATTCGGAAATGTTTTGAGTCATATTTTCGGTGTTTATTTATATAGATTCCGGATCTAGTCCGGAATGACAAGCCACTAACTAAATTAAACACGAATATTACCCGAATGTAAAGTAATAAAAAAATATCTCCCTTGTGAGGAGATATTGTGATTACTTTTCCAACTTATAAAAAGCGTAGATCACTTGAATTGAGGTCCCGCGAAGATTATTACAGATTTGATAGTCTGATGATGGGGTTTTTTCTACTGTAATAACAGAGGGGTCTTCATACGTAGTCCCCACTTTAAGATAGTAGGGGCCAGTATCAACTTCCTCACAACTTTCGTAATCGACCAAAATGTACTTACTAAAGTACGATCCCTCTGGCAAATAAACCGGGCTACCGTGATCGTAAATAACAGGAGCTGAGGATAAAATACCCCTATTGCCTTCTGTTTCAAAATACTCAATGTAAGGATAAAGGAGCATGAGAGCCGTAAAGACCACAATAGCAACTAGAACCAGAATTAAAGCATATTCGACCATTCCTTGGCCACTTTCCTTTGGATTAATTATCAAAGCAACCTCCGTTAATTTTGGATAGATTTATTATACTACCGGGTGGTTTATTTATTTATTTCTTTCTACAGAGATGGTGCATTCACCAATCATGGCTGCAATCGCGCCGATTCCAGCGAATACTGGTAAAAGGGCAGCACCAACGACACCAGCAGTTAAAGGAAATTCAAAAAGAATCTTACCGGTTTTATTTTTTACCAAAACATGGCGAACATTTCCCTCTTCGATTAGCTTTTTAAGAGTAGCTACTAAGTTTTTACCTGTAACATTTATTTCCTCTTTTTTCTTAAAAGATTTCTTTTTTTTGATCATATTAATATTTATTTCTTAAAAAAGTTGGAATATCCAAATCATCTTCAATATTTACCTCTTCGTGGTTTACCTTAAACTTGCTGCTACCGGAAACTGGTTCTGGCTTGGATTCAATTGGTTTTGGAGTTTCGGTTTTATTATCGTTACTTGGCATAAAAAAACTAGTACTGCGTTGATTGCTGCCAAAGTGTCTTCTGGCTTCATCAAAACCAGCGGCGATGACAGAAATCTGAACGTCATCACCCATGTCATCTCTAATTGAAGCACCAAAAATAATGTTAGCGTCGGGATCGGCAGATTGAGTGATGATGGTAGCAGCGTCGTTGACCTCATTCATAGTCAGACTCTTACCACCAGTAATGTTAAATAAAATACCGCGAGCACCTTCGATACTAACCTCCAACAGAGGTGAGCTAACCGCCATATTGGCGGCGATCATAGCTCTCTTTTCACCACTAGCTCTACCAACACCCATAAGAGCAGAGCCAGCGTTGGTCATAACCGATTTAACGTCAGCGAAGTCTACGTTAATAAGACCAGGAACAGTAATAAGGTCGGAGATACCTTGAACCCCTTGACCCAAAACAGAGTCTGCGGTTTTAAAAGCATCGAGAAGTGATTGGTCTTTTTTGACAACATCCATAAGACGTTGGTTGGGAATAACAATTAGAGTGTCAACGTTTTCTTTTAGTTTTTCCACCCCCTCTTCGGCCTGAACACGACGTCTGGCTCCCTCAAACAAGAAAGGTTTAGTTACGACGGCCACAGTAAGAGCGTTAATATCTTTTTTGGCAATTTCGGCGATTACGGGAGCAGCACCAGTACCAGTACCTCCACCTTCTCCTGCGGTTATAAAAACCATGTCAGCACCAAGCAAAACTTCTTTTATTTTTTCTCGAGATTCTTCGGCGGCTTGTGCTCCCACGTCGGGGTTGGATCCAGACCCTAACCCTTTTGTATTTTTTTCTCCAATTTGCAATTTAATATCAGCATTTGAAGCAAGTAGAGCTTGCATGTCGGTATTAACAGCAATAAATTCTACGCCTTTAATTTTCCCAGAGTTAATCATGGAATTAATGGCGTTGTTTCCACCACCACCAACACCTAAAACTTTTATTTTGGCGTAAGTATTTGTATCTGGTTTTACGAGTCCCACTTTATGGTAAAAATGATTTAATAAAGTCGATTACCTTGCTGGCGTACTTCTGCCCAGGAATCCCCTTTATCATACCAGAGAAGTTTAGACCTGAACCGCTCTGTTCACTTTTATTTTTTAAACCGTAGAGGACAAGACCTACTGAGGCAGAAGAAATGGGAGTATTAATTTCGTCGATCATTCCAGAAAGACCAGAAGGAATACCGACTTTGGCAGGAAGTTGCAAAACGCGACGACAACTTTCGGTAGCAAGAACGGTAAGCGAACCACCACCAGTAATTACAACTCCAGCGGGTGACTGTCCCTGAAAACCTGATTGCTTAACAACTTGATTGACCATGGTAAAAATTTCATTCAACCTGGGACGTATTATGCCCTCAACAATAGTTTTACGTGAGACAGTTTTTGCTTCTTCAGCGATTCCAAGTTTTAAGAGATCTATCTCATCACCAGGTTTACCATCCTCATCTGTTTTTTCATTTTTTGGTTTTCCGACAAAATGTTTAATTTTTTCAGCGCTATCGACACTTATTTGAAGACCAATGGCAATATCGTCACTGATTTTTTTAGCACCGATTGGGATAACAGAAGAATAAACACACGAACCCTCCAAAAAGACACATACACTAGTAGTACCACCACCAATGTCGACAAGGATAACCCCTAGATCTTTGTCTGTATCAGAGAGAACCGCTTCAGCAGAGGCAAGACCAGTAAACACCAAACCACTAACAGTAATACCAAGATCACTAACACAACGAGTAACATTTTTTATAGCTGGAGATAAACCAGTTATTAAATGTGCTTCGGTTTCCAGTCTAATACCAGACATGCCAGTAGGATCTTTGATACCTTTTTGACTGTCTACGATAAACTCACTGGGCAATACATGGATTATTTCGCGTGAGGTAGGTAAAGAAATAGCTCTAGCTGCCTCAATAACCCTAAAAACATCGTCTGGAGTGATTTCCTGTTCGGTTTCTCGGATAGCGACAAGGCCATGAGAATTTTGTGATTGGATATGTTCACCAGAAATAGAAACAAAGGCTGTTTCCATACCGAACCCCGCCATTCTTTCGGCAGATTCAACACAATCAGTTATGGCGCTAACACATTCCTCGATATTAACTATCTGACCCTTTTTTACGCCACGACTAGGAACTGTAGCAACACCAACTACATTTATTTTTTGTCCATCTTGAGATGGAACCGTAATAAGACAAGTAATTTTGCTAGAACCGATGTCAATTGCGTTTATTCCTGATGTTTTTGCCATTTTTATCTTATTGTTGGATTCTTAAAACGAAGATCAATAATTTTTGTATCCTTTTTTATTGTAGTAAAAAAACCCAATGATTGTAAAGCCTCAACAAGTGCTGTTTGCTCGAAAGGAACTGAGGTTATAATATCAGGTTGATCGCTTCTACTCAAGAATACGTTTTTATCAACAATATAAATATTTTCGGGATCAGTGTATTGTAAAAGCTGATTTATTAAGTCGTAGAGATTGACCAAAACATCTACTTTGGGCTTTTCGGTAATAAAATATTTAATTTTTGCTTCAGATGAGGATGCTGGTGTAAGCTCCCCATTGGGCCACAAACTAAAACTAGTGCTGGTTAAATCAGAAAAAAAATCTTTTATTTCTACACTAGGTTTTTTAAAAAAGACAGCAGCTGTGCTTGATTCTGGAAGACTGTCCATACTAAGTTTTGGATACTTACTGACTAGAGTTAAGTTTACATCTAGTGATTTTTGGTTGTTGGTTATATTTACTAGTAAGGTATTAAAAAGCTTAAAGTGAATATCAACCCCACTAGTGGGACGCGCCAAGTTTAAATCTCTTACTGTCTGCCTAAAACTAATATTTATTAGGCTTGATCCAACTTTTTTGTTTAACAGATCTTGGTAGACACTGTCGCAGGTTTTATTGTTTTGGAGGCAGACAATTTTGTTGATTTTTAGACTAGATACTACGAAAAAGATAAAGGCAACGGCAAGTAAATAAAAAAATAAATACTTAAGATTTGGCAATTTCCGATTTAATGATAGAAACGATCTTTTCGGCAACATTGTTTTTTAAATTAGTAGGGACTCTTTTTTTGGGCAGTTTGTCCATTTTAGTAATTGCGTTAAGTAAATATTCTGAGTTTAGAGTTTGTTCTTCGAGAATTTCACATTCAATTTCTTTTTTTGCTAGTTCGGCATTTTTGAGCTGCTCTTGATGAGAAACCCAAGATATGGGAATAACAACAGCTTTTTTATTGAGAACAATTAATTCATAAATCGTGTGAGCTCCTGCTCGGCTAATAACAATATCAGCAGATCTGAGGTAGGTTGCAGAGTCTTTTCCAAAATAATATGGTGCATATTGGTAACGGTTGGCGTTTACACCCAATCGTTCCTTGATCCTTCGCGCTCTGTCTAAGTCTTTTGTAAGAACATTAGACCCCACCTGGTGAACTATTGTGAATTTTTTTACTAAAGTGGGGATGAGAGGGAAAAGAGCATCGTTTACCAAGTGCGATCCTTGTTTACCACAAGTTACATACAATAATTTGGGATGAAAAATTTTACTATTATTTTTATCGACAAGCTCAGCTCTAACGGGTAAACCAACCACTTCACTTTTTTGTTTAGGGTAATTTTCTTCGGAAACCGCATGAGTAAGTAAGACTTTTTTAACAAAAGGTGCAATAGCTTTGTTGGCCCAACCAGAAACAACAGTTTGTTCGTGAGTTAAGCTTGGAATACGCAACAAGTAAGCCACCACTACAACAGGAACAGCCATATAACCACCAGATGAGAACACAAGAGCGGGACGATATTTTAAAAGATAGTAGGCAGCCTGAAAAAAACCAAAAATTATTTTTAACACTTCAAAAAAGTTTATTTTTTTATAAAAACGACCTGTTTTTAGCTCTAAAAAAGGAATTTTGGCAAGGGTTACCTCTTGATACTCAGCGGAAAAACTTTTGTTATCGCTATGGTTAAACTTGTGACCGAGCCAAAGAGTTTGAAAATTATTTTTTTGGGCTGATTTGGCCACTTCTAGAGTACTATTATGATGCCCACCAATAAAGACTATTAAGTTATTCATGTTTTGCTTGCAACGTTAATAAGTAAACCAAGTGCTATAAAGTTGGAAACAAGTGAAGAGCCACCATAAGAAATAAATGGTAAAGGTACACCTGTGAGTGGAATTAGGGCAACCATGGAGCTTAAATTTACAAAAATTTGAACTAAAAATATTAAGGAAACACCACTTGCAAGTAGTTTGCTAAATTTGTCTTTGGCGTATATAGCAACCTTAAACGAGGAGACTAGGAGATAGGCCAAAATACCTATTATTACGGTAGCTCCAAAAAAACCAAACTCTTCAGCAATAATAACAAAGATAGAGTCTGTAGTTGCTTCTGGTAAAAATGCATATTTTTGCCGAGATTTACCAAGACCCACACCTCCAAAACCACCAGAGCCAATTCCGTAGAGTATTTGGTTGATATGATATGAACGACCAAGAGGGTCTGAGGTTGGATCTAGAAAAGTCTTTACTCTGTCTAGTCTGTAAGGTGAGCTAATAATTAAAACGCTGACAGAAAAAAGTAAAGCTGCAGAAAAAATTAAAATGTGCTTTACGGGAGCTCCAGACAGATAATAAATTAAAAATGATGCTCCAACAACAATTATGGCGGTGCCAAGATCGGGCTGAAACATAATAAGTAACAAACAAAAACCAATGATTGATAAAAACTTAACAAGTTCTCGTGGTTTTTCTAGCCAGTGAGATAAATATAGAACAAGAGTTATTTTTAAAATTTCAGATGGTTGAACAACAACCGGACCAACCACCAACCAACGTCTTGCACCCAAAAACTTTGAGCCAATGCCCGGAATTAGGACTAGAACCAATAAGGCGATTGTCAATAACAATGCCAGTGGTGCTATTTTTTTTAAAAACGGAAGAGGGATTTTGGCAGTGATTAGCGAGGCAAAAATACCAAGTATTAACCAGCTAGACTGTTGCTTTACATAGTGAAATTTATCACCAAAAGTTTTGTATGCATCTACTACTGAGGCATCATAAATTGCGATAAGACCAAAACAAGCTACGAGTATACCTGAAATTAATATTAGATAAGAAAGCTTTTTATGACTTGCCCCCATAGTTTAAATAATTGCCAACCAAATACCAAAGATAACCAGGATTATATTAATAAGCCATGCTCTTTGAACAATTTTTGGCTCTGTCCAACCAATCTTTAACAACCAATAATGAATTGGTGCAATAGGAAAAACTCTTTTTTTAAATATCTTGACAGATACTATCTGCAAAAAGCTGCTAAGTCCATCAACTATAAAGGGCAGTCCGATTATCATAAGAGCTATAACTTTCCCAGTTAACAGGCCAACGACAGCAAATGATGCCCCAAATGCCAGCGCGCCAACGTCACCCAAAAAAAGTCTTGCAGGATAAACATTAAAGTAAAGAAAGGCGATAATTCCACCCAGCCAGGAGGCAATAAAAAGTGATAATGGAGTATCTAGAACACTAGTGGATAGTATCAGTAGCCCAAACAGAGAGATCATAAGCAATCCAGAGGCCAAACCGTCCATACCATCGGTAATATTTAGAGAATTGGAAAACCCGACCACTAAAAGTGCTGATAAAGGAATAAACCAAGCACCAAAATGAATAACTCCAAGAAAAGGTATATGGATAATATCTATACCGAGATTTACATAAAGCATAATACCGACAACCAATCCGAGTATGGCTTGAATCAGAAATTTGTAACCAGTCTTTAAGCCTGTGTATCCACTTTGTCTATCTAGCTCAAAAAACTTAATAATGTCATCATATAACCCCAGTAAGCCAAAGGATATAAAAGTAAAAAAGATAACATTAATTTCATCGTTTATGGGATAGACGTGGGTAATTTCGAAGCCTAGTAGCTTTAGTGCAGGCATAACAAAAACAAAAATCAGACTGGTGATAGTAAGAATTAAAAGTCCACCACCCTCAGGGGTACGTGATTTGGAACGAATATGTTCTGAGGCTTCATCCTTTTTATCCTTAGAAACAGCAGTTTTATTTTTAAAAAACTTGTAGTTGTAAAGAAAATTTATAAAAGGAACAATACTTAGAGAGTGGATAATAAATGAAAACAAAAGTACACCTAAGAGGATGTTCATTGGTTTGTTATAAATACTATAATTTTGGGGACAAAAATATAAAGCCCGATAACAATGGCGAAGATTGCTGCTATAAGAACCATGCCTGCAGAAACATCTTTGGCAACTTTGGCGTCTTGTCTTCTTTCTTGAGTAATAAGGTCAACAATTGCCTCAACTGTGGTGTTTACCATTTCAGCAACTATTACCATATTAAAAGTAAAAAACAAAACCATCCATTCGATGAAGTTAACTCTAAAGAATAGTCCTGCAGCAGTAGCCAAAAAAGCAGCAAAAAAATGAAATCTAAAATTAGGCTGTGTTTTAAAATTGTGAATGATTCCGTCAAAGGCGTGCCGGAAAGATACCCTATGGATACGAATTGGGTTGTTCATGTTTTGATTTTAGCTTCTTTTGACCTTTATAGCAAAAGTTGTTTGGCAATAGCAAACCAGAGTGGAGCAGCAGTCTCGGAACCCCAAATTGAGGTTTTTGGCTCTCTTAGCGAAACAAGCATGGTGTACTTCGGATCTTCTGCGGGGAAAAAACCAACGAAACTAGCAATAGTTTTGTCTGGATCGTAATGGCCTTCAATGGGAATTTGGGCGGTGCCTGTTTTGCCGGCTACAGACAAGCTTTTGGGCTTAGACCACTTTGCTTCACCTTCTTCTACAGCCAGCTTCATTACGGTAGTAATACTACTAACCGCTTCTGGCTCTAGAACTTTTACTTTTGTATTTACCTCATTTTCTACCAGTGTTGGTTTTATGTAATGCCCATTATTGGCAATAGTATTAACAGCGGCAACCATTTGTATTGGTGTTACAGCAATACCTTGGCCAAAAGAGTTAGTTGCTAAATCAATTTCTTTATAATTTTCGCCCGGGCTAACTATGTTTCCAGAAACTTCGTCTTGCAATTGAATGCCTGTTTTTTGACCAAATCCGTAGGACTTTAAATACTTGGCAAAAACATCTCCTCCTAGTTTGCGGGCGACAAAAACCATACCAGTATTATCTGAGTGAATAATTACATCTGTCATTGAAGAGTTTGCTCTATAGGTTTCATCCCAAGTTCTAATACTATATTTACCGATTAAAACAGGGCCAGAGCAAATGTCACATTCTGTTTGAGGAGTTACCGCCTTTTCATTAAACCCCGCCGCCATAACCAAAACCTTAAAAATAGATCCTGGTTCAAACAAGTCCCCCACAATTGGATTTTTGTAGTAACTACCGGGGAAGTCTGAAAAATGGTTGGGGTCGTAGTTAGGAAAGGAAGCCATAGCTCTTACCTTTCCAGTTGAAGTTTCTAAGATGGTGACGTTGCCGGCAGCAGCTTGATATTTTTCGATACCCTCTTTTAGTAGTTTTTCAGTTATAAATTGAATTCTTTTATCTAGTGTAGTTTGTACAGATTTGCCTTCAGTTGCGTGATAGAACTGATAATTACCAATTAGGATTGGGTTACCAGCCGCATCGCGCTCTGTTCTGATTTTCCCTTCTCTACCCTTCAACCAGCGATCGTAATACCCCTCCAAGCCAAAGTAGCCTTGCTCTTGACCTGCCATATCTTGACCGACAAAACCAAGTACATGAGCTGACATGCTAGACTCGGGATAAAATCTTACAAACTCATCTTCAAAACCTAAACCCAACACCTTCTGGCTTTCGATGGCACTTTTTTCTTCTGCTGAGAGAAAATGTTTCAGGGAAATCCAGTTTGATTTTAAACCGATACGATTTGTTAAGAGGTCTCTTATTTCACTTTCGGTAGAGGCTTGAGGCGAGGGCTTAATAACGCCTGTTAGTTTTGAAATCAGATCTGCATCTGAGATTTCTAGCTGTGGTTTGTATAGGAAAAGGTGATATAAATTTTTACTACCCGCAAGGACATTTCCTTCCGAATCTAGAATATTACCCCTTTTGGCTATTAAAGTGGTTACTGTTTCGTGTTGCCGACTAGCTTTTGCTTTCATTTCTGGGCCGCGAATTATTTGCCAGTAATAAAGCCTAGATATCAGTACTAAAAAAATAAAGGGTACCAGAAACAGAGCTGTTTGGAGTCTTGTGGTAGTTAAGTTGTCAGAACTGGCGGGCATTAGACTATCTTAAAGCAACTGTGGCAGGTGTGGGAACGAAAACTATATTACTAGTTCTAACATAACCTCTTTCGGAAGCGATTTTTTCCAAGTCACCCAACTTGGACTCTTCTTCTATTTTTACCTGTAAGGATTGATTTTCTTTTTCGGTACTTAGGACCTTTATTTCAGTTTGGTTTACCTCCATTCCTAAAGTAGACAAGATATTGGTGGCAACCAAGTTTGCAGTAGCAGTAGCAAAAAGGACTACCAAACTTACAATGGTTACTTTTTTGATATTAATTTTGTTTTTTAACAAGTCGTAGTTTGGCACTTCTGGTACGAGGACTAATTTTTAATTCTTCAATCGATGGCTCGATTGGTTTTTTATTAATAACGGAAACAATATTTTTTTCTTCTAAAGCCTGAATTTCTTGCTTAACAAGTCTGTCCTCTGAAGAGTGGAAAGTTATAATTCCAAAAACGCCATTTTCTCTTAGTAGACTTGGCAGTTGTTGAATCAATAATGAAATATTTTCTCTTTCTAGATTAACGGCCATTCTTAAAGTCATAAAAACTTGTGTAGCTGGATGAATAGCAGAATGGGTTTTGTGTTTTACTCTAGAAACGATATCAGCTAGCTGCTTGCAAGTAACAATGGGGGCAATTTTTCTTTGTTCGGCAATGATTCTGGCAATAACCTGGGCATAAGGTTCATCACCTAGTTCAAACAGACGACGTAGTTCACCTTCATTTAGAGCATTTACCAAATCCTTGGCAGTTACTCCCAAGTTTTTATCAATTCTCATGTCTAGCTCGCTATTTGAATTAAAACTAAAGCCTCTATCTTCAGATAGTACTTGATACTGAGATGGTCCAAGGTCCACCATGATGGCGTCAAAGTTATCTAGTCCAAGCTTTTTTATTGCCTCTGAAACGTTTACAAAATTTGTTTGGACAATTACCCATTGAGCGCTACTTAAGGAGTTTTCGTTTTCGCTTTGATAATCGGTTATTAAAACCGGAGTACAAATATTTTTTAAGAAATTTGTTGCTCTAGCTATTGATTCAGAATCTACATCGAAGGAAACAACCTGGCAACCAAGGAGAAGAGCCTCTTCGGTGTGCCCACCATCTCCCAAAGTTAGGTCTAAAAATCGCTGACCTCTTTTTAGCTGAAAATGCTTGGTGACTTCACCTTTGTAAGCGGAGAAATGTCTTTCGGTATTGTTGTTCATAAATCTAGGTTTATCAAATCTGGGCTTTGATTTATTGTTTGCGATATTAACTCAAGGTGCTGATGATACATGTCTTGATCCCAAATCTCAATTCGATTCAGGGATCCGGCCACTACCACCTTCTTTTTTAGATTGGCTTGCTTTCTGAGATGTTCGGGGATAAGAGTTCTTCCTTGGCTGTCGAGATTGAGATCTGAAGCAGACTGAACCAAAAGACGAGTTAAATTTCGAGCGGTTTGATTTGTCAGAGAAAGTGAGGCCAGCTTTTCGGAGAACTTCTGCCAATATGAGGCGGGGAAAAGAAATAGGCAGCCGTCTAGCCCCCAAGTGAGAACGCCACCGGACAGAAGTTCCTCCCTGAATTGAGAAGGAATTGCCAATCTCCCCTTGGCTTCGATTGAGTGGTAATAATGTCCAATAAACATAGTTCATAGCTTGGTTTTAGTGGTTATAAGATATTTCACCACCTGTCACCACTTTTTAGTATGCAACTTATTATAGTTGATGTCAACAGGGAGATTGCGCACAAAAACATAATTAAAAAAACATTATTATTGGATGTTGTTTATGCAAAAAGACTGGTTTTAAAGCCAGTTTAAAAACTAAAGATTTTTTGAAGTCGATTTATTTTATGAGGATGATGGGGCCGACAAGGTAGAGGTTGAGTGATTCCTTACTCCCCTTTTCGTCGTCGCGAACAATTTCAGCGGACATCGACCAAGGCTTTTGATTTAAATCAGCAATAATTTTTCCGTCTTTAACAGATGTCTTTAAAGGCTGATAATCCACGCCATCGTAAATTAAGGCAGAGGTAGCTCCAGATTGAGCCAAAGAAATTTCACCCACAACCGGCTTGTCACTTGTTGAAGAGAAAACAACAGGATAAAGCATAACTTCTTTATCTGTTGGTTTTGGCAAGCCAAAAGAGTTCATAAGAATTAAGTTTTCTTTTGCAGTAGACTTTGCGGGAACAAAAGAAACCTTACCATCAGGTAGGGATGGTTGACCGAGGGTAAAAGTGAAGTCACCTTTTAGCAAGTGAATTTCTGAAACTCCAGGAAGCTTTAGGCGGAGCTTAGTGGTTCCCGTTTTTAGATCTTTATCAAAAGAACATTTACCGCCAGTAGAACAACTTCCCAAGATTATGGCTTTAATGTAGCTTTTGGGGATTGGTGAGTCGATGTTTGCTTTCACCCCCTTTAACAAATCTCCAGATTGATACTCTAGATCTAAGGTTGACTCTTGTGCCTTATCAATATTTAAGCCCACAAAAGTAAAAAGTTTATTGGTGGTGTGAGGAACTAGGGTTATAAAAGGTTTATCCTTTAAAGGCAGCTCGTTAATGAGAATTTTACTCCCCACCGTGTTGTTCTTTTTGGTATCTGTGCCGGTGGTTTTTGCACCACACCCAGCAAGTAAAAAACTAAATATTAGAATTGGAATAACTTTTTTTATGTTCATAGAATAATTCATTTTAACTCATTAAAGTATTTCTTTGCTAATTATTTTCCGGTTCATAAGAGTTTCAAAATAATCACTTAGACTAATTTTTTCGTGAGGCACTGGTGGATAACCGAGATGTCTTAATAGGTATTGTCCAAACTTGGAAGCCATTTTTTTGTCATTTAAGGGACTGTGGCTTAGGTCCAGTGAAGTTAAAAAGTTTTTTAAAGAATCAAACATCTCTTTATCCTCTTGCTCTGCCGGCAACAAATGATAAACAATTTCCAAAAAAGAAAATGTCAGACTAATTTTTTTTAAATTATCTTTGATCCCTTGAAAGCTGTTAATAGTATCAGCCTGCACCAAATAGTTCTGGTTGTGGTTATTACTTGCCTCATACTTAATTATGCTGGCAAGATCCAAGTGAGCCGACTTTTTGGAGCGGGCAGAACGAGCACCAACAGCAAAATAGTGAACCAGGCCATGTTCCAAACTGATTATGGATATGATCTTGTCAGATTCTCCATAATCAGCCGTTTTTATTATTATTCCTGTGTCGTTATACCGATTGCGCATTAATTTAAGACAACCTCTTTATCCTCACTTAAGTTAACTACAGTTTGACTGCCATTATAAATAATGGTGTGTTTTATGGTTGGTAGGCCTGGTTGTTTTTGGATTAAGAACTTGTAAGTAGAAAGATCTAAATTTGGTAGTTGGTATTTAAAAACTATTTTGCTTTGAGATTGTGGCCTCATGGTAAAGAAGCTTTCAAAAACCGTTTTTCCCAAGTCCTCACTTACTTGCTCTTTCACTTCTGATCCGACAACTGAAAGAAGTTTAGACCCCTTTGGAACATAAAGTCTGACATAGTCCCTATAAATACCATTTAGACATAGCTGTCCCGCCTCTAGGTTACAGTTGTCGCCTTTTCTGGGATTATTGTAGGAAATGGATACTGTTTTTGTTACGGTGCCATTCTCGGTGGTTATTTCTTGTTCGACTTCGCGAGTTATAAACATGTCAGACTTTGCTCCACCGAAGTTAGAGTCACTTATGTGAAGATAGTCTCCGGCATAATCTTTGATTCTACCTGCAGCATTGAAGTCTTCAGCAATAAGTTGTGACTTGTCTTCCATAAAGTAGAAAAGTAAATGCTTTTCTTTTATTGCACTCAAGGCGACATTTAGAAGCTTGGGCCAGGTATGTTTTGGACTTCCCATGGCGTTGGCCATCATAGAGTGCATTAGGGGTCCCAAGACTGCTTTGCGATCTGGTCTGATACCCGCGACTGGTTTGGTGATCATGTCTTCCAAAGCATAAACAACCTGGGGACAGTCACATCTCTTGTCTATTTGTGGGCCAAAGTTACCCCAACCACCAACACCAATGGGGCCGATTATCTTGAGAATTTCGACTGGAAACTTGGTATCTATAGCAACTATGCCATCAATTTTGGGCATACCAGGAATTTCTCGATAGTATTTATAGAACTCATCCATTGAAACCTTGTAGTCAGGAGACAAGTTTACATTTCTTAAATTTAAGTAGTTTTCGTTCAAGTATTTTTTAATTGGTTCTGGGGCTGGGACTTTTTTCTTGAATCTGTCGTCTAGGTCGTATATGTTATAAGAAGCTAATGGCTCTATCTTTCCTTTTGTTACTCTTAGAAATGCATAAGCAGTCATAAAGCCACCAGTGGCACGCAACTCAGCATCATTTTGCAAAAGGACCATATAGGTTTTTGAATTTGGATTACCTAAGAGTTCAGGAAAAAGTTTTATTAGTGGTTTGGCTTGTGAGAGTAGGGTTGCAGACTCGGAAACAGTAGATTTTAGACTTACTATTTTACTTCTTACAGCTTTTCCTTTTATTGATTCTGGATACCTATTGGCGTCGATTTTAGCTAATTCTTTTTGAGCTAGCTCCATGTCAGCACCAACTCTATCGAGATCAGGGCTAATTTTATCCAAGGTTTGAGCCATAAAAATAATGCGATCTTCAATTGTTTGAGGTTGAGTGGCTTTTATCTTTCCTTCTGTGGTGGCACTTGTAACAAAACCTAAAAGGTCTGCATATGGCTCAACAGAAACAATAAGAGTGTCTAAAGATTTAACTAGATAACTAGAAGCGTTTATCGCTGATTGACCATCTCTTGCATAACTTCCCACTAGTGGTAGTTTACTGACCCAGGAATATTTTTGGTATTTAGTGTTTAACTCAGCAACTTCCTTAGCTAGTTGCTCTGTTTTGGTTTTTGAAAGTATTAAGTCTTGACTTTGAAAAGCAACTTTTAACTCATCAGCGGTTTGCATAAGCGCGTTAGTGTTTGGCAAAAAAGATTTTGCTGCTGTATAGGCATACAAGGCACCAGCGCCAACAACCAAGATTATGATTAGTAAAGGCAAAAGTATGTATAGGATTTTTTTCATCATTTTTTGTTTGTTAAATAGATCTACCACTTACTAATCATAGCAAATGGGGTTTTCAGAATAATATAGATGTCGTAAATGATAGATTTTCTCTTGGCATAGTCAGCATCTATAGCTACCCGTTGATTCCAAGGAATTTCGTTACGGCCAGACACTTGCCACGGTCCTGTGATGCCAGGCTTTGCCGTTAAACTTTCTGTTATAAGCTTTTCAACATTTTTACCATAACGCTTAATAGCGTCTTTTAGCTCCGGTTCCACATAGGCTCTCGGACCAACTAGGCTCATTTCACCTTTGAGCACATTTATAACTTGTGGCATTTCATCTATGCTTGTCTGCCTTAAGACCCTCCCAAGTTTTGTTATTCTCGGATCTTCGTCTAGTTCTAACTTCCAACCATTTTTTTTGTATTTTTCAAAAAGAACTGGATTATGATTCCAAAACTCTGTAGCATGCACCTCTTTACCGTTGACCTCAAACATTTTCATGGAGCGAAATTTGTACATTCCAAATTTTTTTCCATTTTTGCCCACCCTTTCTGGTTTGTAAAAAAGAGGACCTTTTGAATCTATTTTTAAGATAATGGGAATAATTATCCAGACTGGTAAAAAAAGAATAGCAAGAATGAGTGAGGCGAGAATGTCGATAAGTCTTTTGATTGAATCGTAAAACATAGTTATGGTCATTTTATCTTAACCAGACAACAAGTGATACTGTGACAAGTAATAGTTTAGTTATAATCTATATCATGATACCAGTTATAATTTGTGGAGGGGTAGGAACAAAAATGTGGCCAATGAGTACCCCCGCCATGCCAAAACACTTTTTACCACTTGTAAATGGAGAATCTTTATTTCAGATCAACTGGAGAGTACTTAGAAAGTGGTTTAAACCAGAGGAAATTTACTTACAAACAAATTCAATTCAGGCTAAAATTGCCCACCATCAAGCTCCAGAGTTGGTAGCCGAGAATGTTTTTATTGAGCCAGAAACAAGAAACCAGGGGCCAGCTAACGGTCTGGCGGCTGCAAACTTAATCAAACTGGGAAAGGGAAGTGAACCATTTATGATTATCCAAGCCGATGACCTAAGATTACCAGAAGATTCCCTTATTGAATTTTTAAAAATTGCGGAAAAATATATAGTATCGACGGGAAAGTATGTCACTAGTGGTTTTGAGCCAAAGTGGCACCAAGGAGGGGTTGATTATTTACTAAAAGGGAAACTTGTCGCACAAGAAAATGGAGTAAAAATATTTGAAGTTGACGATTTTGTAGATAGATCTGAGGTAGACAGAATAAAAGAATTAATGGGTTCTGGAAAACTTTTGCTACACACAAATCACTCTAGCATGACACCTGTCGGAATGCTGGAAATGTTTAAGAGGTATAGAAAGGAGTGGTACGATCCGCTTGTTGCAATAGCAACTGGGGCAGATGTAGAAACTGAGTTTATAAAAATGCCAAAGGATCAAATTGAAGTTGTTACTAGGCTTTCACACAAAGATGGCAGGTCACTTGTTATCGAAAATAACTTTGAGTGGATAGATTTTGGAACTTGGGAAGCTGTTGGCAAGTACTATGATAAGACAAGGATATATCCTGGCACTGGAGGTGATATTCAAATTGACGGTGATAACAACTTTTTGTGGAGTGAGACTGGGAAGACCATAGCTACAATTGGTTTAGAGGATGTGGTGGTTATAGAGTCCAAAAACGGAATACTTGTTAGCAAAAAAAATAAAACTAGTTTAGTTAACCAAGTCGTTGATAGAATAAATTCTGGAGATCTTTAATTAGCAGTATTAGCTAAGGCATTGTTGACACAATAAAGGAGCTCTTTTTTAAAGCGTAGAGTGTTGAACTTCTTAGCATTATTCAAACAAGCATCATATTCAATATTTAACTTGGAAAATTTTTTTATGGCCAAGTTTATAGAAGTAACAGTCTGGTGTTGAAAAAAAATACCAGTTTGGTTTTTGACTATTGTTTCCTTGGCACCCCCATAGTTGTAGGCAATTACAGGTGTGCCTGATGCTTGTGACTCGAGTGGAACCAAGCCAAAGTCCTCTCGTTGGGGAAAAATTACCGCTTTTGCGTTTTGATAATATTGTTTTAACTCCTCATCGTGCACTAAACCAACAAATTTTATATTTCTTTTGGCTTGTTTTTGCAAAATATTTAACTCGCTCCCCTCCCCTACAATTATCAGTTTTTGCTTGTTTTTATTAAATGCACTAATTACTAAATCTATTTTTTTGTATGGTACCAGGCGGGAAACAATCAAGTAATATTTTCTACTTTTTTGGTTAACAGGCTTTTTTACAAAAAACTGATTATCTACGGGAGGATATATAACAGTAGACTCCCTATGGTAATATTTTTGAATTCGTTTCTTTACCTCCTTGGAAATGGCAATAAAATAGTCTGGCCTCGTTGAGAGCAGAAGATCAACAAACTTAAAATATTTTAGTAAAAATTGGGGTAAAAATTTTAGCTTTGGATCTTTTCTATATTCCTTTTGTCCACTCCATAAATAGCGAGTTGGGGTAAGACAAATACAAATATGGGTTTGGTGTGGTAAGGTAACAACAGATTTAGCGTCGGCACTGGTTACACTAATTATGAGGTCGTAGTCTTTTAAGTTATGAGTTTCAAATGCCATTGGGGCGATAGGTGCCAGCAACTCGTGTCTTGTTCTTAAAAAAGGAAACCAATTTAAAAAAGTTGGGTAAACCTTATTTTTTCTTGACCAGCTTGGTAAATATGTGCTGGCAACCAAAGTAAATATTGGAGCTTTGGGGAAAATATCTAGTATGGTTTCTAAAAATCTTTCTGCTCCGCCGTACTTATTTACTCTATCGTAAACAATAGCAACTTTCATTTTGTAAATAACTTATCGTAGATGTTCTTTGTTTGAGTTGCCATTTTTTGCCAAGAGTACTTTTTGGCTTGCTGGTATCCTTTGGCAGCAAGAGATGTTCTAAGTTCGGAATCTTTTATGATTTGATTTATTTTTTTTACCAAATCATCAAGACTATTCGGATCAAAAAATAAAGCTGCGTCTCCATAAACCTCTGGCAAACAACTGGCATTACTCGAAACTACCGGCAAGCCAACATTCATAGCCTCCAAACCGGTTAGTCCAAATCCTTCCATTTTGCTCGGATGGACAAGTGCTAAAGCCAAACTATACAATCTAGAAATCTCGTTGTCGTCCAAAAAGCCTAATAGTTTAATGTGGTCACCCACTCCTCTATCTTGTATTTTTTTATTTAATCTCTCCCAAAAAATGGAACGAGCACAAATTATTGCCAAGTCCACGTCAACTTCTTTTTCTTGATTGTGTTGGCAAACTGCGTCGATAAGAATGTCGATATTTTTATGAGGATAAACATTGCCTGTGTAAACAAGAAAGGGCTGGGAAAGTTGATATTTACTTAGGGTTTGTTTTTTTTCTTTTTCACTTAAGACAAGATCTTTAAGTGAGCCGGAAACTGCCTCATATGTTACAGATACTTTGTGCGCTGGTACCCTTAACCTTGCAGTTACATCTTTTTTAACAAACTCAGTTGGAACAATAATGTGACTTGCCCTTTTGGTAATAAGAGAAGACAAAAGTAAGTATCCCGCTCTTAAAAAAAAGTACATCCACATTGACCTCGTTGTAGTATCTAGACCCTTTGAGTCGTGCTTTATTAAATCGTGAATAGTTAAAACATATTTACCTGGATATAATAGTGGGGCGTTGAAGACTGGGATATGTAACAAATCAAGTTTTTCCTTTGTAAATATCATCGGAAGGACTAATTGCTCAGAAAAACTATATATTGGTATGTTGGTTACGACCGTCTTTACTCTTTTAAAGTTTTGAAAATCGCTGGCGTGTTTGGAATTTAAAAATAAGACATAGTCGTTTTTTTTGTCGTTTTTAAGGATATTGTTTACCAATTCATAGACGTACCTCCCAAGACCAGTGTGCTCAACCCCATACAGTCTGGCATCAATACCAATTTTCATTTTTTTAGCTTGTATTTTAGTAAACGAAAAAACCCTAAAGTTGATATTCCAAAAAGAACTGTTGAGGTAACTATTTTAGGATATTTGTTGACATAAAACTTTTTATAAAATTTTTTCCAAGCATCAACTGAGGCCTTAGCTACTCTTAGTCGATTTTCTTTGTCCGAGGCGGCGTTATTTTCATTTTCTTTTCTTAGTCCCGATGAGGCTCCTCTCAGGTGAAGTGCCTGGGTTTTGGGATAGTATATTATTTTTTTTCCCAATTCATTTATTCGATAAGAGATATCGATATCTTCACCATAAAAAAAGTAAGAATCGTCCCACCCACCTATTTCTTCAAAAAATTTGGCAGGCATCATAAGAAATGATCCTGCTGTTACAGGTATTTGATGAACTTTGTTAAGATTTTTTAGGCCTAAATGATAGTTATTAAAAAAAGTTGAGTTGGGAAAAATGTTAGATAGACCACCAAACTTACAAAGAGCTGTCCAGGGTGTTGGAAAACCACGGTGGTTATCGAGATCTTGTTTTCCGTTTTTGAGTACAAGTTTAATTGTCACCCCTCCCGCTTCGGGATGGGTTTTGAGATATTTTAGGGGCTTTACCAAGCTAAACTTTCTCAAGACAGTGTCAGAATTTAAAAACAATAGATAACTAGAGCTAGCTATTTTTGCTGCCTGGTTATTAGCATGTGAGAACCCTGTGTTTTTCTTATTCTTTATGAGTTTAACTTTGGGGTATTTTTTCTCAATCATATTAACGCTGCCATCTTGTGAGTTATTGTCGACAACGATTATTTCTAACCCCTTACTTGGTTGATAGGAGCTGTAAATGGACTTTATACAGTCGTCCAAGAGCTGGCAAGTGTTGTAGCTAATAATTATTACGGCAAGATCTAGTTTTTTGTTTGTCATTTTTTTAAATCTATATATAAACCATCGAGCTTATCGGCAATTATGCGCCAATCAAAGTTTTTTTCAACGTGTTTACGAGTAGCAAGTGAGATTTTTTTGGCAAGTTTGGGGTTTTTAATGACTTTTATTATTAAGCTTGCCATTTTTTGAGCACTATTTCCAATTAAAACATGCTCTTTATCTTTAACTTTTAAACCTTCAACTCCAACCCTGGTGGAAACTATTGGTAACTGACTTGCCATGGCTGCCAAGTTTTTTAGTCTAGTTCCGCCAGGACCTTTAATTGTTGAAGCGAAAACACCAGCATCATGCCAAGCGTCAACCAAAGACTTAGCATCATCTTCAGGTACTGACTTTACAAGAATATCAGCACTATTTAGATTTAAAATATCTTTTGGAATGTGCTGACCAACAATCCAAAGTTTTGCGTCAGTTATTTTCTTTTTTACTAAGGGAAAAACTTTTTCAATTAAAACGTGAGCAGCCTCAACGTTTTGGAGCCATTTAAAGTTACTTATCTGTAAAATGGCTTTATTACTACTGTCCCAATTTGTTTTTTTACGGAATAAATCTAGATTGACTCCGTTGGGAATAATTTTTATATCTAAGTTAGGCTCTAACTTATGCATCTCTTCTTTGTCTGCCTCGGAAACCGCAACAACTTGGGTTGCCTTTTTCCAGTAGAGTCTTTCTTTGTACTTCATTTTTTCAACATCTATTTGAAGAAGCGGTCTTATAAACCAGGGTGCTGTTTCGTTCACATAGTGCTGATAAACCAAGTATTCTATAGTTTGATCGACCAAGATTATGGGTAGGTTAGTTTGGGGGATGCTTGGCATAACATAAAAAGTTTCTGCATGGATCAGATCATATTTACCAGTAGAGAGCTCTTTAGCAACCACCTCCTTAACCCCAGGAGCAAAGTTTCGGACAATTAGAAATGGATCCAAGGAAAACCCAGTTTTAAGAATATTTTTTATTGTCCAAGGATTCTTGCTTCGCTGAAAAGTTAAAACCTTCTTACAGTACTTCAATAATGGTTTAATGTTTTTGTTTTCTTCAGAGTCCTTTATTAGAGATATTAAAGTTATCTCGTGTTTTTTACAGAGATGTTTTAAAAGATTTTGAGTACGAATTTGCCCACCAGAAGAATCTGGAAAAGGCAAATATGGTGTAAGCATTAGAATCTTCATTTATTTTTTTTACTTAAGTCGATAATTATATATTTATCGGTTTTTTCTACTAAAGAGTATTCTTTTTCCAATTTTCTTGCTTCGTCGTCGTAACTGACACTCACATAGTGCGTAGCACCTTTTTTAATTTTATCTTCTATGTCATAACCTAAAGGCCAACCAGAACGCTCAGTTTGGTATAAAAAGGCTGTGTCACCATTATATGGTGCAATCACTAAGGAATTGATTGGCGTCAGCTCAGCAACCCTTTTACCAGCTTCAACTATTGGCCAATTATTTATCTGGTAGTAACCTTTAATCTCGTACCAAGAAAGCGATATCATTGTTACAAAAATCGCTGCCGTCATTAGTAAGCTAAGGAAGCGAGAATATATAGTTTTTGAAAGACTTGCTACCAAAATAACCCCTTTTGCCAAAAAGAAACAAATAAAGGGAATAATTATGGCTTGGTAGTAGTCGTGTTGAACATTGCCTCCGGCGACGACAGAAAAATAAAGCAGTATTCCTATTCCCCAAAGCCAGTAAGCAATCCCCTCTTTTAGAGGTTTGGAAATAAGTCCTAGGGATAAAAACAAGGTTCCATAGATACCAAGGATTAGTTTTCCTAGGCGCTCGCCAAAAAGCCATCTAAACCAAGCGGGCCGAAATCTAATTCCGTGAGAATTTAGTAGCCAGTCACTTGCGGGGATACCTGCAGGGTACTGCAAAATATGTTTGCGCCAAAGAATAAAGGGGGTCAGCGAAAGAATTCCATAAACAAAAAATGAAATCAGATTAATTTCTTTGCGAACCAAATATCTAATTATTAGAGCAAGGTGAGGAAGAGCAAAAAAGAGGGCAAAGGGTTTTACTAATACAGCTATGGCAAAAAAGATGGCGGAGAAAAAAAAGTAAATATTTTTTTGCCAAGGATTTTTTTCGGAAAGATTTAGAAGCAAGAGATAAGACAAAAGTACTGAAAAGATCATTAAAGGCTCTGGGAGTATTACTCTGGAGTAATAAACGTTAAATGGCAAAACTGCCATAAATAATGCTGACAGCCAGCCTACAAAAAACCCTGAAAGATGATTTCCTATTAAATAAACAAATAAAATTGAGAAAGTTGACAAGATAACAGAGGTCAGCCTACCGGCCATATCCAAACCTAGTTGTGGAGCGACACTATAAACGGAGTAATGGAGAAAGTTGTATAAGGGAAACTCTACCATCCTGAAACCGTTTGGATTATCTTTTCCAGACTGGATATTGGAATGATCGTGATAGGTAGGTACAAGGAGGTTAACGCCATTTTTTACGAAATTCCTGGTTACCGAGGCGGTATCTGCCTGCCTAAAAGAGTGCCAGTCTGCAACAGGGTTATCTATTTTATAGAGCCTTAAAGAAAAACCTAACACTAAACACAAAACTATAAGTATTTTTTTCATGATTGCGACTTTGTACTAAATGCTAATCCCAAATAGGCCCAAAAAAGAGTTGCAACTTTACTGGACTCAAAAACATCAATAAAAATGGCGGAAGTAATAAAGGCAACAAATATACCCATTGTCGAGATATTTATGATTTTATCGAGTCCAGAGGTTGTAGATATTAGTATTTTTAGGTTATTAAAAATATAAATTAAAATTGCAAGAAAAGAAATTAAACCTAGTAAACCAGTTTCTCCTAAAGATCTTAAGTAATCATTATCGGTTGCTAAGGATATGGATGAATACCCAGTACCTAAGAGTGGATTTTTGTAAAAAGATCTCATTGCTCGCGGCCATTCTACATCAAAACGAATACTTGTTGAAGTATCGTTTTGGATTGATCTTTTTTCCTCGGCTGCAGCATGAACTGGGGCAACAAAGATGTTTTGACTAATTTTTACTTTTACCACCTTAACAATGTTCATAAAGCGGCTAATGTATTGAGGGGAAGTAAAAACAGCAAGAGAAACGAGGGTAAGGTACAAAAAGGCTAATAGGTACTTTTTGTAGTAGTAACCAATTATTGAGATGGACAAAAACAACCCCAGCAGGCCAATTCTAGATCCCGCTTGCATAAATAGCCAAAGCAAGCCTAAAAATGGAATAGTTAATAGAACTTGTTGGGATCTTTTTTTACAAGAAAAAGATAAAGATGCCAAAAAGGTCATTATCATTATTAAATAGATGGCCAAATCGTAGTGACCAGCAAAAGTGCTATTGAGCATAACCCCGGGGCGTAATGTAAGAGCTACACCCTTGCTAGATTCAGAATCCATTGTTGAGATTACAGGGGCACCTAGATATATTTGAGCCAAACCGTAAAGCAAAACTCCCAGACTGGGGTAAATAGCTAGCTCAAAAAAATATTTGCGATGACTGCTATTTTGAGCAGCATAATAAACAATAAAGAAGAGTGACATATACTCAACACGACGAAACCAGTGTAAAAAAACCAATGGGGGGTTTACATTTTTTGTAATTAAAACAGCAGAAAAACAACTAGCAATTCCAACAAGCAAATAAACAAAAAACTGATAGCTAATACTTGGTAACTTAATTTTTTTGGCAATAAGGGTTTTAACAATAAAGACCAAAATAGTTAGTGAAATTAAAAAATCTTCTGACCTTATTGCTACATAAGTGTAAGGAACCACAAACAAAGGAAACTTTGGATAAAGTGGAATAAAAATAAGTAGTGAGGCGACGAGATATTTAAAAGCAGAGTTTAAGAGCCTTAGAATAGACTCTTCGATATGTTTCATCATTTTTGATTATCCCAAATATTAACAGCCGAAGCAAGGAACCTAAGTAAAAAACTGTTCGAACAATAGGTAACTGCCACTTAGGGTAATGTTTCTGCCAAAAATAGATCATATATTTTATTTCACTGGTAAGTGCCAAAAACGACCCCCCCGAAGCTCCACCCAAGTGGATGATATGTGAAGTAGAATTTAAAAAAGTTTTTAACCCAAGTTTTGAAATTCGATAAGTAAGCTCCATTTCCTCTGTGTACATAAATATTTTTTTGTCAAAACCACTTAGTTTTTCAAAAACTTTTTTAGGCAAAATCATAAAGGCGCCCGTAACCCAATCCGGGTTAAGATCCATACTATAGCCATTAGCTTTTCTGGTTAGATTAAAAAATCTATTCCAAACTGAAAACCCTGGCTCGTGAGGATGGATAGGGTGAAAAAAACTACCAATAAGAGGCAGATCATCCAAAAAAAACTGCCAAGCAATAAGATTACTAATCTTAGGGAAAAAGCCACAGGAAGGCTGGATACTTTTATCTTTATTTAAAAGCTGACAGGAGTAGACACCATACTCTGCATTTTTTTGATAATAGTCCAGAAAATCCTGGAGAACATTTGAAATAAATAGAGTATCTGAGTTTAAAAACAAAAGATGCTCCCCTTTTGCGGCCTTGGCTCCAACATTATTTGCTCTGCCAAATCCGTAATTCTTTTTTAGTTTGATTATTTTTATAACAGGGTATTTTTTTTGGAGCAACTTTAGTTCTGCTATACTGCCATCGCTTGAAGCGTTGTCGACAACAATTATCTCAAAATTAATATTTTTTGAGTATTTAATTACAGAAAGAATGCACTCTTTAATGATTAAGGCAGTGTTATATGAAGCAATGACAATAGATATTTTATTTTTTTCCATGATTTAAACTTTTTTTGAGTGAATTTTGTACTAAATAAAATAGCGGGAACATTGTTGTCCAGATTAGAATTCGAGATGTAGGGTGACTATTGAGTGGTTTAAGAGTGATTTTTGCTTCATAGGGAACGCCATATATGGATATATCCGAAATCTCTTTTGGTAGTTTGTTGAGATTTGAGGGAGATTTTTTTGGCTCCCAACCATTTACAAATACAGAACTATGTAGTGGATAAACAATTTCTTCTAGGTAATAACTTTTTAACTGATCTCTGACTAACTCATGAGCTTCCTCCGGGCGGTAATTTAACCTAAAGCTTGGAATACCTATTCCAAGTACAGTGATCTGAAACTTGTTTTGAATTTCTTTTAAAACTTGATAACGATTTAGGTTAGTGTAAAAACCTCTTTGATCTGGATGTTGCCAAGTATCTCCTGGTTCGTTAGACAATACGGCATTATCTAAAAATGGTAGTGGTTTGGCGGGAGTTAAGAGGTATATAAGCCCAAAAAGATAAATACTAAAAAGAAATATTTTTTTTAACATTTTACTGAAACAATCTAGGGCGGCCAAGCTTGTAATTTAGGTTTGTCACTTTTCTCTCACCAATAACTTTGGCGGGGATGCCTCCAACAATTACCCTTTCAGGAACATCTTTGGTAACTACGGCACCGCCGGCGACAACAGCTCCATTACCAATATTTACACCTGGCATAATAATAACTCTAGGTCCAATAAAACAATAGTCTCCTATGGTTACAGGCTCTTCAATTGCTTTAAAGGTTGGACTGACCAAATCGTGTTCGGAATTATAAATCATAACTTCTGAGGCTATATCGGTATGATTTCCTATTTTTACTTTGGCACGTCCATCAATAAAAATACCAGTACCAAGGATGGTTCCTTGTCCAATTGAAATATTTTTTGGAAAAAAGAAGTTTGCTCCCATATGTACAACACTTCTTTTACCTATTTTTATACCAAACAATCGATATAAAAAGTTTCTTAATAAGTGTGAGGGAATAAATCCTACTATTTTTAGTAATAGTAGCTCAAAATCTAGAATAATGTTGAAGAAGCGAGTAAAAATTTTATTTATTGCTGATCTTAGACTTAGCTTTTCGCCTTCTTTATCAACAAAAAAAATTCCCTTACTTGAGATATTTAGATTAGGATGTAACATTTTTAAATATATTAATTATTTTGCGGGCTGAGTTTGTCCAATCGAACCTCTTAGTGTTTTCCTTGCCTTCCTTTATTATTCTAGCGCGTTGTGATTTATTTAGTGATAACAATTTTAGAATTGCGTTTTTTATGCTCACTGCTGAAGTTGGATCTTCTATAAAAATGGCAGATTCCCCTGCAACCTCCGGCAAAGAACTGGTAGACGAAACAACAACTGGACAACCGACGGCTTGCGCCTCAATAACTGGCATACCAAAACCCTCATAAAGACCTGGCAAAATGAAACCTAAACTAGACTTAATTAGACCAGGTAAATCCTCGTCTGGAGCAAATCCGGTAAAAATAACTCTATTTTCTAAGTTGCGACGCTTAACTAGTTCAAAAATTTGATCGTAAAGCCAACCTTTTTTACCGCAAATAACGAGCTTTACTTGAGGTTTGTCAACCAACGCAAAGGCTTCAATCAACCTTGAGATGTTTTTCCTTGGCTGCAGTGTTCCCCAGTAAAACAAGTATTTACCTTGTATACCATATTTTTTTCTTAGTTGAGCTATTTTGGTCTGTGGCACCTTACCATTAAACAGACTTTTATTGAAGGAGGGATAAACAACTTCTACTTTTTCGGGGTTGGTTTTGTAAATATTTATAATTTCGTTTTTGGAAAACTCGGAAATAGTAATTATTTTTTTGGCTTTTTTTACTGATAAGGGAGTCCACCTTCTTAACTGATTGATGTCGTAACTTGTAAAAAATTCTGTACCAAATCTCTCGTAAGACATATCCATTAAATAAATAATACTTGGTGTTATTGAAAAAAGTGGAGTGTAGTGACTGGGAGAAAATAAGACGTCTATTTTTGGTTTACCAAATAACAAACGCTTAGTAAGACTTGTTAGGACCCAGGCTTTTTTTGACCCAAAAATTTCATAGACAAGTTTTTTTGAGGCTGGAGGCATATCTGGTAGTGGATTTTCCTTAGATAAACCAATTATTTGATCTTCGGAACCTAGCTCTTCCACCAAACTTTGAAACATATTAAAGGCTACCTGATTAACACCCACTCGCTGTGGAATGTTTGCTTCATTAATATCTATGCCTATAATCATATTTTTCCAAGATTCTGTAGCACTTCAGTATAGACTCGATAGGTTCTGTTGGCGGCTTTTTCGAATGAAAACTTTTTAGCTTGTTCCAAGCCTTTTTGCTTTAGAGCGACACGATCTTGAATTGCCTTGATTATACCCGAAGCGATAGACTCTGCGCTGTGAGGATCAAAAAGAATACCCGCATTACCCACAACTTCCGGCAAACTAGAACAGTTGGAAACTGCCACCGGTGCGCCACACGCCATAGCCTGAAGAGGTGACAAACCAAAGCCTTCGTAAAAAGCAGGGTGAACAAAAGCTAAGCAAGCAGAGTACAGAGCTGGTAAATCTGATGTAGGGAGATACCCAGGCATAATTACATCTGGAGCTTCGACGACTTCATTATCAGCTCTTTTCATACCTCCTATTAAAAGCTTTAAATTGGGATAGGTTTTTTTGACGATTTTGAAGGCTTCAATTAACCCTGCCTGGTTTTTTCTTGGTTCTAAAGTAGATAGTGCAAAAATAAAGTCATCACCAGTCTTATAGCGTCTTTTAACAATCTCTTGTATGTCTAATGGTTGTGGAACATTTTTATCCTCAACACCTTCTGGGATGACTATAATTTTTTCTTCTGGAACTCGAAGTATAGTAATCAAATCGTTTTTTGTTGATTCACTCACGGCTATTATTTTTTGTGACTCACGGATTACCCAGGCGAGCTTTTTTTTGTGAGCGTTTCTGATACCTGAAGTAGTTGATTGGGGGTATTTAAAAGGAATTAGATCGTGAACAGTGGTTATTTTTGGCAATTTTGAGGGTGGCTCGGTCCAGTCTGAAGTATGGACTAGATCAACTCTTCCAACCAGTTTCTCAATGGGAAAAACATGTAAGGAGTTCCAGACAAAGTCCATTAAAGTTGGGGGAAAGGGATAGACCTTTGGTATGCCTCCAGCTTTTTTTATAAAGTTTTTTAATTCTTCTCCACGCCTAAGCGAACCGCCAAAAAGAACGAATTCGTCGTTAGGATAATTTTTTATTAAGTGGGTAACTATTTCTTTTGTATATACGGATACTCCTGTCCCGTAGATTGACTGAGAAATATCAATAGCTATTTTCATATTTTTTTGTAATAAAACTCATATCGACCATCAGTACTAACTAGTTTGTAGTTCATTTTAATGTATAGATAGACATTTTGGGCTGATTCTATTAGAGGTATTCCATCTACAGAAAATTGAGTGTCAACAATGACAGGGGCACTACTACTTTCTAATGATTCATACAGTTTTTTTTGAATGGGGTAGTAATTAAGATACCAAGACAAAGAAGGTATGTAGGTTTTTTGAGGTGGAACCTTGTTGCTTAAGGGATAGATAAGGTCTGAAGTACCAAAAAGATAAATTTCAGTGCTTGGAATGCGAGAAACTTTGTTTGCGAGCTCTAGTACTTCTGGTGAATAAAAATAGTTGCCATATTGATTTTTGTACAAACTATATAGAGATAAAAATATAAAAATTAGAGAACAAACAAGTAAATGTTTTTTATCTAAAACTTGGTTAATGGCTCCCAGAATTATCCAGACCAAAACAAAAGGTTGTAAGTGTTCAAATCCAAAACGGGGATAGGCAGATAACAAGGAAAGGAGAATGATAAAAAAAACAAGTGTCTTATGTTGACGAATAAGTCCAGCTAGAAATAAGAGCAGCAAGAAAATAACTGGCAATATCTGCTTTAGTGTGGGAAGTGGATGAGTGACTTTGGAGTATACTCGAGAGTTAAAATCAATAACAAGATTAAAAAAGTCAGTAGTAAGATGATTGTGAGTAAGGTAATATAAACTAAAAATTGTTCCCAACGCAGCACCAAGTAATCCCTCCAAACTAATTTCCTTGAGCCAAAAAAACAACAGGAAAATAGCAGGAGCTAAAGTAGGCCTAATAATTATTGCTTGAGAAATAACTAAACCAGAAATTAACTTTAGATGTCTACCATTGGAAGAAGATAAGTTTAGTGAGATTAAAATTAAAATATTTATTACAATTTCAATCCATAAAACATTGCCAGCAAAATAGCACATTAACAAAGAATACAAAGCAACCCAGGCAAGCGAATAAATGGTTTTTGTTTTTTTTAAGTATCTAAAAAGCAGTAAATTGGAGCCAACCAAAATTCCCAAAAAAAGAATAAGAAGAGGTATGTGGCTGCTACTAGAGAGCAAAGGTAAGGAAAACGTGCCAAAAAAAAGACTGGGGAAATGCTGATCAACAATATTTTTATATGGCAAAAACCCTTTTTGAGTTAAGTAGGGATACAAAGTAAATTCAATAGACAAAAAGTATCCTTTTATATAAACAAAAACAACTTGGAAAAGTGATATAAGTAGTACAACAAAATACTGATAAAATGTGGCCACAGTTAATTATACAAATAAATGAAAAGAAAGCTTTCAATTATCGTTCCTGTATACAACGAAAGAAATTTTGTTGGGAGGGCCATTACTGAAATTGTGGAGGCGGTCACTGGAGATGTTCGAAAAGAAATTATCGTTGTGGATGATGGTTCCACAGACCATACTTTTTTAAAAATCAAAAAATCAAAAAAACAAAATATAAAAAGTGGTGTAACGATTAAAGTTGTAAGGCTGAAAAAAAACAAAGGAAAGGGTGCTGCGATAAGAGCAGGATTAAAAAAGGTGACGGGTGATATGGTCCTAATACAGGATGCTGATTTGGAGTATGACCCAAAAGAAATTGTAAACCTCCTACAACCCATATTAGATGAGTATGCGGATGTTGTATATGGTTCAAGATTTATGGGTGACAGACCTCACAGGGTATTATTTTTTTGGCATATGGTGGCAAACAAATTTTTGACTCTGATTTCTAATATGTTAACCAACCTAAATTTAACCGACATGGAAACTGGTTATAAAGTTTTCAAAACTGAAATTATAAAAAAAATAAGAATTAAGGAAAATAGATTTGGTTTTGAGCCTGAAATTACTGCAAAAATTGCAAGAATGAGCTGTAGGGTCTATGAGGTGGGAATAAGTTACAAAGGCAGAAAATACGACCAGGGTAAAAAAATAAATTGGCGAGATGGCGTTTGGGCTCTATACTGTATATTAAAATACAACCTTTTTTGAGTTGAAAGAATTTGTTTTGAACAGACTTAATAGTTTGACAGCAGAAATAACAAAAACCAATAGATTAGAAATGGCTGATCCCAAAATAGGAGCGTAGACGCCAATTTTTGGGATAAATAATAGGTCTATAACAACTATTAAAACAAACTGAATCAGACTTGTATAGGCATAAAACTTGGTTTGGTGGTAGGTATAAAGTAGGGCGGCAGTAAAAATAACCGAAAATAAAAATGGGATCATGGATAATGCTAGTAACTGAAAAATCAACACTGATTGAATAAAGCTTCCACCAAATACAAACACAATTATTGGCTTAGCAAAAATGACTGTTAGTAACAGCAGTGAGGATATTAAACCAACTAGCAAAAAAAGTTTTTTGGAATAATCCCTAACTTCTTTATGGCTTACAAAGACTGCAAAGCGAGCATTGATAACAGCTCCCAGGCTAGAAACAATCATGGCAAACAAAAGAGTTACTCTGCTAGCAGCTGCGAATATGCCTGCTGCAAAACTTGTAGTAAGAAGGTTGAGTAAAAGCACGTCTATGCGCGAATAAAAAACAGAAAAAAATCTAGATAAAGCAATCCACTTTGAGTAGTGGTATATTTTGGAAAACGAATTTTTACTAAAACCAAAATTAATTAGGAGTAAGCTGCGCCAAAAAGTTAAAAATATAGCCACCACAGTTGAAAGACAGTTGGCCATAATCGCAGTTGAAGTGTTTAACTTGCCAACCTTTAAAAAGAAAAAAACAAGAGAAATTTTGATGACGGCGTCAATTATTTGACTTGCTGATAGTTTAATAAAGTTTTTTTCAGCAGTAAAGACAGACTGCATCCAACCAATAAGAATGTAATTAAAACACAGTGAGCCAACCAATAAAAAGTGCTGAGAGGTAGAACCAGGAATGATATACATCGATTTTTGAGATAGTAGCCAAAAACACAAAGCTATAAAAAGTCCAATAAAATACTGAAACCAAAAAGTGGTTTCAATGAGTTTTTTCTTGTCTTTTGCTTTTGGTAAAAAACTAATTATTGCCGGTCCAATACCAAGATCACCTAAACTGTAAACAATTGCGATAAGTGAGGTAATGGAGGCAAAAACACCAAAGCTGTCTGGCTTTAAAACTCTAGCCATGATAACTGTATAAACGAAACCTAAAAATGCCGTAACTCCTAAACCGACAAAAACAATAAAACTATCCTTTATGGTTTGGGATTTAAGAGCATTGAGTAGTTTTTTCACTGTTTTATCTTACTCCATCCAATTCTCTTAGTTGCTTTCTTTGAAAGTTGAGAACGTCAATTGCTGTTTCTTCGATAGATGTTTTTGGCTTCCAACCAGTTGCAGTAGTAATTTTTTGGTGAGTATAGTAGCGATCTGTAGCTTTACCAAAACCTCTAGAAGAGTCAACCTGATGAGTTAAATTTATTTTTGCGTTTTCGATCATAACCTTTAAAACATGGCTTAGTGCTACACTTTTATCAGCACAAACTAAGTACTCCCCAGAAATTGGTTTTTTGGTAGCCAGTGCAATATACGAGGCGATGGCGTCATTAATATTGACAATATTTCTTTTGTGGTTAATATTACCAGTGATTACAACACCATCTGTTTCACCTTGCTCCAATATAGCGATTTGAGCGGCCATATCTGGAATTAAAAACCCAAGGCTTTGACTAACTTCACCACTAGGACTAGAACCTGTAGCTGGACCCTGAAGAACTACATAACCATCGATGTTAAGTTTTTGACAAAGGCTCAAAAATGTTTCAGACATCTCTTGCTTTTGGGTAGCATATAAATTTTGAGGGTTTCTTGGAGAAGTTTCGTCTAAAATTTGTTCTGGTATTTTTGAATCTCCTATTTGCTCAACCGAACCAGAAACCACAACACATGGATTATAGTTTGTAAATTTTTTCCTAGCATTATGGATAGCACCTAAAATATTTAAGACCGAATCAATGTTTGCCGTCTTTGCTACTAAGGGATTTTCTGCTACTTCTTTAGGTCTTGAGACACCATAAAAGTGAAAGATAGTTTCAGGTAATTGATCATGAATAAATTGAGCGGTATCCTCTTTACTTCCCACATCTAGTTTTTTTAGGCCAAGCCTCTCAGCTATTTCGGTGTCAGTGTTTCTAGTTACACCAATAACGTCTTCACCACTTAAATGTTCCATCATCGTGGCACCAAAAAACCCTGAGGCTCCAGTCACCATTACTTTAGGTCTTTCTGACATACCCTATTTTACATTATGGGATTTTAGCCAGTCAAGATCGGAATCTACCATTAGCGCCATAAGTTCGGGCATAAAGACTTTAGGTTCCCAACCTAGTTCTTTTTTGGCTAAACTGAAGTCCCCTTTCATGTCTGTAATTTCTGTGGGCCTAATAAGTTTTTGGTTTGAAATGACGTGATCTTCCCAATTTAAGCCAACATGTTCAAAAGCAGCCTTACAAGCGTCCTTTATTGAATAATTTGTGTTAGTGCCAATTACAAAATCTTTTGGAGTATCTTGCTGCAACATTAGCCACATTGCTTCGACATATTCTTTAGAATAACCCCAATCTCTCATGGCATTAAGATCCCCCAGGTGAAGCTTACTATTCGCGTCAACGAGGGGCTCACCCAACTCGTTTATAGGAGGGTTTTTTATACCAAGCTTTATACAGGCAACACCCATACTAATTTTGCGAGTAACAAAATGCAGTCCTCTTCTTGGAGACTCGTGATTAAAAAGCATGCCCCCACAAACAAACATCCCATACGACTTTCTATAACAATCAATCATCATGTGAGCGTAAGCTTTGGCAATACCGTAAGGATTGTTAGCAAAAACTGGAGTTTGTTCGTTTGCACTTTCTACACCCTCTACTCCGCCATAAATCTCGCGAGAAGTGGCTTGATAAACCTTTGCTTTTGGGCAAAAGTGGCGCACGGCCTCAAAGACCCTTACGGGTCCTAATGCGGTAACTTCACCTGTATACATCGGATGACTCCAACTATCACCAGGAACAGACTGTGCAGCAATATTGTAAACTTCGTCTGGCTGATATTCTTGCATTACCCGATTGAGTGACTCTTGATCGATAAGATCTGCAGCGGTAATAATTATTTTCCCCTTGAGGTGTTCTATGTTTTCGTGAACTAATGTGGTTGATCTGCGAATAGTACCAACGACACGATAGTTTTTTGATAATAATAGATCAGCTAAATAAGATCCATCTTGAGAACTAACGCCAATAATAACCGCGGTTTTTTGTTTGGACATATTTTTGATTGTACAACGAAAAAAATTTACTATAGTTAATCTAGTAAATATACTCTAAAGCTAACAGTATCGTCTGGATTTTTTATTTCTGCAGCTAGTTTTTTGTTAGTAAAGAAATTTGGGTACATACTAAAGTATCGGCTAGATACAGCAATGTAGTCAGGTTGATATTTATTGACGATTTTGTTTAAATCTATTTCGTTTTTTGGCAAGCTAAAAAGCAAGTTACTTATTGGCAGATCAGCTCGACTTTCTCCACTTACTTCTCTTGTATTTGTATCCTCAAATTTACAGCCAGCTATTGGCCTATTTTGCCAAAAGCAAAATTGAAGATATGGGTATTTATCTTCCCAAGTTATGAGTAGTTTTTTTGGGTGGAGGAGCTGAAAGTCAGAAAGGTTTTTAAAGCCATACTCAAAACTGTCCTTAGCTAAACCCGGATAAACATGGAAATAACCAAAAAAGTAGTAAAAAATTGAGGAAAATGCAATGGTTCCCAGAACTAGTAAGTAAACAGCTTTATATCGCCAAGCATTAATAACAGATAAGAAGCTTACAATTCCCAAAGAACAAAAATAGGTTAATAGTGGCATAAGGGTTATAGCTCTTAAAAGATAACTGTCGCCATCCTTGGTAATGGCAGCTGGAATTGGAGAAGCCAGTAACCAGGTGGTAAAAATAATTTTGTTTCTTGTGGTTTGATTGTTATAAAAGAGATATCCTCCGTACAACATAAAGGGAAGAAGAAACAGATAAAAACTCCCTACCATTCCAGTGGAGTGGCGAAGAATATTATCACCTTTTAAAAATAGAAAGTTGGGACTAAAAAAGGAAAAATAGTTTTTAGTAAAAACTTGAGCCGTAGCGGAAAGTCTATTAAAAAAAACCTTGTTTAGTATTATTTCGGGGTTTTGGTGCAGAGAAAAAATACTTACATCAGACTTTTGGGAAAGACCTCTGAATTTATCTGTATTGTAAGTAGTGTTGACATCATTCCAAATTGCCAAATCTAGCCCCCTAGCGGTTTTACTAAACACCTCGTATTTAAAAATTAATAAGCCTAAACAAACAGAGCCAAAGGCGAAAAATAGTAAAAGATTTTGTACCAATCTAGATTTATTACCAAAAAAAATCTCTTTTATGGGTAGAAGCAAAATTAGGGGCGACATTAGCAGAAGATTTGGATAGTAGTAAGACCCAATTAAAAAGGGAATAAATGAGGCTAATTTTTCAAGGTTTGTTTTGGATTTTATATACAAAAATAGATGCAGTAAGGCTGTCAAAACAATAATGGGCACGTGAGTGTGACCGAGTCTACTAATTGAAAAATTCCAAGGTAATACCGCCATGAGGGCAGAATAGACCAGAGCAATTCTTAAGTACAAATTAGTTCCAGTTTGTTTGGAGATAGTTTTGGCAAAATAGTAACCAGCGATTATGGTGAGCGAGCCAAAAAGTACCGAGGCAACACGAACTCCAAAGGGGTTTAAACCAAATATCCAGGTAAAAGTAAAAGGTAGAAAAAATAGCTTACTAACCAGAGTTGTGTTTGGAGACTTGAGAGCATTGTAAAAATAGTAATGCCCTACTTCGTCAGAGTAAAGTTCTGGAATGTTTAAATTTAGACGATAAACTCTAAGAAAAAATCCAAATAGAAAAATAAAGGCTAAAAGAAGAATGGAGATTCTGGTTTTTTTGGTCATTGGTTTAAAAATTTCTTTGTACTAATTTCTATTGGCAAGAAGCCCAGAGGTGACGGTCTCTCGCCAGCCGTATCATGATAATAAACCTTGTAGGCATGCTGGTGGTAGTAGACCCTGAAGAATTCCGACCCAGACAAGCTTTGAGAGATTTGTTTAGACTGTCCCCAAATATTCCCGTTATCTTGCGCGTCATTAATAAACTCAAAGTACTGGTATTCTGGGGGCGTGGGATAGTTTTGAGAAAAGTATTCGTAAATCTTTTTGGAAATATGACTTCTGCTTACTGAGTAGTGCCTGGTGTAGGTCAGGTAGTTCATGGAAAGGTTATAGAAAATAAAAAGTACAAAAAAACAAAAACTCAAAAAGTTGAATTTACTAGAAACAGTCAACAACATGGCAAGGGCGAGAGAAAAACCAACGAGAGGCAAACCAAGCTCTAAGGCAAACTTATGCTGAGGTAAAAACAAAACAGGTAGAAGTGAAATAACAAAAAACAAAGCGAACTTTCCAACACTATCATTGCGAATTACGAAGTACTGAAGCAATCCCCGTGCTGGAGATCGCCACAGAGACCTTGTCTCTTCGCGATGACGATAAAGGTTAAAAAGAAACGCCACAAGCGTACCGATAAGTAGTATCAGCAATGGGAAAACTATTATTGGCCACCAGTACGGATAATCTATAAAAAATCTTGGAATTAATCTGAGTCCACTTCCTACATAGTCCACTAGAAGTTCTGGAGCACCAAAAGACCAAGCAGTATACCAACCCAAAGTGTTTACCATTTTTGTGGGTGAAAAGTTCCAGAGATAACTGTCACCAGTAGCAAGACCAAAATGAAGAAGGCGATAGTTTAAGTAAACTACGCTTAAGATGGTAGCAGAGTAGATTGTAAATCGTAGACTTTGGAAATTATTTTTTATGTATTTATAGTTTAGGAGTAGGATTAGTGCCGGGAGGACAATGGCTGTTTCCTTGGACATAAGAGCTAAAATAAAAAATAATAAAGAGAGTTTTGGTTTAACTTTGTAGTTTATTAGAGTAAGTAGTGAAAAAGTAACCAGGAAAAGCTCCTGATAAGCAGAAAGAAAGTAAACCCTGGTGAAGTTGGAAACAGATAGTCCGTAGATGATAGATGGCAGGTGATAGATGGTAGATCGTAGATGGTAGGTGGTAGATGATAGATAAACTTCGGAGAGTTTTTTGATGAGGTAAAGAATATAAGCAAAAAGAATGAGACCAAAAAGATAATATGGCCAGGCAGTTAGACCAAAGAGCTTTTGAAAAAGAAAAAAGAATACTTGAGTTGAGAGTGGTCTGTAAAAACTGGCTGTTTCTTGGTTTTGAGAAAAAGAAAAAAAGTTAAAAAACTGTTGGAATGAGTCAATTTGAGTTAGGCGCAAGTGAAACCAGTCGTCCCCAGAAAAAAAATTGCTTAAAGCTGGCAAATAAAGGAGTACGGGAAATAGATAGTAGTATTTTTTTAGCCAGTTCACAAGTTTATTTTACACTTAGTAGATACTAGAAGATGTTAGAAGATATTAGAAAATAATAACTACTTTTTGGAGAAATTGTACTCAAAAGGTAAGCAGTTGCTTTCGCCCCTGCTTAAGGTTTGAACACAGACATTTCCACTTTTTGTTTTGGAAGGATTGGTGCGAAAAATAATACTCTTATTACTCCAGTTTATTATGTTTTCAAATTGTTCTTCCCCAGACAAAAACAACTTACCAACGAAAGGCTTGTCTTCAAAGTTCAAGCCGTTAACAGTTACATCCACCCAAGCCTCAGTGGTTTTTTGCGGCGTTAGAGAAATAATTTTAGGTACATATTGGAATGAAGTTGAGTTGCTTACAAATATTTTTGTGATCTGGAATAGTAGTACTGTTGATATTAGAATTGGGATTATTTTTGCTATTTTTATTTTGATAAAAAACATGAAAAGGAGTGAATATGAAATAAAAATTATTGTTATTCCAAAAATAAATTGGGACAAAATAACACTTGGAATTCCATCTGAAAAGTACTCGGTATAAATTTTGAAACTATTTTTAACTAAAATGATGCTTTCGATTAATAGGTAAGCAATGAATATACAACTCCCTGTTATTAAAACTGGAATAATTTTGTTTATTTTGATTCTGTTTTTTTGCGCTAGACCAATTGAAACTTGTTTTAGAAAGTTAAGGTCAATTGAACTTTTGAATCCAATTTTAATCTCTTGCAATTGTTCAAAAAACAAATAGAAAAAAAGTATATAAACCCAGACTGTAGTTTTTTCTGCATATGATACATATCTTAATAACGCTGCAGTTAAACTAAACAGTAATAGAATAAGAATGTTGTAAATTGTAAAAATTGAATTAGTTCTGTATTTTAGTTTTGCAAACATCCAAATAAAAGTTAAAGATATCATCAAAAAGGTGGAGTTATTGGGAACCAAAAATATGTCAAAAATGATTCCAGTAAAAAATAATAAATATAGTGCTGGAGTTTTTTTGTTCCCGAAAAACAAGTAAATAGTTATAAAAACGGCTGGTATAAAAAAGATAATTACCTGAATTAGATCTGTTTTATTTTCAAAAATATTTTTAGATTTTTGCAATATAAAGCTAATGGTACTTTTTAGATCCCCCATTACATCATTTTTATTAAAAAAGTATGCTGAAACGTAGACTGGTTTTTGATAATCCAAAAAAATTCCGCTACCCGTAGCTCCATTCGTTGATTCGATTTCATAAATAAAGTTTTTATCCTTAGAGTTTTCAACTTGAGGGAAGCCAAAAGGAAATAGTTTACCTGGGAGAAACTGGTCGGTATTGTATTTTGCTTCATAGTACCAGGTGCCGGAACCGTCTTCTTTGATTCTAAAGATAACTACATCTCTACTGTCTCTGTTTTTGTTTGTAAACCTTACAGCTACTATGCCCAGATTATTGTGTGCAGAGGTAAAGTGGCCTGTAGCCTTGTCTCCTACCATAAATTCGTCAAATCCATATGACTCTAAACTAGAATTAACTCCGGGTGTAAGTAGATTAAAAATTCCAAAACCACTTTGAATTAAATAGAAATAAGTGCAGACTGTTCCAAGTGCAAATAGCGCTAATAGTGATAGGATTTTTGTAACAAGTTTAAGCATTTTTTTTGAGTTTTAAGGTCAAAATATAAATTATTCTGGAAAAGGTAAAAGTAATGGAAATTATTAACCCTAAATATAATAGTCTTTGAGGCCAATACTCAATAATTATATTTAAGCTTGTAGTATTGCCAGAGTTTTTTTTGCTACTTATGACCCAGCCATTACCGTATCCATTTGCTAGGTAATGGTTTTGCTCTTCAACTAGAGGCTTTTTAAACCAGTCTTGCAAAAAAGGCTCAAAGAAATCTTTTTTCTGATACTGAACGCCGCGATGCGACTCTGATAAGTTGTTATTTGCAGACTGATTATCTTTATCATCACTTAAATAAACTTTCCATCCTGTGTTGTATTTTTCATTTAAAACAATACTAAAGTTATCACTTGCGTTTGGAATACTTACCTTGTATTTTGTTTGATTAATTCTTTTTACGACTATTTCGCTAATGTTTGCAGAATCTGTTGATACTCCGTCTTTTATAAGGAGATCTAAATCTTTAATGTTAACTGCCGCTATATTTGAATCACTAGCCTTAATCTTGAAATCATTTTGCACCTTAACACAAAGTGTTTTTTTTAGCTCAGGGTCAATGAAAGATAAAGTACCTATATCTTGATAATTTTTTGGGGATAGATAACGATTTGGAACATAAATTTTTGGATATGTATATCTTTTATCAACTTCAAGCAAGCTAAAAAAACTATCAGTATGAACTACTTTACCTAAATCGCTTAGATTGCAGTTAGGTGAGTCTGAAGCGTCTTTTTGAATAAGCACATGACTAACATTATTTAAAAGAAACTGGTTGTTTTGACTAAAAGTTTCCAGGTTTAAGCTATTTTTTTCCAGACTTAGGCCAGGCTGATCTGGTCGATGAAGGGTGGGGGCGGTACTTATCCAATAAACAAGATCAGCACCGAAATAATCCCAGTTTTTAAGAACATAACCATCTGGAAATGGTAACTGCAATATAGAATAGTTTTCGTCTAAGTTGTCAATTTTTTTGGCTACCTCAAAATATTCGCTTGGTATTTTTACCCCCCTACCAGATACCTGTTTCTTTTCTGCGTTAAAGTACTTCTGGCCTAAAATAATGGGATATCCCATTAAAACGGTAAAAATAAAAAATACAGTAAATAGGTTTTTAAAATGGTATTTTTTACTGATCTGAGAAAGAGTTAGTGGTAGTAGCAAAATGTAAAAAACAAGAGATCCCAGGACTACAGATGATGTTGTTCTGAAAATTCTAAATATTGGCACTACAACAACCAATTTGGTGTATATTTCACCAAAAGGTGGATTTGGTCCTTTGGCCAGAAAAATAAACAACAAACAAAAAAATAGAAGCATAATTTTAGTCTTCTGTGTTTTGAAATTGTTGTTTACAGACAATCCAAAAGCGATAATAAACCAACCTAAATATGACCAGATACTAAAGGGAACAGATAATAGATACTTGCCAATAATAGGATAGATTGTAGTTAAAGATAAATTAAAAAAGCGAGAAATATAAAATAAGCTAGCAGACCCCATATCGGCAGTTCCGTGGTGAGAGGCCAAATTATTTGAGAAGTTGGCCACAGATCCATATAAGACACTATACAAATAAGGCAAAATTATCCAAGAATTGAGAATAAGGGCTGTAATATTTAGATTTAAAAACCTAAAAAAGAGCTTCCATATTGAAATACCCTTAGTGCCTGATATTAATAATAAAAGACAAAAACTAACAGCAACAAAAATTATAATTATTTTTGGCTGTGGCAAGTCGATAAACAGAAAAAAGTTTAAACAAAACGCATAGATTATTTCTAATAAAAAACTCTTTTTTTTAAGATATCTAACCAATAGATATAGACAGACTGGAAAACCGTATAGTGGAAGATAAGCTGTAACAAGCAAAAAGTAAATTGGACTAAAAGTAAAGATTGCTCCAGAAAGAACAGCCCATTTATTTGCCTCATTTGAATTTTTGTGAGGTATCAGCTCTTTATACAAAAGAAAACTGAACAGAAAGCCAATCACTTCAAGCAAAACAATAAGAACTTTTTGGGCAACATATCCAGAAAAACCCATTTGGCGTAACAAACCAAAATACAAATACCAAAAAAAGTGCATATACTCCAGAGATTCACCGCCACTATTCCAGAGAAATATTTTTTTGAAAAAGTCTGTCCCGTATAGTGGAAACATTACATCGCCACCTATATAGTAGTTTTTATCTAATATAGACCAAACAAAAAAAGAAAATGCCCCAATTAGCAACAAAAAATACCATTTTTTTATAAATATGTCTTTCACTTTTGTATCTTACCAATAATTATATTTGGCTTATTAAGTATAATAGAAAAAATGATAATAAAAAAATTTCTTAAGTGGTACTCCCCTTTAGCTTTTGATGATGGGCTAGACAAGCTAAACAAACGAGCCACTTTGCTAGCTGCTAGTAAGAGAGTCGGTAAAATGCTGGATATTGGCTGCGGGGATGGAGTTTTTACTATGGAGTTTGCAAAAAAGGTTAAGCCAAAAAGTATATATGGAATTGAGTATGTAGACGAAACAAGGAAGCTAGCCACCAATAAGGGAATAAAATGCGTAAAAAGTGATCTGAACTCTGAATGGGATCTTGAGTCTAGTAAATTTGACTTAATTCTATCGAGCCAAAACATAGAACATATGCACAACACGCGTCTATATTTAGAAGAATGTTTCAGATGCCTTAAGCCAGGGGGGAGGCTGATTATACTAACTGAAAATTTGTCTTCTTGGGTGAATGTATTATCACTAGCTCTGGGCTGGCAGCCATTTTCCACTACCTGTATTAATGGTTACAACCTTGGAAACCCTCTAACTTGGCATTTGGGTGTAAAAAAAGATCAGGATTTTTTGGATAAATATCAAAAGTCTGGAGTTACCGGAACAGTAGGACATGTAAGAGTTTTGGCTTACAGAGGACTATATGAAATGCTAGAAGTAACCGGTTTTAAAAAAATTACACTATCTTCTACCGGATATCTACCTTTTTTTGGCTGGCTTTCTGACTTTTTTTGCAAACTTGATCCGCGACATGGAAACTTTCTTATGGCCTATGCCATTAAGCCGAAAAACAGAGTAAAAACTAGGCGAAAGAAAAGGAATTAAGTTTAAGGCAAAGTAACAAAAAGAGATAATAGGGTTTATTTCTCTAAAGACCGAAAGCTGTTTTTTTATTTTTGCTTTTGTGACTTTTGGATACAGAGTTTTAAGATGTTTTACTTTAAGCTGTTTAAGCTTTTTAGCTAAAATATTTGGGTTTGTAAGATTGATATGAACTCTGCTTTCCTCCTGTTTGTCGGACATTGCCTGCGAAACCGTTTTTTTGCCTAGTAGAATCATAAAAAATACAATAACAGGTCTTACAAATCGCAGGTAGTAGTTATTGTCGGTGTGGATAACTATTTTTATTTTTCTTTGACTCCAACTTTTTATGTTACTTATAGCAAGATTTATTTCGTTATCATACATGTGCTCAACCACATCACAAAAATATACTGCCCTTACTTTAGTAAGCTGAGGCAGGTTTGTATTATTAGCAACCAAAAAGCTTATATCCATTTGAGGAAACCTTTTTTTAAAGTTTTTTAATCTTTCATTGCATATATCGATTGCATCTTTTGAGTAGTCAAAAGCGATTATTTTGCAGTGATATTTTTTCCACAATAAAAAAGATAGATTGCCATTTCCGCACCCATAATCGACAATTGTGTCACTTTTTTTTAGCTTAACTAAATCAACCATTTCTTTGTAATAGTCTTTAGACACTCCAGAAGAAAAATCAAAACTATGATTGTCGGCGCCATATACTCTCTTAAAGAAGTCCTTATCGTAGACTGTAGATTTTACCTGTTTCATTTTATTATCGCATTTAGTTCTATTTTGGAAATTATATCCCAACTATATCTGTTTAATAATTTTTTACCATTCTCATTATTAAATTTTTTATTTTTATATAGATATATTACCTCTTTTGCAACTCCTTCATAGTCACCAATTTTTAATTTAGTGATTTCTTTGTTTTTATATATATACTGGTATGGTTTTAGATCGTAAACGACTGCTGGTAGGCCACAGCACACCGCCTCTAAAAGGGCCACCCCAAAACTTTCACTTGGACTTAAGAAAATAAAAATTTTAGACTGTTTAAAGACTTTTATTTTTTTGTCTCCACTCTTAAAACCTAGCAAATAAATGTTTCTATCTAGCCCAAGCTCTTTTGCTCTATCCAAAAATTTTCTTTCGGAGTCCAAGTCACCTCTACCCATTAAAGCCATAATAAATTTTGGGTACTTATTGCAAATTATTTTTAGAACATTTAGTAGATCATAGACACCTTTGCTTTCATTTATTCGACCCACAAACAAACCGTCGTAAATTTTTTTGGGACTCTTAATACTTTTTATTAAATCTAGTTCCACGCCATTTCCCGTAATTATCAACTTGCTATCAACAAACCCTTCCTCTAGGAGTTTTACTTTTAAAAGTGGCGTTACCACAAAAACAGTATTAGCACTTCTTAAAAAAAATAGTGATAGTCTGTAGAACCAGTAAGCCAAAAATTTTATATATTTATTACCAGGTTCATTTTTTTCAACAGTATTATCAAAAACAACAACCCACTTTAATTTTGGATTTATTATTTTCAACAAATACGGAAACATTACAAGGTCGAGAACTGCAGATATTGAGTAGAAAGCGTGGTAACTAGACTTTAATATTTTAAATATGCAAAAAAGAGCTAAAAAGTTTCTTTTTAGATTTTCGAATATTAAAACAATCCTGTTTGACGAACTACTGGCAAAAGGTAAAAGAATATAGTTGATGTTTTTTAGTTTTTGAGAGTATTCAACTTTAGCCTCTTTGGTGCAAAAAATATCAACCTTAATACCCTTTTTTTGCCAAATTAAAACTTTGGAAATGATTGGGGTACGATTGTTTCCAGTTAAGTAGCTAATGTCAAAAATTAATATTTTTTTGCTCATAGTTTGTCAAATTCTGCTATTACTTTTTGAGCACTTTTCTTCCAGCTAAACTTAGTGATATTTTTTTGACCTTCGAGTATCATTTTTTGCCTTAAAGGTAAATTTTCAGCTATTGAAGTCATCGCCTTGGCAATTTCCTGAAAACTGTGCGGATTAACCGTAAGCGCCGACTTTCCAGCAACTTCTGGCAAGCTAGATGTTGTTGAAGTAATTACTGGACAGTTTTTGCTCATCGCCTCTAGTACCGGTAGGCCAAAACCTTCGTAGACTGGGCAATACACAAAGCCTAAGGCACTGGAATACAGACTAGAGAGCTTTTCTTTGGAAATGTAATTTTCCATCAGTTCAACTTTATTTTTTATATTTAACTTCTTTAGACTAACTCCTACCTCTTCACTTAGTTTTGGATTATTGACAACTATTTTAAACTTAATGCTGGGAAACATATTAGAAAAGGCAGCAAAAGCTTTTAAGACATTCTGAATATTTTTTCTTCTCGATGTAGCCATAGTTAAAAAATATTTTTCTTTTTTTTGGTTGATGCTGTAATTTGATTTGAGTATCTTAGTGTCTATACCTAAATAAACTACGGATATTTTTTTTGGGTTTGTTTTAAATATTTTTATAATATCTTTTTTGGTACTTTTTGATATAGCTATAATTTTGTCAGCTCTTTTTAAGCTTCCGGGGAGAAAAAGTCTGTAGTATGTTTTTAATAAAAGAGTAGTTGTTTTGGGGACAATAAAGGTGCAAAGATCTAGAACCCCAACAACGTATTTAACACCTGGTTTTTTAAAGACTGGGGTTATGTTTACGGGATTAAAGTAGATATCTTGTTTGGTAACAAGCTTGGAAACCAAAAAGTGATCAAAGTATATGTCTACCAATGAGGAACTCCCTGCCTCCGTGTTTAAAATAGTTGTGTTTGAGTTTTTTCTCAGCGTTTCAATATACTGATTATCGTTTTGGTAGTTTAAGGTAGCTAGGTCGAAGTGGATATGAGGAAACTCTTTAACAAGTGAAATGCATAGGTTATAGATATAACTTTGGACTCCGGTATATCTAAACTGAAGTTGACGGATATTGATTAGTACCTTTTTGATCATTTTTTAGCAACAAGCCAAATTTGACCACCCAAACCAATTTTGTTTACAAAACTTTGAACAAATTTTGGTAAAGGATGAAATGGTGACTCTAACTTTACCACCTTAAAACCTACAGCTTCCAGCGTGTAAGACAGTGACTCTGGAGTAAAAAGGTAGCGATGAGTTTTATCGGAGTAGCCATGCCATTTTTTTCCCATTATTAGGCGACCGAGAGAATTTAGATTTGGAGTAGTTAGAATTATTTTTCCATTTGGCTTTAATACTCTGAAGGCTTCTTTTGAAAATGTATAAGGACTGGATAAGTGCTCAATAACATCAAAGCCAGTTAACAAGTGAAAAAAATTGTCCTTGTAAACCGAGAGATCTTCTGCACTACCACAGTGAAGTTTTGCCTTAGTTTGTTTACTAGCTTTTTTGAGAAGTTTTTTGGAAAAATCTAAACCGTAGGTTTTGAGGCCATATTGATCACATTTTTTTAGAAAGCTACCAGTTGCGCAACCAATATCCAGTATTTTTGTGCCTTTTTTGATCTTTTCACCCAATATAGATTTGGGAAATATAATTTTGGCAATTAAGTTTCTATCTTTAATTACCATATTATTTTTTGGCAAGGGCGTAAATTCTAGTAGCGTATTTTTGAGGTTCTTTCATACCTCGATAGATGTTTTTATACATACTTTTGGTAGTTCTGTATTCTGTTTTAAAAATATGTTTGTAGATGTAGAGATACAGTAGGTCCAGGTCCCAATAGAGATTGCCTATTTTAAGGAGTTGTTTAACCTTATACTTAGCTGAAACTAGAAATTTTCGAACTCTGCTTGCTTTATAGTGCCTGTGACCAAAAAACCAGGCTGGGTCTATAAAGTTATATTTATGATCCAACATTGTACTAAGGATAATTACCCCGCCCGGCTTGAGCATTTTTCTTAAGAACTTAAGCACTTTAACCTCTGTACCTACTGGTATGTGCTCTATAACATCCAAAAAAACAATGGTATCAAAAGTTCCACCGTGCTTTTTTACAAACTTTTTGTCTGGTGAATCTAGCTCTATCTGAAAAAACTTATACTGAGGAAAACTTTTTTTGGCGGTTTTAAGCGCTGCTTTATTTTGATCTATACCAACTATTTCGCATTTAAATTTTCGTGAAGAAACCTCTTTTTCTATTGTGCCTGTCCAACACCCCGCATCAAGAACTTTTTTGTCCTTAAAATGTTTAAGGTACAAATCTACAACGTGTTTATGTTGATAGTTGGCTCTGATTTCTGCATCTGTTAAGGAGTCGTAAACCATGCTGCCATTATATTTAAGCGATCTCATTTTTTTTATTATACATTCTTTGTAAAAGTAAGCTATAAGACTTAAAGTATTTCCTTGCTGTTTTAAGTGGTGTTCTTTGATATGCAGTAAACAGCGATCCACTTTCAATTTTTTTTACCCAAATAGGATTCTTTATTGCCTTGGAAAATCCTCGTGACCAGTCTGTATTTGGTATAAGGTAGCCATTATAGCCACTTTTTATTTCGTCTTTAAGGTGCCCAACGTTTGAGGCCAGAACAAACTTACCATGACTAAAGGCATGGTAAAGTGGTCCACTTGCACTTATGGAGAGTTTTGCTGGAATAACTACACCGTAGGCCTGTTTATAAAGCTTGTTTTGAATATTTTTCTCTAAAAAACCAAGATACTTTATCTTGTTTTTTAGCTTTGCCGTACTGATGGTTTTTTGCAACTCTTGCAGTGACTCTTCCTGACCCTTGATGACTCCACCTGCTAGAAGCAGTTTAAATTTACTTTTTGGATTTTTTTTACAGAACTCTTTAAACCCTTGAATAAGATTTTCTAGTCCCTTTCTTCTAGCAATATAACCAAAGTATAAAAAGTATTTTTCCTTTTTATATTTTTTACTGTCAACCAAAGGTATTGCGGTGGCAATAACTTTTATTTTTTTTTGTCCATGTGGGTAGTAACTGAGCAAAACGCTCTTTGCGGTGTTAGTATGAACAAAACATAGGTCAGAAAATTGGCAAATTGATTTATAGAGAAAACGGAAAAAAAGCTTTAGAAAAATAGGTTTAATTATTTTTGGGTTTTGGTTAAAAGTTTCTACAAACTCAGAGTCTATTTGGTCGGATTTTACTGTGGCGTGAACTGTAGTAGCAATCTTTATTTTTAGAAATCTAGCTGAAATCAACAAAAAAGGGAAGATAACTGCCGTTGCTAACCCACCAAACATATTTATTTCGTGCTGAAAATGAACCACGTCTGGCTTGTCTTTTAGGAGTCTGCCCAAAATCTGAAAAATAAACTTTGGAGACTTTGACCAAACAGGTATTACTTTGCCACATTTTTTTACCTGGAGATTCTCTTTTCTTAAATCGGTATAAATTAAGAGCTTTAATTTTTTTATTTTATTTAGCCCACCCGCTAAGTTTTCGGTGTAATGACCTGAAGGCAGCAATCCTGAAACTATAACAACTTTTACCATTTTACACCTATTCTATACTCTTTAATTAACAAAAGCGAAGCAATATTTTAACGCTTTAGTTGTTTTGGTGAAAAGTCCATCATGTGTCCCAAAAATCTCCAACCCGCCATGAATAAAAACTTTATATCATCCAAACTTCTAATTTCGGTAATCTTGCGTAGAATAAATTTTGGTCCTAAGAATGACTTGTATAAGTCTTGAGTTAGCTCTAACACTTGCTGTTCTGTTAAAGATGACTTCATAACAGGCTTGCGCATATCATAGTCATCGTAATCTTCGCTTAATAGCCAGCCCTTTTCTTTGCATTCTTTCCAAAGCGGAGTTCCAGGATATGGAATGACAACGGTTGCTTGAAGAGTATCTACATAGCCTTTTTTAAAACAGTCTTTGGCAAGATTTACAGTATTTTTGGCATCCTCATAAGTTTCCCAAGGATAGCCCATCATAATTGTTAAGTGAGGATCTAGCCCTCCTTTTTTGGCCATTCTGACTCCCTCTTCTATCTGCTCCACCTTAACACCCTTATCTAGTTTGTCCAGTGTTTTTTGATTGGCAGATTCCATACCATAAAGGATAAACCTAAAGTTTGCTTTTCCCATAAGGTCGTAATGTTCTTGCTTTAGCGCATTAAGACGCATATTACATCCAAAAACCACTTTTTTGTTGTAGCCTGAGTCTATAAGTAAGTTACAAAAATCTGCCAGGGGCTTGCCGATCATAAATGTCCCCGCGTCGTCAAAAATTTCTTTAACATGGTATTTGTCCACCACATGCTTTACCTCGTCGAAAAGACGCTGGGGTGAGAAGCGGCGATAAGAGCCAATAGGGTTTATAGTGTGATCCCAGACGCAAAAAGTACATCTGTTCCACCAACAGTCTCTTCCTGAATACATATAAGTAGCCGGAGTATATTTATAATTTCCATTATAAACAGAGTAAAGTTCCCATTTAGTTAAATCTCGATCTACAAATGGGAGGTCATTTAGATTGTGGGCGATGCTTGGCTTACCGGAGTTGCAGAGTTTAAGTTTTCTCTTGGCAACCAAAATTTCTGCAGGTTTATCCTTTATTCTTTTATCTGTAGCTCTCCACCAAACTCCCCCTTCCAACTTCTCGCCCTTACTAAGGTGATTTAAAAGATTAACAATTACAAAATCATAGTCACCCCCTGTAATCAAATAATCTACTTGTGAATTTTCGAACATTTCTACTGGAGCAAACGTAACATGGTCCCCCACCCAAACAGTTAAAAGTTTAGGCATCTCCTTTTTAATTTTGGCAATTACCTTCCAGTGTTTTTTGACTATAGGTGACTTGGTTTCCACCATTAAAACATCTGGCTTAAATTTTTTTAACTCTTTTAACCAATCATCAAAACTTTGTTCATCTGCTATACCATCCATCCATTTTACTTTGTAGCCATTTGCTTGGGCATTTGAGGCGGCATATGCAGGTACCATTGGGTAGATGTAGGTTTTGGCATTAAAATACTGAAATTGTCGGTTTTGCGATAAAAGCATTACCCCTTTATCGGACGGTGTTGGTGGATAGCCAACAACTAAACGTAAAGGTTTGTTATTTTTTGTTTTAGTTTTTTTTAACATTATATGAATATATTTTTATTGATTGCCACGGCCGACCTAAAGTCGTGCCTCGCAATGACAAAGACTTAGGGGAAGGTTTGTTTACCTGCTTGATTTTTAATACTAATAGCTAAAATTGGGCAACAACGTGCGGCCTCCAGTACTTTATCGAGGTCTTCACCATCAGGATTGCTTATTATTGCCTTTCCATCTTCGGGGCGTATTTCAAAAACACCTGGAGCAGCTATAGCACAGGGGCCGGCGGCAATGCATTTATTGAGATCAACCGTGACCGTATAACCATCTTCCCTTACCCCCACCGATTGATTTTCATCTGTTATTATTTTTTGCATTTAGTTATTCTAACCTTTTTATAGATCCCCGATCAAGCCCGGATACAAGAACTATCTTGTTAGTTTATCAGTAAATAGTAATCCTTGTAAAAATTTTAATCCATACCAAAGATGGGTAACAAAAATAACAATAATAGAAAAAAGGGCCTGAAACGTTTTTTTACCTTTTGTATATTTACTGATCCAAATTGAGTTTGCAAACAAGAGAAAAAGGTAAAGGTAGGTTAAATATAGAATTGGAAGATAAAAAGGTAGATTTACGTATTCCTGTCTACCAATAATAGACAGAATATATCCAGCAATTAAATAACTGACACCTAGTAATAATAAGGACGGAAGGAAATAAATAGGCTTAAGTGATGTTTTGGGTAGAATTCTCGCAAAAAACCCACGATGTAGCCCAAAATTGCCATTCTGAATTAAGTGTTTTCTAAAAACAGGTCGCCGATGATGATAGACTAACATTTTTGGGTTATAGATAATTTTTTTATTTAGCTTAGAGATAAGATCTAGGCACAGCTTAGTGTCTTCCCCAGGCCAGTAATTAGAATCAAAACCCCCTATTGATAAAAATTCTTTGCGCCGAACAGATAGATTCATGGATGGATAATCATCTACAAGCTGTCTTTTACCAGGTAAAAATCGATATGAGAATGTTCCCGAACCAAGTGGAGAAGCTGACGCCCAACCCGAGGCATCTTCTTGCCAACTCACTCCCGGTGGTGTTACACCTGGCCCACCAACGGCAACGATTTCCTTGTCTTTGTACTCTTTAACCATTTCTTTTAGCCAGTTTATATCAGGAAAGGCATCATCATCTAAAAAGGCTAAAATGCTACCCCTTGCCATCTTTGCACCATCATCTCTTTTTTTGGCAGGACCTACGTATTTACCATATGATTTTTTGCGCAGTTTTGGTGAGACTAGACCAACGGGATAATCTGTTATTAGAATTATTTCGTAGTTTTTATAAGTTTGCTTGGCTATAGCATCTAGTCCCTCCTTTAAATAAGGGTTGCTTTTTTTGTAGTCGACAATAATAACTGAGACAAGTGGTTTTATCATTTGTATCTTAAATGAAGGCGCTTATCCCCTGCCCAACGATCCTTATAATTATCGTCATAATATTTTAGAATATAGATTCGATAAATTATAGCCAAGTAGTCTGTAATAAAATTTTGGACAGCAGAAATACCGACATTGCTACCAAATTTTAAGTTAATCTCAACCGGAGATTCGTATATTCTTGTAAAACCCAAGTGGTTTGCTACTGCTAACATTTCTAGGTCAAAAGCCCATCTTTTTACCAAAAGACGTGGCATTATTTTTACCAAAACCTCCCTTCTGAATAATTTTAGTCCTGTTTGTGTATCGGAAATATTTAACCCAAAAAACAACTTGGTTGCTTTTTGAACAAAAAAGGAAAGAATTTTTCTCTGCCAGGGATAAGTAACTTTGCTTGCTTTATGGCGCTTGCTTCCAACAATAACATCAGCTTTGTACCATTTCATATGCTCTATAGCTAACCCCAAACCAGAGGGATTTACATCTCCACCTGAATCTATAAAGGCAATCAGCCCACCTTTTGCATAACTCATTCCCAACCTAATAGCGTAGCCCTTACCTCTATTTTTATGATATGAATAAATTTTTATATGATCATTTTTCGCTTTCAAGGCGCGCTTTTTTGTTTTATCTTTTTTAGACTTTTGACCGTCAACAACGCAAATTATCTCATAATGGTTTCTTATGGTCTTTAAATATTTTTGTATATTAATGAGATCATTGTGAATAGTTTTGCAATTATATGCAGGAACTATTACTGATAGCATTTTGGGGTTGTGGCGGATGAGTCTGTTTTTAACTAACGTGGTCATTATTATTTTTTACACTAGAAGATATTGGTTTTAAGTATACAACCATCAATGTTGTTAGTAGTGTTATTTGCAAAAAAAGATTACACAGGACAACTGAATGCAAACTATATTTGAACAAATAGATTAAAGCAGGTTGAGCTAGGGCAATGATAAGTAAAAATAAATTTGATTTCTGTTTGTTTATACTCATTAAATAGGTTAGCAAAAACTGATTTAAGGCGAATAAAACCATGCATAATGCAAAAATCGGTAGTAGGAAGACAGTGGTTGGATGACTTGCTCCAGAAAAGAGATGGATAATAAATTTTGGGAAAAAAGAAAATATCGCTATAGCTATACTGCTGAGAATTACCATCACTAGTCCTAGTTTTAAAAAAACTAAAAAATGATTTTTACCTTCCGATGCTTTTTTTGCGGCAATAGGCAATAACAGTGAAGAGATGGGGGTTAGACCAAAGAGAACAGTTCGACTAATAACTGAGAGAGTGGAGTAGATACCAGAGTCTTGTAGACTTAAGAGGACTCTAACCATGAGAATATCAACTGATATAAGAGACATTACCCCTACTGAATTTATAAAACTAAAACCAGTAAAATTTTTTAAATTAAACAAAAACTTCACTTTACCCTTTTTAAGAGGGTAAATATATTTTTTTATTTTTAGGTATGCAATTAGTGTTGTAATAAGAGCAGCTAAAGTCTGGCCAATTACAGCACCGCCTGGACCATAACCCATTCTAATGGCCAAGAAACTAATTGATATTGTCAATATTACTCCTAAAAATCCCAAAATTGTCTGAAAAACAAAAAGCTGTAAACCGGAAAGGTAGGAGCTTGAAACAGTCTGAAACAAGGTTAAGATTACTCCTATACCCAAAACTATAAAGGCAAGCTGATGAGCTTTGAAAATAACTGATAGGTAACCTGAAAATGCCAAAAGACATATTGAGAGTAGTAAGGTTGCCAAAAAAGTTTTTTTGATAATCTGATAGAAAAATAGATTTAAAGACTGACCATCTTTTTTCCCTACAAATTCAGAAACAGCCTTTGTAACAACTCCCGTTATGGTTCCAGAAGGAATGGCAAGTAGATACATTAACGAGAGGTAGGTTAAAAATTCACCGTAATCTTCTGGAGATAATAATCTTAATAAAAGTAAGTGAAAAAGGTATCGAAAAAAATTTAAGAAGAAGTTGCCAAGATAATAAATACTTGAATCTCTAAAAAGAGGAGTGTCCAGTTTTTTTAGTCTACTTAACATTAGCCAACAAAAACTCCTTTTAAAAATAGACTCATATTTAAGATCATTAACAAAAACGAAAAAAGATAAAACGCCTTTTGATAAATTTGTGGTTTAGTTTCTAGCCAGAAGCTTAAAAAATAAAACATTGGAAAAACAACTACGATAAATCGGGAAATGCCACTGTAGCTCCCCCAAAGTGTAGGAATCAAATAAGATATAAAAAAGTAGAGCCAGTATGAGAATCTAATTTTGTTATAAGAAACAACTAACAGGTAGAGCATAAAAAAACCAATTATGAGCTCGGTTAAAATTACCCAAAATAAACTACTTGTGTGATCAATAAATATTATCATTTTTAGATAGCGCAATATAACTTGATGTAAAAAAACGAACTTATTTGGAATAGAGGGTAGAAATTTAAGAATACTACTTGTGTAAATCTGTAAATAATTTAGATAGTAAACAAAGCCCAACGGTGGTATTAAAAGCAATAATAATTTTGGCTTGAATATTTCTTTTATCTGACCTTTGTTTTCTTCTAAGTATTCCACGAGAATAATTAGCCAGAGAAACATCCCCGCTGCTCTTGTGTATGAGGCAAGAGCGGCAACAAGAACAGAAAATAAGTATTTTTTTTGACGACAAAAATAGACTGAGGTTAAACTCAAAAAAAGAAAGAGTGATTCTGAATAGACAGATACGAAAAAAAATGAAGCCGGAAAACAAAGCAGCAACATTATTGCTTTTTGAGCCACTGATTTTGAATAATCTAGTCTTGCAAGTCTATAAAAGGCAATTAAACTTAGTAAAAGAAACAGGTGGGAGAGAAAGAGACCAGAGTACAAGTAACCAAACAAAGGAGATAAAAACTTTATCAAGAGTGGGTATAGGGGAAAAAGTGAGTAACTATAAAAAGTGTTGGGGGTACCATATCCTTCCTGAGCAATACTTATATAGCGAAGACCATCAAAATTTGCAAATGGAGTTAGATTGCCCGCCAAACCAATTACAGGCAAAGACAGAAAAAACAATATAAATCTCCAACCCAAAAAAGTTTTGATTACTTCTAAGTAATTTTTCATAAGACAGATAAATAAACCTCTTTGGTCGCTTGGGCAGTTTTTTCCCAAGAAAAATCTTCGGAACGTTTTTTATTTGTGGCAAGATATTTTTCTAATAACTTACCTTTCATATTAATGGCTTTTTTGATACCCTTTTCAATTGACGAAATATTTTTGGGATTAAAGGTAATTGTTCCTTCTGGATATATTTCGGGCAAACTAGAAGTTTTTGAGCTAACTATTGGGCACCCCGCCGTCATAGCTTCTAGTAAAGGGATACCAAAACCCTCATAGTAGGACGCCTGAACGTAGCTAGTAGCAAGTTTTAGGAGAATTAACAATTCTTCGTTTGGAACGTTATCTAACCTTATCAAATGCGGGTAAACTTCTAACCTTACTAAATCAATTAACTCCGGCTCTACTGGTTTAACAATTTTTTGGTTGATACCTCCACCCACAATAACCAAAGGTATACCCAGTCTTTCGGTAGCCTCAGCAAGATTTGGTAAGTTTTTATTAGGATTTGGACCAGCTGCCACAGTTAAAATAAACTTTTCTGGCAAATTGTATTTGGCCGCTATTTTCTTTTTTTCGCTTTCTGAAACACTTTTTTTATAAAGACCGTTTGCAGCAAGCGGGGTAACAAAAATTTTACTCTCGTCTATCCATAGATATTTGGAGATGTCTTTTTTTGAACAAACAGAGTCAGTTATAACGGCCGAAGATTTCTTTAGCTGAAACCATTGACGAATAAGGCCAATGGTTGTGAGTATTCCTTTTGGATAGCGATCGGACATAACTAGGGGTGTCACGTCGTGAACAGTCACCACACAAGGGATTTTGGTGTTTATTTTTAGAGTGGGATAAAAAATATCGTAAAAAGTATAGTGAATGAGATCGGGACTACTATCTACAAGTTTAACGCCTTTAATTTTTTTGAGCTCATTTTGGAGATTCTCTCCGTAGACACCGATACCTCTTCCCTTTGATTGGTTATGAAATATAAGCTGAACTCTAATATCTTTACTCATGCACTGAAATTATATCGCCTGGACTACTTGATAGCGAGGTCCTCCTTTTTATATAGTTCCCATAGCTTCATATAGGCGAAGGCAAAATGTAACCCGGAATAAAGCGAAAATACAAACCCAGGGAAACCATCTAGTATGCCTCGGAAACGAAAATAAAGCCGTAAAAAAGTAATTAAGGGTTTTATAAACAAATAGTTGATCGTATTGAAAAAGTTTATTTTTAGCCTTAACTCTTTTAGCTCCATGGCTGTAAGGCTAGAGTAGCGGTTTTCTCGCAGCAAGTAGCGACTAAAGTTGGGGGTGCCGTAGTGTTCTAGATCGCTTTTTAGCCAACCAATAGTTCCCTTGACCACCATTTGTTCATGAACACTTTTTGCAGGTAAAAAAGCTTGACCTTTTTGGAACAAACGAATAACAGGATCTGGATACTGGCCAGTATGAGCTAAAAATCGGTTTAAAAAATAATTTTTTCTAGGTAACCAATAAGCACTTGCTGCTTCTTCTAGGGGTTTTGGCTCGGGGAAAATTTTTAGGAGTTGGTTAATTTTATGCTTAATTGGTGATATCCAGCCGCTAACTCCAAAGCTTTCACCCCCCAAAAGTTTTTGAATTTCAGCTTTCATTTCTTTGCTTACAACTTCATCTGTGTCCAGTTGAAGCACCCAATCAGATTTTGCTTCATTGTTGGCTATTTGCTTTTGAACGTGGAAAATAGGATTGTTTTCTCTTAATAGTACTTTTGCTTTATACTTTTTAGCAATCTCTACAGTTTTGTCTGTAGAGTAGCCATC
>CAYSAM010000003.1:0-70901 GCA_964429015.1 uncultured Pseudomonadales bacterium | reverse complement strand
CGCGCGTGGGCGGGCGCGCGGGCGATTACCCCGAAAACGGGCGGGGAATCCCTTTCTGTTGCCCAGCTAGGATTCGAACCTAGATATACGGATTCAGAGTCCGCAGTCCTACCATTAGACGACCGGGCAATATTTAGCGATATTATCAGGCTTATTCAGCATTTTCTCAATAGAGGATCTCTTTTTCCAAGACTTTATTTTCATTTCAAAAACTCTTGCCTCTTGAAATGAAGTAAACATTTTTAGAAAAACAACCTTAACAGGCAACTTGGATTTTGTCGACCTGACGCATCCTTTAGTGTGCTGAGCGTATCTTTTTTTGAAGTCACTTGTGGAACCCACGTAGTAACTGCCATCCTTTATTGATTGCAATACGTAAGTATATGCCATGTACATACCATTATGCCGATCCCTCTCGACTTTTTCGAGAGGATCGAGCACTCACGGCCCGACTAAAGTCGGGACCGGAGGACGACCGGGCAATATAGGGATATTTTACCTTATTGCAGTTGATTATAAGAGCTTGCTCGTCATCTTCCTGTCTCTGATTACAGAGCCTCTTATAACTGCGCTCATAATTACAAAAGTCATTATGAGCTTGTTATAATTGCCTAATGGGAAGTGGAGAAAGATTCAGACCAAAGTCAGCAGTTTACTTAATGCCAATTGTGGACAACAAGATATTGTTATCGCGAAGATTTCAGACTGGCTGGATGGATGGATTTTATAGCCTTATAGCTGGTCATTTGGACGGAAATGAGTCTGTAAACGAGGCCATGATTAGAGAAGCTTTTGAAGAAGCTGTAATTGTAGTACGAGAAGAAGATTTGATTCCCGCTACGGTTATTCATCGCAAATCACCAGATGAAGAGTATATCGATTTTTTCTTTGTAATTACAAAGTGGCAGGGAGAAATTGTAATAGGAGAACCAAATAAGTGTGATGCGTTAGACTGGTATCCAATTGATAATTTACCAGAAAATACTCTACCTTATATAAAGGAGGCTATTAAAAACTACCAAAATAAAATTGCCTTTTCTGTGAGTGGGTGGAATTAGTTAGGATATTGGTAGCCTTTTTGCCAGCGAGGGGCGAAGCTGGCCATAAAGGCGAAAATGTGGGCTTTGATTTTGCTTTCTCCCCTAACTGTTATAGCTTTGATCATAGCTTGCTGGAACTCTTTGAGGTCTGCCCCTGGGTAACATAACTTGCCGCCTGCATAGCAGTACGAGCAAAAATTTTTATGTTCTCTGTTTTCACCTTTGGGATCTTTTTTGAAAGGCATGAGGCAACTTTCGCACATGTCGTTTGATTTTTTCATATAGAGATATTTTAATACTTTTTACGAGAAGTGTTCTTGTCTTATGAGTTTGACCGAAGATAGGTTTTGCATTTACCTATAGACTTTCTGAGTACTTTTTAAAGTTGTTTAAAATTGCTTGCCAACCATCTCTTTGGAGCTTCTCACTGTTTTCTGATTCGATTTCGAAGTTCTCAATAATTTTGGTGGTTGATTCTGAATTCTTTTCGAAAATTATTTGAACTTGGCGATTATCATCAAGTTTGTAGTTTATTTTCTTTAGTCTTTCGATTTGAGTATAAACTCCTGAGAAATCAAAACTGTTAGTACCATCTACAGCTGCCATTGTGTAGCTAAAACGACCTCCAACAACTAAGTTGTTAACTGCCTTGGGGCAACACCAATCATCGCTGGCATAATTCCAATTTGTAATATGTTGTGGTTCTGTCCAATACTCCCAGACTTTTTCTACTGATGACTTTACTGTAACTTCGATAGTTATTGAGGACATGGTTATATTATAGATGCTTTGAATTGCAGTATGATAAGGGTATGAAAAACAAGTCTTTCGTGACACCAAAGGGAGAAAAGATAATAATTAAAAACAGAAATTATAATAAAGGAGGAGAATCTGGTGCAATATATGGGCTAGGTATGTTGGGTGCGTTGTTTTACTTTTTACAAAATGCACACGGCTTGGAAATGATTTTGTGGGCGATAGGTAAAGCGTTCTTTTGGCCAGCAGTGTTAGTTTACAAAGTGTTTACAATGTTAAATTTGTAAGTTATGAGAACACAAAAGGTTATCCGAAACTACCTAAAAGCGAGAAATTGGCTAAATCTTAAGCCTGCCAACGTAGCAAAGTCTATATCAATTGAGTCTGCCGAACTACTTGAGCATTTCCAATGGTCCGACCCAAAAATACAAGAATTGCTTGATGATTATGAGAAATTGAACGGAATAAAAAAAGAACTAGCAGACATAATGATTTACTGTTTTGATATGGCAGTAATCCTTAAATTTGACGCACTAAAAGCAGTCAGAGAAAAGATTAAACACAACAAGAAGAAGTACCCAGCAAAACTAATGAAATCATCGGGCGCCAGTAACAAGTACTGGGAAATAAAAAAACACTACCGACAGAGCGGAAAGAACTAGGATTTGTTTGTATTTAATAAAAGACGGAGAGTTAACTCCGTCTGAGTTTAGAGTAAAAAAGAGAGTTACTTTTTGGTAAAAGTAAAGGTGGCGTCATAGCTTTCGTTGAAACCTGGTTTATCGTATTCTACCTTCCAGCCAGCTTTCTCGTAGAGAGGTTCTACATCGAGCCAGTGATTATCGTAAGCAGTTTTTGAACTTATGCCTTTTTTAACGATGCGAGCAACTACTTTTTTCTCAGTAAAACAAGAAGAGTGCCCATCGAAGTTTTCTGCGATTAACTCATTAAAAGCTTCAAAGACTGCGTCTGGAATAGTAGAAACTTTGAGAAGAGTTGCGTCTTTTGGGGTGATAGGTTTGGTAGCCATTTTTCTCCTTTTGTCAGAGAGCGACGACTAAATTAGTGTAACATATACACTATATAATTGCAAGTGCTTAATTCTTTAGAATCTTGTTTGTATCAGTAGATTGGTTTTAGTGAGGTGCTTGGATAGCTCGAAGAGCATTGAGAATTACAGCAACATCGATAATCTCTTGAGTGAGCGACCCAGTAAGAGGGTTGAGAAGACCAAGAAAAGCAAAGACCATTCCCAAAAGACTGAGAATAACACCAGCATACATACTTTGTTTGGCAATTTTGAGAGTGTTTTTGGCTATTTTGACTGAATCTAGGACTTGATCAAAATTGCTACCTACCAAGACGATGTCAGCTGCCTCGGTGGAGGCTGTCTGCTGATGATGACTGAATGCCAAGCCAACATCGGCTAGAGCTAGGGCTGGTGCGTCGTTGATACCATCACCCACCATGGCAACAGAATAATTTTCTTTAATTTCTTTAATACCAGCCTGTTTGGATTTGGGAGTGCAATCGGCATGGACCTCTACTGGAAAAGAAAACTTATCGGTAATTTGTTTGGTTTTTTCTTTTGTATCTCCCGTAAAGATGTGGAGTTTAATTTTCTGTTCGCTAAAGCGCTTTAGAGAAGAAATGGTTTCTGGTTTTATTTTGTCGACAAACGAAAAAGTGGCTATTTTTTTGGATTTTTGAAGAAGAATTATTTTAGTAGGATCAGTGGCATTTTTGAGTAAGGAAAAAGTACTTCCTTTATAAATGCCTTTTATACCTTTTCCTATCTCTTCTGTAATGCTTAAAAATTTTGCGGGAATTATTTGTTGTTTTTTGCTTTCGTTTACTAAACTACGAGCATAAGGATGAAGCGAATTGATTTCTAAGCCAGAAGCAATTTTCAGAATTTCCTTTTTGGTGAAGTGAGGGCTAATAACAGTGAGAGTCTGCAGCTCTGGATAGCCAAAAGTTAGTGTGCCTGTTTTGTCGAAAACCATGGCGTTAACTTTTGCCAACGACTCGAGAGCGGAAATATTTTTGATGATGATTCTTTTTTTGGCAGCGGAGTTAATACCACCAATAAATGCAATAGGGGCAGCTAATATTAACGGGCATGGAGTAGCAATGACCAAAATAGCAAGGATACGATTGATATCTGGGGACAAATAGTAAGCCAAAGAACATAAAAGTAATGTAAACAAAGTAAACCAACCACTAAGACTGTCTGCTAAACGTGTAAGAGGTGCCTTGCTCGATTGAGCTTCTTTTACCAAGCGAACAATTTGTGAGTAAACAGAGTTTTTGCTAGTGACGGTAGTTTTTAGAGTAAGAACGTTACCAACATTTACAGTGCCACTTTTGACTAGGTTTCCTGATCTTTTTAAATTGGGCAAACTTTCACCGGTAAGACTAGATTCGTCTAACATAGCCCTGGCGCTCAATAAAACACCATCTAAGGGCACCACCTCACCCTTGCGAACCAACACAATACTACCAATGGCAACAGTATCAATTTCTTTGGAAAACTGCTTATTTCCTTCCAAAACCTCGACTGTTTTAGGAAGACGGGAAATAAGATTTTTAAGAGAGGTACTAGCTTTTGACTTGGCGAAACGCTCTAGGGTGTTTCCACCAGACATCATAAGAACTATAACTAAGGCAACCAAAAAATTACCTGAAAATAAACCAGTAAGAATAGCAAGGATAGCAATATAATCTAGAGCCAAGTTTTTGGACTTGAGCGATTCCCAGGTAGATACAACCAAAGATTTACTACCGTAAACAATAGCAGTAATTGCAAGAAGATTACTTAAGAGATCTTGGTTTAGAAGAGTGAGAATAAAACTTACAATTAAAGAAAGTAAAACTATAATAGGTTCACTGAGCAAATTAAGATTCATGTAGCATAAAAATTATAGATCCCCATGACATATTTTGTATATATTTTAAGAACAAACAAAGGAACCCTTTATGTAGGTCAAACAAATAATTTGGAGCGAAGAGTTGAAGAGCATACAAAGGGAAAATATGGCGCCAAGTACTTGAGAATGTTTGAGAGTTTTGAGCTAGTGTTTGCAGAAAAACATGTAAACAGAAGCGCGGCAATGAGACGAGAGGCGGAAATTAAAAAACTGACAAAAAAACAAAAAGAGGCCATGATGACCTCCTTTTGCTATAAAAGCAAAGAGTTTACTTGATGTTAGTAAAGTCTTCCTCCAGAACTGTAGTATTCTTTAAATCTGACTCGATGCTCTCCAAACTATTATCTTTGGTAAGAGTAGGTGTTGGGCTTTCGGTAACAGATGGGCTTACGTTTTCAATTTTGTTATTATCTTCAGCTCCCATATCAGTATCTTTTTTGGGAAGGGAGAGACTGCAAGCAGATAACAATACGGCACCAAGAAATAGAAGAGAAGCTTTTTTTAGATTATTTTTCATATTCTTTATTTAACTGGGGCTGACTTTAGTAACTTTACTGACTCATTTAAGAGCTTTAGAGTATCGATAAAACCTTGACGAGCTTTGTTGGCTTCATCTCTGGCCAACTTGGCTTTTTCCTTTTGTTCTTCCCACTTGGTGGGGTCTATGGCTTTAAACTGAGCAATGGCACTATCGGCGCTTACCTTAGCTTGCTCTAGCTTGGTTTTGGCTTCATTTAATTTTGATTGTGCCTCTGTGGTGTTTTTGGTGGTGGAGGCGTCGATTCTGGCTTGGATTTTGGTAACTATGGCACTTAAACGGGTGTAGTAGCTACCAAAACGTTTTTCGAGTCTTAGGGCGTGGTTTTCGGCGATATCGCTTCGGCGTTGCTGCCTATTTTCGACCCTTTCATCCCTGTTTTCTTGAATTTGCTCCTGACGGTTTTCCATGCGCTCTTGACGGACCTGGATACGCTCTTGGAGTGCGGCGTGCGCTGGAGATGTAGCTATGATGGTAAGACCAACAGCTGTGGCTAGGATTGTTCTTTTTTTCATATTTGATTGTTAGTAATACAGTAATTATATACAGAAGCTTGAAAAATAGCTGAATTGTAGTGTACAATATACACTATGAGAGAAAAACATGTATACCTGGGAAGATTTGCCCCCTTTCACAACGGACACAAGAAGCTACTTTCTGCACTTATCGATAAAGTGGACATAAAAAATGTCCTTGTTTTAGTTGGATCCTCTAATGCCATTAGTAAGAGAACCCCCTACGGATATGAGGATAGGAAGAAAATAATTGCCACCTCTTTCCCTGATATTGAAATTTTGCCCCTACCAGACGGCAAGCCAAACTTGGAGCATTTTGACGGCAGCACAAATGAACAATGGCTAAAAAGCATTGAGGAACTAGCCATGTCTAGAGGAGAGAGATTTAAGTTTTATGGTGGTTTGGAGCAAGACCTGGAGATACTGGCTGAAAAATTTGAAACTGAAATCTTGATAAATAGATGCGACATGAAAAATGTTTGTTCAGCTACTGAAGTAAGGAAACTAATTGAGGACAAAGATTATAAAAACCTGGAGAAGTTTGTAGATATAAAGGCAATGGATTTAATAATAAACTGCTATAAAAACATATGAAAATTGCACTAGCTCAAATTGAGGTGCTACCAGGTAACCCTAAAGCTAACCTTTTGAAAATTATTGACAAAATTGACCAGGCAAAAAATGAGGGTATAGAAATATTAGTTTTTTCTGAAATGGTGGTGGGCGGATACTTGCTGGGTGATGAGTGGGAAAATGAATCTTTTGTAGATGAGCTGATGAAAGCCAACGACATCATAAAGCAAAAATCTGAAGGAATGGTTATAGTGTGGGGAAATGTGTTTGTAGACAAAAACAAAAAAGGAGAAGATGGAAGATGGAGAAAATATAACAGTGTGTTTATTGCCCAAGACAAGCAGTGGGTGAGCAATGGTGTTTTTGAGGGAAGAAGCTACAAGACTCTTATGCCTAAGTACCGGGAGTTTGATGATGAAAGACACTTTTTTTCCTTACAAAAACTTGCCTTGGAAGAAAGTAAAAAAATAGAAGACTTACTTTTACCATTTGAAGTGATAATAAAAGACAAAAAAATAAGTTTGGGGCTAATGCTATGCGAGGACATGTGGAGCAGTGACTATACTGTCGACCCAAGTAAAGTATTGGTAAAAAATGGAGCCAATATTTTGGTTAATATCTCCTGCTCACCCTGGACCATACAAAAAAATAACAAGCGCCACAGAGTAATAAAGGAACATATTGAGGCACTCAAAGTACCTTTTTTGTACTGCAACAACACAGGTACGCAAAACAATGGTAAAAACATATTTCTTTTTGACGGTAGTTCAACCATGTATGACAAGGCAGGAAATGTTGTTAAACAGGCTGGGAAATATAAGGAGGAAATAATAAGTGCAGAAATAGATGTTGATAATGATATTTCTTTGACGAACTATCGCAACAGTGAGAACGAAAGGACTACATTAGAAGAGAGTGATTTAGCAGAACTTTACACAGGGCTAGTTTTTGGAATTACGAGATTTTTTAATTCTTTGCCGAGTAAAAAAGTAGTAATTGGGCTTAGTGGCGGTATTGATTCTGCCGTGGTTGCCGCACTTCTAGTGGAGGCACTTGGATCGGAAAATATTTTGGGGGTGAACATGCCTTCAGTTTTTAACTCTGAGCTAACAAAAACAGCGGCGGCACAACTGGCAGCAAACCTTAATATTGATTACAAGGTGGTTCCGATTCAGAAATCTGTTGATATGACTATTGAGCAATTAAAAGAGGCTGGCTTAGAAGTAACCAGTGTGGTAACTGAAAACATACAAGCAAGAGATAGAAGTGCTAGAATTTTGGCTGCGATTTCAGCTTGTGCAGGTGGAGTATTTGTGAACAATGGAAATAAAACAGAAACAGCACTTGGTTACTGCACTCTATATGGAGATGTAAGCGGAGCATTTGCCCCAATTGCTGATTTGTATAAAGGACAAATTTACGAGATGGCTGAGTATATAAATAGTAAAGCAGGAAGAATAGTAATTCCTTTGGAAATTATTAAAGTAGTACCTTCGGCAGAGCTTAGCAGTGAGCAAGATGTAACTATCGGCAAAGGCGACCCTATAAACTATCCATATCACGATAAATTGATAAAGGCTTTTGTTGAGTGGAGACTGGATCCCCAAACTATATTACAAAAATACGATACTGGAACCCTAACAAAAGATTTTGGATTAAAAATCTCAATTGATAGTTATTTTGATTCTAGAGAAAGTTTTATAGAAGATTTGGAACAAAAATGGAAACTATATAAAGTGAATATTTTTAAAAGAATTCAGGCACCACCAATAATTGCTGTAAGTAGAAGAGCTTTTGGATTTGACTTACGGGAGTCACAAAATGGAGTTTACTTTAGTAAAGAGTTTTTGTCACAAAAAAGCCCACTACATTGAGTGGGCTTGTGGGAGACTATTTGCTACCCGGACTAATCAGTGATGACTGAAGAGCTCGTTCTTCGATGTGGGTGAGGTTAAAAATATCAATAAAAGTGATGTGATTCCCAATAGATACCGGGTTTCCATAGTCATCTTTTTTTACCGGATGAAATACGGGAGATAGAGCAGCAACAATAGGGTCTTTTTTGACCTCTACAATAACATCAAACTCCCAGTTTGGTGCTTCGGCAATGATAATAAACTGTTTGAATAATTTTGAGTTATCAGCCGTATCGATTTTTTTATCTGTAGATTTTGGTGGACTGCCACCAAATTTGGCTGCAATGGTGCAAGTTGATATGCTATTTGATTCCGCCTTTGAGACAAATAGGTTTTTAAATGCGTTGTATGGAGCAGTCACCTCCACAGGGAGTTTGGGAGTGATAGTGAGCGTGGTGGTTGGTGGGCGTTTTGTTTTATCGACTTTAGCAACAATGCTGAACTTTGGCCCAACTGACATATCCATAACCATAAATGCTGGAAAACCTAAACTGTTCTTTTGCCAACTTAAAAAGTCTAGATTTAGAGCATTTGGATAACCCTTAAAGGCTAAATCGTAGTGATGGATTGCACGAGCAAGAATTTCAATTTCTTCTTGAGCATTTTCTATTGCATCTTCATATGGTCTTCGTCTGGGACTGTATGCAAATTCAATAACATATTCGAGGCGCTTTTTAAGAGTTTTTAACACTTGATAAAGTTCTTCGCCTTGGTGTGTTGGAGCGGTGACAAAACTAAGTGCCCTGTGAGCGTCGCCGATGAAATCAGTTGCTAACTGATAAGGAAAAAGCTGTCTATAAAGATCTTTTGTATCTGTCACTATATTCGGCATATTACCTCCAATTTGTTTTTTTTGAAGATTTAGATCCTTGGATTGTGACGATAGAGTTGTTTGGGCGAGTCCCGTCTGGGAGCATATATCCAGCTGCCATTTGGTCTGTAAAGTAGTGCATGTCACTATTATCTTGACCTGTGTAGAGTGCATCTATAACCTGAGATCTTGCTGCTGGGTTTGGACACTCCTCCATAAGTCTGGCGGCTTGTTCAATAATTTTTGGTAACACAAATAAAGTACTAGCAATGGCGGTAATTTGAGTTTGAGGGATGCTGTTTGCATTTCCAAAATAACTACCCTCATTTGCAGTCATCTCAATATTGGCAAGAGGCTCGCCTGTTGGCCACCAAGCTTTGGCACTTACAACAACGGTATTAGATCCGCGATAGGCATAGTTTTTGTTTGCAAAATTGGAAATTACATATGCAAAAATTGAAACTAACCCTAGTCCCATCACAGTACCAATTACAGTATTAAAGTATCTGTAAGCAAGAACAGGATCAACTCCAGCCGTCAAGAGAATAATAAGTGTTATAAAAGACGAAATACTAATAATTACTGTGGGCATACCACCTTGCTTACTTTTTATTAGTGCCAAGATGATCATAACTAAAAGTACAAAAGCACCAATGATAAAGTATCCTGTAGTAGGATCCTCTCTGTTTACCATCTGAGCAATTGACAGTGCGGCAACGTCGAAACCTCTAACTGGTATCCAAACAAACTTTGTTTCGGCAGTAATTTTTTTACCATCTGATTGATCAACCTCTAGACGTAAGTGATAAACACCCGTATTTACCAAAGGAATTTGAAATGTTGTTTCGGTGTTTATGTTTAAAATTTGGTCACCTTGGACAGTATCATTTATAAAAACCTTCACAGGAATAGTAGAAATGTCTGTCCTGTTTGTTTCTATGAGTGCTGTGACATTTGTAGCCGGTGTTTCCCCTGTGAGGCGCACACCTTCGGTGGGTGAAATAATTTTTAGAGCGGTTTTTTCTTTGAAACCGCAAGAACTCAAAATAATTACACAAAATAAAGTTAAAACAACAAAAGCAATATTTTTTTTCAAAATAAACTCCTTTTTAAAGGTTCAAAGTGAGCTAATTCTATCCTATAGGTACATGTAATGTCAATTCTGGGTAAAAAATTACTATGGGTTATATAAAACTAACTTGCTTTCTTTTTTAGTTCGGCAATTTCCTCTTTGAGTAAATTAAGTTGTGACTCAATATTGCTTAGGATTTTGACGGTATCACTCTCCTCTACCTCGTCGTCGATGTAGTCCTCAGAAATATCTTTGATGTTTGTTTCTAGATGGTCTACATCCTCCTGAATGTCGTCTACGTCCTCTTGGATGTCTTCGACGTCTTCCTGAATGTCGTCTACGTCCTCTTGGATTTCGTCGATGTTTTCTTCTACACTAGCCAAGCTCTCGGTGGTTTTGTTAACCGTCATTTGGATAAAGATGGCTAGATAGATGGCCTCCAAGGAAACGGCCGTAGTAAGAATGAGCAGTATTTTGTCGATAGTTAATCCAAATAAAGACAGTGAAAAAATCCCTACAAATAGGATTGTGTGCACGACTAGAGAGGTATTTGTACCTATAGACTCGGTGAGCCAGGTAGAAATTTTATCAATTTGACTATGCTTCTTTTTTTTCATAGATAAAACGTTTTTATTTGTAACTGGATGCCGGATCAAGTCCGGCATGACAGATCATTTTTGTGACGTAAGTTTAGAAGATGTCTTCTTCGGGGGGCAAAAATTCTTCGCCGTTAGCTGGAGCTGCTTTATATTCCGCCTTGAGCCACTCAACATAAGGACAACCGGTGGCACGTTTGGCTTCTCTATCCCAACCAGAAGTGGAACACTTTTTCATTCTTTTGCCGTTAGCGGTAGTATAAAGAACGAGTTCCTCGCCGCATTGAGGGCATTTTTCGTCTAACTTTTCGGTGGTGCCATTTACCCACTCCACAAAATCACAACCAGTAGCCTTTTTGGCTTCTTTGTCCCATCCGCCAGCACTACATTTTTTCATTTTTTTACCAAAACGAGTTACTTGAAGCACTAGTGGTGCGCCACATTTGGGGCATTTTTCGTCTAAGGTTTGGGGTTCTACTTGTAACCACTTAACATAGTCACAACCTTCGTTTTTTTTGGTTTCTTTATTCCAAGAACCTGCCGAACAACGTTGCAACTTGCGTCCAGTTGCTGTTTCTTGAACATCTCCTAAGGGTGCGCCACATTTGGGGCATTTTTCTGTTTCCATAACAATTAGGGTAGCATATCTTTGAGAATAGTACCAAGTAGTTTTTCGGCTTCCTGCCTAATATCATCTTCTATTTGGTCGTGGGTATGTTCTCTCAGAAAGAGAATTATTTCGGTGTCATATGGCCTATCGTGCAGCATTTCCAAAAAAACTTCATGTTTACTTTCTTTTAATTTTCCAAGAATCATAGCAACTAAGCCCTGATAAACAATATCATCAACAAGTTGATGCATTCGAGATTTGAGGTTTTCAGATTCTTCGACCTGATCAATAATTTCTTGAATCTGCTGTTTGGAGAAAAGATGGTCGTAAAAAAGTATGGACATATTTTTTAATAATTAACAGGACCTAAGGGAACTAAATTGTTAGGATCATCGACAAATAACATAAGAACCAATCCCTTTCTTGGCCCCCTGTGAAGGTTTAACTCTTGCATTACCTCTGGAGAACCACCAAATTGTTTACCTGTCCACTCAGCAGGACCCGCATCACCAATATCGCAGACGACAGCGTTACCGTTCACGGGATTGATAACCAAGACTTTGCGGAATTGGTACCAGTCTTTGAGAAAGGGGTGATCTCTGTTCCAGTTTTCTAAGTAGAGTGTTTGGACGACGCAGTAGTATTTTTCTCTTAGAAAGTCTTGGGTAGTAAACTGAGACGCATCTTTGGCAAAATAGCCAAAAGCGCCTTTGCCTGGAGCCATGCCAGCTTCCTGAAAAGAGTCGTGCTGGCTTATGCTATCCCCAGGGAAACGAACTAAGTGTTGTTCGTAGCCGATGTAGCCCAGATGATGATTTAGTGATTGATCGTCTAGATAGCCATCAACTTTAATATTTGTTTTGGTGTTTATTTCGTTTACCAGTGGGGCAATTTCTTCTTTGGAAAATTTATAAGGGTTATGCGGAATTTTTTCTTGCAAGTAGTTAAGAAGAAGTAGTCTGTTGGATGGCTTAGTTTGCGAATCTTCTGTTTTTATTTTTGTAGAGCTTATGTCAGAAATCCCAAAAATAGGAGTAGTGAGGATAGTACCAATTAAGCCAACAGACGCCAAAATTTGATTTGATTTTTGCCGGAGATTATGTGCTAAAAGAAGCGTTTTGGTAAAATATTTTTTGGCTTTTTTAAACCTTTTTACCTCTTTGTTTAATAAAAGAGATCTTTTTTCGAGATTTTCTAAAGCATTGGGCAGATTTAGATTTGGCATTAAGTTAAAAAACTTTTTTTAGTCTGTTTATTGATTCGTCAATCCCTAAAGCTATTATGCAGTCAAAGATATGTGGAGTGACAGTGCGACCAGAAAGTGCTACTCTTAGTGACATAAAAGCCTCTTTTGGAGTTAGTCCGGATTCCTTTTGTAAAGATTGTAAATTGTTTTGAATTTCTTCTAGACTAGCATTAGGATGAGATGCTAAAAAACTGATAACTACTTGAAACCAATTTAGGAGGTCTGTTTTTGGATGAGTAGATTGCTTAAAAACTTCCTCTAAAACTAGATCTATATCTTCAAAGAAGTAACGACTAAGATCAATAAAATCTGGCAAAGTTACCATACGGTCCCTTACTAGCTCTAGGACATGTTTTACTTTTTTATCTTGTCCTTGCCAATTGTCTGGTAAAAATGGCTTTAGTTTAATAAATATGGTATCTATATCTATTTTTTTGATCCATTGAGAATTAAGGTATCTTAGTTTTTCAATATCAAAAATGGCATTTTGTTTTTGCAATTTGGTTTCGTCGAACACTTTTACCATTTCGTCTAAAGTTAAGAGATCAGAGTTGTCTTTATATGAAAAACCCAAATAAAATAGAAAATTATTAATGGCCTCTGGCAAGTAACCTTCAGAAAGATACTCCAGCACAGATTTTGCTCCGTGGCGCTTGGACAATTTACTTTTGTCCGGACCTAAGAGCAAAGGGACATGACAGAAAAGGGGTGGTTCCCAACCGAAAGACTCATAGAGAAATACATGTATTGGTGTAGACATCATCCACTCAACACCACGAAGTACATGGCTGATTTTCATAAAATGGTCATCGACGACAACTGCCAAGTGATAGGTAGGGATACCACTGCTTTTGAGAAGAACTTTGTCGTCACACTCTGTGTTTGGCAAACTTAGTTTCCCTTGAACTAAATCGTGCCAGACTGTAAACCCAGACTCTGGTAGCTTGGTTCTAATAACGTAAGACTTTCCTTCGGTAAGATTTTTATCTATTTCATTTTGGTCTAGATTGCGACAGTGGCGATCGTATTTAGCATATGGATTGTCTTCGTGAAGTTTTTTTAGACGATCTTCCGAACAAAAACAGTAGTAAGCTGCGCCAGTGTTAACAAGCTCGAGAGCGTATTTTTTGTAAAGTTCTAAGCGCTGAGTTTGAATATATGGTCCGTATTTACCACCAACAACAGGATCTTCGTCTCTTACCAAACCCAAAAGATCGTGTATTTGATATATTTTTTCGATGGCCCCTTCTACAAAACGATCTTGATCGGTGTCTTCGATACGTAAAATAAATTCGCCACCATATTTTTTGGCTAATAAATAATCAAAAAGGGCTGTTCGTGTGTTTCCAATGTGAGGAATGCCGGTTGGCGAAGGCGCGTTTCTGGTTCTGATATGCTTATCTGTCATACTGATAGTATACTTTATGTAGTATATGGCGACACTAACTGAGGCTTCGGCCATTTCTCGAAAAGCAATTAAATACGGAAGTATTGGTTTTGTTGGAGTTACATTGCTGTGGTATATGGGGGTAGCTCTTGTAAATTACTATATATACCTTCACCCACCTGCTCTTCCACCAGCATCTGTAGACTTTGGGCTACTACAGCCAGTTAATTTTCCCAAAAATACCACTAGACCAGAACTATCTTTGGAGCTTCCCACCGGTATTATTCCTGAGTTTCCAGATAGAATGAGAGTGTATTATGCACCAACCAAGAGAAGTGGTTTTGCTGACCCCGATAAGGCTTTGGACACTGCTACGGCGTTGGGTTTCCTTTTTAAACCAGAACAACCAACAGAAACCAGATACATTTGGACAAACCAGGATCAACTGAGTTCTAAATTGGACATGAATATTGTGTCTGGACACTTTTTGTTAACCAAACAGTGGCAAAATAATCCCACTATTGCCACTCAGGCTAATTTTGTTTCTGACAAACAAGTGATAATTGAATCAAGTAATTATTTAAAAAAGGTCGGCCTATTAGAAGATGATGCAATAGGATTTGAAAAAATCAGTTACGTAAAAAATGATTCTGGCAAACTAATATCCGCATTGTCTTTGTCTGATGCAGACTTTGTTCAAATTGATTATTTTAGAAAAAATATTGACGAAATTGATCCTACGTCAAAAACGAAGGAAATCAAGGCTAGTTATCCATTTTATAGAACCGATCCCAGCAGAGGCCTAATTAGGGTTGTGGTATCTGGATCTAAACAACCAAATGAAAAGGTTATCGATATGGATTATGCATATACTTTTATTAACTATGATAAAAGCTCTACCTATCCAATAAAAACTGGTGATGAAGCGTGGAGTGAATTGGCGGCTGGTGGTGGCTTTGTGGCTCCCACAGGACCACAGAATGGCGAGGTAAAAATAAGGAAGATCTTTTTGGGATACTACGACTCTAATGTTAACCAAAAGTACGCTATGCCAATATATATCTTCTTGGGAGATCAGGGGTTTGCTGCTTATGTTTCGGCCGTGAGGGATGAGTGGCTAGATGGAAAATAGGTGTATAATATGTAACCAGTACACACACCGCTTCGGCGGCACCCTAAAAGATAGTCGGAGGTAAGATGAATAAGAATGTGTTTTTTGTAAGCTTGTTGCTGGTTTTCCTTGCTGCTTGTGGTCCCAATTTGAGTGAGCAGCCAAGTGAACAGCCAGAGGCTGTTTATATTGTCCAGACACCGGTACCCGAAAGTGACCCAAGCTTGACCACGGTCACACTGTTACCACCTACTCTATTACCAGCTACACCAACGATTGATCCCGTTCTGGTTCAAAGCATGCCAAGCAGGGTGCTTCCTATTGATGAAGTCATCAGATTGAACGCAGGATACCCGAGCACGAGTGGCAAATGCCACACTAGCTATACCGCGGATAGTATCGCCGCGTGGTATGAGGATGGATATGGATATGGTGTAAGAGTGGTAGGGACAATTCAGCTGGACATTATTGGCAGCTTTCTAACTGTTGTTTCGCCGGCGGCAGAAAGAGAGGAGATGGGGGCAACACTGGTTGGATTGTCAACCGATACGGCACACCTGGGATGCAAAGACGCGACCCAGGAAAGCATTTTTGTATATTTATATGTTCCATCGGATGGTGTGGTGGAACTAACCTACGCCTATGGCACTAAGGTGCTTGAAAGAGGGTATTATGCAAGGGTATTGGGGGACAATTGGGTCAAACTCACCAAAGAACAAGAGTTACAAATAACTCCATAATAGAACAAAGAACCTCGCGAGAGGTTCTTTTTTATTCCCAGGTGTAGTTTTGAAATACCCAGTTAGCCAATTTTTCACCTTCGCCAAAACGGTCCGCGCTGTGAAGTAACGAAATTAAAACAGGGTGTGAGTTTCTTTCGGCCAAGATAACCAGACACTCACCAGCTTCTGGTGTCCAGCCGGTTTTGACTCCATAAAAACCAGGCTTATTTAATAAGATATTAGTGTTAGTAAGAGGATAGGAATTACCCTTTAGACTTTTGAGAGTAATTTTTTTGGTAGACACAACCTGTTCAAAAACTGATCGGTTCAATGCCTCTCTTGCAATAATGGCGATATCGAAAGCGCTGGTGTAATGGTCTGGAGACTCTACCCCAGAAACGTTACTAAAGTGAGTATTCTCAAGTCCCATTTCGGCAGTTTTGGTGTTCATTCTTTTGACAAAAGCAGTATAACCACCAGGATAGTTTTCGGCATAAGTTACCGCAGCATCGTTTCCGGATGACACTAAAAGGCCGTAAATTAAATCTTGAGACATAATTTGATCTCCTCTGACAAGATCTATGGTATTCCCAAGTGACTTTTGTCCGTTGATAACTTTGAGAACTGAGTCCTCTTTGTAATAATCCAAGGCAACCAAAGAAGTCATAATTTTTGTAAGTGAGGCTGGCTTGAGCCTTTTGTTTGGAGACTTGTCGTATAGAACAACACCAGAGTTTAAATCCATGATAAAAACACCTAAGGCTGTAACAGTAATTGGTGTTGAGTCTTTTTTCTTTTGTGGTAGGGGTGCCTCTGAAGTATAGTAAGCTTTTACAACTGGCTCTCTTGGATTGGAAACCTTACCCAAAACCGGTAAAAAGACAATAAAAAAAGATAGAGGGATAAGAAGTAAAGCTTTTTTCACAGTTTAATTTTATATTACAAAGATGTATTTATTTATAGAGATTGCTTTCGTACTGAGTTTGGTGACGAAGCTTTTCTTTGGCGCGGTGAGTTTTTACAAACCTCAACCAGTTTTTATTAACAGGTTTTCTGACACGAGATTTGAGAATTTCGATGACATCTCCGCTTTTTAGAGCTTGGTCGACACTACTAATACGACCATTGACCTTGACTGAGGAAATGTAAAAACCTAGGTTTGTGTGTACAGCAAAAGCATAGTCAACAGGAGTGGAGTTTTCAGGAAGATCGTATACATCACCTTTGGGTGAAAAGACAAAAATATGCTTAGAAAGAGCATCTAGTTTTAGATCTGACTCTTGCTCGTGTACCGACTCTATTTGCTTTTTCCAATTTGCAAGTTCTTGTACCCAAGACATTTTTTCATCTAGAACAAAACCCTTACCTGACTCAAGTTTTTCATCCGCAACACCTGCATTTTTGGCCGCTGAATAGGCAAAGTGCGCTGCTGCACCAAGTTCTGCTTGCAAATGCATTTGTTCTGAACGAATTTGAATTTCCAGAATATTTCCTTTGTGATCAAAAACTTTGGTGTGAATCGATTGATAACCATTTGGTTTGGGCTGAGCAATAAAATCTGAGATGCCAAGATATGGAACAGGCTTCCAGTATTGATGCATAAGTCCCAAAACTGTATAGCAAGCACTAGAGTCTTTGGTAATAATGCGAAGGGCCATAAGATCGTGAATTTGATTGATGTCTTTATTTATTTCGGGACGAAGAAGTTTTTTGTAAAGACTGTATTTACGTTTTGGGCGCCCATCAGTGTGTGCGATAACACCATTTTTGGCTAAAAGCTGACGAATTTTGACAATGGAACTTTTAATATTGTCCGAGGAAAACTTAAAATGTGGCTTGGCTATCTCCATTAACCACTTGTATTCGTTTGGATATATATAGGGAAAGACGAGGTCTTCTAGCTCTCCCTTTAACTGACCCATACCTAGCCTTTCCGCAAGAGGGGCATAAATTTCTAATGTTTCAATTGCTATGCGTTTTTGTTTGGAAAGAGGTACAGCATCCAGAGTTTTGACGTTGTGCAATCTATCGGCGAGACGAATAAGAACAACTCGGACGTCACTGGCCATAGCTACAAACATTTTTCTTAAGTTTTCGAGAAAACTTTGATTCTCAGACCCCATCAACTTAACTTGACCAACTCGATGAACACCTTCTACCAGACGCAGGATATCTTTCCCAAACTTTTTTTCGATAACTTGACGGTAGTTTTTGGGTATTGCTTCGGGAACTTCGTGTAATAAACAACTCTCAATACTTTGCTGATCTAACCCCCATTCTGCCAAAGTGATTGCAACTGATAAGGGATGTTTTATAAGGGATTCCCCCGTTTGACGTATTTGACCTGCGTGAAGTTTTTTGGCAAAGAAATATGCTTTGTTAATTTTTTTAAAATTGTACTTGAGATTTTTACCCCTTAAGGTGGTGGTAAGCGTTTTGAGAGTTGGACTCATGGCTCTATTTTACTGTAGTGGCGTGATAAGATTGTGGCGTGTACAAAAGAGACTTGGTAGCAGATGAAATTGCGTTGATACCCGAAGCCTTAAATGTGGTGATGGATCTTTATATTAAGGCAGGATTTGAGATTTATTTGGTAGGTGGCGGAGTGAGGAACCTACTAGTTAACAAACGACCGGAAAACTGTGACTTGACCACAAACGCTACCCCCGAGGAAAGCTTGGAAGTACTAAAGGATCTTAATCCTTTTTATAATAATGATTTTGGGACAGTATCCTACAATGTGAACGTTGACGGAACGGAAGAGTTGTATGAGATTACTACATACAGATCGGAAAAGGAGTACTCTGACTTTAGGCGACCTGATAATGTTTCTTGGGGTAAAAACTTGGAGGAGGATATAGTTAGGAGGGATTTTACGGTAAATGCACTAGTGGTGGGATATAGATCACAGATAACAGATCACAGATCACAGTGGGAGTTGATTGATTTGGTGGGAGGACTAGCTGATTTTGAGAAAGGGGTTATAAAAGCTGTAGGAGATCCTGATAGACGATTCCGCGAAGACGCCTTGAGAATGATGAGAGCAATTAGGTTTGCTTCGAAACTGGGATTTGCAATTGACACTGAAACACTTGTAGCTGTAAGCAAAAATGCAGCTTTGCTAGAAAAAATTAGCAAGGAGAGAGTAAGAGAAGAGTTCTTGAAAATTTTAGGATCTAACTATCCTGCCGACGGCCTTAGCCTTTTAATATCTACCAACTTAATAAATTATTTTTTACCCGAAATTCTTGAGGGTAAGAATACTGCACAAGGTGGACACCACGAATGGTCGGTTTTGGAGCACTCGATTCAGAGCTTAAAAAATTGTCCATCACCCAATCCACTAGTACGATTTGTAGCATTGATTCATGATATTGGTAAACCTAGAAGTCAGCGATTTAAATGTAGAAAATGCGGAAAAATGTTTAGAGATCTTCCTGATGATTTTCACACATGTGCAAATTGTGGCTACAAACAACCAACAAGAGGAATGATTACTTTTTATGGCCACGAGGTAATTGGAGCAAGAATGGCAAAAGAGATTGCAGAAAGGCTCAGATTTAGCCGAAAGGAAATTGAAAAAATAGAGACATTGGTCCGATGGCATATGTTTAACTATCAACCCTCTATGACAGATAGTGCCATAAGAAGATTAATTCGAAAGGTGGGTAAAGAGAATATTGCTGACTTGGTACTACTTAGAATTTCTGACCGAAAAGGGAGTGGCTCTAAGACAACAAGTTGGAGATTTTTGGAACTACAAAAAAGAATTGGTGAACAACTATTTGAGCCTATGGAGATAAATGATATGGCAGTGAACGGAAAAGATGTGATGGAGGTTTTGAAAGTAGCGCCTGGACCCATTATTGGTAAAGTTTTGAAGGAATTATTTGAGGAAGTATTGGAGGATACTTCAAAAAATCAAAGAGAGTATTTATTGAAGAGAGTTTTGGAGATAGGGGAAAATAATATGTCAACCCGAGGGTAGCGGGGGCAGTTCAAGGGCAGGCATGGGGGATATACAAGGGCAGGCATGGGGGATATACAAGGGCAGGCACGGGGGCCTGCCCCTACGCATTTAATTTATCAATTATCCAATTTTTTACATTTGAATTAACATATTCACGAATTCGAGAGATGTCCACATCATCACGAACGATATGTTCATAATAATTGCGTTGCCACATTTTTTGTTTTTTGGTCGTAATGGTTTTTAAACGTTTAACATATTCACCAATGGTAGGGGCAGGCCCCTGCGCCTGCCCTATTATTGTCGAACGGTTGGGAATAACCATAACAACATGTATATGATTTGGCATAACGCAAAAACAATCAATTTTTATTCCATAATACTTTGGCATTTCCAAAATTTTTTGTTCCACGTTTTTCCCAATTTCGTTTAATTTCATTTCTCCGTCAACAATTTCCCCAAAAATACATTCGTGTTTATATGAACAAATGGTGACAAAATACCACCCACTTTGTGAGTAATCATAACCAGGTAACCTGATTGAGTGCCTATTTTTTATTTTTTTCGAATAATTTATTCCAAACAACAAGGAGTGGAGCGGCGGTGAAAGTACTAGAGTAAGTTCCGGTAATGGTACCGATTAACAGAGCTAAGGAAAAATATTTGGTGGACTCTCCCCCAATTAGGAACATGGCGATAAGCATAAAAATAATAGTTAAGGAGTTGTTCAGGGAACGGACCATGGTTTCAGAAACAGCTTGGTTGACAAGATCTACAAAAGATACGCCTTTTACCTTGTGACTTAACTCTCTAATACGGTCATAAACAACAATAGTATCGTGAACAGAAAATGAAAGAATAGTGAGAACGGCAGTTACAAAAAGCAAGTCAACTTCGATACCATAAAAGTGCCCTAGAAGGGAAAAAGATCCTAGAAGAACTACAGTATCGTGCAACATGGCGATAATGGCGCTAACACCATATTTAAATTGTTTAAAAGCACTGCTTATATATATAAGCAAAAGCAAAGAAGAAATAGCTAAGGCATTAAGAGTTTTTTTGAGAGTTTCTTGACCGAGAACAGGTCCGACTGTTTCAAAACTACTAAGATTTATCTCTGCACTTAAAGTGCTGGTTTTTTGCATAATTTGCAAAAGATCTTTTTCGGAAATTTCTTTGAGCTTGAGGGTAATGTGACCTGGAATGTTATTTTCGGTTTGCGGGTTGTATGCATTTAAAGACTGGACTAAATTGTTTTTTTTACTGTCTTCAATGTTAAAACTAGCCAAGGTTCCACCAGTAAACTCAATTGAAAGTTTAAAGCCGTATTTAGTTAAGGAATAGGTTCCGGGAATAATTATTAGCGCTGAAAGTAAAAAGTAGAGGGAGAGGTGCTTCATCCAGTTCATGTTTTTTTGATGTGTTTTTTTTATTTATATAGATTGCCGCGTCACTTTGTTTTTCGTAATGACAACGTCTTGCCTTTGAAAAATAGGCGGAGGAGGTTTCTTGTTACAACGATGCCAGTAAAAAGGGAAATGAAGATTCCTAATATAAGAGTTAGAGCAAAACCTCTGACAGAACCAGAAGTGTTTAAAAAGTTCCAATTCAGCGGATTAAAAAGAATTAAGCCTGTGATGATGGTAGCAGTGTTGGCGTCCTTAATAGAATCCCAGGCACGACCAAAGGCGAGCTCTAGAGCTACTTGCCAAGAACGACCACTCCTAATCTCTTCCTTGTAGCGTTCAAAAACTAAAATGTTGCTATCAACAGCCATACCCACCGAAAGTAGAAAACCGGCAATACCTGGCAAACTTAAAACGACGGGAATTAGCTTATACAGAACAATAGTAAATAAACCATATAAAGTTAATCCAACAGAGGCAATCAAACCCATTTTGCCGTAGTTTAGAACCATAAAAATAATGACCATAGCTAGGCCAATACCGCCCGCCAGAAGGCTCTTTTGGATAGATTCTGCACCAAGAGTCGCAGGAATATTTTTTTGACTTAAGACACTAATTGGAACCGGCAGAGCACCAGCATTTAGTTTTATTGCCAATGATTTGGCCTCGTCGACAGTAAAACTACCAGTAATAATTGCATTACCATCCCTAATTTCAGTTTGAACTGTAGGCATAGTGAGCGGATAACCATCTAGAAGAATTGCCACTTGTTTACCCAAATTGTCTTTGGTTATTTTGGCGAATTTTTGGCGACCTTGTTCACTAAACTCAAGAGATACTGCGGGCAAGCGATCGTCTGTTTGAAAAGTAACCTGGGCTTTTTTTAGATCTGAACCTGAAAGATCGGTGGGTTCAAAGCCAATGAGCTGAGCGGACTCTGTTGCTGACGGTGAAGCTGAAAAAATAGGTAGGGCAAACTCCATTTTGGCTGTTTGACCAAGTAAATTTAGAGCCTCTTGAGAATCTGTTACCCCAGGTAGCTCGAGAACCAAACGATAATCTTTGCCATTTTGAAGTGTTTTTAATGAAACTTCTGTGACTCCATAGAGATCTATTCTCCTACCAACGACATCTTTTAGAGAGTCGATGGCATCTTTTTTTTGATCTTCTGGGATTTTTGATGTGTCAGTTGCTAAGGTAACTTGTACTCCACCTTTTATATCTAAACCTTGTTTTATCTCTATTTCTTTGGAAAGATCAAGTTTTCCTAACTTAAAGTTTAATCTGGGAATTTGGTACTTGCCAATTTTTGCAGGCAGAGCAATGTAGAGAGAAAATATAGTAAGGAAAATAAGGAAGAAAAAAACTTTGGTGGGTTTGGAAAAAGTCATAGCAAAATTATATTACCTATTGTTATTGTTTTTTGTGGAATTTGGCAGAAGTGTTAGCTGCGAGTTGTCCGGAAAAGAAAGTATTAGTGAGTCATCACTGTGATATTTAAGATCTATACTATCGCCTATTTTTAGAGAAAGATTTTGAACAAAGCGAGACGGGAGAGTAAGTCCAAGCGAGTTACCAATACGGATTATTTTTTGTTTGGGCATTAGTTTTGAAGGTTTATTTCATCACCAATAAGCATTATTTTTGGCTGAAGTAAGATTTTGACAATAAATGGATCTTGGTGATTTTTGCGATAAGAAAACTCCTCCTCAGTCATACAGGAATAGTTTATTTCGCTACTTAAAATCTTTTCTATATTTTTTATAAGAAGTGCCACCTGAGGCATGATAACTTTTCCCACGATTAAGAGATCGATATCTTCTGGCTGTCTTTCCAAGCCTCTTGCTAGGCGTTGGGAAACAAAGAGAAATTTTACAAATCCTAACTTGCTACGATTTTTGGCAACTAACTTTCCTAGACCTGTAGATTTGGTTACTAAACTGACAAGTTCTGGGTATAGGCTATAACTTGTTTTTACAGAGTAGTAAAGACGATTACCACGCTTTTCACTTTGCAGTAAACCAGATTTTAGCAAATTATCTAACTCCCTTCTGATAGCGTTTATTTCTTCCTTGGTCATTCTGGTCAACTCACGAACATAGTAAAGACCCTTTGCGTTGCCTAAAAATATTTTTAGAAGTTTAACACGAACCTTAGATATTATTAAATCAGAAAGCTTGGCCATATATTTTTTGCTTGCATTTCTGCAGCTTCGGCTTAATTATATATGACTTTGTTGCCGATGGGTAAAATACTTACCCAAAACTGACCTGGAGAAAAGACAATCTCTTTTCCCGCTGTGTCTGTGAAGATAGTGCGGTCTAACTGTTTTGCTTTTTTCCATTTGATATCTTGAGCAACACCGTTGTTGAAGTAGATACCAGTGCCTTCACCTATGACGTTATAGAACATATGTTTGTGATCATCCAAGGGACCTTCTTGTTTGGCAAACTGAACAATGATGTTAGTTGCTGATAACTGTTTTTTGGTATCGTGATCGATGTGAGCAGTTGAGCCTTGTGATCTTAAATAGGTTTTTGTAGCTGCATCGTACTTCCAAGTTACAGCAAAGTCTGGATAGTTTTGCCAGAAATCGTAGTTGATTGTGGTGGCTGGAGTGGATTTTGCAGTATCTGGAGTGCCGATTTTCCATGGCTTGAAACCAGCGACCCATGTAGTTTTTCCATCAGCTGATTGGCTGGTGTATCCGCGCTTGGCGGCTTGACGCCACGCATCTGGTAAGGAACCCATCATAGTATGTTCGGTGGCAACGTCACGACCAAGTCGGTCTTCATCTCTATAAAGCACTGGCTTGCCAATATCACCAATAGTATCGAAGTCATTACCTCCTGGCTTTCTCCAGCCTAGTTTTTGTAGTTCTTCCAAGGCCCAAGCTTTTTTGTTTGAGGTGCATTGACCACTGGCTTCGTCACGGCTGCAGTTACCACCGCCGACGTGCATGTAGACAGGAGTATTGTACTCAGCAGCTATGTTTACAAAATAAATGCGTGCACTGCGAACAGGACCGACGGCAAGTTTGTCAGCTTGAGCTCCACAATAAAAGACACCCATAAAGCGAGTAATACCGCCTTCAGCAACAGCTTCATAGACAACGTCTGATGAACCTAAGCCTGATTGTGGCCTTGCGTCTAGTGAGTTTTCGATCATTGTAAGAATTGGTCTTTTTTGTTCCCAGAGAGCTTTTTCTTCTTTACTAAAAAGGGCTCCGTTTATGGGACAAGTTTCTGTTTTTGGTTGATTGGCAAATTGATTGAATCCAGCAGTAACTCTATTTTTTTCTAGTTCTGCTTTTGGAGAAACTAAGCTTCCCTTGCTTACCGGAAGAAAAATGTAAGTTAAACCGAAAGAAATGGCGAATGCCAAGGTTAAAACTAATATACTTTTGATATTTGGAAATTTATTTTGGTCCATTGTTTACTTAAGAGCTTCTTTTATAACTAATACTTCTTCTGCCGAGGTGGCTTGATTTTCTACTTTACCGTTAACGACCTTTTTGGCGTAGAGGCGGGTATTTTCTCGACTATGTAAAGAGCTTATCACAATTCCATCACCATTTTCATCTAGCAAACTTAGAGAAAAGCTTTGGTCTCCCCCAGTGTCTGTAAATGGATTGTAGCGATTAAAGCCTATCTTTTGGAGGTGTTTTTTATTCTCTTCTATTTCAGATTTTAGTTTTTCAGAAAGATTTTTGAGAGATTCGCTATTTTCAACAGAAACTGAAATAAGTTGGTTAAGACTACTGATTAAATCCTTTTTGGAAACATCGGCTGTGAGTTTTGAGTAGTGACTTTGAAGTCTGTAATAGAGGTAGGTTATAGCGATCAACCAAATAGTTAAGATACCAAGTAGTATTTGTTCAACTGACATAGATTAAATTTTACTATACAATTTAGCTTGAATATGACCAAAAAAATGCGTAGAACAAAAAGCCAAAAACTTAAAACAGTAGAAAGAAAAGCCGGGTTTCAAATTAAATCTGAGTGGCTAAAAACGCCGGAAGCAGATAAAAATGTATCTAAAGAGATCAAAGTAGATACTGGGTATTTTAAGGCAGACTTGACAAAGACATTTGTGCTCACTATGCTTGTTCTAGCCTTAGAATTAGCCTTGTGGCATTATTTATCCTAGGCACTAACAAAAAGAAAGGGGGTGAACTAAGTAAATGCAAATCTATTGTGTAAAATGTAGAGCAAAAAAAGAGGTTGAGAAATTTGAGCAAGTTACCATGAAGAATGGTAAGCCAGCCGTTAAAGCTGTCTGCCCAGCCTGTGGAACTAAGATGTTCAAAATCGGAGCCAAATAATTTTATTTGTTTTCGTCAAAAAGTCCCGACTTGTTCGGGATTTTTTGCGAGCGGATAGAGAAGCTATAAAGTTTATAATAACTTATGTCGACAGAAAGTAGAGAAAGTGAAAAACAAATTAGAAGTTTAAGTGAACTGATGGCAAGACTTGGCTATAAACTACAAGAAGAAGACAAAAAACATTCACCTTATAAGTGCTACGAGAAGGTGGTAGATGTGGAAAATTTAATTTCTGGAAGAATAAATGTTACAGAAACAAGAATTGGATCAAAGCATGTTTTGCTTTCGGTGGGCTTCGACGGTATATATAGTCTTCCAATAGAACTTGACAAAACAGTGGAAGGGCTTTTACTGCCTGAAAGAAAATCTGAAGGATATACAAACGCCAACTTGGAAGGTGGTGGTTACAATATGATTTTTAAAGCGATAACTGAATTGGAGAGTAGTAGATTTTTTGTAGAAAAATCTCAAGAAATTAGAGCTGAGATAGAGTTTACAAAAAGAAAGAAGGAGCAACTGGAAAAAACCATAACTGAAGAAGTTTTATCTAGCATTAAAGCGGTCCTGCCTGGCTTTGATGGTGTTGAGAATGGTTTTTTGAAAAATGGGATAATATATCTGTTTCCAAAAACTGAAAACGCGGAAAAAATGGTTCCAGTTGTAAAACTACATATTGATGTTCGGAGTATGACTCTTCAACTTACTAGATCTAGCTCTAGACTTATTCAGACTGAAAAGGGTCCAATGGTCAACAAAAATGTTTTTGAGAAAACCAGACTAGTTAAAAAGGGGAAATACCAGTTTCCTTATTATGTCTGGGAGGGAAATATGGCCGAACTCGATATGGGCGTCAAAAAACTTGAGTTGTTTATGTCTGAGATGAAGAACTAGCTTTTACTTGCTTACTTTTTTGTACCAGTCCTCGAGGATTTTTTGCGACAAAAAAGCCGGGTTGGTTACCGGCTTGGCAAATTTTCTAGTCCAGCAAATATCTCAAAAAAGCAGAGAAATATGAGAGCTACTGCAAGGACAGACATTATTGGGAAACGGTCCTCGCTGCCTAAGGTGACCTGCTCGGGGTCGAGCGGGTCGTAGACAACCTCAACAGGATCGGTTTCTGCGAGTTGACCGATGTAGAGTGAGGTGTTGATTGTGCTGCCGCTCTCGGTTTTGAACTCAACCCAAGAAGTCAAAGGGCTGGCCTTAAAATATGAAGTCCCAACCACATTTGCGGTGGTATGGACACCTTCTCGCCTAAGATTGGCGATCCTGTTTTCCAACTTAAAGTCACCATATCCTGACATAAGTGCGAGAACTAGCAGGATAAAAACGCCAATCCAAGATGGCTTGCGTTTACTGACACTCATTGTACCCATCCTTTCTTTTTAAACTACAGCAACAAGGAAATTAGAATGATGAATTGTATCATCAAGAGGACTTAAAGTCAAGACTATGGGACGTTTTGTGCCTATTTGGAGACTTTTTTGTACCAGTCTTCGAGAATTTTTTTGAAGATATCTTTTGAGCCCAACCCCAAGCCTAAACCTAAGGCTAAAGTGAGAACTAAGATAAAGCCGATATAGGTTACCTGGATAAAGAAGCTGGCTATACCAAGCTGTGAGAGAGCTGCGAGGATAAAGATTGTCATTGTTGTATAACTGACAACACGGCCAGCAAAACGAGAAAGAGATGGATCTCCTGCCCCCAGAGAGCCTTTGACTAACTTTTCTAAAAATCCAGCAAGAATAACCCCAAGGAAGAGAATAACTAAGGCGGCAAAGAGGTTAGGTACTATGGAAAGCAAACTACCCAACAATAGACTAACTGAGGTGAGACCTAAAAGGTTGCAAGTAGCAATAACAAAGAACACAAGGACAATGATACGAACAGTTTCACCAAGGATGTGCTCGACTTTTGTGGTGACTTGAGCGTTGTTTAGAAAATCTTGGATGGCTGGATTTTTGGTAAGGTTACTAGCTTTGGTGGCGATGGCTAGTTTGATGACGGCTTTTTTTAGCCAGTTGGAAAGAATAACCCCAGCAAACATTAGCGCGGCAGCACCAATAAGGGTGGGTAGGAAGCCGGCAGTGTGAAGAAAAAGACTATTAACCAAAGGATTTAGATTGAGCATGCTTTTATTATAGACTCTTTTAAAAAATTTGATGTATTTAATACTATGGGTTTGTGGTAGAATTAGATTGCTCCAGGATCTGGTGAGGAATGCTCCGAACTTCCGACCTAAAGTCGGAATTCGTGAGAGGAAAGTCCGGACAGCAAAAAGGCAAGGTGTCCACGCTCTTCGTAAGAGGTGCGTGGTCCTCCGATGGGTAACCATCGTGAGCGCGATAGGGCCACAGAGACGACTAAAGGTGAAACGCTTTGGCATTAGCCAGAGATCTGAAATAAGTAATTATTTTGGAGTGGTAACCCGCCCTGCTGCAATCGACGAACTGGGTTTGATGCCTTTTTCTTCTTACGAAAGTAAGTAAGCCCTAAAGTCTCGAGCATTAGACAGATATTCCTCTGAAAAACAGAATCCGGCTTACTATGACCTGGAGCACTTAAAGACCCGCCATCGGCGGGTTTTTTAGTCGATTTCTGGAAGCTTTGTTTCCGAATTGAGGCGAACGTGAGTGTAGATAACTCTAAGCGATAAGACTAAAGGAATAGATAGAACAGCAAGTAGTGGGCCTCCAAGCTGTAAACCGACCATAATGCTGATAATGGTGATAATAGGGTTAAGCCCTGCTACTTTTTCCATAATTTTGGGAACTATAAAATTATTTTCTAGTTGTTGAACAACTAAAGAGATAATTAAGGCGGCGACTCCATGAGCGGCTGAGATAGAAAATCCGACAAAAATAGCAGGAACGGCAGCAATAGTTGGACCAATGTTGGGAATCAACTCCAGAATGCCGGCGATAAAAGCCAAAGGTAAAGCGTACGGAATACCGATAGCTAGGTAACCAAAATAACTAAGAACACCAACTACAAGCATGAGCAATAGTTGTCCTCTTACCCACATACTAATTTGTTTTTGCAATCTATTGGAAAGATCTTTGTAAAGACTTGACTTATCTGCAAACCAAAAATCAATATAACCTGGAATTTTTTTTATTTCTTGAATAATGTAAAAACTTAAAATAATAGTAGTAAAGGCAGTAAATAGGCCAGAAAAAGTTCCTATAGCAATATTAAATACTTGACCTGGAATTTTAGCCAACTGGGTATTAAAAGAATTCATGTCAATTTTGATGGGACTAACTGTTTCTATAATTGAAGGCAGTTTTTCTAAGAACACTTCAGTTTGATCGATAAGTGGAGTGGCGACAGAAATACCAAAGAGGATTAGAACTAAAAAAAGTAAAAACAGTATTAGGGCTGAGGAAAGACTGCGGTTGATTTTGTATTTTTCGAGCAAATCAACTAAGGGATTTACAGAAAGAGCAATAATAAGAGAGGTAATAACTAAAACTAAGAGATTGGAAAGTACAAACAATAAATATATTCCACCGCATGTTAGTAGAATCCAAAAAATACTGCTTATGGAGATATCGATACTTAGTCGCCTAGAGCTTTTCATATAGCTTAATCATACCAAACAATCTGAGGTTGTTTTTTGAACCAGACCATTTGGCGTTTGGCATAGTTATTATCATCGATTGTCCATTTTTTGATTAGTTCTTCTTTGGTAATTTCTTGGCAAAGATATTTTTGTATTTGGCTTACACCCAAAGTGCTGTAAATCGGTAAAGATTGATTTGGATATTTTTTTTGTAGAGTCTCTACTTCTTCTATAGCACCATTTTTGAGACGCAAGACGACGCGTTCTTTGATAGATTGAAGAAGAGCTTCGGGGGATTTGCGGAGACCGAGCCAGGAATAGGTCGTAGATGGTAGATGGTAGATGGTAGATTTTTGAGACATTTTTGGTGATTGGGAAATTTCGATATGGCGAATGAGGCGACGAGGATTGTTTATATCTGAGTTATTTAATGAATTAAAGAGTGAAATGTTCAAACTTTTTAAAATATTTTGGAGAGTAGATACGGAGTAACTTTCAGCTTCCTTTCTAAAGATTGCGTCTGGGGGGACTTTGGCATTACCTAAGTTTTCGGTAATAGCTTTGAGATAAAGTCCAGAGCCACCAACAATAATTAATTTTTTGTTTTCACTTTGTGTTTTGATGATAATTTGATTGGCGTATTTTTGAAAATCGCTAATATTAGAAACCTGATCTGCTTCTAAAAAACCCTGACCAAAAAGAGTGACGTTTGATGGTAACTCTGAAAGGTCGTCTTGTCCTGAAACTATGGGAATGTCCTTATAAAACTGACGAGAATCGACGGAGAGAATGTTTACTTCTTTTTTGTACTCTTTGGCTAACTTGAATGTGTAGGCAGATTTGCCGGAGGAAGTGGTGCCGCAGACGATGAGGGTGGGTTGTTTGTGGATTGCTTCGGCACTTTGTGACTCGCAATGACGTGAAGTGGATAAAGACATGTTTATGCAATATGAGGGCGTTCTCTTAGTGTGTCTTTGTTGGCTATTTTATCGAGAATTTCCCAACGCCTTTTTTTCTCGGCGGCAGGTATATCATCTAGAAATAGCCGTTGGGAGGCGGTACCTGGACGAGGAGAATAGCGTGCCACAAAGGCTACCTTGTAGCCAACTTCTTTTACTAAATTTACAGTGTCTTGAAAATCCTCTTCTGTTTCTCCTGGGAAACCTACAATAATATCTGTACCTAACACAGCTTCGGGAATTTCTTTTTTTATTTTGTTAACGATACTAAGGTAAGACTCGCGAGTGTATCCCCTATTCATTTGTTTTAGAATGCGGTTGCTGCCAGATTGAACTGGCAAGTGAATAAAGCGATCAATTTTGGGATTGTTTTTTATTTCTTCTATTAGCTCATCCCAAAAATCCCATGGATTACTGGTAAAAAATGATATTTTTTCGATACCGTTAATTTTACTTATTTCTTGGAGTAAGTGAACAAAAGGAGGAATACCCTCTGGTCTTTGATACTGGGAGGCATTGCTTGGTAGTTGATCTACGGTTACGTTTCCTTGTTCCATGAAAATTTTACGAAGAGAAATACCAATTTTTTCTAGTCCCCAGGAATTGACGTTTTGACCTAGGAGGGTGATTTGTTTATAGCCCTCACTGGCTAAATTGGTTACCTCCTCCAGAATACTTTCTAGAGAACGAGATTTTTCGCGGCCGCGAGAAAAGGGAACAATACAAAAAGTACAAAAGCTGTTGCAGCCACTAGAGATTGGGATCCAAGCGTGATGCTTATCTTTTCTTATAGCTTTTTGATTGAAACCCACTTCACCTATAGGAAGAACTTCGTCGACCTGAGGTAGGAGAGTTTTTATCTCCTGCTCTTTGATATGTAACATGCAGCCAGTAAGAATTATTTTTGGCCGAGTTGAACCTTGATCTTGAAAATATTTTTCGACATTTAATAAAAAGCCTGTAACTCTATCCTCCGCGGATTGCCTTACGGAACAAGTATTGATAACAATTTCCTCCGCTTCTCTCCAATTTTCTGTTTCCTGAAAACCTCTAGCAAGATAGTCTCCAAGAACCCTTTCGGAGTCTGATTTGTTGGCTTGACAGCCAAATGTTTTGATAAAAACTAAAGGCATTAAGAAACTTTTTTCTTGAGAGGTTTGCCAACGTGGAAGTTGACGACTTTGTGACCTTTGACTACTTGACGTTTGGATTCGTTGCCAAAAGGAACAACTTGCTTATCGTTTACCTTGCTGACATAAAAGGTACCAAAGCCAGACACTACAACCTTTTCACCTTTGGTAAGTGCTTTTATAGATTCATCGAAAAAAACATCGACTGTTTCTTTGACAGCTTTTTTGGTGAGGTGAACTTTTTTGGAAACAATTCCGATAAGGGTTTGTTTTGTCATATTTTTTTATTAATTTATTGGGCAGTATCAATGATAATGTGCGTTGATAATAGCACTTATAAGTAAAAAACTCAAGAACACTAGACTAACGTAGAATAAATTATGATAATAAGTCCGAAAACAAAAATAGGTCATGTCCACCTAACTGTTTCTAACCTGGAAAAGTCACTTCAGTTTTATAGAGATATTTTGGGCTTTGAAGTGACAAATAAATATGGAAAGTCGGCAGTATTTTTATCTGCTGGTGGTTATCACCATCATATCGGTTTGAATGTGTGGCAAGGTGAGGGAATACCACCACAACCACAGGGGTTTGCAGGACTTTATCACTTTGCGATTTTACTGCCAAGCAGACTGGAACTTGCCAAAGTATTAAAAAGTTTAGTAGTTAATAAATATCCGATTGAAGGAGCGAGTAACCATGGAGTATCTGAGGCGATATATTTGCGTGACCCAGATAACATTGGTATTGAACTGTACTGCGATACACCAGAAGAAACTTGGGTGAAAAATGCAGATGGCATGATTGAGATGGATTCTAAACAACTGGATATAAATGCCTTACTAGCGCTAGTAAAATAAATTTTTGACTAAGTACTATTTTCACTTAGTGTAGTTTGTATAGATTGGTCGAAAGTTATTTTGTCTTCGACAAAAACTAATTTCGACATTTACCACGGATCTAGGTCAGGGGCTAAAGGCAGAAACCTACTGAGAAGCACCGTGGCCGACCTGAAGCCGTGACTCGCAATGACGGGGGCGAGAGGAACCTCGCCCCAACAATGCATTTTTATGAGGCGATTTCGGAGGCGCGGGTTTTTAGATGTTCTTCAACTTTTGGCCAGATTTGTTTGCGCATGATGATGGAGGGATGTTGATGTGAGTATTCGAACCTGGAAATTCCGAGTATCGAAGAGAAGATGTCTGCCGAAGCCGAATCGATAACTATGAACAGACTGTAGCCGTCAATGACATCAATACCATTGAAAAAGATATATTCCAAGTTGTTGTCTGTTTTTAGTTTGGAGAGTGCCTCTTTAAGAGGTTGTTTGAGGTCGGACAAGAAACGATTGATGTTGACCATTTCAATTTGAGCAATACCGATTTTGTGATCTGATAGAGTTTTTATGGAAAAATCCTGTGACAATATTTCATAAAGATTGGATGGAGATATTTGAGATTTTGCTGAAAATAAATCGCGAACAAAGCTTTCGCTTGTATTTGCAATAGACAGTAGCCATTCGGCTGCTTTGATATCTCTATCTGTTGTGACCGTATTTTTGAAGTTTATAGTACTAAAAACAATTGCAGAATACAGGTAAGTCGCCGAGTTAATGCTTGGGGTTACTTTTGCCTTTTGGAACTCTTCGGTAATTAAGGTGGCGCAGGAACCAACCAGTTCGATATGTAATTCTGCATTGGTGAATTTATTGGTAAATACAAGTTGACGATGATCGAAAACTGAAATTACCCGATCGATTGGTATATTTTTATCAATTATGTCTGGATTTGCAGTATCGACTAGAACATAGTCGGCGTCATGTAGATACGATCCTTCGTCTAACGGAAAATAATTAGTGAACTTGGTGACAAAATTGGTTTCCAAATCGAGTTTGCCAAAGTATTTGGCCTTGGACTGAATACCCTTTGCATTTAACAACTCAGAATAGGCAATCATGCAGGCAACACCATCTAGATCTGGACCTTCACAACCGGTGATTATAGTCATTTTTTTAGTTAAATATTAACTGGCGATTTCGGAGGCGCGGGTTTCGCGAATGACGTTTACTTTGACGGTGCCAGGGAAGGTCATAGTGTCTCTGATTTCGTCTCTTATGGCTTGAGCCAAGATGACTAGCTGAGCATCGCCTGCCTTGTGAGGATTGACGATGACTCTAATTTCGCGACCAGCGGAAATGGCGTAAGCATCTTCGACTTCTGGGTGTTTGCGAGCTACTTCTTCTAGTTGTTTTATTCTCTTAGCATAGTCTTCGGTATTTTCGTGGCGAGCACCGGGGCGAGAACCAGAGATAGCATCAGAAATATAAACCAAGACTGATTCTATAGAACTAAATTCTTCATCTTCGTGGTGTTGAGCTACACAGTCAATGATGGGCTGGGGAAGATTGTATTTTTTAAGATAATTAACACCTAGTTCGATGTGATTACCTTCACCTTCGATAATTTTACCTATATCGTGAAGCAAGCAGCCCATACGAACAATGTCGACATTGGCGCCAATTTCACTAGCAATTTTGATACCGATTCTGGTTTCCTCCAGTGTGTGACTGATCATGTTTTGGCCGTATGAGGTGCGGAACTTGAATCGTCCTAACATGGCAACAATGTCACGGTGCATATTGTAGACGCCAACAGCGTGACAAAGCTTTTGTCCTTCTTGAAACATGATCTGCTCAACATCTCTCTTTGATCTTTCGAAGTATTCTTCGATACGAGCAGGATGAATACGACCATCTTTAATTAAATGAATTAAGGTTTGGCGGGCAATTTCTCTTCTGACCGGATCAAAACTACTGAGTTTTACTTCGTCTGGTGAATCATCCATGGATACGTCGCAACCAGAAACTTTTTCGAAGATTCTAATGTTTCTACCATCTTTACCAATTATTCTACCTTTGGTTTCTTCGTCTGGAATTGGGACTGTAGAAATTGTGTACTCTGCAACATAATCAGTAGCCCCTGACCTCATAGAGTCGACGAGAATTTCTCTGGCCTTATCTTGGGCTTGGGCTCTGGCGACTTCTTCTGTTTCTTTGATTGCTCTGGCAATCTCCATGGAAGAGCGTTTTTCAACTTGAGCGAGAAGTTCTTTTTTGGCTTGTTCGGTGGTTAGGGATGCAACTTTTTCTAGTTTTTTGACCATTTGATCAGCATGGTCTTGAAGTTTGGCTTTTATTTCTTCGATTTGCTTTTGGGTTACCTCTAGTTGCTGTCTGTCTTTTTTAAGATTATTTTCTTCTTGGACTAAAGCTTGCTGTTTTTGGTTTAGCGACTTTACTTTTACTTCGATATCTTCGAGCTGCAACCTAGCATCTTTTATAGCTTGATCTTTGACTTTGAAGGCTTCATCTTTGGCGGAAATAATAATTTCTCTGGCTTGAGCATGAGCCGTAGCGGTAGCTTGGGCAATGATTGCGGTGGTGTCGACAGAGTTTGTAGTTTGTAGATCGTTGATCGTAGACGTTTTTGGTGCGATAGAGGCGACCTCTGACTTAATTACAACAGGAGATGACTTTACAGTTTCAACATTTGCAACAGAATCTTTTGATTTTTTGAAAATTCCAGACTTAAAAATAGATAAAAGTGACATAGGTTTTGCGATAAATATTAACCTAGTCTTTGGACTTTATTGTGCGCGAAAAATCTCCAACAGAAATGTTTGGAGTGAGGAGTTTTTGGGGAGTAGAGTTTTCATTGCGTAAAGATAAAATCGTGTGACTAGTAGATGTATTTTACACTAAAAACCACGCTGGTAAAGCTTAGCTTTGACAATGTATGGATCGGAGGAAGAGTATTTTGAGGCTATTTTGGCTTTGGCTTGCTCTAGAAGGTCATGGTTCTCTGGAGTAGATAAGGCGCTGGTTATCGCAGCTACGCTAAGCCCTAGTTGACCTAACTTGTATTTAATTATTTTTGGACCCTGACCTTTACCAAGACAACGCCTAACAAAGCTTTCTGCTAGATAAGAGTCATCTAAATAGCCACTACCCTGTAAGTCTTTGAGGATACCTTCGATGACACCATTGACACCTTCGAAACCTAATTTTTGAGAACGCACCTCTAGCTTTTTTTTAATTTGGCCATAAAAATATGGGCGTCGACTAAGAATGTTGGCGGCATACTTTACAAGTACCGCCCGAATATCACTATTTTTCTGGTTGTACTCCGGCATTGACCTTTTCCATTACTTGCTCTTTGATTTTCTCAACAGTTTCTGGCTGACCAGACAAAACTGCTTTGGCGGCATCGCGTCCTTGCGCCAGAGTTTGGCCATCGTATTTAATAAAGGAGCCGGCTTTTTCGACGACGCCGTAGGCAATGGCGGTGTCTAGAAGATCTCCTAACTTACTAATGCCACCAACATTGAGAACATCGAACTCGGCTAATTTGAAAGGGGAAGCAACTTTGTTTTTGACTATTTTAGCGCGATGACGTGAACCAATAATTTCGTCTCCCTCTTGGATGTTGCCAATTTTACGCATGTCGATACGGATGGAGGCATAGAATTTTAGCGCTTTACCACCAGTAGTGACCTCGGGATTACCGAACATGACACCAATTTTGTCTCTTAGTTGATTAGTAAAAATAACAATACATTTACTTTTGGAAATGGCACCGGTTATTTTTCTTAGTGCCTGACTCATAAGACGCGCTTGCATACCCATGGCAGCATCCCCCATTTCCCCTTCGATTTCAGCTTTGGGAACTAGGGCGGCAACTGAGTCAATGACAACAACATCGACTCCGCCAGAACGAATTAAAGTTTCAGCAATCTCTAGTGCCTGTTCGCCATTGTCTGGCTGGGAGAGTAAGAGTTCTTCTAAATTTATACCAATAGATTTGGCACGGCTTGGATCTAAAGCATGCTCTGCATCGATAAAGGCAGCGATACCTCCAAGCTTTTGAGCTTCGGCAACAACGTGGAGAGCAACCGTGGTCTTACCTGAAGCCTCTGGACCGTAGACTTCGATAATGCGACCTTTGGGGAAACCACCAACACCAAGAGCTAAATCTAAACTTATGGAGCCAGTAGAGATTACGGGGATTTTGTCGTTGATTTTGTCGGAGTCCATGTGCATGATGGCGCCTTCACCAAATTGTTTGGTGATTTGTTGCATGGCGATTTTTACTGCGGTAAGACGAGCGCTATTGTCGACGTGAGTTTGGACACCTTTTGCTTCTTCATTTTTTGATTTTTTGGCCATTTTGTTTTGGTTAATTTTTATTTTTATTGTTTATTTTTTGGGTTGACGTGGGAGTCATCCCCTACAAGAATCAATTTAATCCTTTCGGGTTATTTTTGCAAGTACCCATGTCAAATTAAAATATTAAGTTAGGTTTCTATATGCGTGATAAAATAACTCTGTTAGCTACGGGGTATAGTATAACGGCAGTATGTGCGCATGGGGTGCGCATGATCTCGGTTCAATTCCGAGTACCCCGACAATATAGGATGAGTATCAATATTTTTATCTGTATATTAATATTCCTACAGTAATCATAGAACAGAAGAGAGTTCCTAAGATTGAGTTAAAGATTATTGGCTTATCTTTGTGGTGTAAGCCATAAGCAAGCCAAATTACAGAAGAAAGAATAGAAATAATCCAAGTTACAAGTGATATTCCTTGGACGTCTTTGGTTTGGTAGATTTGGAGAATTTGAGGGGTAACTGCAAATGGACTGATAAAAGCAACGACGGACATGGTGGAATCTAGATAGTCGGTATGGGTCTTTTTTATTTTGTGAAGTGAGTGGTGAATGGGCATTAAATAATTGTAGCAAGAGATATGTTTGGTTGAACAGGAAAGTGGAATTTATTTTTATAGATTGCCGCGGCCGACCTAAAGTCGTGCATCGCAATGACGTGGACTGGATGCTCCCGAGGGGGTACTCGGGACAAACTCATCAAGACCGGCATGACAGGTTGAACCTGGTTATTTTTCTGAGGGGAGGTATGAGAGAAAAGTTGATCCAAGCCCAATTAGAAAAATTAGGAAAGAAACAATTGGTCCAACTACAGGGATAATAGCGACTATGCCAAAAGCCAAACAACCTAGTGCAGCGCTAAGATACACTGACTTACCAGTTGCCGTGATTTTTTCCATTAACAAACCACCGATATAAATAGCTACAAACCTAGAAGCAAGAATAAGACTAATTATGTAAAAAAGTAAAATAACAGCAGCTAATCCCAAACCGACTATAGAAATACTAGAAATAATAATAGCTAAAGGCGTGGTAACCAAAACCGCCAAACCAACAAAGGCTGATTTAACTGGATGAGATTTTTGAACTGTGACGACTTGAGAAACTCTAGCAGGGACAAAATACAAAAGCATGCAAGCTAACAAAATTGAGGATATGATTGAGAGGACTGTTTTAGTAACTACAATTGCAGGCGTAACTTTTTTGATACCACTATTGATTTGATCTTTTTCCTTTAATTCGACTTCGTGGCGAGTAACTTTCCCCTTGATACTTTTTTCGTTGAGGTTGGCAGTACCGGTTTTTTCGATAAAGTATTCTAGATCTCCTCCCAATTTAGCATTGGTGTCAATATTTATTTTGTTGGCGGCTATTTTGGCGTTTCTTAATAGCGACCCAGAAATATTGATGCTTTCTGAGCCGCCGGCCAGATCTCGACCTAAAACACCTTGCAAATCAACACTTTGGACTCCGTAGTAAATATCTCCTTTGATATTGGAGCTGCTAGAAAGTTTTAGGACTTGAGCAACAACACTTAAGTTGCGTGATACAGAACCATTTAGATTAACCTGTTGGCCTACTACGCGGACGTTGCCGTCGACGGTACCTGTGATAGTAATATTTTGACCTGCACAGAGAATATCGCCGGTAATTTTGCCGGAGATAGTAATATTTTGACCGGCACAGAGAAGGTCCCCAGTGACGTCGGCTTCGAAGTTTAGGTCGGAAGCAGCAACAAAAACTGTTTCGTTGAATTTTTGAGTTTTGGGAAAAGAAAGTTTTTCGCCAGAGCCAAAGTAAACAGCCTCAACTGGTTTTGTAACAAAAATGAATGCAATTAAAAAAAGTAGGGTAAAAAGTTTTTTCATAATTTGATTATATACGGTTGGCCGTAGTTTTCGATTTTTACGGGAAAGTTTTCGGTTTTGATAAGCTTTTTATTCTGATAGGTAAGCTTTACTAATAGTCCACTTTTGGTTTCCTCGGACCACATTTGATCGAAGACCAGATTGCCAAGTGAATAATAAACAGGCTTGCCTTGGTATTCCTCGAACTCTTGCACCCAGTGAGGGTGGGCACCGATGACGGCATCTGCACCTTGGTCGATAGCTAGGTGAGCATACTCCTTTTGACGAGGGCTGGCTTTTTGGTATTCGTTTCCCCAGTGAAAAGTAACAATGACTAAGTCTGCCTGAGAACGAACACCTTTAATTTGGCTTGTTAGATTTTCTACTGTCAATTTGTTTACCTCTTGGGGAAAGGGTGCAATATCATTGAAACCTAAGATGGCTATTTTGGTATTTTTGATGGTGATGATTGAACTAAATGGGTTATCTAACGGGCGGACACGGGGGTCCGCCCCTACAAATACAATGTTATTTTTATTTAAAATATTGATAGTTTCTAATAAACCCTCTTTGCCCTGATTATAAATATGGTTATTGGCTATATTGACAACGTCGACACCAGCGCTAACGAGGGTGGCCACGCTATTGGGGTGAGCACAAAAAACCATACCCTTGTCGGTTGGCTCACACCCTGACTTGAATGGTGACTCTAGGTTTATAAGAAAAAGATCTGACTGTTTTGTGAACTCGGAAACTAGTTTGGTTGGCCAGGCATAGTCGGCAAAATTTCTAATTTGAGTATTTACAGAGCGACCAAGCATAACATCGCCGCCAAATAAAAGAGTCAAATTTTGATCTGTTTGTTTTGGAGTCAGACTATAAACAAAATAGCTTGTAACCCCATCGCTGTTTGAGCCAAAATCGTACGAAGATTTGTGATTTTCTTGATTTGTAGTAAGATCGTTTTTTTGGGCTATTTGCAAAGTATTTATTAGTACCGATGGCGAATCTAGAAAGTCAGAGGAAAGATTTTTTATGGTTTTGACGTCTTTGTATTCGATATATTTTTCGGTTAGCAAATCTTTTTTTTGGGACTCTGAAAGACTAAGGTTGTGTGAAAAATCAATTGAGCTAATTAAAAAGTTAGTTTGATATTTTAAAGTTTGTGAAAGCAATGAGGCTATTTTTTCTAACTTTTCCTCGGAAATATTTTTTTTAAATGCGAGTGGGAGAACTTTGACTTGAGGGTAAAAATACTTAAGATATGGCAAGATGGTAGCGATACCATGTTCTTCTTTTATACTGTAATTATCAATGCAAATTTGTTTTGAAACTAAGTACTCATCTTGCAATTTTTTGTCTATTTCGACTTCTCCATATGGAGTGGACCAGGGAAGATTTGAAGAGACAATGTCGCAGCTTCCTAGGTTTGCATGATTGGGAGATAGCAGAATAACAGTACTTTGAGGATCAATTACGCTGAGCATACTTATTCCTTTGACAATAAGCGGAGAGGCCAGGAGGTGATGAGGAATAATTACTCCTTTTGCGTATTTATTTTTTGAGAAATTTGAAGATGAAAGTGAATTTAGAAAAGTATTTTGATCGTAGGCAAAGGTGGTCGAGATTGACTCTGGATTGCCACGCTCTACTAGCAATGATGAGGACTGAGTATTAGACCGGGACCGGAATGACAAAAAGACAATAGATAGCATCAGAGAAAAACCAAGAATAAGCTGCCAAAACTTCATTTTATATTTACTTCAGAAGAAGGCGAGAGAGTAAAAATGGAGGGGCTAGCTAAGGACTGAATTAAGGCATTTTCTGCTTTGAAAACGCCTTGGTTTACGACTCTTGCATAGTAGTAAATATTTTTGTTAGTGCTGTTTTTAGTTACACAAAAACTAACTTTTTGGCCATCGATTTGGTAGGGGTAGTGATAAAAATCGGTGTCTTGGCCGGGGTATAACAAGGCAGAAACAGGTTTTAGACCGGAAGGTAAAACATCCTGAACTTGATAACAACCATCTTGAAGATTTTCGTTTATCTGGAAAGTAAGACCGACTTTAACTAAGTCTGATTCACCTATTGAAGTTGATTCTTTACCCGCAACATAAAAGGTTCTGGTAAGAACTAGGCTGGAATTGGCTGCCATTTTGGCAGGCTCTACAGGAACAGAAATAACAGAAGTGATGATGGCTTGACCAGAGATATTTGAGAATTTTAGAGTGGCTAAGTCCTTTTCCGTAACATAGAGGTTTAAGTTTTGCCCTTTGGCAAGAGTGATCTTTTTTTCTGTGCCAGCAAGACTATAAGTAAAAGCGACTGGTTCTGTACTGGCTCTTGGTAACAGACTCTGAAGTGCAAATAGTTTTTGACTTACTAATGAGTACTCCTTAGATGAGGTGGTAAAGACACGGTTAAGAAAATCGTCTGCCTCTGACTGACCAAGTATGGCTGACAGGTCAGCAAAAAGTGCAATGATGGAAATGTTTTGTTCTTCTAATTTGGTTGTGGCAAGTAGCTCCTTGTAGAGTGATAAAGATTTTTCCTTGTCACCTATTTCTGCTAGTGACAAACCAAGATAAAGTTTTGTCTCCAAATCTATTTTTGAATCTTCGATGATGTTGTTGATCTGGATAAGAACCGGCTCACCCAAACTGGCAATACCAAATAGTGCTTTACTGGCGGTATTTGGATCTTTTGCTTTGGTAAGAGCTGAGTACAGGTAGCTTTTAACAGCGGAGTTGTCAATTTTATTTTTGCTTAAAGCTACTATGAAGGATGTGTTTTCGATGTCGGCACCAGAGTAAGGAAAGAGGGATATTCCTCCGGTATTTGTTTGGTATAGATTGAAATCTATTTTCTCCACGGGTTTTTGATCCTGGAAATATTGATTTAGCAACTCCTGAGATAAGGATCGAGCGTTTTTTTGATCTAGACGATCACCCCAAGTGGAAGTTAAAGACGTTAGTTGAGAATAATACTTCCCTAACCCTTGATCTGCAATTACGAGTTTTTGATTTTGAGCAGAAAAAGAGGATGAAGAAATATTTTCGGCTAGAGGGATAGACTTTGTAAACCTCCTTGAAAGATGAGTAGATAGAACATTGATGGTTCTTTCTAACTTGTAACCACCTTTTGGTGAGCTGGCGGTAAAAATTAGTTTGTGTTGACCTTCTTTTAGAGGACTGATGTCAATTTTTATGGGCTCGAAAGCTTGACCAGAAACTGATTTTGAGATACTTAAGGTAGAAGACTCGACTTTTAGATTTACCTGATCACCAGAAACTAGACTGTCTCCAAAGGCGCGTACAACAACAACAGGTTTATCTGAAACTAAGTAGTCAGTATTAAGAGTAGCGGTGAGGAAAAACGGTAACCTGACAATCAGTGGAAATGTTTTACTGCCTGCTTGTAGATTGGAACTGAGTCCCACTGAAGACACGCGCCAAGAAGTGAGATTGTCGGGTAATTTTATATCAACAGACCCTTGACCTTGATTATTGGTAGTTAGGTTGCCGAAAAAGGCTGTGTCTTTGAAAAGGGAACCGCCTTTTTCGTTGTGAACATAAAAGCCCTCAGCAAAGTAGGTGTGAAGATTGTCGATAGATAAGTTGTAAACATTGTACAAACCAGACTGAGGCTCTATAGACTTGATTGTTTGGTAAGTTCCATCGACTGACAAATAACTATCTCCAATCCTAACCTCACCTGCCGTCAACCAACGACCATTGACATATAGGTTGTGCTCCTTGGTGACACGAAGATGATTGTTTATTAGCAGGTAGCCGTTGACTTGATGAGTGAAGACTTCTTTGACCTTAGCACTAACTAGTTTTTTGTCAGTGAGACTTTGACGAGTTTTAATATTATCACCTACTTTTATTTCCTCTATTCCTTTTGATTTTCCATCGGCCATAAGAATTTGGGTTCCAGGAAGAAAACAACCACCACCTTCGGCTCCGGAGTTGTTGCTTGGATATTGATGTGTGGCGTAAGTAGTAATGATATCTGTTTGGACAGATTTGTATATCTCTGAAAGTGGATTGAGATAATCTGTGAAGAGTGCATAATATGACTCGTCGACCACGTTGAGGACTACTTCAGCAGGGATAGGATTGCCACTATTGTCTGAAGTGGTAACGTTAATTTTGGCAGTATCAGCAGGTTCGTACAGAGGTTTATCTGAGGAAAGTTTAATGTTTAATTTTTTGGAGTCCTGGTTGAAGTAAAGGCTTAGATTTTCGGTAGCTTGGTAGGTTTGACCGTTGAATCTTACTGCTTGGATAAAAAAGTTTGGAATAAAGGTTTCGGGAAATTTAAAGCTGAATAGGCCATTATCTGAGAGATAATATGATCTGATTCCGCGCTGAGAAACAATAAAAAGAAACTTGTCTGACTCGTTTTCGGCTATAGTTTTACCACCCTGTTCAATATGAAGGTTAACTTGCTCGCCGATATTATACGTATTTGGTTTCTCTTGTTCTTTATCGGTTTTTAGATAAAGAAAATTGTCGTCTGAATTACCATAATTGTTACCGTACAAAATGGCTTCTTGAGTAACCGTCCTGCCCAGTGAATCCTTGGAAGAAAATGAAATTTTATATGTTGTATTTTCGGGGAGATTGACACTATAAGTGGCTTGACCAGAACTATTTGTAACCAAGTCAAACTCCCCTATTTGCTTTTGAGATTGTGAGTATTCGTAAGTTGGAGAGGTTACCTTGTTTATAAAATCGTAGTACGTACCAACCTGATTTTTGAGCCAATCGATTTGATAAATAACAGCGTGAACATTTTGATTTGGTGCTGGATTAAAAACCTCGGCGAGGTCGGCTGTGGGAGAGTATTTTTGAAGATCTACTTGACGAAGGTTGATAGTAACTGATGATTGATTGTTTTTATTGTCTATGCGTGGATAAGGAAAATAGAGAGAAGAGGAAAAGACAGCAAGGCTGGCGCTTCCAGAAATTTGCCCCTCTTCAGGATTTTTTGGAGAGAAAGTAAAACTCACATTATTAGGAGAATAATTTGCAGAACCATTATTTACAGGAACAGAAACTGAAAATTTACCCTGGTTGTCAGTGATTGGAGTAAGTGAAGCTAGACTACTGTCAGAATTGTAGCTTTTTAGCGGTAAACCAACAACAGGTGTCCCCTCAAAAAATTGGGCCTGACCTAAAAGATTAATTTGATCTCCAGAAAAAGCAGCTTTGACCGAAGGTTGAACAGAAATTTTGTAGGCTGGTTTGACATAGGTTTCAACACTAAAACCTGAATTAATAACGATATCATTACCAACCTTAAAACTGAGTGTATACCAGCCTGGTGAAAACTGATTGAGGTTGATTTCTTCGAGATAGGTTCCTAAATCTGTTGTTGTAACTTTTTTGGAATAGACAGCAATGGGCTGATAGTCCCAAGAATGATAATCGGAGCGAGTAACCTCTAAGGTAAATTCTGTTTTTTTATCTGGCAGATCTCTGTTTTTGAGTAAACCCCAAAGCTTTACAGTATCTGTTGGAAGATAGGTGGGCCTGTCTAGATAAATATAACTCCAGTACTTATCTGATTGGCGTGATTGCTTTTGGTAAAAAATAGAATAATCGCTCTTTAAAGGAAAATAAAGAGCTCCAAGTGACTGCTTCACGGCAACTATAGTTGTTTTATTTTGAAAACCTAGTTGTATATCTGAGGGTTCAGTTTCGAAGTAAGAGATGCCGTTTTGATCGGTGGTCTGATTGTTATTGTTGTAAGTTACCGTAGCACCAGAAAGTGGAGCGTTTGCTAAACTGTTGACCCAAACTAGAGTTTTGGTGCCACTTTGGGTAAAGTAAGCGGAAACATTGGTAACCTGAAATAGTGCTTGGGATTTTTGACCACCAGCAGATACCTCGATAAGGTATTGTCCAAGAGGTAGGGTTTGGGGAAGTGAGAAAAAGTTACTATATTTTTGCTTTTGAATATTTAGATTTAGGGAAACCACTTTGGTAAGATTGTTAGTTGGTAAAACATCGCTACTAACCGAGTAAGTTGCCCACGAGGGGGTAGAGATTTTTTCATTTAGATGATTTAGAAAACTTGAGTCTCCGGGATATTTGTAAATATCAGCAGAAATAGCCGAAAGTGATTCACTGGGAACATAGACATCGAAAGCTGGTGTTACTGTGTCAGAAAATTCGTAAGTTAGTTTGGAAAAGCTTACTTTTGATTGTATTGGAGTGGAAGGTTTTGTTTCGAATTGAAAAGTGAAATCGTCTTTTAGGATATCGACAGTACCGTTTAGCTTTAGACCTTTTTTGAGAGTAACGGTATAAAGAGTTCCGGGATTTAAGGACTTAGGCAAAAATGAGGCGGTCCGGCCGTGGCGCTCGAAACTTACTTCCGTCTTGGGATGAATAGAAAAGAAACTTTTTGGATCTTCCCAGTTGTCGTGGCTAAAAATTAGTTCTATACCTGTGTTTGTGGGTACGTAGGCTGTTTTGTCGGCTGGAAGAGAATTGACTACACGAAAATCATTTTTGGTTTGAAATGCCCACGAAAAAGTTTTTTGATTGGTTTTGACTTCGATTCTGTAGATACTGTTATCTAGGAGGTGTTGTTTTGGAGTTAAGGTGAATTGACGTGCAGAAATCGGCTGAATATCGAATTCTGTAGCAGGAAAAATGGTGAGGTTCTTTTTGATGTCGGAAGAGCTCAGATCAGTATCTGTTTTGACGGTAAATTGGGTATTGGTGAAGATACCGAGAGAGTCCTGCTTATCAGCGGTTATAGTTAGCCCGTCTACTGATCCAAGTTTGATGCGCGCAGTTTGACGAAGTTGAGGCAAAATAAAAACGGCGACTGACACCAAAAAACAAAGAGATAAAAAAATTATTCCAACTTTTACTTTGTTAAGCTTGTGAAGATAGGTAAAAAAACTGGTCACTAATGTAGTTTAGCAAAAAAATACCCCCAACAGGGGGTATTTTTTTAAGATTAACGCTTTGGAGATTGTTTCTTGGAGCGAGCCTTGCCACCTTGGCCTGGCTTTCTGGTTTCTTTCATGCGTGGATCACGAGTTAGGAAACCTTTATCGCGAAGGACTTGTTTGTAGCCTTCTGGATTGACTTTGATTAAAGCACGAGCAATACCGTGGACTAAAGCGTCGACCTGGCCCATAAGGCCGGACCCAGCAACTTTGACACTACCAGTAAACTGACCAAGGGAGTCTGTAGCTAAGAAAGGAGCGTTGTAAGTTTTTTTGAAAACATCACCTTTGAAGTACTCAGAGATTGGCTTGCCATTGACAACCATTTCTTGCTTACCAGACCAGATACGAACACGAGCAACAGCTGTTTTGCGACGACCTAGACCAGAGAAAAACTCTTTGGGCATGGTTAGGGCACCTTTTTTGGTAACAGCAGATTTTACTGGTTTTACTGCAACTTTGGATTTTTTGGATAGTTTTTGAGCCATTTAGATTATTTTAAATTTTATATTTTATATTTAGGACTTAGCTTCTTCTTTTTTGACTAATCCAAGTTGAACAGCGTAAGGATGTTTGTCGTCAGTGTAGACCTTGAGTCTTCGGAGACGATTTTGTTGGTGTTTGTCTTTTGGTAACATACCTTTTACAGCTTTTTCTATAACCTTACGAGGATCTTTTTCGATCATTTGTTGTAGGTTTTTTTCTTTGAATCCACCAGCAAATCCTGAGTGAGAATAATACATTTTGTCGGTTAGTTTTTTGCCTGTTACAACAAAACTTTTGGCGTTTAGAGCTACAACGTAGTCACCATTATCGAGATGGTCACCTGTTAAAACTTTGTCTTTACCAGCTAAAAGGCGAGCAATTTTGACAGCAGAGCGACCAAGAACTTGACCACTTAGATCGACCAAGTGCCACTTACGAGTGATGTCTTTGGGTGTTAGGGTAGTTGTTTTCATAAGATTTATTTGGTTTTTTCTATTTTCTTTTCCTTAACTACTTCTGGACGCACGGGCATGGGAATAACAAAGGAAAGAGTAGCTGTGGTGGTAGCGTCGCCTTTGCGAACACCAGTTTTTTGGATAGTGGTAAAACCACTCTTGCGACCGCCCATAGCAGGAACAATAAGATCGAAAAGCTTGTTTGCATTTTTGGGATGACCCAAAGTGGAAGCAATGCGTCGTCTATCAGACAAAGTACCATCGACTGCTTTGGAAGCTAGACGATCAAAAAGACGTTTAATCACTTTTGCTTTGACAACGGTAGTAGCCAATGACCCGTTTTGGATAAGTTGGTTTAACTGTGTGCGAAACAAAGAGGCTCTTTGTTTGGAAGAACGATTTAGTTTGGCAAGTTTGGCTTGATGACGACGTGACATATTTTATTCAATAATTACACCCTTCTCTTTGGCTTTGTCGACGACTTGGAGGGCAGATTTTTCGCCAAGGTTTTTGACTTTTTTAAGGTCAGCTAGAGAAAGAGCTTTTAGGTCTGATAATTTGTTGATACCGGATTTGCGAAGAGCATTTAGGACTCTGGTTGGAAGATCGAGATCGTCCACAAAACCTGAGGTTTCTTTGCTGGTTTTGACTTTTTCATCTTGAGTGTAGGCCTCTTCGGAGTTTACGAAGCCAAAGAAGTTGGTAAGAATGCGAGCAGACTCACGAACTGCGGCCTCTGGGGTGGTGGTGCCATCGGTAGTTAGAGCCAAGCGAACTTTGTCGTAGTTACTGGATCGACCTACACGAGCAGCTTCGACGGTATAGTTGGCTTTGATTACTGGAGAAAAAGAAGCGTCTAGAGGAATGACACCAACTTCGTTGGTAGCGTGTTCTTCAGCAGCAACATAGCCCATACCAGAAGCGACGGTGATAGTAGCATTGAATTTGCTCTTGGAAGCGGTGGAGTGAAGTAGAACAGTTTCGGGATTGGCAACTTCAACGTTGGCTGGTAAATCGAGATCTGCTGCGGTAATGGTTTTTTCACCAGACACTTTTAGCTTGACCTCTACTGGCTCATCTGAGTCGACAGAAAAGTTGAGGGTTTTTAGATTTAAAATAAATTCGAGAATGTCTTCTTTGATACCATCTAAGGTAGAAAATTGATGGGTAACACCATCGATTTTGACTCTAATAGCAGCACCGCCAATAAGAGAAGTTAATAAAACGCGTCTTAAAGCATTGCCGACAGTGTGTCCAAAGTTCTGTGGAAGTGGCTCGATAATTACCTCGGCGGAGTTGTCTCCTTTATCTTTGATATTTATCTTGAAGTTTGGTTCTAACATGTTGTTTTGTTGTTAGTTAATTATTAAATTATTATCTAGAGTAGTACTCAATAATGAGGTTGGCTTTGATTTCGGAGCCAATTTCGTCTGAGGTAGGCATACGGTCGATTTTGCCTTCGGTGCCTTTACGAGAGAGCCATTTGGCAGGAACGTTTTTGTCGTTTAGATTTGGTGCGACAAAATCGAACTTGGCGGCTTTTTCGGGAAGAGAAATAGTCATACCTGGTTTGGTTTGGAAAGAAGGAACATCGACTTTTTTACCGTTAACTAAAATATTGCCATGAGTAACAAGTTGGCGAGCCAAAGAACGGGAAGTGACAAAACCAAGACGGTAACAAATGTTGTCTAAGCGAGATTCTAAAAGTTGCATGAGAACTTCAGAAGTGTTTCCTTGGGACTTGATAGCTTGATCGTAGTAACCATGGAACTGTGATTCCAAAACAGAGTAAGTTCTCTTGGCTTTTTGCTTTTCTCTTAGCTGTAAACCAAATCCAGATAATCGACCACGAGCTCTTTTTTTGCCGTGTTGACCTGGAACTTGAGCGCCTTTTTTGTCGATGGGACATTTGGGGGAAAGACAGCGAGCACCTTTGAGATAAAGCTTAGTGCCTTCTCTTCTACATAGTCTGCATTTGGGGTCGGTATATTTTGCCATATTTATTCTTGGTTTTTAGTTATAGGTTGTTAGTTTAAACACGTCGGTGTTTTCTTGGTCGGCAGCCATTGTGAGGGATTGGAGTAGTGTCAGCCAAGGTATTAATTTCGATTCCAGAGGTTTTTAACACACGAAGAGCAGCATCTTTGCCTGGGCCAGGACCTTTGAGGTAGACATCTGCAGACATAAGTCCCATAGATTTTGCTTTACGGAGACCTTCTTCGATAATAGTAGTTGCAGCAAAAGGAGTGGAACGTTTGGCGCCTTTGAATCCGCAAGTGCCCGCGGCACTCCAACATAGAGTGTTGCCAGAAGCGTCGGTAAAGGTGACATAAGTAGTATTAAATGTAGCTTTGACATACATTTTGCCTTGGCCGCTTTTGAAGCTAACACCAGAAGCTTTTTTAACTTTGACTTGAGTCTTTGATTTGGTTTTGTTATCTGCCATTTTGTGAATAAATTAATTACTTCTTGGTAGCTGCTGCCTTGGCGGCTTCGGCTTCTTTACTAACGGCACCAATGGTTTTTCTCTTACCCTTGCGAGTGCGAGCATTGGTTTTGGTTCTTTGACCTCTTACAGGTAGACCCATGGAGTGTCTGGTACCGCGGTAGGCCTGAATACGCTTAAGAGTTTCGATGTTGTCGCGAACGATTTTTCTGAGCTCACCTTCGGTGGGGAGAGTTTCGATGGTGGTTTGGATAAGTCTGAGCTCGTCGGCAGTTAGATTTTTGGTACGGATACTAGGATCAACTTTGGCTGTTTTGAGAATGTCGTGAGCAACTTTTTCACCGATACCATAGATATAGGTAAGAGCAACGTCTATTCTTTTTTCATTTGGGATATCGATTCCGGAAATTCTAGGCATATTTGTTTATTTTTTTGAGTTTAAATTTTAAATTTAACTTTAGCCTTGGCGTTGCTTATGACGTGCGTTGGTGCAAATAACCAACACCTTACCATGGCGTTTAATAATTTTACAATTTTTACATCGAGGTCTGACAGACGATTGAACTCGCATTAGATTTTTGTTTAGTGATAAATAATTTTTTTAAGAGATAAACGAAATTAGTTTGATCTGTAGATTATCCTACCTTTGTCGAGGTCGTATTGGCTCATTTCGAGCTTAACTTTGTCCCCAGGCATGACGCGAATGCGGTGAAGCCTCATACGTCCGGCAAGATGAGCTAAGATTTCCCTGCCGTCTTCTAGTGTTACCCTAAATTGGGTGTTGGGCAGACACTCGGAAACGACTCCGTTTAACTCAGTCATTTGGTTTTTAGCCATAATATTTTGTGTGCAACGGCTATTGTAGCAAACAATCCTAGGTTTGGCTAGTGGCTAGTTTGGGACACATATATCACTGGTAAAATGAATACAAAAAAGCCCTCAAGGGAGGGCAACTGAACGGTTTAGTTGATTCTTCTTAGACTTATGATGTCTGGAGTAATAATAGGCGGCTGATTCATAACAAACAAATTTAACCTTGTTATCAGCTGATTTAGCCCTTGTGAGGTATCTCCTGGATTGTCGATAACAATGGGATTTGTATACCACGGAGGCAGATTTGTGACAGATGATAAGGAAAGGAGAATAGCCTTGCGTTCGCCAACCGCATCGTGAACAATTCCGAGGAGAAAATCATTTTTAAAGAGATTTGGGCTGGGTAAAACTAAAAACGCCGCGGTATTGGTAAAAATCTTGTCGAGATCGTTGTAGGCTTCTGATTTGAGGCTTCCAGCAAAAAGATCTGAGCTTAAAACAACCCTAAAGCCAGAAGCTGTGAGCATGTAACAGAGCGCGCTGGCAGTGGAAAGGAAATCTTGATCATGGACTAACAACAAGGTTTTCATATTGACTCCTAATTTATACAAATTTAAACTGCGGTGATGTGGGTATTATAGACCACCAAACTACCAAGAAAGAGCTAGTTTATGGCGGTGAGAATGAGGGGCTGGCCGTCAGTAATACAGATGGTTTCCTCGTACATAGCAGTAATGGAGCCATCTTGGGTGGATAGAGTCCAACCATCGGACTCTTCTACTAGGTGGTAGTCTCCCATAGCTGACATAATCTCTACAGCAATAGTCTGATCGATACTTAAAATATCTCGCTTGGTTTTTGGTTCGGCATAACAGGGAATAAAAGGATTCATGTGGAGCTGACGACCGATGCCATGGCCAGTAAGATCTCGAATGACGCTATAACCACCAGCCTCTACAGTAGTTTGCATGGCCACACCGAGATCGTAAACACTGTTGCCAGCGGTAGCGGTAAAAATGGCCAGCTCTAAGGCCTTACGACTGACTTCTAAAAAATTATTTACTTTGGCGTTTTGGGGTGGAATGTAGATAGTATTGGAAGTATCTAAGTGGAAACCGTTGTGGAATAAACCAACATCGACCTTAACAACATCACCCTCTTGAAAGGGTTTGTTGGTAGGAATACCATGAACAATTCCAGCGTTGACATTAATACAAGTAGCAAAGCGATAGCCATCGACCATTTTGAAGTTAGCTTTATCTCCTCCTGCCTTGATGAGCTTATCGGCAAGAGCATCGACCTCTAGTGGGGTGACTCCTGCTTTGACCGCTTCGGCTAATTGGAATTTGATGTGACCTAGGCGTTTGCCGCCTTCGATCATGATTTGGGTTTTTGAACTCATGTACTTTGTCCTATTATATTACTGAGTTCTTTGGCTATGTCTTCGATACTGCGATCACCATCTATTTTGAGAAAGTGAGAATTTTTTTGGTAAAAGGCGATGACAGGTTCGGTATTTTGGTGGAATACTTTGAATCTCTCTTGAATAGATTCTAAATTATCATCGACACGGTTTTCGGTTTTGGCACGAAGCAAAAGTCTATCGATGAGTTTTTCGTCTGGAACATGGAGGTATATTACAAAGTCGATGTTGATTTTGTTTTCGGCAAAAAAAGCATTTAGATATTCGGCCTGGACCAGATCTCTGGGACTACCATCCAAAATAAAATTGTCTTTATTCTCTAGAATTTCTGGTTCAATAACGGAAGAGATTGTTTCAAACGGGACTAAGTCCCCCTTTTCCATAATGTGGGCAATTAGTTCGCCTTTTCTTGACCCACTGGCTATTTCTTTGCGCAGTGACTCTCCGCCTGAAATGTGGGCAAGATTAAATTCTTTGGCGATTTTTTCGGCTTGGGTGCCTTTTCCGGAACCGGGGGCACCGAGAATGATTAGGTTCATGGATTTATTTTATACCAAAACCCTTCCCCAACCCTTCCCTTGACAGGGCAGGGCGTTAGTTGTCATTCCGGACTTGATCCGGAATCCAGAATAAAGCCTTAATGTTTTTAATCCCCCTCACTTTTTAAACCCTTCCCCAACCCTTCCCTTGACAGGGCAGGGCGTTACAATTATTTGTGACGAAAAAAGCTATTGATTTTGAAGTTATTAGCAAAACACATGGGCAAATAAAGTATTTACCAAAGTTAACCTGGGCAGCAAGAATTAACAGAAAGAAACCAACAAAAGCAGAAGTGTTAGTTTGGGAGAAGATACTATCTAAAAAACAGACAGGATATAAATTTACCAGACAGAAACCGATTGGAAGATTTATTTTGGATTTTTATTGTTCTGAATTAAACTTGGCTATTGAAATTGATGGAGAGTATCACAAAGATAGAGTAGGTTACGACAAGGAGCGTGATGAATTTTTGAAACAAATTGGAATTGAAACTATCAGATTTACAAACGAGACTGTATTGAAAGATTTTGGAAAAGTTAAAAGTGTTTTGCTCTCCCTTGTCAAAGGGAGAAGCGGCGAAGCCGAGAGGGATTAAAAACTAAAGGTTTTTATCTAGAAATACTTTTAGACTTTCAATATCTTTTTTATCCGAGTCGTAGTGATGAGAAAGTATACCTAGAGAAGTGGCACTTTCGACAGCCTCGGGGCTATGCTCAAAATAAATGACATCCGAAACGGATAAGCCAAAATGGTTCAACATTGTTTTAAAATACTCAGGATTGTCTTTGTTGGGATTGTGTTTTAAGGTAAAGACTTCATATGGCATGTTAACGATGCCATAGTCAACCAATTGTTCGTCGTTGGCATTGGACAAAATAATCTTTTTGTTTAGGTACTCTTCCAGTAGGTCATAAAGAGGCTGATATATTCCCTGACCATCGACGACAAGTGTTCCAGCAGCGTCGACTAAAATGGTTTTCATTTTGTATTCAATTTATATAGATTTTTGCGGCTGTCATAAAGACGTGCCTCGCAATGACAATGATTTTAATCTAAAAATTTGTCGTAGTTGTACATGTAGAGCTGGGAGTTGACGGCTTTGAGAATTTCGAGAACCACGGAAACAACGATAAGAATGCCGGTACCTCCAATGGCGATAGAACTTATACCTGTAATTCCAGAAATAATAGAGGGGAAAATGGCAACTAATCCTAAGAAGCTGGCACCAACCAAGGTAATACGATTGAGAACAAAGTTTAGATATTCAACAGTATTTTGACCTGGTCTTATGCCCGGAACAAAAGAACCTGAAGTGCGAAGATCTTTGGCAATTTTTTCGGGATTAAAAACAACGGCAGTATAAAAGTAACAGAAAGCAACAACTAAACAAAAGTAAATACTGTTATACAAAAAAGTATTTGGAGCTAGGGCGATACTAAGATTACTTGCAAAACTGGCTAAACTTGGCTGATTGACACCCGCTAAAACACGACTTAAGAGATTGGGAATTAACATAAACGAAACAGCAAAGATGATTGGGATGACACCTGCCTGATTTAATTTGAGAGGTAGGTGGTTGGAAACTGAGGTGGTAAAAGTATTGGCACCTCGGCGCGCGGACTGAATTGGCACCTCGCGGACAGCCTCACCTGTACGAATGATGGCATAAATGGCAACGACAGCAAAGAAAAGAAAAATTAGGTAGGTAAAGTATTGGGAAGGGTCGATAGTGGAAAAAACTTGAGCAGCACTAACTGGCAAACGACTAACAATACCAACAAAAATAATCATACTAATACCATTTCCCAAACCGTAGTCATTTAATTGTTCACCAAGCCAAATAAGAAAAGAGGTGCCGGCGGAGAGAGTAAAAATAATAGCGGCGAGTTTGAGAGGGTCGGCGGTAGTGGTTAGACCTTGCTTAGCTAAAAGCATTATGAGAGCAATACCTTGCAAAAAGCTTAGTGGTAAGGTAAGTAGCCTGGTGTATTGGTTTAATTTTTGGCGACCATAGTCCCCCTCTTTTTGAAGTTCTTCGAGTTTGGGAACGACCATGCCAAGCATTTGAATAATTATAGAAGCGTTGATGTAGGGGTTTAGCCCTAGAGCCATGACGGAAAAATTGGTAAGAGTACCACCTGAAAAAACGTCTAGTAGCGAGAGAAAGGCATTGCCACCAAAAAGTTGTTGTAGTGCAGCGACATTAATACCTGGGGTAGGAATATGAGCCACAAAGCGAAAGATGGCAATGATGACGGCAGTAAAGATAAGACGAGAACGAAGATCTTTGATTTTAAACAAGGCTCGCAGTGGAGCAAAAATATTTTCCATAGAGTGAGTACTATTCTATATCAAGGAGATAAAAAGTGTAACGCTTATACAACAACCATATACGATCGTCTAATTAACTTTTATCTTGTCAATGGCGCCTTGATTTTTTTATGGCACCATTTGCTCGATTGTTAACTTTAATTCTGTTAATTGTAGACAATATTTCTTTTTTATCAAAGGTCGCAGGTGATTTCAAATGAGAATTACCATTATTAAAATCTGGCAAATTGCACATATTAAAGAAGTCAACCAATTTCATAGCTACAAAACCTTTGCCATAAGCATTTAAATTTATGTATAAATCAAAACTATCTTTTTTTGAATATATATTAATAAAGCGGCAATTTTCCCAAACATTTTCAACAAAGCTTAACCCTTTTTTAATTAAGAATTCACGTACCACTTTATCTGAAACTGATTCCAAGTTAAAGTCAACGTTAATATCACCTTCTATTCGAGTAGCATCAACAGGCTCAATCAATCTGTCTTCGTTTTTTGCAAATTCATAATCGTTATCGGCATGTTGATCTTCTAAAGGCAACGGACTATCACCAAAACTTTGCACGCGGTCACTAATGGGTAAAAGATGATCGTTTTCGGTGTAGACAATATCTGCTTGATCTGGATTTTTTCCAGTTCCCAATTTTCCACTATCAATACCTTCTATGCGTTGTTCATCACCTCTTAAAACATCTCCTTCTTTTTCTAATTGAACAACGCTAAAACCAGTAATTTTTTCGTCCCGCTCTTCAGTAACTGGAGGCTTACCATCAGTGTGTGCCTCACCAACCTTACCAAAATTCCCCTTAGTTTCAACATATGATAATTGTTTTATTTCCTCAAGATTGCCAGCTAGGTATTTTTCTCTAGCTTTTTTGTCTGCTTCTGAAAGATTATTAATTTCAGTTGGGGTTAGTTCATTTCTTCTGATTCTGCCTTTTTTGGGTTTTCGGTTTACTTCTGAAATCTCACCTAAGTTTACATTAGAATAGGGATTGTAAACGTCATCTTGATAACTACTCTTAAAATCACGCCTTGGTTGCCTTGATGGGGCATGAGGGGCTACTGTTCGTCGTGTGGAATATTCTTCATTTTCACTTGCCATATATTTTTATATTAACAGTTTTTGAGATTTTTGAAAGAGTCCGTTAAAAAACCCGCTAAGAAGCGGGTCTGTGATCAAAAGCTAGCAAGGTGAAAAGCAACTTCCAGGGATGTATTTTTTGGGGTTTAGGCGTTCCATAAAAAACTCTTCAACCACATACAAATCTGGGGTATCTTCAACAAACTCAAGAAGGCTTTCGATAATGCATGCAATCTCCTCTGAGTCTGTTATTACTCTTCCGGTTTCTGGTGTGCTTTCTAGATCATTGAGGTCATAAACTTCACCAGAAATTCCGTTTATGGCATAAACCAAACCACACCCGCCTAAACAGGTAAACACAAAAAAATCTCTGGTGATTTTGGCCCCCATTTTTTTGAGTTTTTCTAGCTTGTCTGGCTCTTCCATTAAAATTTGAATAATGTGTATTAGGTCCTCTAGTGGATTCTTTTCGTCGTTTTCATCCATGATGACTCTTTAGTTTATAGTAAACAGTTGACCCGGGAGATAGTGACTGGGTGAAAAATTAAAAATTTTAATATAACGGACTTCTTCCAGCTTTTCAAAAATGTCCACTAGAATATTTGAGATTTCTAATTCATCTAGCACCTCACGCCCCATCGCTGGATTATCGTCCTTACTGACAAGCGCCATGACAGAACTAACGATGGGATTGACGGCGTAAAAAAGCTCTTCATTTTCATCTTGCCAAATGAACCAGTCACCATCAAAAATGGCTCCAGCTTTTTCCAATAGACTTCTCGGTCCAAAATTTTCGAAGCAGAAAAGAACAAACTGAAAAAGATTAACCGAAGGTAGGGTTTTGCCCTTTAGAGCGTTAACTATTGAGATTCGAGATGAGATGCTTTTATAAAGCTCGTCAGCCAACTCTAGACTTGTTACCAGCTTACCTTGACCAGGCACCTGATTTTCGTGGTTGAGAAGGTAAATTTTTTCCAGATTAATATCGATGGCATAGACGATACTTTCTTTGTCAACATCCAGTTCGTCATCATCAAAAAGGAATTTGATCCAAGTTAAAAAACCATTTTGATACTTACCACCACATTCATCCAGGAGATATAAAAACTCCTTTGACAAGACAGCATTTCTGAGATAGTCATAGAGATTCTTGTGCATTTTAAAAGTTCTCCTTTAGTATTTAGTCTGGCATATTATATATCTTTTTATGGGATATGGACAAAAAATCCCGACCAAATGGCCGAGATGATTTAATTGTCCTATAACATTTTCACAGTTTCTCGAAGGAGATCGAACGCTCTGCGATCTCGTCTGCGGTTTATCTGCTCAACCTTTTTTATTTTGTCAATATCGAGCTGCTTACCTCCAGCTTGATACCAAACTCCAGGTCCATCCGGGACATGCTGGTAGACGTTGAAGCCAGATCTGTTTTTGAAGGCAATATGTTTGCCAACAATAACGAAACGGTCTGTTTTGGGACCATCACAGCTTTCAACGTAGAAGATGACGAGGTTAGCGTAGTATCGGACGCCACTCTGGTAATACAAATCCAACTCCATGTTGTATTTGTCTGCGCCATTTTTTAAATACAACTTTATGGCGGAGGCAACGATGAGGATGTCATCCAGAGTGACTTCATCCTTAATTTTTGTTTTCCCTGGCTTGGTAATGTAAAAAAATTTTTCATCAACAAGATCTATACCGAGGGATAGATGTGGGGAGATATCCCAGGTTATCAAACTTTCTTTTTGCTTTTTTAAAGCCAATTCTTTGGCTAGATCTAATAAAATTTTTTGCACCATTGAGACCATTTGCAGCTCCGTTTGCACAAGTAGTAGTTTTAACTTAGGGAAAACTTTTGACTAAGATCTTTGTTTTGTAAGTATTGATTCATATACTCAGCAATCATTGTTGTTTTTTTATGAATTGATATATAGTGACTTACAATCTCTTCGATAACTGCTTGCAAATGTTGTTCTGAGGGGACTTTCCAAGCACTCCTCTGATCTGAAGGCTCATCCATAAGGAATAAGCTATATGAAACAAAATCGACTCTAAGGTACTGGTTAATTTTGGGGCTATACCAAAATAGAATTTCATTATCGAAATAACAACTTTGTGGCAGAAGTTCTTGTTCTCCCGGAGTAATTTTGATATGACAAGATAAAGAACAAATTCTTGACCACAAGCTTGTTTTTTTTGCAAAGCGAACAAGTGTTTGAGACAAAACAATAAGTTCTTGGATGGTAGCCTGTGGGTAATTTTGATAATCCAAAGCAACTAGCTCTGGTGAGACATATATATCGTTTAAACTAAGGTCGATGCAGCAATAAACACCTATCTCCTCTGCATAAAAACAAAGGTTGCTTCCTATGTTTATGTGTGGGATATCCACAATTGACTTTAGGAAGTACGGTGAACTTAAAGCTACCCTAAAGACGTTTATTGTGGATTCAACAAGCATGAGACGTAAAGAATCGTTTAGCATTTTACCTTCCTGTGTTTGGTATTTTAAAGTGACAACGCACGCTTTGATATTTTATGTCATTATGGGATATATAACAAGTTGAATATAAAAACACCCTCGGAATGTGAGGGTGTGATGGTTGCTATCCTTCAAAATTGTTGTAGTCTACAAGCAGATTGAGATCAATGAGGGTGTCGTGCAGGCTCTTGTAAATATATTCAGCCAAATATGGTGAGCAAGGATGTTGAGTTGTAGCTGGATCCTTGGCCCGCGAAACATGATAAGCTCGATTATTTTCAGGATCGACAACAATCCAGCCTTGTCGATGATTGAGGTTAATGTATAGCTTGTTAGCCTCAAAGTATAGACTTGGTGATTCTTGCTTTTCCAAAGCTAAATTCTCAATGATCGAATGTAAAAAACGGGTTATTTTTAAGAGTCTTTCAAGCGAACCTGAAAAATCAATGTCCATTTTTTCTCCTTTATTTTCGTGTGCTGGGCTGATTATATACCTGAAATAATCGAGTCTGTAACATCTACAACTCTGCAAACAGTTGCACCTGTAAAGGCAGTGAATATGTTTAGCGATTTTTGATACTCCAGACTGTTTGGATCGAAACTAAGATAAGGTATCGAGTTGTAAACCAACAAGTATTCTTGCTGGCTACGAAGGCCGAGATAACCTGGGGGACGATCGAACAGAAAGACTTCGAATATTGCGGCGTATAGATATCTCTTTTCTTCCAATTCACCAACATCTTCATAAAAATGATCGTGGTGGATATTGAGCCTTTCTTCTGCAAGCAGGGCTTCTCTTTCTAGAAAATAGAGGTTATGTTGATTTAGCGGAAGAACCATGTCAGCCTCAACTTGTTTCGTAAATTCTTCTACATACCAGTTTGGGTTTGAAGAGATTTCCAATGTGAGAGCGACTTTGTTGTGCTCATTGTCGATGATAATAGTATATGGGCGGTCTGGGCGAACGTAGCACTCGTACTTGCCACCAATTGGAAGTCGGTACCAGTCTTCTAGAGCGAATTTAAATAAAGGCATATAGCCTCCTTTTATTAAGGAATTTTGGGGTATTTTAGCACTATATAGGATTATTTTCATTCTTTGGGCATAAAAAAATTCCCCGTGGCCATGATGGCGACGGGGAACGAAAATAAACAAATTACCACTCATCTTCCGAAAGGTCTGGGAGTTTTTCAACCTGAAGTGCTAACTCACGGTGGAGTTCTTGTAAGAATCCAAAACTTATTGCCTCAAACTTTTCCAGGACTTCGAGCCCGCTGTTACTTCGACAGAAAACACCGTCTGGGGTTATGCAAAGGTATGTAGATACTGTCGTAGAAAATGGGCAGTAAAAGTCTTTTCCCCAAAAGTTAGCCCTCGTTTCGACTCCAAAAATATTTAAGACAGGATATAGTACTCCAGCATTGTATAAACGTCGAACGTTCTCCACAATCTCTTTAGCTTCGTGCCGTTCATCTTCGCCAAAGACAAAGATTGCGTTGTTGTCGGCAATGAGAGTTTCTGTGTACCAGAGATTTTTGTCTTTTTTGACTAATAGAAGTGAGCCGAACTCAATACCGATAAGGCAGATACAGGTAACCACGGCTACGCCTAACCAGATACTGGTGGCAAGCTGATTGCCACGAAGGAAAAGACCGAGGATTGCGCTGAAGATAAATAGCAAAAGTAAGTAAGGTGAAAACTTCTTGAATTCAGACGGCATGTGATAGCTCCTTTAACTTAAAGTGTGGATTGGATAAATCTGGGGTATTTTAGCACTATATAGGATAATATTCAAGATTTGGGCACAAAAAAATCCTGCGGGCGTGAGGGTGTTTTGGTAAGGATGATGGTAGGTATAAAAGAACCCGCCTCAATGAGGCGGGCTGGTATCTAACTAACTGCAGTAAAGAACAAATTCCATGAGTGCGTTGCGCATTTCAAGAATACCTGTTTTCACTGGAACGGATTGAGATCTCAAAACTGCGAAGTTAACTTCTTTTTCCTCGATGGTGATTGCCAGAGTTCGGCCATCTTTTAGAGCGTAATGGGTGAGTTTGTGGGGCCAATATATTTGCTCGTGTAATACATGCAACTTGGCAAGTTCTAGATAGACATCGTGAGAAGCATAAAGCGTTAGATCTGTCTCGTTCGCGCCACGAGTAGTTACCTGACAACCAATGCCATCCAGTACTTGGTGGCTGATTTGAGGCAGAGGCCTCGAGTAACCTGCCATAGTTCCGGAAATATTGATGAAGTTTGCCATTGCCATGGAAACCGAAACAAGGTCTTCTGTCCTTACGTATTTACCCGTCGTATCTTCAATGGTATCAACTTCAAGGACAATGCCGCTGTTGACATTAACCTTGTAGTAACCTGTTTTTCTGTCGTTCATCCAGCAAACGTAGCCGTTTAAAATCACTGTGGAAGTAAAGTACTTTTGAAAAAAATCTAATTCGTTGTAAAGTTGGCGGGCGGCCAACAGCAGTGCTTGGGTAGTTCTTTTCCTTCTTTCGCTTTGTGTTGTCAATTTACACCTCTTTTTTTCTTGGATTTTAAGATTTCTGATGGTAATTGTACCATAATATAGGGTGTTTGGGCAAGGTTCAGGATGGTAGGTGGATTGCCACGGTCGACCTAAAGTCGAGCCTCGCAATGACGAAATGGGGATGGATTCCCGATCGAGTCGGGAATGACAACCAGAAAAACAAAAAAAGCCGCCATTTCGGCGACTTTTTTGGGACTTAATAAAGAATTCTTAGATTGAGTGGGAGCCGCCTGCAACTTCGATGGCTTTGATGGCACCTACTGAAGCTGCTACTTTGACCTCTAGAGCCTTGGTGAGCTTGCCAGTAGCAATGACCTTAAAACCGTTTTTGGCGACCTTTTCACTGATCTTTAGGGCTTTGGCGAGAGTGAGATTATCGACCACAGATTTATCCTCGAAGTGTTTACTGAGAAGATCAAAGTTGACGGTGGTGGGTTGGTTGTTAATTACCTGGAAGCGGTGTTTACCTTTGATAAAAGGAGTTCTGCGGACCAAAGGAAGCTGTCCACCTTCGAACCAGAGGGGGATAACTCCTCGAGTCTTTTGACCTTTTTGACCACGACCAACAGTATGACCACCAACACCTGAACCACGTCCTCGTCCTAGGCGTTTTTTACCTGTTTTGGTGACTTTTTGAAGATTGGTGAGTATTGTGTTCATGTTGTTTAAGCCTTAGCTGTTTTTAGGGCTTTGAGCAATTGGTATTTTTTGGCGAGTGTTTCGATTTGTTTGAGGGCTTTGAAAGTAGCGCGAGCATTGCTAGTTTTGTTATTGGTTCCGAGAACTTTACAAACTATGTCGGTGATACCTGCGGCTTCTACTACAGCACGAACGGCTGAACCAGCAATGATACCTGTACCTTTTGGAGCAGGGCGGAAGAGAACCTTGGCGGCGCCATACTTACTTTTGGTTTCGTAAGGAATGGTGCCGTTACTTAGAGGAACCTGAACCAAATCACGATTACCTAAACGGATGGACTTTTTGATAGCGTCGGCAACGTTTGGGGCTTTGGCTAAACCTAGACCAACTTTACCCTTTTTGTCACCTGTAACCACTAAGGCAGAAAAAGAAACATTTGTGCCGCCTTGGGTTTTTTTGCTAACGCGACGAATTTCTAAAACTTGCTCAAAATTATCTGAGACTGGTCTTTGATTGTTACCGCGATTGTTGGTGTTGCCTGAATATGCCATTTTTAGTTTGTTTTGTTTTGTGATTTTGTATTATATCTATTTTTTTGGATTGCTTTGGTTCGGATTACCGAATCGCGCAATAACGCAGATTTAAAATTTGATGCCTGCAGCTCTTACGGCTTCTGCCAAAGCTTTGACACGGCCATGATAACGATAAGAACCTCTATCAAAAACAACTTCGGAAACATTGTTCTTTTTGGCTATCTCACCGAGCTTTTTACCAACTTCTACTGACATTTCGGTTTTGTTAGTCTTTGACTTTAAAGCTTGAGAACCAAAAGCAGCAAGAACTTTACCGCTTAAATCAATGATTTGAGCAAAGATGTGAGTATTTGACCTGTTTACAGTAAGACGAGGCCTGTCGACACGAGCTAAAAGCTTAGCACGAATACGAGTTTGTCTTTGGATTTGAGGGTTATTACTTTTTTTCATAGGAGTTTAGGAAGCAGTTTTGGTAGCTGACTTACCTTGTTTCTTGATGATGACTTCGTCGACATAGCGGATACCTTTGCCTTTGTAAGGTTCTGGTTTTTTGATTTCCCGGATGTTAGCGGCAACTTGACCTACGAGCTGTTTGTCGATACCAACAACTTTGATTTTGTCTTGGCCTTCGATGGTGATAGTGACCCCGGGAACTTTTTTGAAGATAACAGGGTGAGAAAAGCCTACAGAAAGACTAATACCATCGGCGTGGTTGGCAACACGATAACCAGTACCAATTAACAAGAGATCTTTAACAAAACCTTCGGTGACACCGGTAATGGCGTTTTGAGCCAAGCGACGAGCAAGACCATGAAGAGCGCGAGTGGCTGGTTCGTTGGTTTTTCTAGTAAAAGACAGAACACTGTCTTTTTCTTCCATAAAAATTCCTTTGGGAAGAACAGATTCGAGAGTACCTTTTGGACCTGTGAATCTGAGAAGTCCATCGAGAACTTCAAGTTTTACGTTTTCGGGCAAGTGGAGGGGTTTTTTTCCTATGCGGCTCATATATTTTTACCAAATTTGACAAATAACTTCTCCACCTAGATGTTGCTCTTTGGCTTGTTTGCCAGTAAGTAAACCTTTAGAAGTAGAAACAATAGTAGTACCAGCACCTGAAAGAGTTTTGGGGAGCTTGTTGTAGCCGGAGTAAATGCGGACACTGGGCTTGGTGACTTTTTTGATTCCGGTAATGGCGGGCATGTCTTTTTCGAAGTAACGAAGGTTGACGGTGATTTTTTTGCTAGGTTTGGCGTCGGTAACTAAAAAGTCCTCAATAAAAGCTTCATCTTTGAGAATGCGAGCAATTTCACCGCGAAGCTTGGAAAAGTTCGTGGTAACCTGAGTCTTTTTGGCTAGGTAGCCGTTTCTGATGATAGTGATAAAGTCTGCTGTAGTATCCATATTATTTATTTTGACATTTTGTAAACACCGGGGAGTTCGCCTTTGTGAGCCATCTCTCTAAAGCAAAGTCTGCAAAGACCAAAGATACGGATAACACCACGAGGACGACCACAAAGTTGGCAACGACGGTGATCTCTAGTTGAGTGACCCGCGAGTCTTTTGGTTTTTTCTATTTTGCTTGTTTTAGCCATGTTCGATATTTATGATTTTTTTGTAAAAGGCATACCTAGTTCCTCGAGAAGTCTCTCGGCGTCTGCTGGATTGGAAGCACTAGTGGAAATAGTGATTTGTAGCCCTTGAATCCTCCCGATTTTATCATATTCTACTTCAGGAAACACTATTTGTTCGACTAAACCAAGAGAGTAGTTACCATTTTGATCGAATGTGGTACGAGAAACACCTTGAAAGTCTTTTAGACGAGGTAAAACAATAGTTACTAACTTTTGGTAAAAATCGTACATTCTGTCACCTCTTAAGGTAACTTTGAGTCCGACAACTTCGTTTTCGCGAAGATTAAAAGCGGCAATAGCACCAGAAGATCTTCTCTCAGAAGGTTTTTGACCTGTAATCTTGCTTAGCCAATCTTTGGTTTTTGCTAAGAATTCCTTATCGGTTTTGAAATCTTTGGAAGAAGTATTTACGGTGATCTTGGTTATTTTTGGAGTTTCCTCTATAGAAACCAAACCGAGTTCTTTTTGAAGAGCTGGACGAATTTCTTTTTGGAAGCGTTGTTTAAGTGTTTGCATAGGTGTTATTTTTTGGTGTCGGACTTGATAACCTGTCGGCACTTGTGACAAACACGAACTTTGGGGCTTTGGGAGGCATCGAAACCGACTCTGGTAGGTTTGCCGCAGCTAGTACAGATGATGGCGACAGAGGCAGTTGAGATGGCGCGAGGAAGGGTGACAATAGTACCAGCCTCGTTACCTTTTGGTTTAATGTGTTTTTTGTAAAGATTGATACCTTCGACTAAAACTTTTTGAGCCACAGGTAAAACTTTGAGGATTTTACCAGTGCGACCTTTGTCTTTGCCGGCAGTAATTTGGACTGTGTCGTTGATTTTGAATTTAAACATAAGCTTTATACTACTTCTGGTGCTAGGGATGCTATCTTGCTAAAACCTGCGTCTTTGACTTCGCGAGCAATGGGTCCAAAGATACGAGTACCTAGAGGTTGTTTGCCAGAGATAGAGTCGATAATAACTGCGGCGTTTTCGTCGAATCTAATGTAGGAACCGTCAGGGCGACGAGTTTCTTTTCGAGTTCTAACGATAACAGCCTTAACGAGTTGTTTGTCTTTGACAGCGCCGTTGGTGTCTGCACCTTCGACAACTGCGGTGACGACATCGCCAATATAACCAAAGCGGCGTCTTGAGCCACCATGAACTAAAGCGACTTTTACGAGTTTTGCGCCGGAGTTGTCGGCTACTTTGAGAACAGATCTTAGTTGAATCATAGGATTTTGGTTATTTGCCAGTGTTTGGTTTTACTAATTGGTCGAGTTTCTTCGATGCGAACACGGTCCCCGGTTTTTGCCCCTAGAGTGTTGTGTGTTGCGTAGCTCTTGTTGACCTTAATACGTTTGAGGTATTTGGGGTGAACTTTGAAACTAACAACATCCACTATGGCAGTGTTGAGGTTTTTATCGCTTTTGACGGTTCCGAGTAGGTGTTTCATATTAATTTAATGAATTACTTTGTTGATTGAGGCTTTGTTAATATTTGAGCAATTTCTTTTTTGAGAGCCTTGTGAGCGTTGGTGTTTTTTTGTTGACCTGATTTGATTTGAAGTTTGATGTCAGCAAATTTGATTTTTAGCTCATCGAGATTAGCAATGGTTTTTTCGGATTTAATTTTAGTCATTTTCTTTTGCAATAAACTTAGTTTTAACTGAGAGTTTGTGACCTGCTAGTCTGATGGCTTCTTGAGCAACAGCTCTGGTGACTCCGGAGAGCTCCATGAGGATTTGACCAGGCTTGACAACAGCTACGTAACCACTAACATCAGATTTTCCAGAACCCATACGAGCACCTGGAGTCTTGTGACCAATTGGTTTGTGAGGGAAAACTCTTAGGAAGAATTTACCGACACGTTTGGTAGCGTGAGTAATAGTACGGCGAGCGGACTCAATTTCGTTGGCTGACAACCAGCCACACTCTTCAACTTTGATACCAAAATCACCATAAGAAAGGGTGGCGGTTCGGGTGGCTACGCCGCCCATGCTGCCTCGAAATTCTTTTCTGTATTTGCGTCTTGCTGGTTGTAACATATGTTTTTATTTTTTTGTTTTGTGTCAGAGTGACACGGTGTCACGTAATTATCTGATGATGTCGCCTGTATAGATCCAGACTTTGATTCCTACATAGCCTGAACGGGTGAGGGCTTTCTTTTCGGCGTAGTCGATGTTGGCACGAAGAGTTTGAGTGGGAATTCTTCCCTGCTTAAACTTTTCGACACGAGCGATTTCGGCTCCATCGATTCTACCAGAAAAAACGAGTTTTACACCTTTGGCTCCTGCGGCCATAACTTTTTCAATGCTTTGATTGGCGGCTCGGCGGAAAGGATAACGGTGTTCGAGCTGATTAGCAAGACGATCAGCAATGATGTGGGCTGAGTTATCTGGGTTTTTGATTTCTAGAGGATGAAGATTAACTTTGACAGAGTTTTTGGCTTTTGGATTAATCTTGAGAAGTTTTTCAACTTCTTTTTTGAGAACTTCGAGTGAAGAACCACCGCGACCAATAACAACACCAGGTCGAGAAACGTTCATAAAAATATCAACGGAGTTGATAGAACGCTTGATGTCGATAGTAGTAATACCGGCAAGTTTTAGTTTTGCTTCTAAGAAGCGACGAATTTTGTTATCTTCCAAAACAAATTTAGCGTAGTTTTTGATGCTAGAGAACCAGACGGATTTGGTGGGGAAGATGTACCCGGTTCTAAAGACTATTGGATTGACTTTTTTTCCCATTTTGATTAATTGGCTTTTTTAGTAGTATTGGCTGTTGACCTTAGGTTTAAAGTAAGGTGTGAGCTGATTCTCTCGTAGGGCTTGGTTTTGCCTCGACCACCAATGTGAGCACGTTTGAGGGTGCGGCCTTTGGTAGCAAAAGCGGAATCAATAACTAGAGAATCTGGAGAAACTTGGTGCTGAGAAACAGCGTTGCCAACAGCTTGTTTGATGAGCTTGGCGATTGGTTCGGCGGCTCTTTTGGGAAGAACAGCAAGCTGTTTGAGGGTAAAGAGAGCGTTGCGACCAACAATGGCCTTGAGGACAAGGTTGGTTTTGCGAGGCGAGCTTAAAACGTGGCTTGCTTTTGCGGTAATGAGAGTTGATTTTTCTGTATTTGCCATATGCTTTTTAAGTCTTAGTTAGGGTTCTCTTAACAATACGACCATGACCACGGAAAGTACGAGTTAGGGAAAACTCGCCTAGGCGATGTCCGACCATGTCTTCAGTAATAAAGACTTCTTTGTGAACTTTTCCGTTGTGAACCAAAAAGGTGTAGCCAACAAATTCTGGAGGAATTTGACTGGATCTAGCCCAAGTTTTGATTGGTTCTTTTTTACCGGCGGCCTTTAACGCCTCAACTTTTTTTATGAGTTTTTCGTCAACATATGGCCCTTTTATAGAACTTCTAGACATAATATTTTATTTTGCGTAACGACGTTTAATAATTGTTTTGTTACTAAATTTCTTACGATTTCTAGTACGCTTACCCATAGTTCTCTTACCCCATGGAGATTTTGGAGACTTCATACCGATTCCAGAGCGACCTTCTCCTCCACCGTGTGGGTGAGAACGAGGATCTTGGGCCACACCACGAACTGTGGGGCGAATACCTTTGTGGCGAGCTCGGCCAGCCTTACCAAGAATTTCTTCTTTGTGGTGAGGGTTGCTGAGTGAACCAATGGTAGCTTTGGCGTTGGGTTTGAAGAGGCGAATTTCTCCAGAAGGGAGTTTGACAGAAATACCAGACTCGTCTTTGGACTGAATTGTAGCAGTATTACCGGCACTGCGAACCATTTGAGCGCCTTTACCCGGAGTAATCTCTAGATTGTGAATAGCGATACCGACAGGAATGTTTTTGAGAGGAAGACAGTTGCCAACTTTGATTTCGGCAGACTCGGAAGAAACGATGATGTCGCCAACCTTTAGACCTTCTGGAGCCAATATATAGTCCTTGTAGCCATTTCCATAAGCTAACAAAGCAATACTGGAGGTACGATTTGGATCGTATTCGATAGATACAACTTTGGCATTAATATTTAAGTTTCTCTTCCAATCAATGTGACGTAGGAATCTTTTTTGGCGACCACCTTGATGGCGAACGGTGATTTTACCCGAGTTGTTTCGTCCGGAGGACTTTTGGTTTAGAGTTAGGAGTCTTTTGGGAGTGTGAGTTTTCATATTATGACTTTAGAGCGTTAAAAATTTCTATTGTTTGACCTTTTTTGATTTCCACAATAGCTTTTTTGGTAACTGGAGTATTTACGTAGCGACCAGTTTTCATAGAGCGAACACGGCGAGCGGCTCTTTTGACAGTATTGATACTAAGAACGTCAACATTAAAAAGATCTTTGATAGCTTTTTTGATTTGGGATTTACTAGCAGCAGGACTGACCTTGAAAGCATATTTATTGAGCTTGGCCAAAAGATAACTCTTTTCGGTAACTACAGGCGCAACAATAGTGTTTTGATGAATAAGTGGAGTAGACATATTATTTGTTTAGTTTAAGACGTTTTGCTAAATAGTCGAGAGCGGAACTAGTAAAATAGACCTTTGAAGAAAGAGCTACATTATAAACGTTTAGACGTCTGGCTGAATAGAGTGATAAATTACTAAGATTGCTGACCGAGTTTATAAAATCCTTGCTTTCGTCGAAGTGAACGAGGGCGGCTTTTTCGGAACCAAAAACCTTGTAGGCAGATTTGGTATTTGAAGTTGTAATACTTGCAGTGTCGACTTTACTAAGACGATCTTCTTTGTTGTATAAGGCGAGAATTCCAAGAAGAGCCTTGACTTTCATCTTTTGATTTAAAGACATGGGAGAAGTTTTGTAGCCAGTTGGTCCAAAAGCGACACCTCCACCAACATAAATAGGTGAAGATTTGGCACCATGACGAGCATTACCGGTACCTTTTTGTTTGTAGACTTTGTGTTTTGTTAGATCAACCTCTCCTCTGGTTTTGGTTTTGGCAACACCTCGGTGACTATTTTCGCGGTAGATGTGAATAGCTTGAGCTAATAAAGATGGAGAGACCTCGAGATTGAAGATGGAAAAATCAGATGATTTGACTGAGGGAGTGGTGGTGGTTTTTTTGGTAGCCATAGTCTTTATTTGTTTTCTGCTAGTTTGATAACGGTAACCTTGGCTAAAGCGCCACGACCACCTGGAATAGCACCAGTTATCTTGAGAATGTTAGTTTCTGGATCGAATGAAAAAACACGAAGATTACGAATACAAACATTGGTGTTGCCCATGTGACCAGCCATGTGAGTACCAGGAAGAACTCGACCTGGAGTGGTACCACGACCAATAGAACCAGGAGCACGACCTCTATCAGATTGACCGTGGGTGCGAGGTCCACCGGCAAAGCCCCAGCGCTTCATAACACCGGTAAAGCCCTTACCTTTACTAATGGCGGTGACATTTACAACAGTTCCAGGAAGAAGAATCTCAGCCAAATTTAATTGGGAGTCTTTTTCCATGGATTCAGAGGTAATTATTTCCTTTATTTTTTTGGCGGAGGTTTTACCTTTTTTGGTTTTGGTACCAAGACCCATGATTACTGAAGTGTAACCATCTTTTTCTGCGGTTTTGTTTCCTAGAACTGTGTGTGGGTCTACGGAGAGGACAGTCAAGGGGATCCGCTTACCTTCGGAGAAGGCTTGAGACATGCTCATTTTGTTTGCGTATACTTGATTTAACATATTTTGTTTGTTTTCATAAAAACCTGCCTTCCGGCTACAAAGGGCTTTTTTTAAAGTCTTTTATAATCGGCGGGGCAGCTTTTTATGGATTATTTTTTATTATTTTGATCTAAATTGGACTACATTTTAATTTCTATACCGACTCCAGCGGGAAGATCGAGATGCTGGAGAGAATCAATGGTTTTGTTAGTTGGACTAACAATATCAATGAGTCTTTTGTGAGTAAGAATAGCAAATTGCTCACGAGCGTCTTTGTCGGTGTGAGGGGAGGAGGTAACGACAACGACTTTCTTTTTGGTGGGCAGTGGAACAGGTCCAACCACTTTGGCGCCAGAGACTAAAGCAGCTTGAATAATTTTTTTGGCGGCTTCATCGATGACACGGTGGTCAAAAGACTTGAGCTTAACGCGTATGCGTGGTTGGTCTGTCATATTGCTTTTTTAAAATGTGCTAATAAAGAAAACTTAGGCGATGATTTTGGTAATAACTCCAGCACCAACAGTGAGTCCACCCTCGCGAATGGCGAATTTTTGACCTTCAATCATAGCGATTGGCTGAATGAGTTCGACACTCATTTTGGCGTTGTCACCAGGCATGATCATTTCGACACCTTCGGCGAGTTTGACTTCTCCTGTAACGTCGGTGGTTCGGATAAAGAATTGAGGTTTGTAACCAGTGAACATAGGAGTGTGGCGACCACCTTCATCTTTGCCTAAGATATAAGCTTCGGCTTCGAATTTGGTGTGAGGTTTGATGGAACCAGGTTTGGCCAAGACTTGTCCTCTTTGGACGTCGTCTTTTTCAATACCGCGAAGGAGAAGACCGACGTTGTCGCCTGCCTGACCTTGTTCGAGTTGTTGGTGGAACATTTCAACCCCAGTAACAACTGATTTGGTAGTGTCTTTGATACCAACGATTTCGATTTCTTCACCAACTTTGATGATGCCGGTTTCAATACGACCAGTAACGACGGTTCCACGACCTTTGATGGAGAAAACGTCCTCAACAGGCATTAGGAAAGGTTTGTCGAGTTGTCTGACTGGTTCTGGAATCCAAGTGTCGACAGCTTCCATAAGCTTCATGATACCTGCTTGAGACTCCTTGTCGCCTTCTAGGGCTTTGAGAGCAGAAACACGGATAATTGGGGTGTTCTCTTCGAAACCGTATTTGACGAGCTTCTCACGGATCTCCATTTCAACTAATTCGATGAGTTCTGGATCAGCAACCATGTCGCATTTGTTAAGAGCAACAACTAAACGTGGAACGTTTACTTGGTTAGCTAAAAGCAAATGTTCGTTGGTTTGAGGCATAGGACCATCGGTAGCAGCGACGACCAAGATTGCACCGTCCATTTGAGCGGCACCGGTAATCATGTTTTTAATGTAATCAGCGTGACCTGGAGCGTCAATGTGAGCATAGTGACGACCTGGAGTCCAATATTCACTGTGGTGGAGAGCAATTGTAATCCCTCGGGCTTTTTCTTCAGGAGCATTATCGATACCATCAACACCTTCAACTCGGGCACCATAGCCCTTGTCCTTGTTGAGATCAAGTGTATGCAAAATAGAAGCTGTTAAAGTAGTCTTGCCGTGGTCAACGTGGCCAATAGTACCAATGTTAACGTGAGGCTTTGAACGATCAAATTTATCTGCGGCCATACGAAAATTATTATAATTTGTACCAGTTTTTACGCTTAGAATAAGCGCCCCACTGGCCCCCAGACCCTGCCGACTGACAGGACCCGAAGCTGTTAAATTGTTGACTAAATAAAAAACACGCGGGATGCGTAACGACTATACTAAACAAAAAACGGCTAGCCGTCAACCCTATAACCCTAAAACCCCTTCCTTTATCTATTACCCTTAACGAAAAGAAGGATTTTGGGGTGTTCTCATCCCAAAATCCTTCTTTTTAAGAAAAACTTGACGAACTAACTTTGGTTTACTTTTTTGGCTTAGGTGCTACTGAGGCGATACATTTAGTTTTAACCTTGTTCTCACAAGTACTATAAGTCGAAGTACAACGAGTCAATAAAGTATTAGTTCTGGTGCTAAAGGCTTTTTCACAAGCCTCTTTTTTAGTGACCTGCTTAGCTAAACAAGTTTTAGCTGTATTTAGATCCCGGTCTTGAGAAATTTTGGCTGAAATCTGACACAAATTAAACCTAGTCTGGCAACGAATATTTTTGGCTGTAATATTACTAGCCAGACAAGTAGACAAGTTCGACTGACATTTAACCAGATAAGTATTACCTCTCGCTTCATAGCGTTTACAAGTAACCGCCCCCGCTTCAAATTTAGCCTGACAACTGTTAACCAGGCCTTTCACTTTGGTGATACAGGTTGATTCTTGAGTTTTACAAGCCACAATATTTTTATCAATACAAGCTAAAACTTTTGGGTCTTGTGGAACAACCACTGGTGGAGTGGTGGTGGCTGTAGAGGTAGAAACAGGTTCATTATTACCTCCTCCAGTGCCAGTACCTCCAGGAGTTGTAGTGCTGGTTGTGCTAGCGTTCGGGTTTGGATTATTATTTTGACCAGAATCAGTCGTAGTACTTACAG
>CAYSAM010000002.1:0-93438 GCA_964429015.1 uncultured Pseudomonadales bacterium | reverse complement strand
CACCAAATTTGTACAAAACTACAGAAAAATATTTGGACTATGTGGACTTTTTGGCGAAAAGTGGTTTGGTTGTATTTAAAGTGGATTTGCGCGGACATGGGGAAAGCGAGGGTGAGCCGGGCGGGGCGTATTACTCATCTGATTATGTAATAGATGTTTTGAATGCTTACAGTGCGTTGCAAAAAAGTGGATTTGTTGACCCTCAAAAAATTGGTTTATGGGGGCATAGTATGGCGGGAAATGTGGTTTTTAGAGCTGCAGTTGTTAAAAAAGAAATACCGAGAGTGGTTATTTGGGCAGGTGCTGTTTATTCTTATACTGATATGGCAAAGTATGGGATACAAGATAATTCATATAGACCAGCTGGGATGACGGTTGCCAGACAAAAAAGAAGACAAGAGCTTTTTGATACTTACGGACAATTTAGCGAAACTAGTGATTTTTGGTATCAAGCGGTTGGTTTAAATTTTTTGGAAGGAGTAAAAACAGAGTTTACAGTACACCACGCGGTTGATGACTTAGTTGTTAATATTGGATATAGTAGAGATTTGATTGCAGAGCTTAAGAAGGTAGGGATTGGTAGTGATTTATTTGAGTATAAAACTGGTGGACATAATATAAGTGGGGTGAGTTTTGGTACAGCAATAAAACGGTCAGCTGAGTTTCTTAAGAATTGATCCTTTTAATACTTTTTATGCCCAGATAAGTAAAAAAAAGAATTGTAACCTTTAGGAAGTAATGGCCTGATGGAGACATAAAATCTTTAACCATTTGGGTTTGTTGGCCAAAAAATAAGTGGATGGCAATACTTAGTGGTAAAGCAAGTAAAATCCAAGTTATCTTTGTGGTTATTATTTTTGTTTTGAGAAAGATTTTGTTGAGCAGTGGTGAAAGAAGGTATAGACCAATAAAGGATACGGCCAGATCGAAGATTGCATAAGGTCCAATTCTGTACTGCCTGATTTGTTCTATTGTGGACATATACCTATCATAGCCTTTATTAATACTGCGCCATTTTTTGCAGAATTAGTAATTGTTTCAAAAACTTTTGCGAAGAACGAAATTAAAATTAAGTATTTGTGGAAAAATGAAGCTGTTTATGTAAGGATGATTGTAGAAGGACTTAGATTGTTTGTGGCAAAAAATATAGATACTTCTGTATATACTGTAGCGAGTTTAAGAGAGAAATTGGGACAACTAAGTACAATTGATATTGTAGTTTAACTTTTTGTATGCATAAAAACGGTTGTTGATAAGGTAAGATGGTTTGATGAGTAGTGAAAAAAAAGAATTTCCTAAACCGTTAAGTTTGTTGAAGATGGTGGGACCAAGTTTTTTGATTTTGGCAATGGGTCTTGGGTCTGGGGAAATAATTTTGTGGCCATATCTTGTTGCAAATTATGGTTTGGGTGTTGCCTGGGGGGCGGTGCTGGGTATAAGTTTGCAGTTTTTTATAAATATGGAGATAGAACGATATGCTTTGGTAAAAGGTGAAAGTGTGTTTGTTGGACTTGCAAAGATATTTAAGTGGACACCATATTGGTTTATTTTTTCAACATTTTTGGGTTTTGGTCTTCCTGGGATTGTGGCAGCTTCAGCCAATATTTTTGGATACCTACTAGGATCGTTAGAATTTAGATCTATTGCGGTATTTATGTTGATAGCTATGGGTTGTTTGTTAACATTTGGTAAAACTGTTTATGAAACGATGGAGAGGGTGACAAAGTTGTTGTTGATGGTGTGTGTGCCGTTTATTTTTGGGTTAGTGGTAATTATGGCTAAGAAAACAGATTGGCTGGCCTTGGTAAATGGAGTATTTGGTATTGGTGAGGGTTACAGATTTTTGCCTGCGGGTATTAGCTTGGCAACCTTTTTGGGTGCTTTTGCTTATTCTGGAGCAGGGGGAAACTTAAATCTAACACAGTCGATTTACATTAAGGAAAAAGGATACGGAATGGGGAAATATTCACAAAAGATTGCAGGACTTTTTCGTAGCCACAAGAATGAAACTGTTAAGTTGAGCGGTGAAGAGTTTGAGATAAACGCAGAAAGTATAAGTAACTTTAAACAGTGGTGGAGAAAAATAAATATTGAACATTTTTTGGTTTTTTGGGTGATTGGGTTATTGTCAATGTTACTTTTAATGTTGCTTTCTTACGTTACCACTTATGGCAAAGGATCAAATTTACAAGGAATTAGTTTTGTGTTAAATGAGGGTGGGGTGTTGATTGGACAACTTGGTATCTGGGGTAAATTGTTTTTACTGGTACTTTCGGTTTTGCTTTTTCAGACACAGCTTGGAATTATGGACTCAACAAGTAGAATTATGGGTGAGAGTTTGGCTATTTTGAGGATTGATAGTGGCAAGGAATCGACAATTTCACTTGGAAGATTTTACTTTGGTTTTGTATGGGCTCAGATTGTGTTTGGATGTTTGGTTTTTGCTTTTAATATTTACGAACCAAGAGGTTTAATTGTTTTGGGGGCAGTAATTAATGCCTTCGCAATGTTGGTGCATACACTATTGGTTTATATATTGAACAAAAAGAGTTTACCAAAAACATTTGCTCCTAGTTTAGTTAGAAAGATTGCTATTTGGATAGCGCTGATCTTTTTTGGATTTTTTGGACTTGTAAATTTGTGGTTTGCTTTTGGAGTTTAAAAATCTGTGGTTTTTTTTGTGATTAGTTTGAGATGTTTTTGACGAACTTCTTTAAATGATTTGATGTCAAATCCAAGCTTTCCCAGTAAGTTACTTATATGTTTTGCTCCCAAATAGTGAGGAATAACTACATAGGTTGCTCCTGCAAGGTAAAGCTCTTTGGCTTCAAAAATGTTGTGAGTAACGAGAATAATAATACATTTTTGATTTACGAGATGAATGTGCTTTGTGAGAGCAAGATTTGTTTGGTGGTCTGGAATGGTTGAAATTACCAGCTTGGTTTGTTGTAGTTCTAGGTCCTCTAAGAAGTCTATATCTTCGGCGTCGCCATAGCGATTGGGAATATGTTTTTTGTTTAGTTTTTCAATGGAAAGAGGATTGATATCAACAACAAGGAACGGTTTGTTAAGAGAAGAGAAGGTGTGCACAAAGTCTTCTCCTACACGGTCATAACCAAAAAGGATTATTTCGTGTTTTTCGCTATTTAGGTCTTTTTGTGTGGCAGTTTTTCGTAATTCTAGAATTTTTAGAAGCCATTCTATTTTGGAGAATATCTTATCGGAATAGAGTATTAGGTAAGTTGAAGCAGATATGGTAATGAGGCCAACTAGAGTTATTAGCGAGAGTATGCTTTGAGGAATGTGTTTGAGGTTAAAACCTAAGGTGGCTAAAATAAGTGAAAACTCGCTAATCTGAGCAACGGTAAGACCTGCAAGAAAACTGGTTTTTCGCTTGTGTCCTAAGGAGTTTATTATTAAGATGACGATGATGGGATTACCTATAAGAACAAAGAGAGAGAGAACTAGAGCGTTTGGTAGTTGAGAAAAAATATTGGAAATATCCATTTGAGAACCCAAAAGAATAAAAAACAAGACGATAAAAAAGTCTCTGATTGGTTTTAGTTTGGACGATATTTCGTAAGCAAAGGGAGTAACTGACAGTGAGACGCCGGCGATTAGTGCACCAATTTCGATGGAAAAACCAAACAGGTAAAAGACAGAGGCAAGACCAAGTCCCCAGGCTAAAGAAAAAAGGAAAAGAAGTTCTGGGGTATTTGCTAAAAACTCTGATATCTTTGGAAGTAAAAAGCGGTTAACCAAAAAAATAATTGTTCCAAGAATTGAAGCTTTCAAAAGCAAACCAAGAAGTAGTGAGGAGAGGTTCGTTTGGTTTGAGCTGGATAGGGACGATACGAAGAGGAGGATGAGCGAGGCAATGACATCTTGTACCAGAAGAAAGCCCACAGCAATTTTTCCGTATAGTTTGTGAAAATCTCCTTTGTCTGAGAGAAGTTTAAGTACAATGATGGTACTGCTAAAAGTAAGAGCTATGGCGACGTACATAGCTGATATTTTGGGAAGACCAAGAAAGGTGGCGATAAAATAACCAACTATTGAAGTAATTGCTACTTGGAGAATACCGGTAAAAACCGAAGACTTGCCAACTTCTTTGATGGTTTTTGGATTGAGATTGAGTCCGACAATAAAAAGAAGAATGGTGATGCCAAGCCGGGAAAAAGTTTCGAGTTGATCTTGTGATTTTAGTAAGTTAAGAAAAACTGGCCCTACAAGGATACCAGTTAAAATATACCCAATTATAAGTGGTTGTTTGAATCTCTTTGTGAAGATGGAAATAGTGGTGGCGAGAGTTATGATGGCTGCGAGCTCTAAAAAAGTATTCATGACTAAATATAAGTATATATAAAAAGGTTTGTGGTTTGGAGGGGATTACCTCAGTAGTACTAGATATATTAGGAGTGCGAGTGCAATTCTGTAGTAACCAAAAAACTTTAGGGAGTTGTTTTTGACAAGACCAAGAAAGTATTTAAGGGTTAACTTTGCTGTTACAAATGATAGGGTAAACCCAAGAAGAAAAAACGGTAGTAGATTTATATTCTGGAGTAATATTTCTTTATTTTTGATTAAATCTAAGCCGGTAGCTGCACCTATGGTGGGAATGGCCAATAGAAAAGAATATCTGACAGCCTCTTCCATGTTTAGGCCTGAGAATAGTCCTCCAATAATAGACATTAGAGCTCTGCTCGTACCCGGAATAACTGAAAGAGACTGAAAAATACCTATTTTAAAATATCCCAAAAGATTAACCTCCTTTGACTTTGTTGTTTTTGGTAAAAGAAAGATAAGTATGCCTCCCAGAAAAAGACTTGCTGTGGTAATAAGTAGGTTACTTAAGAGGTATCGTTTTATAAGTGGATATAAGGTAAAACCGATGATGGCTGTCGGTATAAATGAGATAAGGATATTGAGTAATATTTTTTTGTCTTTGAGAAGGTCTTGATAGTAAAGATTTAATACTGCAAGGATGGCTCCTAGCTGAATAAAAATATTGAAAGAGGAGATTATGTCGGAGTCTTGGATTTTTAGAAGATGATTGAGGACTATTAGGTGACCAGTAGAGGAGATAGGGAGAAACTCGGTAAAACCCTCTACTAGGGAGGCAAGAATGGTATAGATCCAGGACATGAGTTAAGTATACCTGACTTGTGTTAGCTTGCTATTGACAATAAAGAAAAGTGGGCTATAATTGTGTCATAAATACACTAAGTGTGGGGTATTAGAACTTTTATAATAAAATATAGTAAGGAGAAACGATGATTCCTCTGAGATATAGCCATGGTAGTGTAATTGGTGGTGATCATGTGAAGGTAAAAAAGAACTGCCAAGATGCGTATTTAGTAAAAGAAAAAAAAGATCTGATGGTGTCGTTTGTTGCCGATGGTTGTTCAAATAGCAATTTTCCCTTTGAGACTTATACTGAAGTGGGGTCTAGAGTTGGAGTTGGAATTGTAACAAACTATGTTGTTTCCCGACTTGAAAGTATTTCTAAGTGGCGCTGGAACTTCTACCTTCAAAATGAAAATTTTTGGGCAGATATTCAGAAGCATACCCTGGGAGAAATTGATAGTATTGCTCGAGGAATAGGTGGAAGCTACCACAATAATATTGTGAGCTACTTTTTGTTCACCCTTGTAGGTATGATAGTCACGCCAGATATTACGCTGTTCGTTGGGGTTGGTGATGGGTATTATTATTTGAACGGCGTGAAATTTGAAATGATACCAGACGCAAGAGATAATTTTCCTACCGCCTTGGGGTACAATTTGATCGAAACAAGCCTAAAGGTTATGGCTCCGGATGATTTAAAAATTAGGGTTAAAAAAGTTGCTTCAACTAATACCGTAAATTCGGCAATGGTGGCGACGGATGGACTTAAAGGGTTTTTTAATGATAGTAAAAAGTGTGTGCCAGGAACAACTGAAATTGCAGATCCAGAAGATTTTTGGAAGAATGTGTCGTATTTCGACAATCGAAGTAATTTGGTTGGAAGATTAAATTTGCTTGCTAGTGAGAAGCGAGTCATAAACTGGAAAGATGAACGAGTAAAAATTTACCCACCAGTCTTAACTGATGATTTGGCTATCGTAACGGCTAGTAGAATTTAGGAGGTCGGAATGTATAGAGTTGCTTATGATGGTAGTATGCGAATTCTCCTCGACATACTTTTTAGTGAAGGAGGTGAGGCGTATATCTATGATATTGGTCCGAAGAAACTGGCCAAAATTTACAAACTTCCAGATGACCCAACATATTCAAAGGATCCAGTTCAACAAGAACGTGCCAGAGAAAGGATAGCTGTTCATCAGACGAAACTTAGAGAGTTTCCCTTTTCAAAACTTCCTTCAAAGGTGGTTATACCACTTAGTCTTTTGACTGACGCAAACGAGAAGAAGGTATTGGGCTATTCTATGGAGAAACTTAAAGGCTTTGAGCCGATGCTTAAATACCTCGATCCTGAGTTTCGTACAAGGGGAGGTATTGGAAACAACGCAATGTTGGGATATTTTCGCGATTTGCATCCTACAGTAAAACAAGTTCATGAAGACGCTGGTGGGGTAATTTCTGATTTTAATAGTTTGAATGTATTACTCAAACAAGGAGTTTGCAGAATTGTTGACGCTGATAGTATGGGAAATTCGAAATATCTAAGCCAGCTGTTTACAGCGAACTACGTGGATCCTCGGCTATGTGATCCAAACCTGAAATCGATGATGCTAATTAGACCTCATGATAGAAACTCTGATTGGTATGCATATATGGCGATGTTGATGGAAGCTTTGCTGTTTGTGAGGCCTTATGGTGGCGTTTATATTGCAAAAAATAAAATGAGAAAGGTTCTGCTAGACGAAAGACCCTTGCGAGGCATTAGTGTTTTTAACTCTGCGGTGAAGTATCCAAAGGACGCACCTCAACTTAATATTTTGCCTGATGAGCTCTTGGAAATTTTTTCAAGAACTTTTGAAAAAGGCTGGAGAGGAGAGTTCCCCCTAAGATTACTAGATATCAATTTTGAGAAATGTTCCAACTGTGGTATTGAGCATGCTAGGGCTATATGCCCAAACTGTTTAAAGGGTGTTGCTTCAAAGAAAGTAACTCAAATTCGCGGCTCTGTAAAGATTGATTTTCTTTTTCAAACTAGGGGTGTAGTAATATACGCAACTGTCCAAAATGGAACCTTGAAATATATCTTCCATGAAGACGGGAACTTCATCAGAGAAGGTGGAAGTGTAGCTCTGGTAGGAGATCTTGATCCTGGGTTGCGATATCGTGTGTCGGGGAAGAAGACAATACTTGCGAGAGATGGGCGTATGGTGGTTTTAGAAGGTGGTAAGGTCATTGATAATATTCCAGTTGATAGTTTTGGAAACTTACCACTTATTGATGCCAATTCCAGACACAGGTACTGGGCTAGTGGAGGTATCTTATACAGAGATGAAGATGTTGGACCTGAACCAATAGGTACAGTGCTCGAGGGCCAGACAATGTTTTGGGTTGGAGAAAGTTTTGGTTTTGGTTTCTATCGTGTTGGGAATCTAACCAGGGCATTTACATTTGACGCTGATAGGTCTGGAATAAATGACTCTGTGAATATTACTCCGACACGTGGTCAGCTTGTTGATTCTACCTGTGTTTTTACTAGCACGCGGGCGTGGTTTATGACCACTGAAAAAAATGGTCCAAAGTTGCTAAACCGTTTACAGGTAATTAACTCACTGGGGGAAATTGAAGCAGTGGCTGAAACTGATGAAGGTGATGGCTCTTGGTTGGGAAATATCAGGGGCAAACTTCCTGTTGGTAATTTTATACTGAGTGCTACTGATGAGGGGTTGGTTCGTTCTGAGATAGTATCTGGAAAAGTTACACAGACAAAAGTGTTTCCGGATACTGAGCCATATGTTGACAAAAACTCATTCCTACTTCCAAGTTCGAGTGGTGTTTTGGTTATAAGAAAAAAAGAAATTCTAAGTCTAACAATAAAATAAAAATAGGAGAAAAAAATGTCTAGTTTACCTTTACCTGCTCACTATGATCCGAAGGCCGTTGGAAAGATCTGGGAACCAAAATATGAAAAACTGGCTACTGATGCTCCAAACTGGGCTAGAAAGTACAACATCCCCCCATCTTCTCGAGATGCCAAACGCTTTGGCTTGATGATCATTGATGCTCAGAACACTTTTTGTTCACCCGGATTTGAACTTTTTGTTGGTGGTCGATCTGGTAATGGCGCAGTCGATGATATTCGACGCTTGACGGAAATGATTTATCGTGAGATGAGACGTATTTCCGGAATTGAACTAACTTTTGACACACACTACATCCAGCAAATCTTCCATGCAATGTTTATTGTTGATGGAAGAGGAAACCACCCGGCTCCATACACTGAAATTAGTAATGATGATGTAAGAAAAGGCAAATGGATGATTAATCCTGGTGTTGTTGGTCGTGTTCCAGGTGTTAACTATGCTTGGTTGCAAGCTTACTTGTTGGAGTATACAGCTCAACTTGAAGCTGCCGGTCGTTATAAGTTGACAATTTGGCCATATCACGCAATGCTCGGTGGTATTGGTCATGCACTTGTTGCTTCCTTGCACGAAGCCGTATTTTTCCATAATGTGGCTCGCGAAGTCGACGCAGGAGATGAAATCAAGGGTGGAAATGTTTTATCTGAGAACTATTCTGCGCTGCGTGGTGAAGTTCTTTTTGCCATGAAACAGGCGATTGCACAGAAGAGCACTGGCTTTGTGAAGAAACTACAGGCATACGACTACCTCGCAATTGCTGGCCAAGCTAAGAGTCATTGTGTAGCGTGGACAGTTGCGGATTTCTTAGACGAAATTAATGCTGTTGATCCTACTTTGGCTAAGAAAGTTTACTTGTTGGAAGATTGTACAAGCCCTGTTGTCGTTCCTGGTGTGGTTGATCACACCGATGCTGCAGACGCGGCATTCAAACGTTTTGCCAAAGCCGGCATGAATATCGTGAAATCAACCGACCCGATTGAATCGTGGCCGGGAATTAAGTTCTAAGTTGGTACTGTCTAAAGGAGATAAAAAATGAACCCACAAAATAGTTCTAAAGCTGCTGGTATTGCAAATGTACAAAGTTTGTTTGGCTCTGCACATGAAGATGGTGTGCTGTCAAAAGCGGCGGTTAGCGTTTTTTCAATTCCTGATATCGCTAACCAAATCAATCAGGCAATGGGCGTTCCTGCAGTTGACGTAAAGGGGCCAAATGAGGTTTATTTGGTTACCATTCTGGTTGATGACTCTGGATCGATTGCTGAAGCTGGAAACGAACAAGCAATTCGTGATGGGGTTAATGTTGTTCGTGAAGCGCTTATGGAAAGTAATTCAAACAATGCTGTACTTATGTGCGTACGTTACTTGAATGGTACAGTCGTTATTCCCTTTACCCCGATAGCTCAGGTTCCAGTTTTGGATGCAAGCAACTATCAGGCTAATGGTGGAACTCCTCTTTATGATATGTCTGTCGTTGCCTTGGGGGACCTTATGGCTAAGACGCAGGAATTTTCAAATCGCGGAAAGCCTGTTCGCTCTGCCACCTTAATCGTAACTGACGGTTATGACCAGCACAGTAGGCGGTTTACTACCCCTGAAAGTGTGAAAGATATTGTGTCAGAGATTCTCCAAGATGAAACACATATTGTGTCTGCTATGGGTATCCAAGATAAACATGGTACTGACTTCCGTGATGTGTTTAAGCGGATGGGTATCCAGGACAAATGGATTCTCACCACGACCGCAAACAAGCATGATATTCGCTTGAATTTTGGTACGTTCTCTCAGACAGCTGCTCGCGGAAGTCAGGGCGCAAAGCCGTTTTCACAAGCCGCTGCTGGTGGTTTTGGACAGCCGTAGTTTAATTTTATTTTCTCGCCCCCTTGTTTTTACAGGGGGCTTTTTTTTGCAGAGATTTTGTTTTTGTGGCATAATGAATTTATTAAAAGTTAGTAAGCAAAAAAACAAAAATGCCTGCCAAAAAAAATAATATGAATTTGTTCGCTGCCGTAGGAGCTGCTGTTATTGGTGTAGCTGCTGGAGTAGCGGGAATGTTTCTTAGTAAAAAAGAAAATAGAGAGATGGTTGCTGGTGAAGTAAAAAAAGCTGTTAAAAAAGGTAAAGCTCAAGTAGCTAAAGTTAAAACTCAAGTGGTAAAAGCCAAGAAAAAAGTTTTAAAAAGAAAAAAGAGATAAGAAGCGATTGACACCGAACGTGTCTTTGATAAGCGAGAGTTTGTAGCTCTCGCTTTTTTTTATATCTTGCAATGTATGAATCTCATCTATCTCGATAATTGCGTTAACCTTGTTTTGGATGTTTGCCAAGTCATCTATAATTTTATTGATAAATAAAAGCCCATCTTGTCCGCCATCTAGGGCAGTTATTGGTTCATAGTTTTTGACGGAGACATCTAGTGTTTTTATTCTGTTGCTTGGAATGTAGGGAGGGTTTGAGAGAACTAGGTCTATGTTTGTATCCAATGGATATTTGTCAAAAAGATTTGAATATAAAAATGAGGCGAAATTTTTATAGTCAGGTAAAAAATAACTAAAGTTTTTTTGGGCAATTTTGAGTGCTTCTTGGGAAATATCAGAAAAATAGACATGAAAGTCATAGTTGTGCTTTACGAGTTCTAAGGCAAGTGAGACTCCAATACACCCCGATCCTGTACAAACATCAGCAATGATTATTTTGTTGCGAGTAGAGAATTTTTCCATAATATTTTCTAGTGCAAGATCAACTATTTTTTCTGTTTCTATTCTGGGAATTAGAGTAGAGTTATTGACAAAAAAGTCTAGCCCTCGAAATTCAGCTTTGCCAACTAAATATTCTACTGGTATTTCGGTTTGGAGTTCCGGTAAGTTTAAATCAAAGTGGTGTTTGGTTAGAAAGTTTTTTTCGTAAGGAGAAAGTTGGCGGGGCATGGGAGTATTATAGTAGATCGTAGATCGTAGATTGTTGAGTTTAGGGGGTAGAGAAGGAGTATTCTGAGGTTTTGAGATTTTTACCTTGTGGATCTATAACGATTGTGTATTTAAAAGTGGTGGCAGGAGGAAGGTTTTCGATACTAACTAAGTGGCTTGTTTTTGGTTGCTCTGAAACAGTAAAAGTTTTGTTTATACCTGAAGTAAAAATAAGGTTGGTGGGTACTTTGTTTTTGGTGGAGAAAGAAATGAGGACTTGATTGTCTGAGATGGGAGTAATGAGAGGTTCGGTAAGTATTTCAGAAGCTTTGACGCGATTTTCGGTACTCTGATTGAGTTCTTTAACAACTGAGGGTAGGACCGTAACTGAGGTGAAGATAATAAAAAGGGGAATGATTACTGAGAAGGCAGTTTTGAGAGGGATTCCCCAGAGTTTGTGATAGTTTATTTTGGCGTCTTGAGCTTTTTTGAAAAGGAGGAGTTGACCTTTGGGAAAAAAATCACCGTGGTTGTTGGGACAGTTGTAGACAGTGACGGTTTTGGGAGTGGAGTCATCGGAGATTGCAAACATAACTTGACCACAATGGAAACATTTTGGTTCGGATACTGTGGGGAGGTGTTTTTTGGGAAGAACAGAGTCGATGTTCCGGGCTGTTTCGACTGAAATAAAGTTGACAAGATAATTGTCTAAAAAATGTCCACCACAGTTTAAGCACTCGTCTATTTTTCTCACTTGACCATCGGTGGTGCTTACTTCTAGTTTATTTAGACTATCGTGACATTGTGGGCAGGTCATAAATACATTCTAATCTATATAGATTGCCACGTCACTCCTGCTCGCAGAAGTACTCTTCAGTGTTGCGGGCGGGTTGTTCCTCGCAACGACGACTGGTTCTGGTAGACTGAATATATATGAAGTTAAAGTTTTTGGGTGCTGCTGGTATGGTGACCGGATCATGTTATTTTTTGCAAGGTAAAAACACAGGTTTAATGGTGGACTGCGGCATGTTTCAGGGAATAAAGGATGATGACAAGTTAAACTTTGCCAAGCCCGCAATTGATTTTGAAAAGCTAAATGCGATTGTTTTGACACACGCACATCTAGATCACTGTGGCCGTTTGCCAATGTTGCTTGAGTTTGGTTTTGACGGACCTGTTTTTATGAATGAGCCAACAAAGGCTTTGGCGGAGATTGTTTTGATGGATAGTGCAAAAATTGCAAAAGAAGACGCAACGGAAACAATGTATAACGAAGATGCGGTTGTAAAATTTTTGAAAAAAGTAGTTTTAGTAGACTATCACGTACCTTTTGCTGTTGGTGATTTTAAGTTAACAATGTTTGATGCGGGACACATTTTGGGGTCGACGAGTATTTTAGTGGAAGAAATTGCGACAAAAAAGAAACTGGTATTTAGTGGTGACTTAGGGAATACCCCAGAGCCTTTGATAAAGCCAACAGAGTTTGTTGATGGTGCCGATTTTGCTGTTTTGGAGTCTACTTACGGTGATGAAGTTCACGGAAAAAGAGAAGAGATCGAAGATTTTGCGGAAATTGTTGTCGAAGCAGAAAGAGTGGGTGGAACAGTAATGATTCCGACTTTTTCTTTGCAAAGATCGCAAGAGGTTTTATTTGTTTTTGATCAACTCAAAAAACAAGGAAAAGTAAGTAATGACACTCCAGTTTTTTTGGACTCGCCAATGGCAATAAAAGCGACCGAGATTTTTAAGGATTATCCTGGACTTTTTAGTAAAAAATTGAAAGATGTCGTTAGGAGTGACGATCCCTTTGATTTTCCTGGTTTAGTGGTGTGCGACAGTGTGGAAAAAAGTAAGCAAATAAAGAACTATCCAGGAACAAAAGTTATTGTAGCTGGAAGTGGAATGATGACTGGGGGAAGAATAATTCATCACGCTATTAACTATTTAGATGATCCGAAAAATACAATTGTTTTTGTGGGATTTCAGGCTGAGGGAACGCTGGGAAGGGAAATAAAAGACGGAAAAGAAAATGTAGTTATTTGGGGGAACCATATAGAGGTTAGGGCACAAATTAAAGAAATTAAAACAATGAGTTCACATGCTGATCAGAGCCAGCTTATAAACTGGTTTTCAAAAATAAAAGGTGTAAAGAAAGTTGCCTTGACACATGGTGAGGAAATACCCAGATTGGTACTGAAGGAGAAAATACTAAATGAATTTGATGGAGTAGAAGTAATTCTTCCTAACTTAGAAACAGAAATTGAGTTATAAATATATATAGAACTCGAAAAATCAAGAACTCGAGAAATCAAGAAAAAATCAAAAAATCAAAATGTGGAAAAAAAATATTTTATGGACAATACTGGGAGCATTTTTGTTTGCTTTTCCCGTTTTTGCTTATGACCTTACTTTGACAAAGATTGGAACTTTGTCAACAATAGGGGCAGATTACACTTTGGTCAGTTATACCGGATCAGTGCCACAGCTTGAAGGAACAGCTACTCCCGCTGCAATGGTAAGTGTAAAAGTAAACGCAACATCTAGTGCGGTGATTGCAGCGACAACAAGTGGGGTTTGGAATTTTACTCCTAGTTCTTTGAATACTGGTGATAATTTGATAACTGTTAATTCGGGAAGTCAGATTTTGACCTTTACAATACGATTTAATGCATCTGCAGCCACGCCAACCCCAACCCCAACAGCGACGGCATCGGCGGTTACAACCTTACCAGAAACTGGTGTTTGGGAAAATATTCTTTATGGAGTGTTGGCGGGAATAGCTGTAATGGGTTTTGGGGTTTGGGTTAAGAAAAGAATGAGAATTTGGGAGAACGGGAGATAAAAGATCGTAGTTTGTAGATCGTGGATCGTGGAGTATAGTTTTACATTTTTGGAAGGTAGTGGTTTAATGGGGGAACTATGAAAAAAAGAGTTGAAGTGATTTACGACATAGAAACTAAGAAAATTTTTGATGAGATAAGTACAAACAATCCGGCAGATTTGGGAATATCGATAGTGTCAGCTTATAGACGAGAAGTAGATGAAAATGGTAATGAATTATCTGGTGAAATGAAAAGTTTTTGGGAAGGTGACTTTGATAGTATGTGGAGTTGGTTTGAGGAGGCGGACAGAATAATTGGGTATAACTCTTTTGGGTTTGATAATCCAGCGATGAATGGGGTGTATACAAAAGGTGACTTTACTAAATTGAAACACTTCGATATTTTGGAGGAGATTAGAAAATCTTTTGGACACAGAGTAAAACTAGACAGTGTAGCTAAAGAAACGATTGGTGCAGGAAAAATTGCAGGAGGATTGGACGCTGTAAAGTGGTGGAATCTTGGCGACTCTGAGAGTTTAGCTAATCTTAAAAAATATTGCGAGGTGGATGTGGAGGTGACAACGAAGGTGTATGACTACGGTAGAAAAAATGGAATACTGAAGTTTAAGGATAGGTGGAATGAGTTCCGAGAGATAGTAGTTGATTTTGGTTACCCTACAGAAGTGGTTGAGGAGAAGCCTGCGGAGATGCAGATGGGGCTGTTTTAGATATTTTCATTTTTATGTACTTGGAGTATAATAGTCCAAGTATATGTTTACACTTACCAAAAGGGCAGATTACGGACTAGCTTTGCTTTCGATATTGGCTGAAAAGGGCCGAGGTGGTCGTGTGTCGCTAAAGGACCTGTCTGAGCTTGGGATGCCAAGAGCTTTTATGGCTAAGATTGCAATTGACCTGGTTGAGGCTGGAATTTTGAACTCTAAAGAAGGTAAGGGTGGCGGATTTGCTCTAAACTACGAGCCAAAAGAGATTCAGGTAAAAGAGGCTTTGGAGGCTATTGAGGGTGAAGTGGAACCTGTTTGTTGTGGTGGTTGCCCAGTAGAGGGAGAGTGCGGGCAACAGGATTTTATGAGTAGACTTACTGGAGATATTAATAAATTGTTGGAGAAATATACTTTGGAGGACCTTATTAAATAAGATTTGTATAGATTGCCGCGTCGCGAGTACACTTCTCGCAATGACGACAGAAAAAATTCAAAATATAAAAAATCAAAAATTCAAAATGACGAATAGAACTCAAGGAATCAAGGAATCAAGAACCCAAGATAAGGAATTACTTTTGATTAAGAATTTGAAGGTAAGGGTAGAAGGAAAAGAAGTTCTTAGGGGTGTGAATATAGAAATAGAAACTGGAAAAGTAGTGGCTTTGATGGGACCAAATGGTTCTGGCAAATCTTCTTTGTCTAACACTTTGATGGGAAACCCGGCTTACGAAATAACAGAAGGAGAGATTTTGTGGATGGGTAAGAAAATAAACGAGATGACCCCAGATGAACGAGCTAAAGAGGGAATTTTTATGGCTTTTCAGTATCCTGTTTCTGTACCTGGAGTAACAGTAAAAGAGGTTTTGATAGCTTCCTTGAGAGCAAAGGGTGGTGTGGTAAAAGCCATTGATGTAAAACGCCAAGTAGAAGAAATCGCAAAAGAACTAAGAGTAAGTGATGATCTGTTAACCCGTGGAATAAACGAAGGTTTTAGCGGTGGTGAGAAAAAGAAGATAGAGATTTTGCAGATGAGAGTTTTGCGACCAAAACTTGCAATACTAGACGAAACAGACAGTGGCTTGGACCTTGATGCCTTGAACCTTGTAGCTGAAGAAATAAATAAGCAGTCCAAAGAAACAGGGATGACTGTGATACTTATTACTCATTACCAAAAAATGTTGAATTTGGTGAATGTGGATAAGGTAGTTGTTTTAAAGAAGGGCTTGGTGGTTGATGAGGGTGGAGCCGAGTTAATAGAAAGTTTGGGTAAAACTGGATATAAAAAATATGAGTAGATTTGCTAAAAAGAAAATAGAGGAAGTAAATAACATTGGAGGGATTGGTGACTCTTATTCTCTTGGTCACACTGATGATTTTAAGTATGCATATCGCTCTACTAAGGGTGTGGATGAGGCCAGAATTAGAGAGATAAGTGCAATGAAAAATGAACCAGAATGGATGTTGGAACTTCGTCTTAAAGCTTTGAAAATCTTTTTTGAAAAACCGATGCCTACTTGGGGCGGAGATATGTCGGCGATTGATTTTCAGAATATTTTTTATTACTTAAAGCCACTAGATCACGCTGGAAAAACTTGGGATGATGTACCCGCAGAGGTAAAAGCGACTTTTGAAAAAATTGGAGTTCCCCAGGCTGAGAGAGAAGCTCTCGCAGGAGTAAAAAGCCAGTATGATTCTGAAGTAATTTACGGATCTCTAAAAGCCAACTTGGCCAAAAAAGGAGTGGTGTTTTTGGGAATGGATGAGGGTTTAAAACAGTATCCAGAGTTAGTAAAAAAATACTTTGGAAGTGTAATACCTATTGGGGACAATAAACTGGCGGCGCTTAATAGTGCAGCTTGGTCTGGTGGATCTTTTATTTATGTTCCTAAGGGTGTTGACGTAGGTCTTCCTTTGCAAACATATTTTAGAATTAATAGTGAAAATGCTGGTCAGTTTGAAAGAACTTTGATTATTGCGGATGAGGGAAGCAAACTGCATTATATTGAAGGTTGTAGCGCTCCGGCTTATTCTTCGGGGTCACTTCATGCTGCGGTGGTAGAAATAATAGTAAAGAAAGGTGCTAGTGTGCAGTACACCACGGTTCAGAACTGGTATAAAAATGTTTATAACTTGGTGACAAAAAGAGCTCGTGTAGAAGAAGAAGGAAGTATGCGCTGGATAGATGGAAACTTGGGAAGCAAACTTACCATGAAGTATCCTGCCTGTCTTTTGGTAGGAAGAAAAGCTAAAGGTGAAATTCTCTCTATTGCTTGGGCAGGAGCGGGGCAACATCAAGACACGGGAGCCAAAATGATTCACTTGGCACCCGAAACAACTTCGCAGATTTTATCTAAGTCGATTAGTAAGGGTGGCGGAAGGTCTACTTATAGAGGTCTGGTACACATTGCTAAGGGAGCGATAAATTCGCGTTCTAAAGTAGTTTGTGATGCGCTTATTTTGGATGAGCTTTCGCGATCTGACACTTACCCTACTAATAAAATTATGGAAAATAGATCAGTTCTAGAACATGAAGCGGTAGTTAGTAGGGTGTCTGAAGAGCAATTGTTTTACCTGATGTCGCGGGGACTTTCGGAGCACGATGCTGAGGGAATGATTGTGAATGGATTTTTGGAGCCGGTAATGAAAGAGGTGCCATTTGAGTATGCTATTGAAATGAATAGATTAGTAAACATGGAGATGGAAGGGAGTGTGGGATAGAAATTAGATAGTAAATGATAGATCGTAGGTTACAGATAAAAACATATGAATAATAAAGAAACTTTTAGAATTAATAAACCAGGAATATATAACTTTGAAGTTAGTGTGGATAAAAAGGGACAAGAGAAAGAACTTTTAGGATTTGTAGAAGCAAATGAGGAGGGAGATTACGAAATAAATTTGCTCTCGGCGCATAAAGTGGGCAAAACAAAATGCAGGGTAGATGTTAAAGGTGTGGTGCGCGGTGGAGCTAGGGTAAAAATAAAGGGCTTGGTAAAAATTGCAGAGGGAGCTAAAGGTAGTGATAGTTTTTTATCGATGAAACTATTATTACTTGATGATAAAAGTATGGCGGTAGCTGAGCCGGAACTAGAGATTGAAAACAATGAGGTAAAAGCGAGTCATTCTGCTAGTGTGGGGAGAATAGATGAAGAGCAGCTTTTTTACTTGGAAACGAGAGGTATTAACAGAAATGAGGCGGAAAACTTAATAATTAAAGGTTTTTTGGGGGTAGAATAGGCTATGGAGATTAAAGTGGTTGCAAACCCAGACAAAGAACAGATTGATCTTTTTGAAAAGTTTGCTGATGAAAACTGGGGTGAACATAGCCACGATGGAGATTCAGACTTAGATTTTTTTGATTTACATAGATTGTTGTTTACACTAGTAGATGAAGGTAAAATTTTATCTGGTTTAGTGGTTATGTTTAAGACGGTTTTGATTTCTAACAAAGCTGTTTTGGTGGGAGGTATTGGAGGTGTTGTGACAGAGCTGAACCAAAGAAGAAAAGGGTACGCGTTGAGAGTGTTAATGGCGTGTAATGATTATTTGAAAAACCTGGGTGTAGACGTGGTAATGTTGTGTACTGAGATTGAAAGACTAGGAGGTCTTTACGGTAAGGCCGGTTTTGAAGTTTTAGGTAAACCATATTACTACTTGGACAAAAATGAGATAAAGAAACAAGAAGATGGGGGAATGTTTTTGTTGCTAAGTAATAAAATTTCTAAGGAGGGAATTATGGATAAAAATCAAGAAATTTTTGTAGGAAGGAGTAATTTCTAAGTTAGAATAAGATTATGTTTGATGTAAAAAAGATTCGATCTGATTTTCCAATATTAAAGAGAAAAATTAGGGGACAGGATTTGGTGTTTTTGGATAGTGGTGCTACAAGCCAGAAACCGGAAAGCGTGTTGCGAGCAATGGATGACTTTTACCGAACCAATAATGCCAATATTCACCGCGGAGTGTATGACCTGTCTGTTGAGTCCACTAAAATGGTGGATGAAGCACGGGAGAAGGTGGCTAAATTTATAGGAGCACGTACTGAAGAAGTAATTTTTACAAGAAACGCTAGTGAATCTCTTAACCTGGTAATGTATTCTTGGGGAAAGAAAAATATAAAAGAGGGAGATGCTGTTTTGGTGACCAGACTAGAGCATCACTCAAATTTTGTGCCTTGGCAAGTGCTTTGCAAAGAAAAGTTTGGAAGTTTTAGAGTAGCTGACGTGGATAGTGACGGAAGAATTGATATGGATAGCTTGGAGAGACTTACTGCTGACGGGAAAGTGAAATTGTTTGCTTTGACAGGTGCGAGTAATGCAATTGGAACCCTACCTGATATTAAGTTGTTGGTAGAAAAAGTAAGAGCAAAAAACCCAGATGTGGTTGTGGTTTTGGATGCGTCCCAAATGGTGCCCCATATGAAACTTGATGTTACTAAGCTGCCAGTAGATTTTGTGGCTTTTTCGGGACACAAAATGATGGGTCCAACAGGAACTGGAGTGCTTTGGGGTAAGAAAGACTTACTTAATAAAATGGATCCATTTTTGTACGGTGGTGACATGATTGGTGAAGTAACACTAGATAATACAACTTGGGCAGACTTGCCAAATAAGTTTGAAGCTGGAACACCAGATATTGCGGGGATAATAGGTTTGGGGGCAGCAGTGGATTACCTTGAAAAATTAGGAATGGACAATGTGAGAGAACACGAAAAAGAGTTAGTGGGTTATGCACTGGAAAAATTTGAAGTAATAGAAAAAGAAGGGTTGGTAGAGGTTTATGGTGTGAGGAATGCAGAGGAGAGAGGTGGGGCGATTGCCTTTAATGTTAAAGGAGTTCACTCTCATGACGTGGCGCAAGTACTAAATAGTTTTGGAATTTGTGTGCGATCTGGTCAACATTGTGCAGCTCCACTCGTTACTAGTTTTGGGGTAATGGCGATGGTAAGAGCGACATTTTATGTTTACAATACCAAAGAAGATATTGATTAATTGGTAGAAAAATTAAAAGAAGTACCAAAGGTGTTTACATAGATATGGATTACAAGGATGAAATAATTGATCACTACAAGAACCCTAGAAATTTTGGGGAGATGGAGGACGCTGACTTAACTATAAACGAGTCTAACTCTAGTTGTGGGGATGTTGTGCAAGTGCAAATTAAGCTTAAAAGATCGTCGATGGTAGATGGTAGAGGAGATGGATTGCCGCGCGCTGCTCGCAATGACGACGTTGTGATCAAGGAGGTGAGGTGGCGAGGGGTGGGGTGTGCAATATCGACAGCGGCAGCTAGTATGCTTTCGGAGAAAGTGATTGGAATGACTTTTGTGGACGTTGAAAAAATTGGAGAAGAGGGAATTGTAGAAATGATGGGGGGAGAGATAAATGCAGGTAGAATGAAGTGTGCAACCTTGGCTTATAGAGCGTTATTAAAAGTGATGAATAATGAAAATTAATATTTATAAAATTAATGGTTATGATTGTAGCTTGGGTTTGATAAATCAAACCCCTACCTTTGGAACCGTGAAAAAAAATGACTGACATAAAAAATACTTTGTTAATAATTGGAGGTAGCGTGGTGGTGGTTTTGGCGGCTATTTTTGGCTTAACAAAAATGAGCTCTGGAACAACTACAGCAACCAGTGTAGACATGCAGCAACTGTTGGAGGGAGCAAGATTTGTACGAGAAAATGGAGATACAAAAGTAACAGTAGTAAGTTTTTCGGATATTCAGTGCCCTTCATGTAAAGCAGCAAAAGAAGCTCTTAAAGACTTGGAAACAATGCCAGGAGTAAGAACGGTGATGAGGCAGTTTCCTCTCCCTCCAAATGTTCATAAATATGCTTTGATTTCGGCTAAAGCGGTAGAGGCTGGTAGGGTAATGGGTAAGGGTTGGGAAATGATGGACTTGATGTTTGATAAGCAAAGTGAGTGGTCCGATATTAAAAACCCGGAGAAAAAGTTTGTAGAGTATGCAAAGAGTTTGGGGCTTGAAGAGAAAAAATTTGAAGAAACAATGAACTCCAAAGAAGTAGCTGAGATGGTACAAATTGACGCAAGTTTGGCAGCTAGGTTGCAACTTTCGGGAACACCAACGATTTTTGTAAATGGAGAGCAAGTAGGAGTTCCGTTCGTTATGGATAAAGTTAAAGAAATATTAAATAAAAAGTAATGACAATAAATATTTGGGCTTTGACGGGGGCGGCACTAGTAAATGGGTTGAACCCCTGTGGAATAGGGATGATGATTACTTTTTTGGGGTATATTTTAGTTTTTGGATCGCAGAACGATCCAAAAAAGAACTCAAAAACTCAAGGAATCAAGAATTCAAGGGTTTTGAGGGAGGGTTTGGTGTATTTGGTGAGTGTGTTTGTTACATATTTAGTATTGGGATTGTTTTTTTATGGACTTGCTTTTTACTTGCAAAGACTATGGATTGCTAGTGTATTTAAATATTTAATGGCGGGAATTTTGGTAATAGCAGGACTTATTCAGTTTAAAGATGTGTTTTGGGATCACTTACCTGTTCACTTAAGAATGAGCAGTAAGGGGTATGAAAAAATAAATGGAATTTTGGCAAAGGCAGGTCCTTCGATGGCGGTGTTAGTAGGTGTTTTGACTACAGCGTTTTCGACTCCTTGTATGTTACCTGTCTATATAGGAACAACCTCTTACTTGGCGAGATCTGGTCTGCCTATGTGGCAGGTGCTGTTTTACTTTTTGTACTATAACTTAATATTTATTTTGCCTATTTTTGTTATATTGCTCGTTATGGCAGGAGGCAAAAAAGTGGTGGAGATGAAAGAATGGGAACATAAATACAACAAACAACTGAGAATGGTGATGGCTTTGTTTTTATTTGGAATTGCTTATTTTTTGGTTAAGTAAAAATGATAATTAAAAGTGTAATGGGACCAAAAAAACAAATTGGAGTGGTAACAAGAAAAGATCTAATTGTAGAGAGTATTTATGAGCTAGATATTAAGCTTAGCGAAATTTGCTTGTTTAAACCTGGGCAGTATGTAAGTTTGAAGGTAAATGAAAATGGAGTTAGACGTTCTTATTCGGTTGCCGGTTACCAGAAAAATACAGTAAGACTGCTTGTGGATGTGAGCCCTGGTGGGATGGGATCTATATATTTAGAGAAGTTGTCGGTTGGTGATGAAGTTGAGGTGATGGGATTTTTGGGGCGATTTGTACTAGAAGAAGCAGAAGCCATGGAGGAGACAACAGTATATTTTGTTGCTACTGGAACTGGTATTGCCCCCTTTTTACCGATGATAGAAAAATTGCTTTTAGATGGATTTGGTGGAAAAGTGATTTTGTGGTGGGGACTTCGCTTTATTAGGGGCTTGTACTGGCAGAAATGGCTACAAGAAATAAAGGAAAAGTATAAGAATTTTGATTTTGAAATATATATGTCGCAACCGGAGTCTCTGTGGACTGGTAAACAGGGACATGTTGGAGATAATTTGGATGCTGTGGAAATAAAAGGAAGCGTTTGGTACTTGTGTGGGTCTACTAGAATGATTGAAGAAATGAAAAGTAGGCTTAGAGAAAAGCAAGTGCCAGAAGAATTAATAAATTATGAGAAATTTTTTTAGATGAATAATGTAGAAGAAAAAATTAGGGAAGCGTTGAAAAAAGTTATAGATCCGGAACTGGGCATTGATATTGTATCTTTGGGGCTTATATATGACGTAAGGTTTGAAAAAGGAGAAGCGGAGATAGATTTAACCTTGACGAGCCCAGGTTGCCCTTTGGCTCCTGTAATTGACAGTGAGGTTAAAAAAGCAGTTGGAGAAATAGAGGAGGTGAAGTCATTACATGTGGAACTAGTATGGGATCCACCATGGAGTAAGGAGCTTATTTCGGAAGAGGTTAAGGCAGAACTGGGAATAGAATGATATAAGAACTCAAGAACTCAAGAACTCAAGAACTCAAGAACTCAAAGAATCAAATTTGGAGTTTAATTTGAAGACAAACGGTAAACCGATTATTGTTAGTATTGCTGCTGTAAAAATAAATAGATGTGACAGGTTGTAATTGGCAATGATTAGACCTGTTGCGTAAATGTAAATTGAGGATGTTAATCTGATAAGTAAACTGCCGAAAGATAAGACGCTTGCTCTAGTTGAGTCTGATAAGTGACTATTGATGTTAACTTCAAAAAATGTTTGTATGTACCCCGAACCTACAAGATGGGCAAGCATAAGTGATGGAAGCGATACGATTGAAAATCGACTATTTAGTAGGGATGTAAGCCCAAATAGAATAATAAGAAAGACGTAATACTCTATGATTTTATTGCTTGTGAATTTTTTGTATAAAAATACACCAGCAATACTTAAAAGTGATGCAAGACTAATAAGTATTCCCCACCAAGAAATATTTATTCCTAGAGTTTCAAAGAAGGGGTTGTAGAACCACTTTGTGCTAAGAAAAATGCCAGATACTAGTGCGTTGAGAATTAAAATGGATATTAGGGTGTTGTTATTCTTTATGTGAATTATTCCTTCTTTTGCTTTGCTAAAAACATTTCCAGATTTTTTGTTGTGGTCTGATTGGTTGATTGAGGTCATTGTTATAAAACCGACCATGAAAGCAGCGCTGGTAAGGTAAATTGGTGCTACAAGGCTATATTTTCCGATTAACCCTCCAACGGACAGAGCTATAAGTGACCATGCCATAGTTGTACTTTTTAGGGAGGCGGAGTCTTTTTTAAAGTCCTCTGAAAGTTTGTGTAACAAAGCGGTGTTGCTTCCCGAAACAAGTGATACACCTAGAGCGATAATTACCATAATTAAGTAATAAAAAAGAATACTAAGTTGAAATGTTGCCAGTAGCATCCCGATAGATGAAAACAGATATCCTAAAGTTACAGATGTTTTGTGGGAAAAGTGGTCTCCAATCACTCCTGTGGGATACTCTAGAGCAACCACTGATATTTGGTAAAAACTTATTAGTTTGAAAACGTCTGACAGAGATATTCCTCTTGAGTTTAGATATAGGACAATTATTGCTATCCAAAATGGAGATGAAGTTGCTATGGTGGCAATTTTAAGCTTGTTTAGATCTGTCATATATCAGTGTTATTATAATTGCATATGACAAAAGAAATGGAAGAGAGGCTTAATAAAGCAAATACTTTGCGCGAAGAAGAAAAATATGGTGAGTCGGCGAAAGAGTATACAGAGGCGTTAATTGATTGCGTAAAGACAGATGATTTTGAAGGTATGGTCCACGCTTTGGGGGGAATGAGTTTAGTCTTTAAGCATCAGATTGGTAGTGGTGGTGAATTGTTCAAAAGACTTACTTTGGCTTACGCATATGAGAGTTATAAAGTTGCTGAAGAAAACAAAGAGAGGATTAACCCCTATATCGTGGCGATTGGTTACCGATGTTACGGAGATGGGCTTCTTATGAGTGGAAAGGTACAAGAGTCGGTTGAATACTTTGAGAAAGCACTAGAAGTAACTACGGCAGACAGGTGTGAGAAAGGAAATCTTAAAGCTCACATCGGAGGAATAAAATACAAATTGGGAAAAAAGGAAGAAGGAATAAAAGAGATTAAAGAGGCACTTGAGGATATAAGAACGGGAGATATGAATACTTATGCACCGAGAGTATGGGAAACTGGTTGTTTGAACAAATTGGCAATTGCAAGTGTGCTGGAGAATAACAAGGAAGAAGCTTTGGTGAGAATTAAAGAATCTGTAGAAATTGCCAGAACTCATAACCTAACTATTCGTTTGCGCGAAGCTGAGGAAATACTGAAGAAAGTTGAGGAAGGTAGAACAGATTTTGGAGTTTAAAATATGAGTACAAAAAAGTCGATTGCTCTATTTGATATTGATAAAACAATATACAACCAACATTCTTTTTTTTCCGCAGCAAAATTCTTAATTGAAAAAGGTATATTTACGGCTGAAACTTGGCCGAGAATTGAAGCAGAACTGGAAAAATATAATAGTAAACTCCAGGAGTATTCAATTACTGCAAATAATTTACTTAAGATATTTGGAGAAGCCTTGAAAGGGAAAAATTTTGACGAAGTTTCTGGTTTGGTGAAGAAATTTTTTGAGGATACAAAGGATAATTTTTATAAATATTTTGTTGATTTGGTTCCGGTATTAAAGCAGACTCATGATATTTATATAGTAACCACGAACTCGCAGATGTTTGCAGAAGCGGTAAAGGAAATGTTTGGATTGGATGGGTATTTGTGTACTAATTTTGAAGTAGTTGATGGGGTTTTTACTGGGAGTATTGTGAATTCTTTGGCTGATGGTAAACATGTGGTGGAGAGTTTGTTGTCTGAATATAGCAGTGGTAATAATTTTGCTTTTGGGGACTCGGAAAACGATATCGGAATGTTGGAAAAAGTTCAAAACCCAATCTGTATAAATCCTACAGAAGAGTTATTGAAACACGCAAAAGAAGAAGGTTGGTTGGTGGTGAGTGATAATGAGGCTTATGAAAAGGTAATGGAGTTGTTGAAAAAATAGGAGTGTTTATTTGCATAGATTGGTCGAAAGTTATTTTTGTCTTCAACAAAAACTAATTTCGACATTTAGCTCTGCTGAGAAGCATCGCGGCCGACCTAAAGTCGCGCCTCGCAATGACGATACTTGGTTTCAAGAAAAGTGTTGACAAAGAGAGAGAGAGAGGAAACTGACATATGGCTATAATTGATTTTGATGGAGTTACTCCGGGTCCGTGGGGTGCGCATACAAAAAAAGATGGACAAGCTGAAGTACATTTACCTGGAAATATAATGGTAAAAAAAGTTAAGTCAGACGAATCTGGTGGGTTATTTTTTACAAACGGTGAAAGAATTTTTGAATACGATCAAAAAATTGGTGCTGATGTTACAATTCATGGTCAAGAAATGAAGACAGAATTTAACATAAGGGATTTTAAGTCTATTTTGGATTCGAGTGTTGAGAAAGCAATCTTATCGTCTTGGCCGAAAGGTTCAACCCTACTGAGGAGTTTGACATTTAACGGCGTGTTGACTCTGGATGGGGTAGCGTTGAAATTACTTAGGGATGACAAAGGGGAACCTGTTGTGTTTTCAAAAAACCACTATATGTATATACCCGTTGAAGAGCAAGCATAAATTAATCAAATTGTGTACACTGGAGGTATGAGAGTAATAATTGGTGCTGATCATGGAGGATTTGAAACTAAAGAAAAAATAGTGACTTTGCTGGAAGAAAAAGGTTACGAGGTGGAAGATGTTGGTGCATATCAGCAAAATGGAGATGATGATTATGTAGATTACGCAACAAAGGCTGCTTTGCAAATGAATGAGGGGAATAAAACTATTTTGTTTTGCCGTAACGGAATGGGGATGTGTATAGTAGCAAATAAATTTAAGGGAGTTAGGTGTGGCTTGGGGTTTGGGCTTGAGGCTGTTCGCAAGGGCAGAATTGATGACAACATTAACGCTCTGGCAATACCGACTGATTATGTAAGTTTTGAGGGTGTAAAAGAAATGGTGGAGATTTTTTTGAATACTGAGGCATCAGCTGAAGAAAAGTACTCGAGAAGAATTAAAAAAATTATTGAATTAGAACAAAAATGGTAACAATTGTACCCGCCATATTAGAAAAAGATATTTCTTCCTTTTTGGATAAGGCAGAAAAAGTGAAGGGTTTTGCCAAAAGAGTGCAAGTGGATATTATTGACGGAAAATTTGCTCCAGCTACGACCGTGATTCCTGAAGCACTTAAGGAAGTTGATTTGCCTGTTGAAATAGAGTTTGAGGCTCACCTAATGGTGGAGGAACCACACGATTGGATTGAGCGTTGTGTGGAAGCGGGAATAACAGCAGTTTATGGACAGGTGGAGAAGATGACAGATAAAGTAGCTTTTGTGGCTGATGCTCAGTTTGCTGGGCTTAGAGCAGGTCTTGCTTATGCATTGGAGACGCCACTTACTGACTTGGAAGATGTAATAAATAATTTGGATGCGGTGTTACTTATGAGTTCTAAACTTGGAACACAAGGGAAAGAAGATTTTGATGAGAAAGTACTAGAGAAAATAAAAGAAATTAGAAAGATAGATAAGAATATAAAGATAATCGTTGATGGGGGAATTGATGGGAAAGATATTAAGCGATGCTTTGAAGCAGAGTGGGCTGAGGAAATATCTGAGGATGAACTGGATAGAAATTTTGGAAAAATGGAGTTTGCGGTGGGCAGTGATTTGTTTAAATCTGCTGATGTTGAGGAAGAATATGATAATTTAGTTAATTTGAGAGGGGTTTAGGGGATGGATTTGATGATAATATAAAAACATGGCATTTAAGAATTTGAAAGCAATTACTATTTTTGGTTTTGCAGATTGTACTGAAGACCACCCGCTGTATCAGGAAACTAAAGAGGTGGCGAGGCTGTTGGCCGTTAATGGTTTGGAAATTGTAAATGGTGGGGGTCCTGGGGTGATGAGGGCGGCTACAGATGGAGCTCATGAGGGTGGCGGGGTAGCATCGGTGGCAACTTTTTACCCAAAGTTTATAGAAAACTTTGAGGGAAAAGATCACTTTAATAAAGCAGACAAAGAAATTATTATGAATAACTACGTAGATAGAACCATGAAGCTTCTTGAGCTTGGAAACGCCTATGTAGTCTTTAATGGCGGTACGGGAACTTTGTCTGAATTTGGAATGGCCTGGGGACTAGCTTACCTTTATTTTGGTCACCATAAACCGTTTATTTTGTATGGAGATTTTTGGTTCCCTATTATGGAAGCCTTGGTGGCAAATATGAAGATTGCTGAATCTCGCCCTGACTCTTTGAAGGTTTATAGAATTGCTACGACACCTGAGATGGTTTTAAAGTACTTGGAAGAATTTGATAATGAGCGTGATGGACACGTGGCTCACCCTATAGACAGCGGGAGTGGAGAGACGGCTTTTATGGAATAATATTTCAAGAACTCAAGAACTTCCCGCGCAAATACACGGGACTCACTCCGTTCGCAAGAATCCAAGAATTCAAAATGAGGAGTTGACGATGGTAATATTAATGTATGGATTTGAGATTGAAAGCGAGTGTGATACGAGAAGAAATAATAAAAATGCTGCTTGAGGCGGGGACTGGTCACCCGGCTGGAGCATTGGGCTCGGCTGATTTTTTTACTTGGATTTATTTTGGAGGAGAGATTAAACATTTTCCTAAAGATCCTTGGAATGAAGAAAGAGATAGAGTCGTGCTTTCGGCGGGACACTACTGCCCCGTACTTTATGCTAGCTTGGCAGAGGCGGGATACTTTTCCAAAGAAGAACTGACTAGTTTAAGAAAAACAGGAACAAGGTTGCAAGGTCACCCTGTGGCTAGATTATTGCCTGGGATAGAAAGTAGCAGTGGTCCTTTGGGTCAAGGCGTGAGTGTGGCTGTTGGTATGGCTCTTGTAGACAAAATGAAAGGGAATAAGCGAAAAACGATTTGTTTTATGGGAGATGGAGAGCAAAATGAGGGGCAGGTGTGGGAGGCATATATGAGTGCTAATAAATTTAAATTAAATAATTTATTGTTTGTAGTTGATAGAAATAATATTCAGATTGATGGTTTTACACAGGACATTATGCCGCTTGAACCACTAGATAAAAAATTGGAAGCGTTTGGGTTTTTTGTTTTGGAAGTTGACGGACACAGTTTTGAAGATATTGCCAGTGCTTATGAGAAAACAAAAACAATACATGACAGAACAAGTGTAATTATTTTGAGAACAATACCTGGTAAAGGGGTGAATTTTATGGAGAATGATTATAACTGGCATGGTAGAGCTCCTGGAATTGGGGAAACGGTACAAGCGCTTTTGGAAATTAGAAAAGTAAGAACTTTGGATGGGAGGGTTAGTAATGATTAAAAACTCAAAATGTTGAATCAAAATATGAATTTGGTGGTGGATTTTGGGAAGGTAACAAAGAAGCCGATGAGGGATGGTTATGGTGAGGCCATAGTGGAAATTGCGAGAACAGATAAGAAGGTGGTGGCTCTTGTTGCTGATTTGCTTGATAGTTTGAAGCTTGAGAGTTTTAAACGCGAGTTTCCTGACAGACTTATTGAGGTAGGGATACAAGAGCAAAATATGATGGGGATAGCGGCGGGAATGGCGATGAGTGGGATGACGCCTTTTGTAAACTCGATTGCTTGTTTTAATCCTGGAAACAATTGGAACCAAATTAGAGTATCAGTTTGTTTGACTAAAGAAAATGTAAAAATTGTGGGAGGGCATAGTGGATTTGGAAATGGGGCAGATGGAGCCAATCAACAAAGTTTTGAAGACATTGCTTTGACTAGAGTGTTACCTAACATGAATATTGTGGTGCCTGCTGATTATGAACAAGTTAAAAAAGCGGTTTGGGCTATAAATGAAAAACAGGGACCATGTTACTTGCGAATGACTAAGCCCGCCAGAGAAGTATTTACAACAAATGAAACGCCTTTTGAGTTTGGTAAAGCGCAAGTGTTGAGGGGTGGTAAAGACATCAGCGTGTTTGCTTGTGGAAGTATGGTTTATGAAGCTTTGGTTGCTGCGGAAAAATTGGCTGGAACTATAGAGGTAGAGGTAATTAACATACACACTATTAAACCTATTGATGTTGAGGCGATTGTGCGTTCGGCTAAAAAAACTGGAAAGGTGGTAACGGCTGAAGAGCACTCCATAATTGGTGGCTTGGGTAGTGCAGTAGCAGAAGTTCTCTCAGAAAAATGCCCAACTGAGATGGTAAGGTTGGGAATGGTTGATGGTTTTGGGGAGAGTGGAGAACCAGAAGAGCTGATGAAAAAATATGGTTTAACTAGTGAAAATTTAGTAAAAGTTATAAAAAATTTAGTTTTTAAAAAATGAGTGTTTTAGATAAAAACGGTAAGGTGATGATATTGGCATATGACCAAGGTTTTGAACATGGTCCGGTGGACTTTGATGAAAAAAATGTTGACCCTAAATACATTATGGAGATTGCAAAAAATGGATTTTTTACTGGGGTGGTTTTTCAAGAGGGCGTTGCGGCTAGATACTACGAAAAAGACTGCGGTGTACCGCTAATTGTAAAATTAAATGGAAAAACGTCTTTTTATAGTGAAGAGCCGTTGTCTTTGCAACTTTGTACTGTAGATAAGGCCATAGAATTGGGAGCTAAAGCAGTTGGTTATACGATATATGTAGGAAGTGAGCATGAAGAACAAATGTTGGTAGAATTTTCGCGAATTGAAGATGAGGCACACGCCAAGGGATTGGAAGTAATTGCGTGGATGTACCCTAGAGGATCTAAAGTTGCTGGTAGAGAGAGTGAGAGGGATACTGTCGCCTATGGGGCAAGGCTAGGACTAGAACTTAATGCTGACTTTGTTAAAGTACCTTACACAGGTGACCCGGAGAGCTTTAATTGGGTGGTGAGAGCAGCGGGTAAAACTGGGGTTTTGGCACAAGGTGGAATGAAGACTGATTGGGAGAACCTAGAAGAAGAGGTTGCTGGCGTGATGAAAGCTGGGGCTAAAGGGATTGCGATTGGAAGAAATGTTTGGCAACACGAAAATCCTACTGAAATTTCGAAAAAATTATCGGAGATAGTTTTTGGGTTTTAGATATTAATTTTGTTTTTGGATTTTTGATTTTGGAAATTAGATTTGATCTATAATGAAAACATGATATTTATTCCATATCCAGCTTCGAAGTCAGAATTAAAGAAGGAAGAAAAATGGTTGAGGGCAAATGGATTACGTTTGTTGACTTCTTTTGTTGCTATAGATGTAGTCACTGTGTTTTTAGTTTCTCTAGGATATATCGTATTTGTTCAGGAGTTGAATACTAAGAGTTTGCTTGAGTTTCTTGGGTTGTTTGTCTACTTTCAATCTATATTTTTGTTGCCAGTGGTGGCATTTTCGTTGTTGGTTGTGTTGTTGTGTGAGAGTAGAAAAATTAGGAGGTGAGTTTGCGAAGGAGGGTGCCGAGGTGGTTGTGCCATTTTTTCCAAAAATCACCAAAGTAAACAACATTGAGAAGAATGAGGGTGATAGTAACAATGGCATCGTAAGTAGAACGATCTTTATAGACATCTTCTAACTGGATCCACATAGCAAACTCGTCGAAAGCTAGCCCTAAAGCGATTCCGTATAGTACTGAAAGTTGGAGGCGAACTTTTTCTGTTCTTTCTAAAACTAAACTAAGAAACCCCACCAAACTAAGTAGAAAAATACCGTAAGCCAGATGGTGAACGTGGACACCTTTGACTTTGAGGTAAAAGTTGGAAGTTGGTCCGTAAAAGACAACTAGGCGAGAAACAATAAAAGTGAGAAGAAAGCTGATGAGAATAATGAATGGAATTTCTTTTCCTGTTTTTGGTTTGAGAAGGACAAAAGGTTTCATGCCTTTGTTATTTTAGCAGCTTAGTAATTTTTATAGATCATCGGTTTGCTAGAATGAGGTAATGAATAAAGTTGTTGTAGTCGGTGCAAGTGTAGTTGATGTTTTGATGAAATCTAAAGAATTTAGGGTTTTAAAAAGCCACGAAGTACCTGGTGGGGTAGCGATGGCAGAGGTTTTGGGAGGAAAAATAGAAGCTGATACTTGTAAATTGTGTTCTGGTGGTGGGGGAAGTAACGTGGCGGTTGGCTTGAAAAGGTTGGGTGAGGCGGTAAAAATTGTATCTAGAATAGGAGATGATTACATGGGTAGCTTAATAGTAAAAGAGCTAGAAGAAAAACAATTAGACCTTGAATTGCTTCAAAAAGGAAAAGGAGAAACGGGAGTATCTTCTGTGTTGATTGCTAGCAATGGACTAAGATCGATTGTGACATATAGAGGTGAGAGTTTAAACATTGAAAGTAGAGATATAGATTGGGAACTAATAAAAAAAGCTGATTGGTTACAGATTTCTAGTTTGGGTGGGAGAATGGATTTGTTAACGGATTTGGTTGATTTTTGCTTTAACATTGGGGTTAGGGTTGGTGTAAACCCAGGAAAAGCAGAACTTCAATCGATTGATTTTAAAAAGTTATTACCAAAAGTAGATTTTCTAAGTTTGAATAAAGATGAGGCAAGTAAGTTAACTGGGATAAGTTTTGACGAGGAAAAATTGACTTATAAAAAAATTAGCAGTTTTGGTCCAAGAATTATTGCGATTACTGATGGAAAAAGAGGGGCATGTTTGATTCGTTCTGGTAATTGGTGGAAGATGAATACTTTTCCGGATAAGTCTATTGATGATACTGGAGCAGGTGACGCTTTTGTTTCTGGAGCTGTATGGGCGATGCTTAATTATAAAAATGAAGTGGAAATTTTGAAGGCGGGCCTGGCAAATGGTAGCAGTGTTGTTACTTATATGGGGGCAAAAGATGGGTTACTTAATATGGTGGATATGAATAAAAGGCTTAAAAAGAAACTAAAAATGGTTGAGGGGTTAGTGTGATTAAATGAATGTATGGATAAACCTAAAGTTTTTGTGACGCATATTTTTTTGGAGAGATATGTGAAATCCTTACGAGATAAGTTTGAAGTGATAACTTATCCTGGAAAAAATATAACGCGAAAAGAATTACTTGAGGGAGTGAAAGGGTCGGTAGGTATTGTGTCCCTGTTGACTGAAAAAATTGATGCGGAGGTAATGGATGTAGCGGGAAAACAACTGAAAGTAGTAAGTAATTATGCTGTAGGCTATGACAATATAGATGTGGAGGCGGCGACTAAAAGAGGTATTTGTGTAACTAATACTCCTGGAGTTCTTACGGAATCGGTTGCTGAACAAGTGGTTGCAATGATTTTTACTTTGTACAGAAGGATTGTAGAGGGGGATAGATTGGTTCGATCCGGTAAATATAAAGGGTGGGAGCCAGATTTGTTACTTGGAACAAGTGTAAAGAATAAGGTAATAGGAGTGGTAGGGCTTGGAAGAATTGGTAGGTGGACAGCAAGATTAGCTAAGGGGTTGGGGATGAAAGTGATCTATTTTAATAGAAATAGAAACTTGGAGTTTGAAGAAGAAAATGATTGTATTTATCACACTTTGGAAAAATTACTGGAGCTTTCGGATGTGGTGAGTTTGTCGCTGTCTTTGAACGAAGAAACAAAACATCTTTTTACTCTAAAAGAGTTTTCTTTGATGAAGAGAAGTGCTTTGTTTATTAATACGGCAAGGGGTGGCTTAGTAGTAGAGAAAGATTTGATTAAAGCGTTGAAAGATGGTCTAATCGCGGGTGCGGGACTGGATGTTTTTGAAAATGAGATGAGTATTCCTGGGGAGCTATTGGCTATGTCAAACGTGGTACTGACACCTCACACCGCATCGGCAACAGTAGAGGCTAGAGACTCGATGGCAAAAGTATTGGTTGATAACTTAAGAGATGCTCTAGAGGGTAGACAGCCGAGTTGTTTGATAAATGCTGAAATAAAAGTCTATGAATAAAGTAAAAGATTTTGACGATGTTTTGGATGAAGGAGAGGCTGGTGAAGAAGTTGTTAAAAAGAAGGAAAAAAAGAAAAAGTCAAAAGAGGAAAGAAGTAGGGATAGAAAAGCGGTTTTTTTTGTTTTGGTTTTGGTAGTGTTGGTTTCGTTGGGATTTTGGATGAAAGCGATGATAAATGGGGAAGGAGTAAAAATTCAAAAAACCGAGAACTCAAAGAATCAAAATGTGGAAGAGATTGATGGTGGGGAGAAGGAGAATAAGTTTTTTGTGAAGTACAAGATTTAGTTACTTGAGGCAAGGGGTTTTATAAGAAGGTTGTTGAAAATTTTGGACCAAATTGGAGAAGCACCCGTAACTCCTGAAGCAATGTGTGACATGGGTTGGCTATTATTGTTTCCCACCCAGGTGGATACTAAATAATTTTCGTTATAGCCGATTGCCCAGTTATCTTTGAGATCATTGCTAGTGCCAGTTTTTACAGCGACTTTGTGACCTTTGATATTCAGCACGGAATTGGAACCGAAGGCACTGGAGCGGGCAATATTGTCACTAAGTATTTCGGTGATATGTTTTGCAGTTTGATTAGTTATTACACGACGCGATAGACAGTTGTCTTCGTTGGCTAGAACTGACTTGTTGCTTTCTTGATTTTCAACTGTTTGGCACTTAGGAAAGTATATTTGCCCTTGTTCACTAGATACTACTTTGGAAATTGATGTTAGAGGCGTAACGACTCCATTGTTAGCAAAAGATGAATATGCAGTGGCTAATTCGGTCATTTTGACCTCGAGACTGCCAAGGCTCATGGATAGTCCGTAGCGGCTAGTGTCAGACCAAGAGTTGATACCCATTTTATGGGCAAAATTGGCAAATTCAGCTATACCGTTTTCTTTTAGAAGGAGAACTGAGGGAATATTGTAAGAGTTTGCTAAGGCTTGTTTAAGAGTTACTGTTCCATGAAATTTGTTATCGTAGTTTTTTGGTGTCCAAGTTGTTCTGTTTGGGTAGATAATTGAAAGTGGCTTATCCTCTACGGTATCGGTTGGTTTTTTGCCTTTTTCGAAGGCAAGGGCGTAATTTAGAGGTTTGATGGAACTGCCTGGTTGGCGCAAAGAGGTAGTGAGATTTACTTGGCCATTTTCGTTGAGGTTAAAGTAATCTTTGGAGCCTACCATAGCTAATATTTCACCTGTTTGTGGATTAGTGATTAAAGCAGAGCCATTTGTAACGTTTAATCCCTTTAGTTTTTCAATTTCCTGGGAGACTATTTTTTGTGCTTCGTTTTGGATGTTTTGATCTAGGGTTGTGTATACGGTTAGTCCGCCTTGATTGACGATATTTTCACCTAGCTGATTTATAAGTTGACTACGGACATACATAACAAAGTGGGGAGCAATAATGTCGTTTTTGGCAGATCTGAAGAGAATGGTTTCGTGTAGTGAATTTTGATATTCTTCATCAGTAATAAAATGATTTTTTTGCATTTGTTGTAAAACAATTTTTTGTCTTTCTATGCCAAGTTGAATATTTTCCCCAAAAGGTGAGTATTTGGTGGGTGCTTGTGTAAGCCCTGCCAGAAAAGCGGCTTGAGAGATAGATAAATCTTTAGCGTCGATGTTGAAGTATTGTTGGGCGGCTTCTTGGATACCGTAGGCGGGGCCGCCAAAACCAACCTGATTAAGATAGATTTCCAAGATTTTATCTTTGGTGTACATAGCTTCTACCTCTAATGAGAGTACAAGTTCCTTGATTTTTCTAACAAAAGTTTTTTCGTTGGTGAGTAAAGTGTTTTTTACAAGTTGCTGAGTAATAGTTGAGCCACCTTCGACGTGATCTTTGACTAAGTTTTTATAAAAAGCTCTCATTAGCCCCGTAAGAGAAAAACCGTGATGTTTATAAAAGTCTTTATCTTCGGCAGCTAGGAAGGCTAGTTTAACGTGTGTGGGTAAGTTGCCAATTTTGATTTCAGTTCTATTTTCATCTTTATAAATTTGATATAGCAAATTACCGTTTCGATCTAGAATCTTAGTAGATAGTTTATCCGGAAAGTGGTTTAGCAGTTTTGGGTTGGGGAGAGTTGAGAAGAAGTGATAAATTAAAAACGTGATTTGGAGGAGGCAGATAAGAAAAAGTAATCGAGAGATTGTTTTGGTTTTGGGAGGGGAAAAATTAACTTTGGGTAGTTTAATTAATTGAACTAGATGTTTTAGTCTTCTTAAGGTGTAAAAAGTGGCAATAATGGCAACAAGAAATAGACGGTATAAAGGTAAACCGATATATAAAAATAGTTTAGTGATTCTTTTTTTGTCTTTAAACATGATGTGGTATGAAAGGGCAGGAGATAAGACAATTTTATGTTTTTTGGATGAAAAAAAATAGAGGGAAAAGTTTGCTTATTTTAACGATTCATTTCGAAAATCGGTTGCCAAAGATCTTGATATGGGACTTCGTAGCCAAGTGCCCAAATTGCCATTCCTCCCAAATTAGTTGCATTTAGAACATCGATTTTTAGTTTTAGGGATTGTTGGTTTTCGTAATGGATTTGTTTTATTTTTTTGTCTTCATAATAAACTAAATATGGACTAAGGGTTGAGTTTGACCATTTAGCAGATAGTGAGCTTGTTTCTGGATTTGTAATTATTTCTTGAATTCGTTGGTATGTTGCTATGCTTCCGGTTTTTGGATAGGTGTTAGCCAAAAAATCTTCTGAGGCTGTTTGCCATTCGTAGCCATAAAAAGGAATTCCAAGAATAATTTTATTTTGGGGTACTTTTTTGGTTATTAAAGATATGTGTTGAAGAATATCGTGTTCTAGGCAAGGATTATCGCTTTGTCCTTTGCATGAGCCAGTCAATGGAGCAACTGGCCCTGCTTGGGAAGATGATTTGCGGTAGTAATCGTAGGCCATAACAATAATATGGGAAACGTGTGGATGGAGCTCTTCTAGATTCCAAAGCCTGTTTTTTTCGGCTGTATCGCCAAAGATATCTATATCGATAAAGCATTTGGGGTAACTTTTTTTACACTCCTGATTTATGAGCTTTATATAATTGGTAAAGTTTTTTTTGGTAACTTCGTCTGGTATCCCAACGTATTCAAAATCGATATTGATACCATCGAAGTTGAAGTCTTTATAAACCTGAAGAATGTCATTTATAGAGTTTTGAGTGTAAGTTTGATTGTTGACAATAGAGGAAATGATTTCTGGCTCCATGGCGGTGACTGTTAGGACTGTTTTTTGATTGAGAAGTTTGCTTTGGTAGAGAATGTTTTTGGTGGTGTCTGAGTTTAGTTTGTTCCATCCTGGTTCTAATTCCCTCGCGTTTACTTTTTTGTTGGCTGTACCGTCTGATTTTAAATCTAGTCCAAAATATGCAAGATGAGTAAGGTGGTTTATTTGAAGCTCTTTGGCGTATTTTAGATTCCAGTAAGGCAAGAAACCATAAACGATCCTTTTGTTTTTTGTACTGGGCTGATAAATGCTTTCGATGAAGGCGACAGGACTGACAAGAGGCAGGTTTTTTTGCCAATAAACAACTGATATTAAGACTACTGTGGTGATTGAGATAACAATGCTAAGAATTACTTTAAGGGCTGTTTTGGACATTTAGATTTAAGTAGTTTTTTGAGTTGGCCTTGAAAGTAGACATGTTAACGTTTGTTTGGGGCCACTGAATACTACCCTTTTCGTTTAATGGGTAGTTGCAATCTAAACAAAATTCTTTGATGAATGGATCTGATAGAACTGTATGTTCTTCAAGATCCCTGTCAATTGTTGTGGTGTCGTTTTCTTGTATTGGAGACTTGTCAGCACGATTGACCCAAATTTGTTTGCGAACGGGAATACCTGATTGACCAAGTGGTAGAATTTCTTTTATAAAATATTCTGAGTGAGACTCGCACTGGTTTTCTTGTTGAGCAAGTAACCCTGTGGAGTTGCAGACTTGAAAATTGGTAACATTTTCTGGTTTTGATAATGGTTTGTCTTTGATTTCTTTGAGGAGTTTTTTCATGATACTGTTCCAGATTGGAGATGCGCCGGTGACACCAGAGGCAACGTAGCTCATGGAAGTATTGTCGTTGTTACCCACCCAGGTGGCAGCGAGGAAATCTGGTGTGTAGCCTATGGTCCAGTTATCTTTGAGGTCGTTAGTGGTGCCTGTTTTTACAGAAACGGTATGATTGGGTATTACTAATAAACTGTTGGTGCCAAAGGCTGCGGAGCGAGCGCCGTTGTCTGCGAGAATGTCGGAAATAATGAAAGTGACTTCTTTGGGTAGGGTGGTGACAGGTTCGGCAGAAGGGGAGGCAGAATGGCTGGAACTTGACCAAAAAGTTGCCCAATCTTCTGGAAGAACAGAGACGAGATTGGCGGTTTTTTCAGCATCATACTCTTCTAGAGTTATACCGTCGTATGTTTGGACTTTAAGAACAGAAACAAGAGGAACAGTCACCCCTTGATTGGCAAAAGTACTAAATGCTTTTGCAAGATCGAACATGGTAACTTCACCGCCACCTAGAGTGAGAGAAAGTCCGTATTTGCTTGAGTCTGTCCAGGTAGAGATCCCCATGGCTGATGCGGTTGCGATAAAAGAGTCCATACTATTGAGTGCGAGTTGTTTGACAGCGGGAATATTTAGAGAATTTGCCAAAGATTGACGCATAGAAACTGGTCCCCTGAAAGAATTATCGTAGTTTTTGGGACAGTAAGATTTTTGACCAAGAACATTGAAGCAAGTAGGAACATCTAAATAAACAAGGCTAGTTGGCCAGCCAAGTAAAAGACCTGTGGCGTAGTTTAGTGGTTTTATAGAACTGCCTGGTTGGCGCAATGCCGTAGTGATGTTTACTTGTCCATCAATATCGTTGTCATAGTAATCTTTGGAACCAATTAAAGAAATAATTTCTCCAGTATTTGGCTTGGTGACTAGTGCTGCACCATTGCTAATTTTTAGTTTGGCAATTTTTTTTAGTTCAGCTGAGAGCGAAGCTTGAAAATAATTTTGGAGATCTAGATCGAGAGTTGTTGTAACCACTAGTCCACCAAGGTTGACTAAGTCTTCGCCGTATTTTTGGACAAGTTGATCTCTAACCATGAGAGAAAAATGAGGAGCGTTGATGGTTATATTTTTTTTGGAAAAATTAAGTTTGGTGTTTTTGGCGGAATCGTATTGATCTTTGTTTATATAGCCGTCTTCGTACATACGTCTTAAAACTTCATGTTGTCGGTTGATGGCTAATTCTGGTTTGGCACCAAATGGTGAGTATCTGGTTGGAGATTGTGGTAATCCAGCAAGAAGCGCTGACTCGGCAAGATTTAAGTCTTTTGCTGACTTGCCAAAGTAAGTTTGGGAGGCGGTCTCGATGCCGTAGACGGTGCCGCCGTATGGTGCGTGATTGAGATATAGCTCTAGAATTTCATTTTTGGTGTAGGTAAATTCAGTGGCGACGGAAAGTATGGCCTCCTTAATTTTGCGAGTAAGAGTTCTTCTGGTGTCGGATAATAAAGAATTCTTGACGAGTTGCTGAGTGAGTGTGGAACCACCCTCTAGTCTTTTACCTCTTAGAGTGTTAAAGGCGGCACGGATAATAGCTAAAGTATCTAGCCCGTGATGGCGGTAAAAGTTTTTATCTTCAATTGCAATGGTGGCGTTTTTGACATCTTGAGAGATGTTTTGAAAGTTTACAGGTGTACGTCGATAATCTGAGTAGACCTCGTACAGGAGGTTTTGGTTGCGATCAAGTATTTTTGTACTTTGTGGTGCTGGAGTTTTGGTGAGTTTGGCTGGACTAGGAACGTCCTTGAGGAGAAAGAAGAGCCAGATCAGAAAAATACCAGCTAAAAGAAACAGTAAAGATTTGCTGTTTAATTTTTTCCAGGACTTGGTGGCTATTCTTTTTTCTAACTCTTTAAAAAACTTTTTGCGTTTCGGTTCCATGTGTGGAGTAATTATATACTTTGTCTTTGGTGCAGTCTTTATTAACAGCATCTGAACGTGGTAGGATGAAGTGTGAAAAAGGTGTTGTTATATACAGGGTATTTGCTATTGATATGGGGTGGATTTAGATATTTTTTTAACTTGCCAGAGATTATTGAGGAATTGTGGTTTAAACCAGTAATTTGGTTGGTGCCTTTGTTTTGGTGGAACATTTTTTTGAGAGAAAAAAGAGTTTCTCTTTTTGGTGACAACATGTTTTTATCTTTGGTGATTGGATTGGTGGTTGGTGGATTTTATTTTTTTGCTTTGCAAAAGGTGCCAGGGGTGCTATATGGCAATTGGAATTTGTTAGGTGTAGCCTTGGTGACCGCTGTAGTAGAGGAGATTGCCTTGACTGGTTTCGTTTTGGGGTACTTGCAAAAAAGTATTCCTGAGACATGGTCAATATTTTTTTGTGCTTTATTGGTAGCTGTTTTGAGATTACCTGTACTGCTTTTTGATTTTAAAGTAGGAGGCTTGGAAATGATTTTTGTTTTAATATTTGTTTTTGCGGTGGCGATGATAAATGGGGTAATTAGAACTAAGAGTGGAAATGTTTTGGGCTCGATAGTGGCCAGATTTATTTTGAATATTGCATTATTCGTCTAATTGGGAGAAGATTTTGCGGAAATTGAGTTCATTGTTTGACTTTGTTTTATTTTGTAATAGTTGAATTACTAGTGGTAGTGTTTCAATAATGATAGGAACACTAGATATTGTGTATTTATATGAACTGCCCATATTGCAATAAAGAAGAAACATCTGTTTTGGAGAGCAGGGTTTTGAGTTCTGGTGATGGTATAAGGAGGAGGAGGAAATGTTTGAAATGTAACAAAAGATTTACAACTCACGAGATGGTAGTGAATATTGATTTGAAGGTGGTTAAGAAAAGCGGAAGAGTAGAACAATATAATAGGGAAAAACTCCTTAAAGGAGTAGTAAAGGCTTGTTATAAGAGAAATGTGAGAACGGACAAAATTGAAGAGGTTGTAGACAGAATTGAGGCTAAGTTGTTGTCTAGAAAGTCTACAGAGGTAAGGTCTTGTGATATAGGGAAAATGGTGATGGAAAAGCTTAAAAAAATTGACAAGTTTGCTTATTTACGTTTTGCGAGTGTTTATTTGGATTTTTCTGGTTTGATTGACTTTAAAAAATTTGTTAACGAAATTGATATTAATTAAAAAATTATTATAAAAAATGATAAAAAAATTCAAAAAAAAGATTAGAACAAAGATAGTGGCAAGAATTCCGACCTCTATTACCAAGAGAGACGGAAGAGTGGTGGCTTTTGAGGTAGATAAAATAAAAAAGGCAATAGAAGCATGTTTTAGAGATATTGATTCTATCCCTAGTGTTTCTTTTGAAGAACTAATTAGTAGGGTAGTAAATTTGGTTGGTAGTAAGTTTGAGAAGCCTACAGTTGAACAAGTACAAGATGCGGTAGAGGTTGTTTTGCAGGCTGCTGGTGAGTTTGAGGCGGCAAAAAGTTATATTTTGTATAGAGCAGAGCATGCAAAACTGAGAGAGGTGAGACCTGTACCGGCTGAAGTTCAGGCTGCGTTTGCTGAAAGTGATAAATATTTTGGTAACCAAATACAAAAATTTCAGTTTTTTGATAAGTATTCTAGATTTAACTATGACCTAGGAAGAAGGGAAACTTGGCGAGAAACTGTGGACAGGGCAGTGAGCTATTTGAGCGAAATTTCTGAAAACAAGTTACAAGCATCTGATTATGAAAGGATTAGAAAATCAGTATTGGAGATGAAGGCGGCACCTTCGATGAGGCTTTTGGCGATGGCTGGGCCTGCCGCAAGGAGAAATAATATTGGAATCTATAACTGCTCTTATCAGCCCGTAGATAGTTTGGATTCTTTTGTGGAAGCGTTGCTTATCTCAATGAATGGCTGCGGAGTGGGGTTTTCGGTGGAAAGTAAGTATGTAGAAAATCTACCCAGAGTTAAAAGACAAATAGGAGGAGAGCCTTTGTATTGCCTAGTTGAAGATACAACCGAAGGGTGGGCAGACGCTTTGAGGCTTGGTTTGCAGACCTGGTTTGAAGGTGGTGATGTAAGTTTTGACTATTCGGCTTTGAGGCCAGCAGGAGCAATATTAAGAATTAAAGGTGGTAGATCGTCTGGTCCTGAACCTTTTAGAAAAATGATGGAGTTTGTGAGAGAGAGGGTTTTATCACGACAAGGGAGTTTTTTGAGACCACTTGATGCCCATGACATTATGTGCGAGGTAGGAAATGCGGCTGTTTCGGGGGGGATGAGAAGAACGGCAATGATTTCGCTTTTTGATTTTGATGACGCGGAGATGAGGAATTGCAAGTCTGGGGATTTTGAGCGCGACAATAGTCAACGATGGAATGCCAACAATAGTGCAGTTTGGCCTTCTCAGGGATTAACTCAACTAGATATAGTTAAACAAATGATGGAGATGGTGGAAAATGGTAGAGGAGAGCCAGGCATTTTTAACAGACAAGGAGCTATAAATATGCGACCAGCTAGAAGAGCAGAGGCGGAGTTTGGAACAAATCCATGTGGGGAAATTATTTTGCGTCCATATGAGTTTTGTAATTTGTCAATTGCTATAGCTCGAAAAGAGGATACGTATGAATCTTTGAAAGATAAAGTAGAAGTGGCGGCGATAATAGGAACGATTCAAGCTATGGCAACCAACTTCCCCGGACTTCGCCCTACATGGAAGAAAAATTGTGAAGAAGAAAGGTTGTTGGGAGTAGATATAAATGGTCAGCTCGATAGCTTGGTGGCACAAGATCCTGCAGTACAAGGTAGATTGAGGCAGGTGGCTATTGAAACAAACAGAGTTTATGCAGAAAAGTTGGGTATCAATCAAGCAGCTGCTGTGACTTGTGTGAAGCCATCTGGAAACTCTTCGCAACTATTTAATTGTTCCTCAGGGATTCATGCTAGGTGGGCAGCTAACTATGTTAGAAATATTCGAGTGAGTACTCACTCACCGATATATAAGGTTCTAAAAGATGAAGGTGTGCCTATGGATCCGGAAAATGGTCAGAGCTTTGAAAGTGCTAATACTTTTGTAGTTCACTTCCCCGTAAAGTCGCCAGATGGAGCAAAGTTGAGAAAGAGTATGTCGGCAATTGATCAGTGTAATTATTGGCTTCAAAATAAAATTAATTGGACAGAGCATAACCCCAGTGTAACGATTACCTATTACCCGCACGAAGTAATTGACTTGGTTAAGTGGGTTTGGGATCATAGAGATTTGATAGGAGGTATGGCTTTTTTACCAGCATTCGATGCAGCTTATGCTCAGATGCCTTATCAAGAGATTTCGTTGGCTGAGTATGAAAAACTGGCTGCTGTTTTTCCTGCCATAGACTTTAGTAAGCTTTACCGTTACGAAGAAGAGGACTATACAAAGGCAGCTCAAGAACTTGCTTGTGTTGCTGGTGCCTGTGATATAGACTATTCAGAGGGAAAAATTTAAAAAAAAGGAGATCAAAGACTTTTCCTGATACTATAGGAGAGTCTTTGATCTATTTTGAGCTATTTAGGTGGGAATTGACTTGTGAGAAAAATTAAACTTTAATTTAGTTAGGTAAATTTGTTTACTATCACTCTTTTGTTGACATTGATAATGTAGTGTTTTGGTTGTAAAATTGCCTTGTATCAATCTTTTTTTGTTGTGTTTGATTTTTTTCTTAATAATTTTACCTACTTTGACCTTGACAGTTGATTATCATTATAGTTTTTGTTATATATGTGTGTATTTTGTGAGTATCGAATATTGTCTTGAAAATTGGTATAGTTAGATATGCCTTCTATGGGTAAGGAAATAGAACGTCGAATAGACTCTCCTGAAGCGGTTGCTATAAGAGAGGTGGAAAGCTATATAGAAAAAGTTGAAAAGAGTACTGAAACCTCTGGCCAGGATAACCAAAATAACGGAGCTAAACCTGGAGTGGCTGATGTAACAACTAAGAATGTAAATCAACAAACTTCTGGAATATTAGCGCCCGCCCCTAAGAAAATAGTGTTACCCCTGAATGAGGGAAATTTGACTGATGGCTTAAAGGCGGACACTCAGAGTGGAATGCGATGGCTCGCCGAGTGGTGCTTGATGATGATTAAAAAATACCCTGGGCGTGTTTTTTATAGCCCAAGCAATGAATATGATTAGTGCTTATTGGTTGCAGTATTTTTTGGTTTTGATTTTGGGGGTGCTGTTGGTTGTCGCCTCTTTGATTTTTTGTTGGATGATATTTGTGATTTGGCTTCGATTTCGAAACAGAGAAGAAGTGAGTATGAATTTTGTATTACTAGAGATAGCAGTACCTAGAGATAATGAAATAAAGGTGGAGGCGGTGGAGCAGATGTTCAGCTCCTTATACTCACTCAAAAAAAGTGGCTTTTGGCAAAAATTTGCAGCCCAACAACATCTCTCTTTGGAGGTGGTTGGCAAAAAAGAGGATATAAGATTTTATATTTCTTGTCACAAAAATAATGTTGAGCTAATTGAAAAAATGGTAGTAGGGACTTACCCGGGAACACAAGTAGTACAGGTAGATGAATACAATGTTTTTTATAAGGATGCAAAAATTGAGTTTTCTGAGCTGACTTTGAAAAATGAGTCATTTAAACCTCTAAAATCCTTTAAGGAGATGCCAGTAGATTTTTTGTCTTCTTTAACTTCTGCATTAGCTAAGTTTGGTGATGATGAAGCAGCGATTATCCAAATTATTATTTCCCCTGCTGAGTCTTTGTGGTCAAAGTCTGGTTTGGGTTATATTTCTAAACTTAAAAAGGATGAGTCTGATCCGGAGAAGGCAAAGTATAAAATGAATCCTCAGGATATGGAGGCAATTTCGGCAAAATGTAATAAGCAAGGATTTTTGACAAGTATTCGCTTGGTAAGCATTTCACCTAACAAAGAAACAGCAAAGGCAAATATAAGTAATTTAAAAGGTGTCTTTTCTCAGTTTAATGGTAATCAAAACAGTTTTAGTGGGGGTAAGATTCGCTTTAAACATTCGTTTATGCTGGATATTATTTATCGTTATCAAAACATGTGGGGTAACAACTCTATACTGTCGACTGATGAGCTGGCCGCTATATGGCACTTACCCAATAAAACAATTGAAACCCCACACATATATTGGCTAACGGCAAAGAGTGCTCCCGCAACAGGTGGATTTCCCTCTGAGGGCTTGTGGCTAGGGAGGTCAATTTATAGAGGTCAAGAAAGAAATATTTACATAAGTGAGGCGGACAGGATGAGGCATATGTATATTATTGGTAAGACTGGTACTGGTAAAACTGAACTTTTGAAATCGATGATTTTACAAGACATGAGAGCAGGAAGAGGTCTTTGTTTTATGGAGCCACACGGAGATGGTATTGAAGAGTTGCTAGAGCTGGTTCCACCTGAGAGGGCTGAAGACGTTATACTTTTTGATCCTTCAGATAAAGAAAGGCCAATTGGTTTTAACTTGTTGGAAGTACAACATTATGACGAAATGTACCAAGTGGCTTCTTCGATTATTAATTTGATGTATAAACTTTTTGATCCTAATAGAACTGGTATGGTAGGAGCGCGGTTTGAACATGCTGTGCGTAACGCAATGCTTACTGTTGGCTGTGTGCCAGGAGCAACTTTTGTTGAGGTAAATAGAGTGTTAACTGACCAAAAGTATGTGCAGGAAATATTACCGTTGGTAAAAGATCCAATTGTAAGGCGCTACTGGACAGATCAAATTGCTCAGACGAGCGATTTTCATAAAAGTGAAACTTTGGACTATATTTCGTCCAAGTTTGGTCGTTTTGTAACTAACAAAATGATTAGAAATATTATTGGCCAGGCAAAGAGTACTTTAAATATGCGTGAGGCTATGGATCAGGGTAAGATTGTGTTTTTGAAACTGGCAAAGGGATTGCTTGGCGAAGAGGACTCTAGCTTTTTGGGGAACTTGATTGTGCCAAAGATTTTGGCAGCTGCCCTTTCGCGACAAGAATTAGCAAGGGAAGAAAGAAGACCCTTTTACTTTTATGTTGACGAGTTTCAGAACTTTGCCACCCCGGATTTTGCCCAGATGCTTTCAGAGGTTAGAAAGTATGGAATGGGGTTAATTATGGCTAATCAGTTTGTGAGTCAACTTGAAGAACAGGTAAGAGATGCTATTTTTGGAAACTCTGGAACTCAGATGACTTACAGAGTGGGTGTACAAGACGCTTCGATATTAGCCAAGGAGTTTGAGCCGGTTTTTAATGAAAACGACTTGGGGAATGTGCCAGCACAAAACATTTACGTAAAAACTATTGTAAACGGAACACCGGTTCCACCATTTTCTATGAATGTTGGTAGGGACTTAAAGGCAGAAAAGGCAGCAGGTAGCCCTGAAGTAGCTAGAATGGTGAAAGAATTGTCTCGACTTAAATTTGGTAGAGATGCTGACGAAGTAGAAGAAGAGATAGAGAAGAGATCGAAGCTGTAAGATTGGATCACAGATCACAGATCACAGATGTCAGATTACGTGTGTTGCGGTAGAATATATCTTATTGGGTCGATAGCTCAGCTGGTTAGAGCGCGAAGCTTATACCTTCGATGTCCCTGGTTCGAATCCAGGTCGACCCACATCCTAAAACTAATAATGTGTAAAATAGCTAATGATTAAAAAGAAGTCTAAGAAAAAGGTACAAGACAGATTTTTGAAAGTTTCTGGTGAGATGCGTGAAGATATTGACTATGCCCAAAATAGGGTATGGCCTCAGGGAATGATGGTTAATGGTGACCTTGACTTGGGTAAGAGTGGTAATCCTGTAACGATTTTTATTGAAGATGAGGTAACGGGTGAGCAGCTAGAAATATCTGGTGTAAGGAATGCCTTTTTGATAGTAGAGGATTCCCGAAAAAAAGTATCGGGTTGGTTGGCATTGGCAGTAGGATCTATGGATAAAATGGGAGCTGTTTTGAGCTTTTTATCACAATCAACACTGGACGCTTTGAAGCGGTTTACAGGTCGATAAGTTTTGGTTTGTCCTTAGCTGGTTTTTCGGAGATGAATTCCAGATATTTTTCAGTTGTGGACAATCTTTTGTGGCCAACTAGCTTGCTGATGTAGACTAAAGGACTGCCTGAGGTAAGCTGTTGAGCAATAAAAGTGTGTCTTAAGTCGTTTACTTTGGCGTTTTGGATACCGGCAATATGGAAGTAGCTGTCCAAGTTAGAACGAATGTTACGAATTAAGAAAGTGTTACCAGTTTTGGTGATGAAAACACTATCATTTTGACTTTTTGGTCTCACAGTTAGATATTTATCGAGCGCTTCTTTGGCTGGCTGATTGAAAGGGATGGTACGCTCTGGATGAGATTCGAAAGCCTTAATAGTAAGCTGGTTGGTTTCGTGGTTGATATCTTTTAGTCTTAAGTTGGCAAGCTCTGAAATTCTCATACCAGTTTGGAGGAGAAGTTCAACTATGGCTGCCATACGAAGATCGTCTTTGCAAACGTCTCTTAGGGCGCGGTATTCGAGCTTATTTAACAACCTTGGAGGTTTGATGTCGTACTTGGGGTGGGTTACTTCTGTGGCAGGGTTATCTACGATAACACCATTTATTTGTATGTAGGCAAAAAAGCTCTTGATGGAGTTGATTTTGCGGGAAATAGACTTGGTAGTGTAGTTCTTTTGAGAAAGATCTTCTTTGAAAGCGTCAATATCAGCTTTGGTGATCTCTTTTAGAGAAGCTTTGCCACTTTTGCCGATAAAATCGGTTAGTTGCTCTATATCCTTACTGTAGGCTAGAATGGTAGCAGAAGCTCTACCTTGTTTGGCAAGGTTCTCTTTGAAGCTATTTATAGCGGCTTTGGCGTTTTGTTCCATATGTGACGTCTATTATAACACTCTAGGTCTACTAATGCAAGGGCTAATACGAAAGGAAAAACAACATGAGGCAAAATGGTGGGTGGGATGGGTATTTTTGGGATTTGTGTGGTTTTTAATAATATCAATGGCTAGAGATTTGTGGCTGACTAGGCGTGGTTTTGAGCGCATAAAAGAGTCTGAGCGTAGACTAGAAAGTGTACTCAAGGAGAATCAAAGGCTTGTGGCTAAATTTACTGAGGTGAGCTCTGATGAGCACAAGGAGAAGTTGATTAGAGAAAAGCTAAATATGCAAAGAACTGATGAAGTGGTAGTGGTTTTGCCCAAGAAATTAAGTAAAACTATAGGTTCAGAAAATGAAAAAAGAGATATAGAAAACTGGGAGAAGTGGAAAGAATTGGTGTTCTATCGCGATTTTTGAATTGTGTTGCGGGGCCGAGGTTCCGCCCCCCGGTTAAGCAGGATTATGAGCCCTGCAAGATACTTACCTTCCCCCCGCAAATAGGGAACGAGCTTATTTTAGCATGATTTAGGTAACTGTGACACCTCAGAGTGATTTGAGGCTAGGTGATGATAAAATAAATAGTTGAGGCTGGGTAGCTTAGTTGGTTAAAGCATCGGATTCATAAACCGAAGAGCGCGAGTTCGAATCTCGCCCCAGCTACTATGAAAAAGAGGATATTGTCTGGTATTACTCCAAGTGGGAGCGCTTTGCATATTGGGAACTACTTTGGGGCGGTTAAGCCTCAGATTGAGCTTCAGGAGACCCATGAAGCATACTATTTTGTTGCAGACTTGCACGCTTTGACAACGGTTCAGAAAAAAGAGGATCTAGAGAAAAACATAATTAGCGTGGTTCTGGATTATTTGGCTTTGGGCCTTGATCCTAGTAAATGTGTCTTTTTTCGCCAATCTGACGTACCAGCTCACTCTCAATTGATGGTAGTGCTTGGTAATTACGTAACCTATGGCCATATGCAGAGAATGCACGCCTTTAAGGATAAACTTTCTAAGGGGGCAAGTGTAGAGTCGATAAACATGGGGCTTTTTAACTATCCGATACTGATGGCTGCGGACATACTACTATATAAGCCAGATGGCGTACCTGTAGGAGAGGACCAAAGACAACACGTAGAAATAACTCGAGATATGGCAGAGAGCTTTAACAGGTCTTATGCTGTGGACACTTTGAAGTTGCCTGAACCGCTTATATCTAAGGATACAGGTAGGGTAATAGGAACCGATGGTGAAAGAAAGATGAGTAAGAGTTTAGGAAACGTGATTGGTATTTTTGATGATCCTGAAGTAATTAGGAAGCAGATAAAAGGATGTTTTACTGATCCTAATAGGCTGAAAGCTACAGATCCTGGAAAGGTAGAGGGTAACCCTGTATTTATCTTTCATGATTTGTTGAACGACAACCGAGATGAGGTGAATTCTTTGAAAGAAAGATATCGACAGGGTGCTGTTGGGGATGTAGAGGTTAAAGATCGATTGTTTGAGGCACACCAGAGAACTTTTGAACAAGCAAGAAAAAGAAGAGTTGAGTTGGAAAACAACTTGGATGAAGTGAGAGAGATTCTGAGAACCGGAGCAGGGAAGGCGGCAATGGTAGCCAATGCAACTTTGGAGGAGGTTTATAAGGTAATTGGAATTAAAAAAATATGAAAGATCTAATAAATTATGATGATTTTGGAAAGTTAGAAATTAGAGCAGGGGTGATTGTGGAAGCGGACGCACCCGAGTGGAGCGAGAAACTTATTCGCTACAAAATTGATTTTGGTGAGGAGATTGGTAAAAAAACTCTGTTTTCTGGAATTAGATCTTTTTATTCACCCGAAGAATTGGTAGGTAAGAAAGTGCCAGTGATTTTAAATATGACACCTAAAAAGATGGGGCAAGAGTTTTCGGAAGGGATGGTGCTTATGGTAGATGGTGCTGAAAAACCAGTAATGATTTTTTTGCCAGAGTCTGTAGAGCCTGGAGCGGTGGTAAGATAGTTAGATAAATAAATATGCAAACTAAAAAAATTGAACTAAAAGTAAACTTTAATTTGAAAAGAATTTTGATGTGGGTGTTGATTTTGTTTTTGTTTGTTCCTAGCATAATAAAACTGTTTTTGGGTAGCACTGGATTGGTAAAAAACTTGTCTTTATCGGAAGTAATTACTGAAATAAAACAAGGAAAAATTACTACGGTACAAATTAGAGGGGACGATATTATGGTTTATTACCCTAAAGATGATAAAGGGGTAGAGCCACTCGGTATTTCGCGAAAAGAGGAAGGTTCTAGTTTTGTAGATCAACTACAGAAGGCAGGAATTGACGAAAGTAAGGTGAAAATTGAAGTGGTTTCGCAAGACTTTGGCAAAGCATTTTGGGATATGTTTTCTTTGTTGCTTCCTATACTAGGATTTGGTTTATTGATGTTTTTTATGATGAAAAAACAAGGAGGAAATGTGGACATGTTCGGTATTGGTAAGAGCAAGGCAAAACTTTTTGCTAAAGGTAAACAGAGTGTGAAGTTTTCTGATGTAGCTGGAGTAGATGAGGCAAAAAAAGAACTAGAGGAAGTGGTAGATTTTTTGAAAAACTCAAAAAAATATGTCGATCTTGGAGCGAGAACACCAAAAGGAGTTCTTTTGACAGGACCAGCTGGAGTTGGTAAAACATTACTGGCTAGAGCTGTAGCTGGAGAAGCGGGTGTACCGTTTTTCTCTATGGCCGGATCTGAGTTTATGGAGATGTTGGTGGGTGTAGGAGCAAGTAGAGTAAGAGATCTTTTTGATACGGCAAAAAAAGCTGCCCCATCGATAATTTTTATTGATGAAATGGATGCAATTGGCAGGGCTCGTGGAGCAAGTGGTGGTATGGGTGGTCATGATGAACGCGAACAAACTCTAAACCAAATTTTGGTAGAGATGGATGGATTTTCGAAAAATGAAAACGTAATTGTAATGGCCGCTACAAACAGACCTGATGTGCTAGATCCGGCATTAGTTCGCCCAGGAAGATTTGATAGACGAGTAACTTTGGATTTGCCTGATATTAAAGGTAGAAAAGAAATATTGGAGATACATAAAAAAGGTAAACCGTTTGCAAAAACAGTAAATTGGGATAAAGTAGCTCAAAGCACGGTGGGGTTCTCTGGTGCAGACTTGGAAAATATGTTGAATGAATCGGCTATATTGACCGCAAGAGACAACAATAAAGAAATTGGAATGAAGGATATTGCAGAGGCAAGCTTAAAAGTAAAGATGGGACCAGAAAGAAGAAGGTTGTCTAGTGAGCTTGAAAAAAAGATGACAGCATATCACGAAATGGGACACGCTTTGGTGGGGCACATGCTCTCGGGAACTGATCCTATTCACAGAATTAGTATTGTTTCTCGAGGAATGGCCCTTGGTTTTACTATGAGTAGACCAAAAACGGATAAATACCAGCAAACAGAAAGTGAATTGAAACATGAAATGGCGATGATGCTTGCTGGAAGGGCGGCAGAAAAGCTTGTGTTTAATGAACTAACAGCTGGAGCTAGTAATGACATAGAGAGAGCAACAATGGTGGCTAGAAGAATGGTAATTGACTTTGGGATGAGTGTTTTAGGACCAATTTCTTTGAGCCAAACTATAGAGAGTAACGCTTGGGGGTACACTTCTGGTGAATCTGGTAAATTGTCTGAATCGACCCAGACAAAAGTAGATCTAGAGATTAAGAAAAAAATCGATGAAGCTTACAGCTTGGCAGAAAAAGTGGTTAAAAAACACAAGAAACTGTTGGATAAGCTTTCTTCGAAACTTGTGGAGGTGGAAACCATGGAGCAAGAAGAATTTGAAGAGATAGTAGGTGTGAGCAAAGGCTCATTTGAATAAATGAAGAAACTAATACTTATAGATGGTAACGCACTATTACATAGAGCCTTTCATGCATATCCGCCTTTTACGACCCCTAAAGGTGAGTTGGTTGGGGCAGTGTACGGATTTACAACTTTGCTTTTTTCGGTTATTGATAAACTTTCACCAACTCATGTAATTGTGGCTTGGGATGTAAAAGGACCTACCTTCAGGAAGAAAGAGTTTGAGGATTATAAAGCTCAGCGAGCTCCCATGGATGAAAGTTTGGTGCAACAGATAGACAGAACAAAAGAAGTTGTTGAAGCCTTAAATATTCCCCAGTTTGGGATTGAGGGATATGAAGCGGATGATATTATTGGGACAATATCGAAAGTTGCGTTTGAAAAAAATCAAAATGATGTAGGTGTACAAGTGGTGATAGTAACAGGAGACAGAGATGCTCTTCAATTAATTGAAGAGAAAAAAGTGGTAGTATACTTACCGATTCAGAATAAATATTCTCAATCAGTGGTTTTTGATGAAGACAAAGTGATGGAAGTTTATGGAATGAAACCAAAACAAATTATAGACTTGAAAGGTTTGATGGGTGATCCATCTGATAATATTCCTGGTGTTAAAGGGGTTGGTAAGGTAACCGCCACTAAATTAGTTAAAGATTTTGGAAGTGTAGAAGAAATATATAAAAATATTGAAAGTACAAAAATTGCCCCGAGAACTAGAATGTTGTTGGAAGATGACAGAGAGATGGCAGATAAGAGTAGACATTTGGCAGAAATTTTTAGAGAGGTGCCACTGGACTTTGATTGGGATAAATGTTTGATGAGTGACTATGATAAAAAGAAGGTGACGGACTTACTAACAGAACTAAACTTTAAGAGTTTACTGGGAAAATTACCTGAAGAAAAGTTTGAAAAAGATGTTGTAGATATATTTGTATGAAAGTAGCACTTGTTCACGATTATATTAAGGAGTTTGGGGGAGCTGAAAGAGTTTTGAGGCAGCTAGCAAATGTGTACCCTGAGGCACCAATATATACTTCTTTTGTAAAAACAAATTCAGTTTGCGCAAAGGAGTTTGGGGACAGAAAGATAGTTGAAAGTAAGTTTGGCTGGCTGCTTAAGCATTTTAATTTATATAGCCCCCTTCGATTTTTGGCACCTTTGGTTTGGTGGAGTATTGATCTTAGAGATTATGATTTGGTAATTACTTCTTGTTCTTCATATTTTGCAAGAGGATTTCGAGTGAGAAAGGAAGCTACTGTGGTTGCATACTGTCACACACCTCCTAGATTTTTGTATGGATACGAAACTAGTATAAATTTGCAAAAATTTTGGATTGTGAGAGTCTATGCTGTTATTGTCAACCATTTTTTGAGAATATTTGATTTATGGAGTTCGCAGAGAGTTAATTTTTGGATTGCAAACTCAGAAAATGTAAAGAAAAGAATTTGGAAATTTTATAGAAAAGAGGCAGTGGTTGTGTATCCACCTGTACGGTCGGAAGAGTTTATAAGAAAATCTAGAGGTATAAAGAAAGAGGGGTATTTTTTGATAGTATCACGATTGGTGGGTGCCAAGGGAATTGTAGAAACTGCAGAAGCAATAAGAAAACTAGGATATAAACTGAAGATATCGGGAGAGTCGGTTGGGTTTTCGGATATAAAAAGGAAGTTGACAAAGATTAAAGGAGTTGAGTTGTTGGGTAGAGTTAGTGATTTGAAGCTACCAAGATTATATGCAAAGGCAACTGGATTTATAGCTCTGGCGCGTGAAGAAGACTTTGGAGTTACTCCGGTGGAGGCAATGGCTTCGGGAACTCCGGTAATTGCTTTTAATGGTGGTGGGTTTAAAGAATCAGTTTTGGACGGGAAGACTGGCGTTTTGGTAAATGATACAGATGAAAAAACTTTGGAGATTGCAATACAAAAAGTTCTGAAAACTAAGTGGAAAAAAAGTATGTTGCAAAAGCGAGCTTTGATTTTTTCTGAAAAAAGATTTTTGAGTGAGATAAAGAGGGTAATTAAGTGGGCGATTACAGACAAATAAATGCCAGAGTTACCAGAAGTAGAAACTATTGCAAGGCAGTTAAATAATTTTTTGGTTGGGAGAGTGATTTGTACGGTGAAGGTTTATAGGGATAAAAATTTCGTTGGTGACAAAGAGATTCTTGTGGGTGGAAAAATTAAAAGAATTGGAAGAGTAGCAAAGATGGTGGAGATAGAGCTAGAAAATGCAGATTTTATTGTTCAGGTTCACCTAAAGATGACTGGGCAGTTGATATACATAGAGAGAACTCAAAGTGAGGGAAAGAGAATTGTGGGTGGGCATCCTAGTGCTGATTGGGTTAATAGTTTACCTAGCAAGCACACAAGAATAGAGATTGTTTTTGATGACAATTCTGCTTTGTTTTTTAATGATATGAGAGCTTTTGGGTGGATGAGAGTAGTAAGTTTACAGCTGGCAGATAACAGTTTACAGATTAAAAAAGTGCCGGATGTAGTAGATGAGGAGTTTAGTTTGGATTACTTTGAAAAGGTACTCATTAAAAACAAAAGACCAATAAAAATAGTGTTACTTGATCAGCTGTTGATGGGAGGGATTGGAAATATCTATGCTAATGATGCTTTGAATATGGCAAAAATATTACCTACTAGAAAGGCGTGTGAATTGACTAAAGAGGAAGCCAAAAAGCTTTATGAGGCTGTGAGGTTTGTAATTAATTTGGGAATTGAGTGTGGGGGTGCTAGCGCGGCAAATTATGTAGACACCAAGGGTTTGGGGGGAACATATCAGAATTTCTTTTTAACTTATAAGCGAGAGGGGCAGCCCTGTAAAAATTGTGGTGGAAAGATTGTAAAAGTTAAACTTGGGGGCAGGGGAACTTTTTACTGCCCAGATTGTCAGATTTGATTTTTTTGATTCGAAGTATCGCAAAAAGTATTTAATATGATCGTTTGTGTTTATTTGTTGGCGACCGAAAGATTTTCCCTGCGAGAAAATTTTCTTGTTTGCGGTGCGTAAACCCCTGACTTTGCAGGGGGCCTGCTTTACGCACCTTGCAAAATATCGCACAAACAAACACAAACTCTCCTTAAATAGTTTTTGGTTTTTTGGCTAATATGTAATAATTGGAGTATGAAAAAAGTTGTAATTGCTTCAAATAACCCGGTTAAAATAAATACGACGAAAATAGGTTTTGAGAAAATGTTTCCCAAAGAAGTTTTTGAATTTGAGGGGTTATCGGCACCTTCTGAAGTATCTGATCAACCTATGAGTGAAAAAGAAACACTGTTGGGAGCGACAAATAGAGCAAAAAATGTTTTTAAAATGATTGAGGCTGATTATTGGGTGGGTATTGAAGGTGGTTTGGAGGAAGTTGGTGGTGAATTGGAGGCATTTGCTTGGATGGTGGTTATTTCTAAAGAGGGCAAAGTGGGTAAAGGGAGAAGCGGATCTTTCTTTTTACCAACTAAAGTTGCAGAGCTGGTAAAACAAGGAAAAGAGTTGGGTGAAGCAGACGACATTGTTTTTGGAAGAACAAATTCAAAACAGTCTACAGGAGCGGTTGGAATATTAACAGATGATGTGTTGACTAGATCTACTTATTATGAACCAGCGATTATATTGGCACTCATTCCTTTTAAGAACCCAGAGTTATATTAGCAATAAGACTCCGATAAAGGTAAGGATGGTTCCAATTATTTTGTTTGGTAGTTTATCCTTTTCTTTTAGTAAAAAGTAACTAAAAATAACAGTAAGTATGGTGCTGCTTTGCTGAATAGGGGAGATTACACTAGCTTTGCCTCCAATTTTGTAGGCGGAAAAAATAGTAATTGCCGATAAAGCATAAACAATAGAACACAGAAGTAAGCTGGGAAGAACAGAACTTTTTGTATAGGTACTAATTTTTTTGAAGGATTTGGGATTTAGAGCTAGCGACAGAATTGCTGGCAAAGAGAAAGCAATAATCATGTATGAAGAAATACTGCTGTAACGATTGACAATAAAAGCATCGTTGGTGAAAGCAAATCCAAACAGCATTGCTCCCGCCAAAGCATAGAGGTGCCCTTTGTTGACCATCCATGATTTTTTTGTGTAGTTTATGACAACAATTCCTAAAACTATCGATACTATTCCGATGATATTTTTGGTGGTGACTTTTTCGTTTAAAAGAATGGTGGCGGTAATTACTGACCAAATAGTGCTTGATGAAAGTATGATTGATACTTCTGAGGCTTCGGCAAGACTAAATGCTTTAAAAGTGAGTATGTTTCCTAGGCTATAAAAAATAGCCATTATAAAAATGTTTAAAAGTAAACCAGAAAGGTTGGGGAATTCTAAAGTGTTTGTAACCAATGTGTAACAAAGAAAAAGAAAAGATACTAGTAATTGAAAAACAAATCCAAACGCAAAAGGATCGCTATCTTTATCTTTTAAAAGAGTTTTTTGAAGTATTCTAGTAAGTGATCCAAAAATAGCACTTAGAATGGTAAGAAAAAACCAGTTCATTTGGTTCTATTGTATACTTTAGGCGTGGGAATAAGGAAACTTAGCTTAACTGATTTTAGAAATTACGAAGAAAAGGAACTAGATTTTGAACCTGGAGTTAATGTGATTTTTGGAGAAAATGCCAAAGGGAAAACAAATATATTGGAAGCTGTTTACCTCACTAGTTTGGGTGAGAGCTTTAGAGCCAGGCGCACAGAAGAGATGGTGAGATTTGGGTGTGAGCTAGGAAAAGTAAAAGCAGATATCGTCTGGGAGGATGGGGATACTCAAGAAATTGAAGTGATGGTGAATGGCGGAGTGGTGATGGGCAAGGTGGTAAATAAAAGAAAGTATTTAATTGATGGAGTTTCTCGCAGAAGAAAAGATTTGTTGGGACTGTTGCCAATTGTGATTTTTCGACCGGAAGACGTGGAACTTGTGAGTGGTTCGGCGGACGTACGTAGAAAATTTATGGATAGATTACTAAGCCAAGCTGATAAAATTTATGAAAACAGTATTACGACTTATGAACAGGCTTTACGTAGGAGAAATAAGATACTCGACGCAATAAGAGATGGGTCAGCAAATAGATATGCTTTGACTTTTTGGGACGGACTACTAATTAAACACGGAAATATAGTAACGGTAAAAAGACAAGAACTGGTGCAGTATATTAATGATTTGTTTGGAAAAAGTGAGCTGTTTAAAAAGGTGAAACTTAATTACGAAATGAGTACTATAAGTGAAAGTAGACTAGCCCAGTATAAAGACGCTGAGGTGGCAGTAGGATACACCTTGGTGGGTCCGCATAAGGACGACTTGGTGGTGACAGAGAATGAGAGAAACCTAAGTACTTTTGGTTCTAGGGGTGAGCAAAGAATGGCGGTTTTGGCGATGAAGATGGGTGAGATTTATTTTTTGGAGGAAAGAGGAAAGAAAAAAGCTTTATTACTACTAGATGATATTTTTTCAGAACTAGATAATATTCATAAGCAAGAGGTTTTGAGGGTGACTGAAGGAAGGCAGGTTATAGTGACTACGGCAGACGAGGGGGATGCGGATATGTTTAAGTCGGCAAAGAAAGTAGAGTTGAGTTAAGACTTGTTAAGATGTCTTTCTATTAGTTTCACGTCATCGATGTCTTTTTGACGGTCTTTCATTTTTTTGATCATTAAGATCTTTTCTAGCTTAACATATCTATTATTATCGATAATGTCAGCATTTTTAATATCATCTTCCACAGAACCATATTGAATATCTGTGAACCAGGAGCCATTTCCTAGAACTTGAATATTACCTATAAAAATTGATTCAAAATTATCCTCTTTGGTTATTTTGTATTTTCTTGAAAGCTTGTCCCAGATTTTTGATGTAACGATGATATCTAAGTCGCCTATTTCTCTTAAACCTCTTATTCCAATTGGGCCAGATGATGTTATCGCCATTTCATCCCTTGGAATTTTTAGTGCTCTCAGTTCCTTAAGAAGACCATCTATTTTCATTGCTTGGTGATTTTTTTGGTGATTTTGTTGAGCTGGTAAGAAAGAAAGACGGTAAAAATGGTGATGGCTAAAGCATAAACAAAAAGAGAGATAACTCCCGAGCCGTTTGCAAAGCGAGGTTTGATGTAGATATTGACGTACTCAGTGATGGCTTCGTTCCAAGCTAGAGCCGCAACTAAACCTAAGGAAGTAGTAATGAGGGTTAGCGTTTGGGCGGCAACTTTTTGGTGAATGGGTTTTTTGGCTGGTTTGGATTTCATAGTTATATTGTATCAATTTGACTGGATTGCCGCGGCCAACCTAAAGTCGCGCCTCGCAATGACGGGAGTAGAATATATATGAAATGATAATAGAGAAATTTGAGGAAAAATGGTTTTTAGACTCTAAAACTTTTAAAGATACAAAAAGTAAGTTTTCGGGTGGGCAAGTAGTAATTGTGGGTGGCAGTAGTCTTTTCCATGGTGCACCTATTATGTCGCTTAAGGCGTGTTCTCGAATTGTAGGCATGGTTTATTTTGCTAGTCCTAAAGACGATGCTGAGGCGGTAAATAAAATTAAAAGTGAGGTACAAGCTTTTGTGTGGATTCCTGAAGACGATATTGATGGCTATATAGAAAAGTCTGATGCTGTTTTGATTGGCCCTGGAATGATGAGAAGCCATATAAAAGAGCATGGGTTTGTTTGTGATGATGAGGGGCAAAAAACACGGGATTTGACGATTGGTTTGTTTAAAAAGTTTCCTAATAAAAAATGGATTGTGGATGGTGGTGCGTTGCAAGTGGTTGCAGCTAATGAAATCCCTAAAGGGGCGATTGTTACCCCTAACCAGAAGGAGTTTGAGATGTTGTTTGGTGTTGATTTGCCAAGTGAGGTTTCATTAAGAGCAGAGATTATTTTGGAGATTGCTAAAAAACACGAGATTGTAATTTTGACAAAAGATGAAACATCTTTAGTTACTGATGGTAACAAAGTTGTAGCTATTGGGGGTGGTAGTGATGGTTTGGTAAAGGGTGGTGTAGGAGATGTAACAGCAGGATTGGCTTTGGGTTTTTTGGCGAAGGACAACCCTTTGATGTCTTGCGCTTATTCCTCATATCTAATTAAGATGGCAGGCAAAAAGTTGATGGATGAGCGAAGCTTGATGTTTAGTGCTCAAGATTTAGCAGAGAATATTCCCTTGGCGTATGGAGAGGTGATTAGTAGATTGTGATTTTCCGCAAGAAATGCGAAAATAAAGTTAGTGTTTTTTCCTAAGTACGAGATATCCAACCGTTTACTTACTAGCCTTATTAAGGTAGAGCTTGACTTGAATATTATTAAAAACATTGAAGTTCCTATAGAGTGGCAGAGTAGATTAAAAAAAGAGGTAATTGTAAAGAGGTTGGTAAATTCACTTAGGTTTTTGGGGATTAGTTTGGATACGGAAACTGTTTCGAAAATTGTTTTTGATGAGCCAGGAAGAGACGAACAAACTTCTGATGTTGCCAAGAGATTAGAGCTTGTTGTCAAAGAAAGTGAGTTGCAAGCAGCCCTTAACTGGGTAAATGCAAGTAGGTTGGTGGAGCAGATTGTTTATCTGTCGACAAAATTTAAACAAAATGAGGTGGGAGAAAAAGATCTTGTTTCGATAAATAAAATGCTTGGTGAGAGATTGATTGCTGCTGAGAGTTTGGGAGATTGGAGGAAAGACTCGTTTGTTGAGGGTTCTGCTATTTCACACCCAAAAACTCATGAAGTTTTGTTTCAGCTGGAAGATGTTTTGCTTTGGTATAAAACAGCTTTGCCAGAAAAAATACATCCAGTACTAAAAGGTGTAGTAATTTTTTATGAATTGATGAGGATAAGGCCATTTTTGCATAGCAACTTGATAACAGCATTTTTGTATATGATGATGACGATTGAGATGGGTGGTTATAACTTGGGACTTTGTGCTATTGAAGAAGAACTTTTTAAGATTAAGGAAAAACTTTTTCATACTTTGGCAACGGTTTCTGATTCTGAAGATGGTATGAGCTTGCTTATGGAACTAGTTGTGGATGTTTTTGCGGCGGCTTGTGAGAAAAATAAATTGAGGGTGATGAGTGTGACTGGAGAATCGGTGAAGTATAAAACTGAAGCGGGTAGAGCTGTGGCTTTGACTGAAAGACAAGTAGCGTTGATGGAAGAGTTGACCGTTAAAGGACAATTGACAATTAAGGAATTAAGACAAGTACTACCTTTGGTTTCTGATGATACTATTTTGCGTGATCTTAAAGATTTGGTAGCTAAAAAGATGATAAGAAAGCGGGGAAAAACTAAAGGCGCTGTTTATGTGTTGGGGAAGGTGAAGAGCTTTAGATAGTAAATTTTTTGTCTAGCAAAAAGAAATAAACCCGAGTATATTGGTCTTATGGCTAAGAAAAAGAAAGTTGATGGTTATTTTTTAGTTTTGACTGTTTTTTTCATATGTTTGGTATTTTTTGTTTTTAGGTATTCTAGATTTAGGAGTGTTCTTGGTCTATCTACAACCACATATTACGTTTCCTCGACAGGGAGCGATACTAACACAGGCACATCTGCCTTGCCTTTTAAGACAATACAAAAGTGTTTAAATATGGTGAAAGCAGGTGAAATGTGTGAGGTTGCCAGTGGTATATATAACGAATCTTTAACTATTAAAAATTCAGGTGTAGCTACTGCCCCAGTTACACTAAGGTGCGCAACTCAAAAAGGATGTACTGTAAACTCGGGCTCAGAAAAAACAATAGTGACAACTAATAATGTTCACTATTATATTATTGACGGATTTAGGTTTATTTCGACTGCCAATACTGGTAATTTAGCAACTTTGTATTTTGGCCAGGGAACAACTTGGAGTGCCACCGACAAAACTCTTGGAAATAATGGTTTTATTGTCCGAAATTGCTACGTGGAGGGTAATCTTAAGTATTATGGTCATGACAACCTTGTTGAAAATTGTGAGTTTAACGGAAAGAATTATTGGGAAAATGGCGTGCAGGATTGGTATGCAACTAGCTATAACAACACATACCGCAATAATAATATCTACGGTTATTCCAACCGTGGTATTTGGTCGATGGATAGAACAGACAATATTGTGATTGATGGAAATAATATTCACGATTCTGGAAAATGTGTTGATGCTGATGGCGCTGGTACTCCAGTTACTCGTTTTTTGATTAAAAACAATTCATTTACTAATTGTGATATGGGTATTGAATTAGAAAACGCTTTTGACTCTGTGGTTGAGTGGAATACTTTCAAAAACCAAAATATTGCTATTCACGTAAGTGGAACTGGAAATGGACCAGACTTTTTTACTGCGGGTAAGCTTGAGTGGCGAGACAAAGATACACATACGATAATTCGTAACAATGTAATGTTTGGCACATTAAATGTTGGAATAACTTCTACAGGCCAAACGGGATTAACGGTCAATAATAATACAATTTACTACGCAACAAACTCTACTGGTATGTACTCTGGAATTGGAATTGGTGAGTACTACCCAGTAGATGCATGGCCGTCCAATAACTGGACTGTAAAAAATAATATTGTTGTGAATAAAAACGCAATAAATATGAATATAAAAACAACTGGTACAAAGATGGATTATAATTTTTATTCTCCTGTTGGGCGTTTTATACTACAAGATAAGACTAACTTGGCTACTACAGGATCTTCTGCGTTTACATATTTAACATTTTTAGAGTGGCAGCAGAGGTATGGATTAGATATGCACAGTACGATTCAGGATACTTCTAAACCTTTGTTTGTGAATGCAGCGCTTGGTAATTTTCATCTAGACCCTTTATCTCCCGCTTGTAACGCTGGTGAGAATGGTACTTATGTAGGGGCATTTCCTTGCGGAACAACAACTATTCCAACAACAACCGTGACTCCAACACCTACAACTTCGGATACTCAAGCACCTGTGGTGACTATTTCTAAACCAGTAAATGGTACGAATATAAGTGGAGTGAGCAAGTTTTTGATTAAATCAACGGCAAGTGATTCTAGTGGTATAAAAACAATAAGTATTTATTTTGACTCCACAAAAGTTAAGACTTGTACTAGGGTAACAGTTTGTGAATACTCGAAGGTAACTTGGAATATTTCAAAGGGTTCGCACACCATAAAGGTAACTGTTACTGACAATAAGGGTAATGTTGCTACAAAATCTGTTAGTGTGGTGAAATGACACCGTAGTAGAGTTGGTATACTAGCAGTATGTTGTTTAGAGAATTTGCAGAGTACTTAGAAAAACTAGAAAAGATTTCATCTCGACTAGAGATTACTGTGGTGCTTGCTGATCTTATTGGGAAATTTGAGGTTGGTGAGGCAGCCAAAGGTATCTATTTGACTCAGGGCTTGTTGGGGCCGATATTTGATAACAGAGAATTTAGTATGGCAGCTAAGATGGTGATTCGATCTGTGGCCTTGGCCTTTGGCAAAAGTACTGAAGAGGTGGAAAAAGAATATAAACGAGTTGGAGATTTGGGTGAAGTGGTAGTAAATTTTGGAGAAGACAAAAAAATACAGAGTATTAGTTTGGATGAAGTATTTGATGACTTGAGTGAAATAGCTTACTTTGAGGGTACTGGTAGCCAAGAGTTGAAAGTAAATAAACTATCGAAGCTTATAAACAAATTATCGTTTTTGGAGGGAAAGTTTGTAGTACGAATGGTGATGGGTAAGCTGCGTTTGGGATTTTCGGAAAAGACGGTTTTTGATGCATTGTCGCAGATAGAAAGTGGAAATAAGTCTTTGCGAAAAGAGCTAGACAGAGTTTATCAGCTTTATCCGGACTCCGGTGAGATAGTGAGAGCTTTTAAAGAGGCGGGCTTGGACGGACTAAAAAAAATTAAAGTAAAAGTGGGCGTTCCAATAGTACCAGCTCTATGTCAAAGACTTAACACATATGAAGAGATAGTGAAAAATATGGGGGAAGTAGCGATTGAACCAAAGTATGATGGGACAAGAGTGCAGATACATTTTGATAGAAATGTAGATCACAGTTTACAGATTACAGATGACAGACGTATGGTGAAATCATTCACTAGAAATTTGGAGGAGAGTAGTGCTATGTTTCCGGAACTTAAAAAAATGGCCGAGTATACAAATGCAGATGAACTAATTTTGGACTGCGAGGCTGTTGGTTATGATCCTAAGACTGGAAGAATATTAAATTTTCAGGAGACAATAACAAGAAAGCGAAAGCATGGGGTAGAGGAAGCCGCAGCTAGTGTTCCCTTGAGGTTTTTTGTTTTTGATGTTTTGTATTGTAACGGAGAAAGCTTGCTTTCGAAAAACTACTTTGAAAGGAGAGAGATACTAAAGAAAATAATTTTGAAAAATGATGTTTTGGTAGTGGATGAATTTGTTAAAACTAATGACCCAGTAGAACTAGAAGAAATTCATACTCGATTTTTGGAGGAGGGATATGAGGGGGCGGTAATGAAGATGTGGAGTGGTGAGTATTTGCCTGGTAGACAAGGATGGAACTGGGTAAAAATTAAGGAGGCAGAAGGAACAAGTGGGAAATTGGCGGATACTTTTGACCTTGTGGTTTTGGGTTATTACTACGGTAGGGGGAAGCGAGCAGGATTTGGTATGGGAGCATTTTTGGCCGGGCTTAAAAAGGGTGACTTGTGGGTGTCGATTGCTAAGATTGGAACTGGCTTAACTGACATAGAGTTTACGGAGCTTAGAAAAAGATTGGATAATTTGGAGGTTGTGACAAAACCAGAAAATTGTTTGGTAGAAGGAAGCTTGGCTCCCGATGTGTGGGTGAGCCCTAAAGTGGTGGTGGAGATTGCAGCAGACGAGGTTACCAAAAGCCCTTCTCACTCTGGAGGATTAGCTCTACGGTTTCCCAGGCTTGTTCGATTTAGAGATGACAAGGCATCTGAGCAAGCAACGACTTGGGAGGAAGTGTTGAGAATTGCGAAGATATCGGGGAATATAATGATTTAGATCGTAGATCGTAGATCGATTACAGATCACAGATTACAGGTTACAGATTACAGATTACAGATGTTGTCGTCTGTATTAGAATATAAGGATGATGGAAACAATAAAAAAGCTGGTAGATATATTTTTGCATATAGATAAGAACTTAGCTATGGTAACTAACCAATATGGCTTTTTGACTTATGGAATTTTATTTTTAGTTGTTTTTATGGAAACAGGGTTTGTAGTGACTCCATTTTTGCCTGGAGATTCTTTGCTTTTTGCTTCTGGTGCTTTGGCGGCGTTAGGTAGTTTTAATTTTTGGCTTCTATATCCTTTACTGCTTATAGCAGCAATTGTTGGTGACACTGTAAATTATTGGATTGGGGATAAATTTGAGAAAAGTGTTTTTGATGGCAGAAGTAAAATATTTAAAAAGGAGTATTTAGAACAAGCAGAAGAGTTTTATGCTAAACATGGTGGTAAAGCAATTGTTTTTGCTCGTTTTGTGCCAATTGTTCGCACTTTTGCACCATTTGTGGCAGGTATAAGTAAGATGCACTACGGGGATTTTATAAAATACAACTTGGTTGGTGGGTTTTTGTGGGTTACTTTGTTTTTGGGTGGTGGGTTTTTGTTTGGAAACTTGCCAGTAGTAAAAGAAAACTTTCACTATATGGTTTTGGGAATAATTGCTGTGTCAGTAGTTCCTATATTTGTGGAAGTTGCCAAGAGAAAGAAAAAGTAAAGTGTGCTTTAATTAAGTTATGTTAGGAGAAGTTTTTTGGGGAATATTATTGATTTTGATATTGGTGTTTTTTTCTGGTGTGGCGGTAGATATTTTTGAAAAAATTGCTCACGAAGTTAAGATAAATAAATTGTTGTTGGCTACTTTTTTGGTAAGTTTTTCGACGTCATTGCCAGAGTTTTCAGTAGGAATTGCCTCAGCTTTAAAGGGTGAGCCACAGATTGCACTTGGAAATTTAATTGGAGCGAATCTTGCAAACCTAAGCTGGATTGTGGGAGGGGCAGCTGTTGTGGCAGGGACTATACCTGTGGTGGGAGATTATTTGCGTAGAGATTTATGGATGGCCATGGGAATGTCGATGTTGCCTTTTTTGCTTATGGTGGATGGAAGGCTCAGTAGACTTGATGGTTTACTTTTGGTAATAGCTTACATGTTTTACGCAAAAAGCATGGTGGCAGAAGCAGATGTTTTGAAACATAGTAGACTTAAAAGACATAAAATAGTGAAGACAAAGATTAAAAGTGTGGGTTCGTGGATTGGACATGTTTTACTGTTACTTTTTGTTTTGGTGTCAATGGCTGTTGCTTCGCATTATCTAATAGATGTGGCGTTGGGCTTGTCAAAAAACTTTGGGGTAAACGCATACTGGGTTGGGTTATTGGTTGTTTCTTTTGGGACTACTTTACCAGAACTTACATTGTCAATATTTGCTTCGGAAAAGAGAGATACTTCACTTTTGCTTGGGAATATTTTGGGGAGTGTAATAGTAAACTCAACCTTTATATTGGGAATTGTAGGTATGATTTCACCTATTGCTTTTGAGTCTTCTGTGGGAAAAGGACTTTCAGGATTGTTTTTGATATTAATACTTGGACTGTTTTGGGTATTTACAAAGTCTAAGCGTAAACTTGAGCGCTGGGAGGGTTTAACCTTGATTGGGGTATATATGATGTTTGTAGGTCTACAGTTTTTGCTCGGAAAGTATTAGTCTTCTAGTTCTAATAGTGACTGAAGTTTATCGAGAATTTTTGGCTTTTTGATTGGAGTGTTGAGGAAAAGGTTTAGTTTGCTTATCAAGTTGTCTTCAGATGATTTTTGGAAAGCCATTCCACCCATGGGGTATTCTCGTTTTTGATCAATTGGTTGTTTGGTGAGATATTTTAGTATTAGGGACGCTGATTTTTGAATAACATTAAATGTTCCGTGACTATGATATCGGCGCAAGGAAACAATAAAGCGAGGATTGTGAATAACTCTAAAAGAATAACCTTCTTTATATGTTCTTCTTACGAAATCAGCATCTTCTGCAAAGCCAATTTTTGGATCAAATCCGGTTGTTTTTTTGAAAACTGATTTCTTGCATCCAATCATAGCACCAAGAGCGTTGGGGTTTTTTGATAGTAGGCCCGCTTCTAATAGTAGGTTGAGGCTGGTTGCTATGGTTTTATCCTTTTGGTTGTTGGTTTCGGGGAGGACCCAGCAAGTAAAAACATCTGTTGGTTTGAACATTAACTGATAGTGAATACCTTCTAAAAAATATTTGGGAAGGCGGTTGTCGGCATCACTAAAAATAAGATACTCTCCTTGAGATGTTTTGGCCCCCATATTTCTTTGGACGGAAACGTTTCTTTCGGGGGAAGTTAAGACTTTTAGAAGTGAGATGTCTTTGGAAAACTCCTTTGCTTTTGTGGAGGTTTGATCATCTGAATTTCCGTCGACAACGATAACCTCGAAGTCTTGGTAGGTTTGTTTGGCGAGATCATTGAGTAATTTGGGGAGGTATTTTTCCTCGTTGAGAGCCGGGATAATGATAGAGAAAAATGGTCTTTGGTTCATAGAATGATAAAATCAATTGTATATTACGATAGCAAAAAGATGAAACTAATTGTGGGACTAGGAAATATAGGCAAAGAATATGTGAACACCCGACATAACGTGGGGTTTATGGCTGTTGACAAGCTACTTGCTGGGCAGATTGCTAGACCTGATAGTAAGTTTGAGGCAGAAATATGCAAAGTGGGCGATATGTTACTTTGTAAACCAACTACTTTTATGAATGAATCGGGACGAGCGGTAAGAAAAATTTGCGACTTTTACAAACTTAGTGTAAGCGATGTGGTAGTGGTACATGATGATTTGGATATTGATTTTGGGGAGTACAAGATTCAAAAGGGGGTTGGTCCCAAAGTGCATAATGGAGTTAATTCGGTTGAACAATACTTGGGAGGAAAAGACTTTTTGAGACTACGTGTTGGTATAAACAATAGAGATAAAAATAGTTTTGGGGGAAGTGGGTCTGACTATGTTTTGTCTCGTTTCACTACAGAAGAACAAGAGGAGATTGCTGACTTGCTAGATGAGGCCTGTGACGAGCTATTGGTAGCTTTGAGCTTGTAGATTAAAGAGTTCGTAGTAGCGAGATTTGTTTTTCATGAGTTTGTCGTGTTTTCCTTCTTCCACTAAAACGCCTTGTTCTATTACTAGAATTTTGTCTGCCTTTCTTACGGTGCTAAAACGGTGTGAAACTAGGAAGATCATTTTGTCTTTATCAATCTTCATCACCGACTCAAAGATTTTTTCTTCGGATTCGGGGTCTACGTTGCTTGTAGGTTCGTCTAAGATAACAATATGGGCATCTCTATACAAAGTTCTAGACAGGGCGATTCTTTGCCATTGCCCCTTGCTAGGCTCTATACCTTTGGCAAATTCTTTGTCTAAGGGATTGTTGTATTTTAGAGGCAGTTTTTCGATAAAGTGTTGCATGTCTGTATACTTGGCAGCTTTTTTGATATCTTTCATTCTTAGTTTTTTCTTGACGTCACCAAAATGGATATTGTCTTTTGTAGAAAAAGGATATTGGGCAAAATCTTGAAAGAGGGCAGCAATAGCTTGTCTGTATGAGGCGAGATCGTAGTCGTAGATATCTATTCCGTTTAAAGTAATTTGGCCTTTTTGGGGTTTGTAAAAGCGACAGATAAGTTTTATGAGGGTTGTTTTGCCTGCTCCATTTTCACCGACGATGGCGATGTTTTCTGTGGGATTTATGTTGAATGATAGGTTTTTTAAATTCCAGTCTGGTGAGCTTTGATATTTGAACCAAACGTTTTTGAAAACAAGACCTGTTTGAATTTGTTGGTCAATGTTAATTCCGGTTGACTCTTCGTCGGCCAGATTGATAAAGTTTTCGTAGTCGTTAATAAAAGTGTAATTTTGGTAAAGATCGCTGGTTTCTCTAATTAGTCTACTTATGTAATTAATAAAACGATTGATGGAAGAGTTGGTGGCTTGAGCAGTTCCTAAACTCATAGCCTTGGTCATGGCTAGAAAAAATAAATATAATTTGGTGCTATTTTCGAAAATAATCAAAGGGGCAGAGTAAAGACGTTGCATCTTACTGTACTTTAGTTTGTGTTTTTCGGTTTCTTTGAAGTACTGGATGGTAAGCTTGAGGCGACGATTGAGGAGGGTGTTGACGTGGCCTAGTATTTTGTTTTCGTATAAGTAGCGGCCTTTGTTGGCGAAATCGTCTAGGGCACCCCAAATTCTCCACATGGATGAGTACTTGTTTCTTATTGCGCGCCAAGCTGCAGTTCTTTTTATACCAAAGCTAATACGAGGTAAGGCGAATAAAATGGCGGGTATGGTAATTAAAAAGTTAAATTTGAAAATAAGAATTGCAGAGCTAATTAGGCCGAAAAAAATGGTAGGAAAAGTACTAAGTGGGGTGGTGATAGCCCAGACAGCAGTGCCAGAGGCATCTTGGACTTTTTGGAAAGTATTTCTTATTTCTGGATTTTCTGCTTGAGAAACAGGGAGAGAGTTAATTTTGCGACTAATGTTGATATTAATGGTTTCCTTGATTAATCCGGAGAGAGTATTGGAGTAAACGTCGGCATAATCGTAAATTAGTTGCTGAATTTGATTGATAATAATGGTGATTAAGGTAAGAGTGATGATTATTCTTAGTGGGTCTGTGTAATTTGAGGTACTAATGCCTTTGAGAACGTTGTCAGTAATGTTTTTGGTGATTAAAAGTTCTGGATATACCAATAATCCCTCTAAGGCACCAGCAAGGGTAATAAAGAGAAAGTATTTTTTGTTGGTTGCCCAAGCGAGAGCTATGGTAGAGGTGTAAGTTTTGAGGAATTTTTTTAAGTTAGCAAGATTAAGATTTTTGATTTTCATAGGAGGGCATGTTCATTATAAAGACTAGAGAAATAAAATATAATTGGCAATATGGATACAGGATTTACAAAACTAATAAACGTGTTGGATAGATATGAGCTAGATGAGGAGAAGCAAAAAAGAATTAGTAGAGAGTTTCAGGATTATGCTTATCGCCTAGCTGTGGCTTTGGATGATACGGCACATACTCCTATATATATGCGCATGGCAAAAAACACACCTAGAGAAATTTTGGAAAAGGCAAAAAGTTTTGTGATAGATTCTAATGCTAGGAGTAAAGCAAAAATGTTTATGTGGAAAGTGAAAAGCCTAAAGCAGGAAGGGGATAATAGATCGTAGATGGTAGATGGTAGATGACTGGGGGTTTTGATAGTATTAATTAATGAACAAAAAGTTTGGGATGGGAGATCTTAAAATGAGTTTTTGGGGTAAGGTAATGTCTGTTTCAATGGTTTTATTTTTTGTATATTTGGGCGACGCTATACTCTCTGATTGGGTCCCTGCTTATATACAAGAATCAGTCGGTAAGCCCTGGTTGATGGGTATAATTATTTCGTTTTCGTCGGTAGTGGGGTTTGTAGCAGACTTGTTTTTACCCCAACTTTTGAAAAAAGTGAGCGTAGAAAAAATGATTGTACTGGCCATTGGATCTAGCTTGATTTTTTGTGGATTACTTCTATGGAGCACTTATTGGCCTGCTGTTGCTTTGTTTTTGGTGGCAATGGCAGTTTGGGGGGTATATTATGAATTTTTGGGTTTTGGTGGACAACAGTTTGTTTCCGAGTCAATCCCTACACATTTTCGGTCTGGAGCTTGGGCGGTGCTTGGTGCATTTAGAGGTTTGGCTTATTTTATTGGTCCACTACTTGGAAGTTACTTGTTGATTAGTAAAGGGAGTGTAACTGTGGTGACGGTATCAACGATGATGGTGTTTGTTGGTTACTTTTTTTGGCTTTTGAGCAAGAAAAAGAAAAGCGAGATGTATGATGACGATGAGAAAAAAAGTATAAATGTTTTTGTGGAGGCAAAACACTGGTGGTACCTGCTTAGATTTGTTTGGCCGGTTGTAGTTTTGAGTTTAAGTATGGGGTTGCTAGATTCAACTTTTTGGACAACAGGAACAGTTCTTTCTGACAACTTGGCAAGAACATCTTCTTGGGGAGGATTCTTTTTGCCGCTGTACGAGCTGCCAATGGTAATAATGGGTGTGGTAGTTGCAAAGTGGGGAATATATAAAGGAAAGAAAAAGATGGCAGAAAGTTTTATGTTGCTTGCTGGAATTTTGCTTACTGGAATATATTTTACTGACTCTGTTATCTTGCTTTTGATGATTTCTTTTTTGGTTGGTATGGCAACATCTGTATGTTGGCCACTGAGGGATGCTGTTTATTCTGATTTGGTTAGCAGGATGGGATTTGGCGGAAAACATATGATTGGACTTTCTGGGTCTACAATAAGTTTGGCATACATTGTTGGTCCAGTAGTAGCTGGTGGTTTGGCAACTTATTTTGGTGAAAAGGAAGCCTTTGTAATTGTGGGTGCTTTTTTGATTCTTGTTTCTGTTTTTTTACTTTTAGTGACTCCCAAAAAACTAAGATTGCCAGAAACAGAGATTGAAAGTTGGAATTGAGGTAAAATGACTATACAGATGAATAAAATAAATAAAGTTTTGCTTCATCAGTATGTTTTGTTTGGAGTTTTGGGCATATTGATTGTGAGAACTTTGGTGGCTACGGGGTTTTATGTAAATTTGGGAATTTTGTGGTGGTTGCTTGGAGCTGTGGTTGGATTTTTATTTGTTTTTGTTGATAGTTTTGTTTTTGGTCTTTTGACTCATCCAAATGAGGTTTGGAGTGATAGATTGAAGGCCTTTTTTGATAAGAGAAACTTAAAGTACAACTTGGAAATATTGTTGGCAGAGAATCAAGAGCAAAAAATGCAAATTATGAGAAGCATGTTGTTTTTGGTTGTCTGGGCTATTTTGGGATTTTTGACTATGACTAGTATAGTGAATGATTTTTCGCGAGGATTTATTTTGGGTATTGGTACCCACTTAACTTTTGATTTTGTTTATGATTATTTTTATGATAGAGTTCGCTTTGACAAATGGTTTTGGCAAATTAAAAGAGAACTAAGCCACGAAGAGAAGAGAAATGTATTGATTGGAGTTTGTTTTGTGTACTTTGTTTTGGCAATGAGGTTTTGATTCTTGACATACCTGGGTAGGGTATAGTATAAAGAACTCAAGGAATCTAGTTAATAAGAATTCAAGATAATGAACACTGAAGAAAAAAAGAAATTGCAAGTAGCTTTGAAAAGAATTCAGGGACAGATTGGAGGTATTGAGAAAATGATTGCAGCTGACAAAAATTGTGATGCCGTAGTGACACAAATAGTGGCTTCAGTTAGCTCACTTAAGGGAATTGCTAAGACTCTTTTGGCTGAAGCGGCTGGAAGCTGTAGTAAAGAAGAATATACTAAATTATTAAAGAGATTTCTCTAAATAAGTAATAAGAAATAAGCATTGTATTAAATAAATATTATTAAAAGTATTAAAAAATATGGCATTACAACACTTTACAGACCAAACATTTGACTCGGAAGTATTAAGATCGGACAAACCTGTTATGGTTGATTTTTTTGCTGATTGGTGTGGACCATGCAGAATGGTTTCTCCTATAGTGGAAGAATTGGCGAGTCAGTATGACGGAAAAGTAACTGTAGGAAAATTAGATGTAGATGCAAACCAGAAAGTGGCAAGCGACTATAGAGTAATGAGTATTCCTACTGTGATTCTTTTTGAAAAAGGCAAAGAAGTTGCTAGACAGGTAGGATTCGCTGGTAAGGATGGTTACGTTAAAATGATTCAGCAAGTTATTAAATAAAATACTTTAATATTGGTGCCTGTATTCGTTTGATGGCGACCGAAATATTTCGCCAGCGGCGAAATTTTCTTGTACGCAGTGCGTAGACTCCAGCCTACTGTAGACCATGCTCTACGCACTTTGCATAATATCGCCACAAAGAACACATCTACCAAACACATAAAATGGAAAATAAAACATGGGATGTTGTCATTATTGGTGGTGGACCTAGTGCTTACACTGCGGCAGTTTATACTGCTAGAGCAATGCTTTCGACTTTGGTGATAACTGGGGCTGCAGCTGGTGGACAACTAATGAATACTACTGAGGTGGAGAATTTTCCTGGGTTTTCTAAAGGAATTATGGGACCAGACTTGATGGTAGAAATGATGGAGCAGGCAAAGAGATTTGGGGCTGTTTTGGAGATGGAGAATGTGACAAGAGTAGAGCTTGTCGGAGAGATTAAAAAGGTATATGTGGGCGAGAGAGAGGTTTTGGCAAAGACAGTGATAGTTTCTACTGGAGCTGGATCTAAGATGCTTAATGTTGGTGAAGAAAAACTTGTAGGTAGAGGAGTAAGCGTGTGTGCAGTTTGCGATGCTGCTTTTTTCCGTGATAAAGTGACTTACGTAGTGGGTGGAGGAGATGCGGCGGTAGAAGACGCGATGGCTTTGGCTAAATTTGCCAGTGAGGTGAACTTGGTAGTAAGAAGAGATGAGCTTAAGGCAAGTAAAATTATGCAGGAGAGGGTAAAAAATAATCCTAAGGTCAAAATAATTTGGAATAGTGAGGTGGTTCGAGTGGTTGGTAATGACAAACTGCACTCGATAGAACTCAAGGATTCAAGAACTCAAGAGATCAAGACGTTTAATGCTGATGGGTTGTTTTTGGCTATTGGACACTTTCCCAACACAAAACTTTTTGAAGGTCAGCTAGAACTCGATGAAAAAGGATTTTTGAAAACAGGGATTAATGGTGGAGTGGAAGTTGATTGGTTGGAAGGGTATCCGACACAAACTTCGGCTGATGGGGTTTTTGGAGCTGGTGATGTGGTTGACTTTAAATACAAGCAAGCGATAACAGCAGCAGGGATGGGTTGCCAAGCAGCGCTGGACGTAGAGAAATACCTAACTGGAGAAACTACAAGTTACTAAGTTTTCTCAATTAGTTTAAGAAACTTTTGGCTCCATTCGACTCTATTGCCTTGATCTATTTGTTTCGTTAAGAAAGTAACGATCATTTTTTTAGATTCGTCGGAATAGTGTTCGTATGTAATTTCTGGCCACACCTCTTGATATCTTACTCCAAGGCTTTTTGTGTCTATACTGCATGCTCCTGCGTGAGGGTCTTTTTGAAGATAAATGATTCGGTTGACCTTGTTCATGACGGCAACTCCTAAGCACATGAGGCAAGGTTCGAGAGTGCTATACAGGCTGATTGTTTTTTCATCCTTTGAGGCTTGAAGAATTTTTTCTCCATTTTCTATAAAAAGTTTTGTTTCCGCATGATTAATATAGTTTTTACTGGTTTCTCCGTGATTTCCTCCGCTTGCAATTATTTGATTGTCAAATACTAGTACTGCCCCGACGGGGTAGTTACCTGCATCTAGTGTTTTTTTTGCTTCAAGCAAAGCAAGTTTTGTGCATTTTTCACCAAAAATGTTCATATATGTAAATATATCACTGTCAAGTTGGTGGTATAATAGACCTATAAGCAAACTTTGACAGGAGGATTCGTGGATAATTTTAATATGGTTGTAGAAGATGAAGAGTGGCTGGACGTATTGAGAAAGCTTTTTGAAGGGAAAATGGAAAATGCTGAAGCTATACTCGCTGAACTTGGTTTTGAAAAAGATGCAATCGGAAGGTTAGATTTTCAATTGGAATTGGAATGTTTTGCGAACCAAGTTCTTGATTTACTGATTGACGATCTTAAGCGTGATGATGAGATACTTGTTTACGAGAAAGCTCAGGAAATGTTGTGATCCCTCATAAATGGGGGATTTTTTTTGGCTAGTATAAATAATGGACAGTTGACAAAATAATGTGGACGTCATAAAATAGTTTTATGCAAGCAATAGTTTCTATAACTAGTCAAGGTCAAGTGACCATACCTAAAGAGATGAGAGAAATTTTTGGGATAACTGGCTCTACGAAGGCAATTGCTCGTAGGGTGGGTAAGCAAATAATAATTGAGCCTCAAACAGATTTTTTTGATTTGGCGGGGAGCTTGGGAGGAGAGATAAAACTAAGTGACGAGGAACTGAGGCAAGCGAGAGATAATTTTTCTAAACAATGGCCAAGAAAACAGAGTTAATTGATACTAATATTTTGGTGAGATTTTTGACTGGGGATAACCCCGAGCAAATGAAAGAAGCTGAAAAAGCTTTTAGAGAAGCTAAAAAAGGAATGAGAACTCTTTTGTTAAAGCCATTGGTGGTAGCCGAAACGTGTTATGTTTTGGAGTCAAACTATAAAAAACCAAGAGAGCTGGTTTGTGAAGCATTTAATAAAATGTTGACACAAAAGTGGCTGGTGGTTAATGAAAGAGAAGAACTGCTTTTTACGATTTCTCGATATTTAGAAGGAATTCATTTTGTGGATGCCTACTTGACTGCTTGTGCAAGCATATCTGGGGTTGGGGTGCTTACTTTTGATAAGAAATTGAAGAAGCAAGTAGAAAAAATATAGCGGATCCTTGATCTGCAGGGTCAGACCTTGCAGGTGGTATAATAGACCTATAAGTAAACTTTGACAGGAGGAAGTGTGGCTAAAAATTGGCAAGATGACCTGGAGTCACTACTGGCACAGTACATGCAGTGCAGTGTGACTGAAAGATACGACCTGATTCGACAAACTAAGTGGGGACAGGCTAATTATCTGATTTTGAATTTGCAGGGTGCAATATTGAACGTAAAGGGTTCTTTTGTGGAAATATTTTCTGTGCAAGGTGGGTACGAGGAATTTGTGAGACAGATTAAAGCATTACCTAAGCCCAGTTGGTTTAGAGAAAATTAAATTGGAGGTACTATGAGTGAAGTTTTATTGAAGAATCTGATTATTGCTCACATGATGCGTGACGTTTCTGCTCGATACGCCTTGTTGCTTAAGGTTGGAGTTTCGTTTGAAACAGCTGGTAGGCTAAACCTGAACAATACTCCAGACCTCGTTGCGGATAGTCTACTAAGGCGTGATGGTGGTATTGAGTATTGGGAAGGAGCGGAAAAGGCGAAAGAAATATTTGCTAATCTGACAAAAACCCCACTACCTGAAGGAATAGCTTTACCGAGTGTCTAGTCCTCCAGAAATGGGGGATTTTTTTGTGGCTAGTTGGGATAAAATATCAGTAAGCAACTATTTGAGATTGCTTCGGTTCGAGTACGAAACTCGCAATGACGATGGATGAATATAAAAGAAATAATTAAAAAAGTAGTTGTGGAAGTCTGCGAAGCAGATAGTTTTACCGTGGAAAGACCAAGCGACGAAACTAAAGGTGACTTTTCTTGCAATGTAGCGATGGTGCTTGCCAAGTCTACCGGTAAAAACCCAAGAGAGTTTGCTGTGGAGATAGTGGAGAAACTAAAAACAAATAAAGAACTTGCGCTTGTGATTGACTTAGAAAAAGTTGAAGTTGCTGGACCTGGGTTTATTAACTTTTGGGTCAGGGACGAATATTTATCTTTGGCAATAGGTATGGCGGGTAGTGACTATTGGGGAAAGAGTGAATTTATGAAGAGAAAGAAAGTTTTGGTGGAGTATAGCTCTCCTAATATTGCTAAGAGGTTTTCGGTTGGTCATTTGCGGTCTACTATTATTGGTCAGGCCTTATTTAATCTTTATAAAGCCAGTGGGGCAACAGTAACTAATGACAATCACTTGGGAGATTGGGGAACTCAATTTGGAATGATAATTGCGGCAGTGGAAGAAGAAAACTTGGATATTTCTAATATGTCTATAGGAGAACTAGAGGAGTTATATGTACGCTTTAATACTAGAATTGCCGAGAATCCTGATTTGAAAGAAAAGGCAAGAGAAGCCTTTTTGCGTTTGGAGCAGGAGGACACTAATGCTCGCAAAATTTGGCAGCTAGCTATAGATGTTTCCATGAAAGAGTTTAATGAGATATATAAAAAGCTAGGTGTTAGTTTTGAGAATATGAACGGGGAGAGTATCTACGAGCAAGAAATGCTTCAGATTCTAGCTGACCTAAAGGAAAAAGGAATCGCCACAGAAGGAGAGAGAGGTGCTTGTATAGTTAAGTTTGAGAAAGATAGTAAAGAATATATGCCACTTGCGATGGTGACGAAGTCAGATGGGGCGACGACTTATTTAATGCGGGACTTGGCTACAATTCAAAAAAGACTGACTGATAAAAATTTACAAGCAGATCTTTATGTTTACGAAGTAGGAGCCGAGCAAACACTTCACTTTAGGCAAGTTTTTGAGATTGCAAGAATGTTGTGGCCAGAGGAGACTAAAGGCATTAGGTTTACCCATGTTGCACATGGCCTTTTGACTTTACCAGAGGGGAAGATGAGTACCAGAAAAGGAAACACTATTAAACTGGAAGATTTGATAACTAAGGCAGGAGATGAAGCAAGAGAGTTTGTAAAAAATGAGAGTGTTGACGTAGACAGAATGGCGATAAATGCAATTAAATATAACGAATTAAGAAGATCTCCCGAACTTAACTATGTATTCCGTTGGGAAGAGGCCTTGGCAATGGAAGGGAATAGTGCTCCGTATATAAATTATGCTTACGTGAGGGCAAAAAAGATTGTAGATGGTGGATCGTCGATTGTAGATAAGCAGATATGGTTTGAGGGGGAGGAGAAGGAATTGGCAAGATTGTTGATGAAATTTGCCGAAGGAGAGGTGGTGGAAGAAGCTGCTAGGAATTTTGCCCCACACTTGGTAGCAGGATACTTATTTGAAGTAGCAAAAAAGTTTAATGCTTTTTATGACCACAATAAAGTACTGGGTAGTGAAAGGGAGGCGAAGAGGCTGGCTTTGGTAAAAGCAGTTGTTGAGATATTGAAAAAGGGAACTGAGCTGCTTGGGATAGAGGTGGTAGAGAAAATGTAAGGCTTACTTGTCAACTTGTTACAAAAAACCCTGCTGTTGCAGGGCTGGTAACTAAGCGAGATTGGAGGTAGCGATGTGAATTTTGTTGAGAATGGATTTGTATAAAAAGTGATAGTCTTCTGGATCTGCAATTATAGTAATTATGAGTACGTCATAGTTGCCAATTCCAATACCGTTCGCATAACCGTTTTGATCTTGAAGTGGTCCTGGAACGCTAGCAGTTTGGTTTATAAAGTTTAAAAAAAGATTCTGTGACTTATGATATAAATTTAGGCTTGATTCAGTTTGTGGGACTATTGAGCTTGGCTCGAAAATGTATAAGTGGTGGCTTGAGAATTCGTGATTTTTACCGGGGAATATTTTGATATAAGTTAAACCAAGAAAAGGACTTACCTTGCTAGTTAGTAAACTTTGGTCAAACTCGATAAACAGATTTTTGACAATTTGAACAAAGAAGTTCAATTCTGACATTGCTACTCCTTCTTTTGGTAGTTGTCATGGATAATTTCTAGTTGGTTTTTTGTGGTGGTGAAGCAGAAACTTGCATCTTTGGGGCTTGCAATGACTGAAATAATGATTCGTGCGTCTAAATTGAACCAGAGCCCGTCACAATAGCCGTCATCTGAGATTATTGGATCTGGATTTTCTGTTGTTTTGGAGGCACTTTCTAAAAATGAAGCAAGGAGTATTTTGCTTAGTCCTACACACATTTCTTGTTGGTAGTTGCTGGGGACAGGTTTGATGATTGGCTCTTTTGCTCTTTTGATATTTAAAAAAGTTCCATAGGAGGCTTCTTTGAATATTCCCCCCACAAGATAAAGAAAGGTTACTGATACATAGGGTGTGTTGTTGGGGTCATAAAATATTTCTTCGTCGATGGGTTTTGCCAAAAAATCTTTTACCCTTTTTAAGGAATCAAAAATATCCATTTTGGGCTCCTTTAATTTTTAAGGTGTTATAGGAGGGTAGTTTAGTTTAAAATATTGTTTATGGCAAGTAGACTAGATGAAATATTGAAGGAAAGAGAAAAAAAGGTAGAACACCTTAAGCTTATTGGTATTGAGCTATATCCGGCTAAATCCAAAAAAGACTTAGCTAATAAAGATGTGGTTGATAACTTTGAGAAATATGAGGCCAAAATAATGACTTTGGCGGGTAGGATTATGGCTTGGAGGGAGCACGGGAAACTAATTTTTGGCCAGATTCAGGATCAGAGTGGAAGAATTCAACTTTTTATTAGGGCTGATACTTTGGAGATTACAAATAAGGAAAAACAATTTATTGGTTTTGAAGATTTGGAATTACTTGACCTGGGTGACTTTATTGAAGCTACGGGTGAAGTGGTAAAGACGAGAACGGGCGAGGTGTCCTTGATGGTTAGTTCGATTCGTTTGCTGACAAAATCCCGCTTGCCGCTACCTGATAAATGGGAAGGGATTACAGACCCAGATGACGCTATCCGCAAGCGATACTTAGATATTTTGATGAATGCGGACAAAAAGAAGCGTTTTGAGAGAAAAGCGAAGTTTTGGAGCGAAACTAGAAAATTTTTACAAGATAGAGGTTTTATGGAGGTAGAAACTCCAGTACTAGAGTCGGTAACTGGTGGAGCTGATGCAAAACCTTTTACTACTCACATGAATTCAATTGACCAAGATTTTTTCTTGCGTATTTCCACTGAGCTTTACCAAAAAAGGTTAATTGGGGCGGGTTATGAAAAAGTTTTTACTCTTGGTCCCAACTTTCGCAATGAGGGAATGGATGACGAACATATGCCAGAGTATTACCAATGCGAGTGGTACTGGGCTTTTGCGGACTATAAAAATAATATGGAACTGGTGAGGGATTTGTATCGTCACTTGGCAACTGAAATTTATGGGACTACGGTTTTTGAAACTAGAGGTTATAAGTTTGACTTAGCGGATGACTGGCGAGAAATTGATTACGTAAGTTCTATAAAAGAGAAAACTGGAGTGGATGTCTTTAAAGACGATGAAGAAAAAATGAAAAAAGCGGTAGCTGAAAATGGTGTTAGACTGACCGGAGAAGTAAACAGAATGCGCCTAATAGATAACTTGTGGAAAATAGTGAGAAAAACTGTAGATGGTCCAGCTTTCCTGGTTAATGTTCCGAAATTTGTGTCGCCTCTTGCAAAAAATAAACCAGAAAACCCGGAACTAACCGAAAGATTTCAGCCGATTATAGGTGGGTCTGAACTTGGTAATGGTTACTCGGAGCTAAATGACCCAGATGAGCAACTGGAACGCTTCCTAGAGCAGCAAGGAGCTAGGGACGCAGGAGACGATGAAGCTCAGATGCTAGATATGGACTTTGTGGAAATGCTTCGCTATGGTATGCCTCCAACTTCGGGTTATGGATTCTCGGAGAGATTGTTTTGGTTTATGGAGAATGTATCTGGACGTGAAGGAACTTTGTTTCCACCTCTAAGAGTGAAAAAAGACCTGTAGTGATATAATATTGGTATCTTTGAAAATTTGGAGGAGTGATGGAAGGCTCTGAAATGGAAGAGTTAATTTGTGGCCTAGAGCCTGGAGAAAATGTGTTCTTAATTTTTAGAGGCGGCGATTCAGTTGACGCATTGCTTAAAGTTGAAGAATTGTATTCTAAATATTTTCTAAGATATGTAGGTCATACATTTTATAAAATCGATGCAGTATTGCGGGTACATGAATTTTTTGACATGAATGAAGGGGAAAGGACTATTGAAGTTGGAACTGGATTTCATTTTGATGGGAATGTCGCCAAGGAGTGGTGTAAACTACTTATACCGCACCTGGAAAAAATAACCAAAAAGACCCCTAAGTAGAGGTCTTTTTTTATGGTGTCTGTGGCAGAAACCCCTCCGTCCTAACGGACACCTCCCCTTGACAGGGGAGGATTTTTTTTGGACTTCTGAAGGTTTTTCTGTTTACCAAACCGTAAAGGTTGCGGTAACGGAACTTGAACCTCCTTTGTTGTCGGTTACTTTGACTGTGACTGGGTAGCTGCCTTTGGTGGTTGGTGTACCGGAAATATTACAAATAATGGCTATTTCGCTTCCCCAATTTTTGGTATTACAATTGCCTTTACTTATTCCCGTTGGTAATCCCGTGATGGTCATAGAGAGGGAGTTGGTTAGGTTTGCGTCAGTAGCTGTAACATTTGAGGAATGAAGAGCTCCTTTGGTGGCATTGAAACTAAACCAAGTGTTTTTTATAACAGGTTTTGAATTTGTGGAGATGGTCGTGGTTGGGGTTGCTGTTGGGGTGGGGGTTGGAGTTGGTGTGGCTACAATAATTGTGGGGGTTGGAGTGGCAGTTGTAGTTACAACTATTCCATTTATTTCCCATGCTCCGACATCGGGTAGTTTGTCGCGAGTTGCGCCTCCAAAATCTTTTGTAACATCTGCTAGCACCACGCCCTTATTGACGCCTGTGGTTGGTTTTATTGCAGTCGCAGAATACGTACTGGGAACATAAGATATTTTTGTTAAATTTCCACTTCCAACAACTCCTGTGGGAAGACTTATAGATCCACTAACCAAGTTGTTAACAACCCTTACGTTTCTGTGGGTTATACCACTTGCAAGATAGATTGAGGTGGTTTTTGGTGAAGCTAAAATGGTGTTGTGGGCAATTAGTGAGTTTATTAAACCGTTATCGGCAACTCCAGCGTACTCTGTGCCCCACATACTGATACCGTTGCAGCCATAACTGATATTGTTTACGATTCTCGCGTTGTTGAGTTGTGGTCCGTAGACGAGAGTGGGATACCATTTTTCGATTTTTTCTGTAGCCATTGAGAACGCTGTCATAACTTCGCCGTTTGATCTTTTGAAGCGAGCGTCGCCACTGCAGTAGGCAAAGTTATTTTCGAAAGTTACATAGGAACTATTGTCGATATAGAAACCAATACTGTAGGCGTCTTTGATGGTTGAGTTGGTGACGGTTATGTTTTTGACACCGTAAGTATCTAGACCTTCTCCATAGACTCTTTCGATGACAACATTGTCAACTTTGACATTTTCAGCCATTCTTTCTACTTTGTTTACAACATCGTGTTTTATGGAAAGTCCTGATCCCCAGTTTCCGTGGATTGGCATGCCTGTGGTGGCGTTACGGTTTTCGTAGACACCGTCGTGAATATAGCTGTTGCGGAGAGTAACTCTTTTGCCGGTGATATAGACAATGTGAGAGTTACTGTGCATAGCCTCGATACCGTCAACAGTAACATCGCTGCCGTGAATTTGGAGAGCTGATTTTAAGCCCGCGGCATCGATAATGGCATTTTGACCAAAAATATTTAAACCGTTTTTGGTGACCTCCACCATGGTCTTATATGTACCAGGCATGAAATATATGCTGTCGCCACTGACCGCCTTTGATTCAGCATACGGATAAGTTTTGAAAGGAAGAGTAGAAGTACCTGGGTTTGTATCGCTACCATTAGGTGAGATGTAGTAAGTGCTACTGGAAAGACCTAAAACTTTTCGGAAAAATTTATGACTTGGTTTAAATAGATAACTACCAAGTAGGAAAATGATGATGGTTATAAAAACAAGAGTTAGATTCTTGTTTGAATTTGTTGGTGAGCTTTTCTTCTTGGGGGCCGGTTTTTTCACTATTTTGTTTAATTGGTGGTAATTTAAATATACATAAAAAAAGGAGTCATACAAAGACTCCTTTTTTTATTTTGTTTTTTTGAAAATACTATGATTTTTTGACGGTGATTTTTTTGGGTTGGGCTTCGGCTAGTTTTTTGAAGGTGACTTTCATGACACCGTTTTTGTACTGTGCCTCTGGTTCGCTTTTTTCGTCGATGTCGCCGGGGACAGCAAGGCGGTAGCTGAAGGAGTTGCTGGAGTAGCGGTAGAATTTGCGTTTTTTATTTTCTTCTTCCTCTTTTTTGCTACCCCTCAGCCATAATTGGCCTTTGTGGTAGGTGACTTCGATGTCGTCGCTTTCGAGCCCTGGCATGTTGGCTTCGATGTAGACGTTTTTTTCATCTTCGGAAACAGCGAGATCTGAGCCGGTAACGGCGGGAGTGAAGAAGTCGTCGTCTAGTAATGATTTTTCTGGGAAGGACCAGAAGGATTTTGGTACTAAGCTTAAGGACATATTTTTTTGTATATGTAATTAATAAATAGTAATTAATAATACTTTTTGGTTAACCATTAGCAGTCTAATACATAGACTGCCAACTTGTCAAGAGGTTGTGGTATATTAAATTGTGCCTGAATTAAGTTTTTTAGAAAACCACAATCAACCAACTCAAATTGAGGAGTTAAAAGGAGAACAAAATTACTATAACGAAATTAGGAGACTGGAGAGTTTAGGAAAGATTGTTAAGCTGGGAAAAACTTTTGAAAGCAAAGAAAAGGCACTGAAGTATATAAGTGAGACACCATCTAGGAGAGCGAGTGGACTGAGTCGCTTCATTCCCGAGACGGATTGGGTAATTGGGGGGGGTAGTGGTGGAGTAAAGGCAGTAGCTTTTTCAAGTGAGATTCATGGTGACCGCTTGGACAAGTTAATCGAGGGCAATGCTTTGAATAACGAAATTTTGAAGCTGGTTGATGAGTTTGTAGCTGAATCTTTACTTGTTTATGAGAGAGACGGGGTTTGTCCAGGAGTTAATTTGAAAAACTTTGTTATAGATAGAGATTTGAAACTGTTTTATGTAGATAGCGAGCCATATCCTCCATATACGATAAAGCCGTTTGAGATGGCTCACGCAAGAGAAAATAGGTTGAAAAAGCTTTTTGGTGAGAAAGCTGAAGAGCTATTTCCTAAGACTTGGGAGTGGATTAAAAAACATAGGGTTGAAAATTTTAAAGCCGAGAAAAGAAAGAAGAACCGCGAAATGGTGTATAATTTAAGAAGTTGAATTGTTTTGTTGATCTGGCTACCAACCAAGGAGAAACAGGTGATCAATACCAAGTTTGATGAATAAAGAGCTACCAAGAAGCAGGATGGAACCGCCCGAAAGGGTTCCTGCGTGATCGGTAGTTTTTTGTTTTTAATGCAATTTTAAATTTGTTCACTTATATCATTCGTGCCGACCGAAAGATTTTGCCAGCGGCAAAATTTTCTTGTTTGCGGTGCCTAGACTCCTGACTACAGGAGACCATGCTCTACGCACCTTGCAAAATATCGTCACGAAGAATAAGTCTCACAAATTTTTAAATTGCTTAATAGTTATTTAAACAAACAAAAAAATGGATAACCAACAAAAAATAAACGAAGAAAATTTAGATCCTAGAGATCATAGGGTTTTGGGTAGAGAACTAGACCTGTTTACTTTTTCGGATACAGTAGGAAAGGGTTTGCCCCTTTGGACTTCCCGTGGAGCTACTTTTCGCCGGGAATTAGAGAGATTTGTGGTGGACACAGAGCTGGCGTGGGGATACCAACATGTTTACACTCCAGACATAGCCAAGATTGACCTTTATAAAAAATCTGGACATTATCCTTATTACAAGGACACGATGTATGCTCCCATAGATGTAGATGGTGAAGAGTTTATGCTTCGACCTATGACCTGTCCGCATCACTTTGAGCTGTACCTTAGCAAGCCAAGGAGTTATAGAGAGCTGCCAATGAGAATTGCGGAGATGGCAAAACTTTATCGTTATGAATTATCTGGTGTGCTGTCTGGGCTTACTCGTGTTCGTTCCTTTTGTTTGGCTGACGCACATATTATTTGTGCTGATTCTGACCAAGCTCATAAGGAAATTGCTGGAGCACTTGACTTGATTGACTATATGGCTGGAGTGTTTGGTCTAAAAATGGGTGAGAACTATAGATATAGATTATCTCTTGGCGACCGAGAAAACAAGGAAAAATATTTTGATGATCCAAAAGCTTGGGGGGATTCTGAAGAAATTCTTCGCAAAGTACTTAAAGAGCGAAATGTAGAATTTGTGGAAGCAAAAGACGAGGCGGCTTTTTATGGTCCCAAGATTGATGTGCAGATGACCAAGATGAACGGTGTAGAAGAAACAGCCTTTACTGTGCAGTATGACTTTGTGATGCCTACCAGATTTGATCTTAAGTATATAGATAGTAATGGTGAAGAGAAAAGACCTTTGGTGGTACACCGATCTAGTATTGGAGCGGTAGAGAGAATCGCTGCGTTTTTATTGGAGCACACCAATGGTGCCTTGCCTTTATGGCTTTCGCCTGTACAAGTAAAAGTTTTACCCATTTCGGAAAAAGTGATGGAGTACGCAACTGAAGTAGCTGAGAGTTTGAAAAAGGCTGGGATTAGGGTGGAGCTCGATACTGATGCTGAGTCTTTGGGTAAAAAAATCCGCAGTGCAGAAGCCATGAAAACTCCTTACATGATAATTGTGGGAGAAAAAGAGGCAGAGAATAAAACTGTGTCTTTACGTGCTCGTGGGCAAAAAGACTTAGGTACGATGAGTGTGGAAGAAGTCACATCGAAGATTCTTTTGGAGATTAAAGAAAAAGTAGTGTAGATAAAATAAAAGTCCCCGTTGTGTACGGGGACTTTGGTGGCTAGCGTCGATTCCAAGTTGTTGGATTGAGGTATTGGTCTAAAAATTGTGGTGCTGCCTGAGTTAAGAAATCCATGGTATTTAATGTGCACACTTTTTTCTTACCCCAGTCGATTTCGATGGCACCTTTTCCTACAATAATTTTTACTTTTACTTCGATTCCTTCGTCTGGCAAGTAAGCTTCTCTTTCGATACCTGTTGGGGTAGCGATGCATAAACATAATGCAATAAGATCGCTAACTGATAGAGGTAGACAGTATCCATTCTCTTGTTCTGAAATTAAAAATGCGGTGGTTTTTCCTGGATCACGATGGAAAATAGTTGCCCAACCTTTATTATCTAATGACATTAAGTTCAAATTAGCCTCCTGTAAAGGTAAAATATTGGCTAATTATAACAGGTGGTAGAATATGGGATATGAGTTTGAACTACGAAGGAGGAAAGACGTGGCCATATCCGACCAGATCGGTTGAGCTGGTTGAGGGCTGGAAAAAGGAAGATTTTGAGAAAAGGCTAGTTTTAAATGAGGTGGAAAGGAGTGTGTTGGGTGAATTGGAAAATGGCTTGTACGAGAGTCTGAATGGTATAAAAAAGATGAAGGTTGAAAAGGATAAAACTGACTACGAAGAAGTTGCGTCAAGAAGGTTTGAGTTGGAAAAACACTATTGGGAGAGTCATGGTGATTTGACAAATTATTCTGAACCAGAGAGAAAGAGGAAAAATGTGGATGATGAGAGCCTTTTGAAAAAAGTATCTGAATATAGAAAATTTAAAGGAAGAATAAAAGACTTACTTAGAGAGACTAATAGTGGAGAAGAAACTGATTTGGTGGTAGCTGCAAGTATTATCTTAGAAATATACAAGAGATATGTGAATGTAAAAATTGCCGAAGATATTATTCTCGATGGGTGGAGTCCAAGAAAAACAGAGAGAGTGGACAAGTTTGTTAATGGGGTATTCCCTGAATTTGATGAGAATGGTGACTTTGTGGTTTTGGGAAAGGTGCTTGAGGATCGTGTGGAAGAGATTGAAAAGAACAATGTTAGTGATTATGAATTCCCAAATGTCTGGGTTGATGAAGATGACGCTGAGATTTTGGCTGACTATTTGTTTAAAAAACTAAACTTTAGTGAATGGAAAGTTGTACGGAGAAAAACAGACAAAACATCGATGGCAATAAATACTAAAGATAAAAAAATAAATATCGGCAAAGAAATGCGAATTCGAGTAGAAGATTTTTTACCGGTTTTGGCTCATGAAATAGAAGGTCATGCTGCAAATGCCGAATTTGGAGGTAAAGCTCTGAAGATAATGGACAGATATTCTGCAGGCGGAAGATCATCGATAATGACAGAGATGTTGGGTAAATGGGTGGAACAGAAAACTAGACAAAAAATGGATCTACAACCAAAAGAACCAGAATCTCTCTATTTTAGGATATTGGAAATGAAGAAGAAAGGCGCAACTTTTTATGAATGTTTTGACTATTATTTTAGAAAATATGCCGAGAAAAAAGGGTATGATGTAAAAAGTGTTTTTGGTAACTTACAAGAATACACAGAGATTTTTGACTATACATATGACAGAGTTATGAGAATTTTTAGAAGAAGGGGGTCGTTATCAGACAGATATTCACACCTAACTACTTCATCGCAGTTGAAGTACTTAGAACAGTCTTTGGTTTTGGAAAAACTGGTAGAGTTGGGGATAGAAAAAATAATGTTTAAAGATGGGATGGATCTTTTTGCAGTTAAAGATTTGTTTGCTTTGGGTATTTTTGACGATATCCATGAAGAGAGATGTAGTTTTGTGGTGGCAAAGGGAATATGGCCGGTGATTAAAAAGGGATTAAATGATGGTAAAGGAATAAAAGATATATTAGCTGAGATGAAGATGGGGTAGAATTGAGGGTATGGAAGAGAGTAGAAAGAAAGAATTAATTGACGCCTTGGTTACTAGAGGCGTAGAGAATATTATCCCTGATAGGAGCAAGCTTTTGGAGTTTCTTAACTCTGGGAAAACTTTGAACGTATATATGGGGATTGACCCTACGGCTACCAGAATACATTTGGGGCATGCTTTTGGTCTTCGTAAACTGCAAATTATGGCTGATCTTGGTCATAAGGTGACCTTTTTGATTGGAGACTTTACTGCCAAGATTGGCGACACTTCTGATAAAGAAGCTGAGCGACCAGTGCTAACTGATGAAGAAATTAAAGTAAATTTTGAAACTTATAAAAGACAAGCAGAGAAGTTTTTGGATTTTTCTTTGGTCAGCGTAGTTCACAATAGTGAGTGGCTTAGTAAATTAAATTTTGGCGATATTTTGGGTGTTGCTAAGAACTTTTCCCTGAATGACTTTATTAGTAGAGAGCTTATTAAAAAGCGCTTAACTAAAGGTGAGAGGGTTAGTCTTCCGGAAACAATTTACCCGCTTATGCAAGGATATGATAGTTACCACTTGGATACTGATATTCAGTTTGGAGGTACAGACCAGACTTTTAATATGCAGGCAGGTAGAACCTTGCAAAAGAATTTGCGGAATAAGGATACCTTTGTGGTGGCAAATGGGTTTTTGCCTGGAACCGATGGACGGAAAATGAGTAAGAGCTGGGGGAATGCGGTTTGGATAGAAGATGGTCCAGAAGATATTTATGGCAAGATCATGTCTATTGCTGATGAGGTAATTGTGACTTACTACGAGATGGGGACTAACGCTAAAAAAGAAGTTATTGAAGAAGTTCAGGCTAGACTGGAACAAAAAGAGAACCCTATGATTCTCAAAAAAGAACTGGCAAAGTTGGTTGTGGAAGAACTGCATGGTTTTATGGCGGTAAAACAAGCAGAAGATCACTTTCAGAAAACGGTAGTTGATAAAACAGCAGGGGAAGAAACCAAAGAAGTAAGAGTAGAGTTTCCACTGGCTGTAATGGGTGGGGAGAATAGCTTGATGGCGGTGCTTTTGGATAATAGATTGGTGAGCAGTAACTCAGAGTTTAAGATTTTACTTTCTGAAGGGGCAATATATCTAGATGAAGTGAGACTGGTGCGAGAGCAGACAATTTTGGCGCCAGGGGTGGTGAGAGTGGGGAAGAGAAAATATTTAAAATTGGTATAAAATTTATGGATTCCTGCTTTCGCAGGAATGACAAACAAAATAATATGGAAAATAAAAAAACAGAGGCGAGGATATTGTCGGGCTTTATGGAGCTTTTGCCAGCTGAGCAGATTTTGTTTAATAAGTATCTGCAGATAATCCGCGAAACTTACGAAGAGTTTGGTTTTACTCCTTTGGAGTCGCCGATGATTGAGTACTCGAATGTGCTGCTCGCTAAAATCGGAGAAGATACAAAAAAAGAGATATATAGGTTTGAGAGGGGAGATGATGATTTGTCTCTCCGGTTTGACCTAACTGTTCCCCTGGCTCGTTTTGTGGCTATGAATGGACAAAACTTGGCTTTTCCCTTTCGTAGATATCAAGTAGGCAAGGTGTTTAGAGGTGAGCGACCACAGAAAGGGCGCTACAGGGAATTCTATCAGTGTGACATTGATGTAATTGGGAATGGTAAGCTGGGGCTAATTAATGATGCTGAGATTCCAGCGGTAATATATCGTCTCTTTAGTAAATTGAACTTTGGTGACTTTGTAATCCGAATTAGTAACAGGAAAGTATTAACTGGCTTGGTGGAAAGTTTTGGCTACGCTGAAAAAACAGATGAGGTTCTTAGAATTGTAGATAAACTGGAGAAGATTGGCAAAGAAAGCGTAATCGACGAATTGGTAAGAATAGGCTTGGATTTGGCTGGAGCCAATAAAGTAATTGAGTTTGTAAGAATTTTTGGGACCAATAAAGAAATAATTGAGAAACTTAGAAAAATGGGAGTAGATAATACAAACTTTATTGAAGGTGTAAACGAATTGGAGATTGTTTTGGAAAAAGCGGGAGAGTTTGGAGTACCTGAGAAAAACTTGAAACTTGACCTGGCTATTGCTCGAGGTCTTTCTTATTACACTGGAACAGTTTATGAAACAGTTCTTTTGGACGAGCGTATTAGTGGTAGTGTTTGTAGTGGAGGAAGATATGACGACCTGGCCGAGAGTTATACCAATATTAGCCACCCAGGAGTAGGAATTTCGATTGGACTTACTAGACTTTTTAGCCAGCTTTTGGCGGCCGGCATTATAGAGCCGGAAAGCAGTACTCCAGCTAAGGTGATGGTTTTGACTTTAGATAACGACTTAACTTTTGCTTTGGAAGTAGCAACAAAACTTAGAGAGGCTGGAATTAAAACAGAAGTTTTCACTGAAGACGAAAAGTTTAAGAAAAAATTAATTTATGCTAATAAAGTGGGCGTGCCTTATGTGGTAATAATAGGTGAGGATGAGGTTAAACTTAGAAAAATTGCCTTTAAGAATATGAAGACGGGGGAACAAGAGATATTGAGTGTGGAAGAAGTGATTAAGAAAATTAATTAATTCTGTTAATAGCTATCTGTTTCGGGATCTATATCTACAGGAAAGAATACTTGCTCTTGTTCTGGTGATAGAGCAACTAAGATATTGAGAAAGTCGTAGATTTCACTATGTTCTGAGGAGGTTCGATAGCCTCTAATTTCCGTTTCAACCAAGCTGCCAGTGGGGGTATAAAATTCGAGAAAAAATGGATTACGAGAAGCTGAATAGAAAGATAAAATTTCTAAAAAACTGGCAAGTGTTCCTTTTTTGAGTTTGATTTGGGTTTCAAAGATTGGGCGAGATAATTGTTCTCCTTTGGAGTTGAACCAAAATTCTTGAGTAAATGGTTTAAATTTTGGCTGGTCTAAGATTGAGTGGATGTTTTCTTTTGACATAAAAGGTACTCTTTTTTGAAAGACTCACATTTTTTTTGGCTTAAGGAAGCCTCGAATGGTTTAAGGTTGATTTCTTTCTTTTTGGAAAGTGATTCACCTTCTTTTAATGCTGTTCCTACAATTATTCCGTTAGCATATTTGAGTAAAGAAGCTAAGTTTTCTTTTGTAGCCCCACTACCAATAATAATTGGAAAACTTTCACTTACATTTCTTACTTCAATTAGATCGTCCATTTTTGGAGCGTCTCCCGTCCACTTTCCCGTGATTATGAGAGCGTCAGCTCCACAAGAGATGGCCTCTGTTGCAGATTGGGTTAATGTTTTGTTTTTGTCTACCATTTCTGAATGTTTGACTTGGATATCTGCGAGAATGGCAATGTGTTCTAGATTGAGTTTTTTTCTTAAGACAATAACCTCCTTGGCTTTTGCATTCATAATTCCGTAGCTAGTTTTTACTGTGTCGACAAAAGCAGGTACTCTAAAGAAACTTGCTTTTGTAGAAGCGCATATTGCTAGGGATGTTTCGTAGTCATTCCAGAGAATATCTAGACCAAGAGGAACATTGATATTGTCTTGGAGTAGTCTGGCAAGAGAAGCAAACATGGCAGCAGATGAGGCAGTAATTTTTTCTGAGTGTGGAGTATCGTAGTTGTTTTCTATAATTATCGCATCAAAACCTGCATTTTCTAATACCTTAGCCTCTTTAAGCATTTTGTTGGCAATGTAAGAAAAACCTGGATAGTCTGGGTAACCAACTAAAGGCGGAAAGTGAATCATTCCCATTAATGGGTTTTTGCCAAGAAGGTTTGTGAGCTTGTTCATTGTGTTTTATTGTTTGATTACATCGTAACTCATTTGGATATATTCTTCGAGTTTTTTTATTCCTAAACCGCTTGTTATCGCATCAAATGATTTTAGAAAAGCATCTTGTAACATTTGACTGTTCACACGCCCAGTAGTTGGATTTAGGGCACCAGGTAGATGGGCGTAATATCTTGTGAAAAGACCCAGAGCAACAGTCATTGATAAGTAGATGGATTTTGGCAAATCCTTTCCGCTTACAGCGTCGGTATTAGCTGAAAGAATACTTTCAGCGGTGTTTGGTATGAGTAGTTGGTTAAAATTAATTTGATCAAGAAATAATTGTTCTAAAAAATCTGTAGGTCTGATAATATAGGTACCCATGTTTTTACCTTTTATCAAAAAAGAAGCTAGGGTGTCGTATGGGGGAGGAGCGACTTCATCTAGGACGACTTTGCGTTTTGTTTCTGGGGAACGATAGTACGACTTTTCTTGAAAATCTTGCGAATTTGAATCTTGGGTAATAAGACCACAAAAAGCAACACTGTTGCCATAGAACTGTACACTTTTTTCCTGAAGGATTTGTAAAGATTTGATGACTGTTTCGGGGTGGACGTTATCGTTTACGCCGATCATTGCGTTTACGGTGGTTTCTTTGGCAATGGGTATAGATAGTGGGCCAACAATGTGATTGATAGTTTCGCCTTTTAAGCGATGTGAAATGGTGTGTAAGGTTCTTGTGGTATGGCAAGAGGACATAAACAATCCGGATTCTTTTTGGAGATATTCCATTTGTTTGGATGAGTTTTGGTCTGAACGACCACCAATAGCTTCGATAGCGGTTTGACCTGCCACCTTTGAAGTGTTTGGGTATGAGTGGTGTTTGTGGACATTTTGAAAATTGGCAAGAACAGCAGAGCTCATAGTGGACAGACTAAACAATTTTGAATTGTTACCGTTTTTGGGATAACCCCTATCTCCGCCCATACCACCTATTCCAAAAACCTGTTCTTCACCATTTATTTTTACGATTGTATCTAGTTCTAATGTTGCTGCGGTTAGCCCGGCTATTTCTTCTGGGGTTAATCCAACGAAAGCTTCTTTTGTGGACATCGCGGAAAGTAGAGCAACACCTTGAAGCATTAGTGTTTCTTTGCTAGTGTCGCCAACTTTAATTTTTTGAGCTAGCTCTGACCTTATTTGGCGATTGGAGGTCATGGTGACGAATGTCATTAAGGAAAATGCTTCTTCGTAGGTTAGATTTTCGCCCTTTTTTAGTTTGGCATCGACACCGTAATAGCCACCTTCAATTAGAGGGATAAGATTTTTTGAATTCTCTGCGATAGATTGTTTTAATCTTTCTGCATAGCTCTCATTGAAAGCTAAGACTTCCATAACTTTGGTGGCATCTATTGCATCACCATCAACATTTTTTTGATATGGTTCACCGACAAGCCTTATTTCGGCAATGTCGAGTGTTTTTTGTTTTAGTTTTTCCATTTTTTGTATAAAAAGCCGCCCATGAGCGCCTATTAATTTATAAGCATTCAAGGGCGGATTTCCGCTGTGCCACCTTGTTTTATTAATCTATTGCTAGATTAATCTTGATAACCGGCTCGAGTAAAAACTGATTTCGGTCTGAGAAATGATAACGGTTCTCTGCCGGAACTAGCTACTTGTTCTCTATAAGAGATGTTCACTAGTCAGCTTGTTGGGCCCATTCTCCCAACTCAAACGCTGTTAGAAGAGAGCATACAACTTATGTAGTTTCTTGTCAATAATTTTAGGGGATAATTACCCAGCCACAAACAACTAAGGCATCACCTTGGCGCCAGTTTATATCCTCTATGGCGTCTTGGGCAAATGCAGCTTCGTCTTCATAGAGAGAGTGGCCGCCAGGATAAACATTTCTGTTTATGTAACCATCTAGATTACCTGGGTATATATATGGAGCAAAGTGTAGGGTTAGCTCGGTGTCTAGTGCTGCCAATTTTGAAGCAAGACCAAGCATTCTCTTGTTTTGAGTTCGGAGAATGAGAATCTCTGCCTTTGTTTCTAAAAGTTCATCTCTTAATAATCGAAAAGCGAGACCAGATCCATGGAGTGAGGGATCAATAATTATGCCACCCAACTCGTATAAGGCTTGGTCGTCAATAGTTCTGATTTCTGAAGCAACAAAAGCAACGGGTGAGTTTTCTTTATTTCTTACTATGGTTAGTCTGGGAGCAAAAAAGACGTGATTGAAGACATCATCGGTGAGCTCTTTGCTGTAAAGATCTGATTTTAAAAAACCTTTACCAGTTAGAGGGGTGAGCTCTGCGGCAATGATTTTTCTTTTTTCAATATCAATTTTTTTAAAATTGGAATTTTTTTCAACGGAGAGAGTTTGACCGTTAACAATGATTTCATTGTTTCGCCATCCATCGGTTTCGATTGATGTCATTTGAATGAATGATATCATTTTTGGACTTGTTGTCAATTTATATTTGACATGAAAGGTTAGAAGGAATAAGATGACATAATTTTACAGGGAGAAACTACTGAACTTTGAGAATTTAATTTAAAAAGGAGAGATGATGAAGAAAAATTATAATCGTGTTTTGACTGGTATGAGAACGACAGGATCGCTTCACTTGGGTCATTATGTTGGTGCTCTTAAAATGTGGTTGCAAGCGCAAGAACAAAATAATGACTGTTTCTTTTTATTGGCTGATGTTCAGGCTTTAACGACACACGCGGACAATCCGAAGCTTATTAGTGATTCGGTGCGAGAAGTGGTGTTGGATTGGTTGGCTGTTGGTCTTGATCCATTTAAAGAGAATGTTCACTTTGTTTTGCAAAGCGGCGTTAAAGCAAGATTTGAAATTTCTCAGTATCTTCTGATGATTGCAAATCTTGGTGAAATTGAAAGAAATCCGACGATTAAGGATGAAATGCGGGGGAATAGAAACCCAAGTATGGGATTTTTGACTTACCCTGTAGATCAGACGGCAGATGTTTGTATGGTATCTCCAATTCCGGGACAAGGTAGGCTTTTGGTTCCTGTTGGTCAAGACCAAGTTCCTCATTTGGAATACAGCCGAGAGTTGGCGCGGAGATTTAACAAGCTTTATAAATCTGACATTTTTACGCCTTGTGAGGCAATGGTCGGTGAGGTGGGACGATTGGTAGGGATTGATGGTCAGGAAAAAATGAGCAAGAGCAAAGGGAACGCCATTAATCTATCTGATTCGGTAGATGAGGTGGTAAAGAAAGTAAGGAAGATGTATACCGATCCGAGTAGAAAAAAACCAACTGATCCTGGTAAAGTAGAAGGTAATCCGCTTTTTGTTTATTTTGATGCCTTTGCTAAAGATAAGGTAGAAGTGGAACATTATAAAGAACTGTACAGAGCTGGTGAGGTAGGGGATGTGGTTTTGAAAATGCGCCTTGCTGAAATTTTAAACGACATGCTTGAGCCTATGCGAAAGCGTCGTAAGGAGTATGAAAGTTACGATTTGGCAAGCATAGTTGCGACTGGTACTAAGAATGCAAGTGAAATTGCAGAAGAAATTTTGGCAAGGATGAAAAAATCGATGTATTTGTGGTGATGTATCCACGAGGAGAAAAAATGAACACAAAAAATACAAGCTGGCGAAGTTTGGATAACGCATTGTTGCCGTTGATTTTTGCCGTGCTACTTACAGTTGCTTATAAGCTTGGGGATGGATATGTGATGAGCAAACTGATCGTTTCATCTGATAAGCTTGTTTCGACTTTGGTTTATTTGACCATGGGATCGTTTGTGGGCTTGGTAATTAACTTTTTACTTTGTCAGACTCCGATTGGAAAAATGATTGATGGATCTTTTAAGTCAATTAAAGGGATGTCTGCTAAAGCTCACAAAACGGCGATTGTTTCTGGAATTTTGTCGGCAATTGCAACAGGGATCTATTTGTGGTCACTTCGAACCCTTGATCCTTCTATTGTGATACCACTGTCTTCGCTTGCGGTGCTTTATATTGCCGCAGTCGATGCGCTGAGAGGGAGAATTCAGTTTGGAAAACTTGTCCCCTCTGTATTACTTGTGATTGTTGGTGTTTCGATTGCTTCATTTAAGGAGTCTGCGAACTTTAGCTTGACTGGTGGGGTGCTAATTACTGTTTTGTTTGGATACAATTTGGTGAACGCAATCAGTGAATTGGCAAGTAAAGATGGTGTGGATGACTCTGACGCGATTAGCTATGGATTTTGGCGCTTTTTTTGGCTGACGGTAGCTGCTTTGGTTATTGCTGTTGGGACGTCGGTTGCCATGGGCAGCTTTGGCGAGTATGTAAGACTTTTTGCAGCTAGCTTGACAGCGGTACCGTTTATTTCTTTTTTGATGGTGGTAGTTTTTTTGGCGAATAGCTTGGCCAATAAAGGCTTGGCTTTGAGCAATGCCACCACAAAAAATTTGGTAATGACGAGCCAGATTATTTTTTCGGTATTTGCAACAGTTTTGGTATCACTTGTTTGGCCGAGCATTTTTCCTTCTGCTCCTGCGACAGCAACTGAGTGGGTTTTGCGGTTGGTTGGTGCCTTTTTGCTGATGTGGGGAATTGTGCGTATTCGGAAGATGTAGTTTGGTTTTTTGCCCTCGAGAGATCGGGGGCTTTTTTGTGACTTGACAGGTTTGTATTTCTGTGTTAACATGTTAATACGTTAATACAATAAACAACATGAGCAAAGAAACTGAAAACTGGAAAAATAAAGATACAAAAGTGCTTTTTGAAGCGGTTTTGAGTCTAAAATCTGTAAAGGAGGCAGAGGCTTTTTTTCGTGACTTGATGACTGTTCAAGAGATAGAGACTTTTGCTGAGAGATTTAAA
>CAYSAM010000001.1:83462-106394 GCA_964429015.1 uncultured Pseudomonadales bacterium | reverse complement strand
TCAAAACATTTTTTCCAAAATTCTTGAGCTGCGCTAATATGTTTTTCGTCAGTAGTCCTAATAAAAGTGTCGTAGGAAAGATTTAAACTCTGCTTTAGGCTCTTAAACTTGTCAGCAAACTTATCGCAATACTCAATGGGGGTGACTCCTTCATCAATTGCCTTCTGGTAAATTTTTTGCCCATGTTCGTCTGTACCAGTATTAAACCAAACATCGCTACCTTTTAGCCTCTCAACTCTAGCCATAACATCCGCTCTCACGATTTCCATAGCAAATCCTATATGAGGATCAGAGTTTACGTACGGTAGAGTGGTGGTTATATAAAACTTAGCCATACGCTTATTTTAACCTACAGGCACCAACTTTGTGGGCATGACTTGGAATCCATCTATCCAAAAATCTTCTTTATTCTCCCCGACAACTTGTCGCTCCACTCACTAGCCCACTCTTCCGCCTTAATCATTTTAATTATCTCTTGCCAACCTTGGTTTCCCAATTTTTCCGCCACGCTGGCTATAGTAGCCGAGCTCACCTTAATGTTATTTTTTATATCTTCATAACTTCTCCTTTTGTCCAGATAAACAGCTATCCCTATTCTCTTTAAAATTGCAGTCTTTTCCCCTTCTGTAAGGATGTCAGATAGTAGTAGTTTTATGCTCTCCGGATTATCTGTTTCTGCCAAAATTCCCCAAAACATTTTTTCTAGTTGTGACTCAATAGTTTTATTTAGTGGTTTTTGTGACAGTTGCATATGTTAAATATAACTTTATTTAATTAAAGTGCAACCTCCCTCTTTTTGCTATCTGTATCATTGTTTTGTGTGTTTTGTCCTAATCTGTATACTTCATAAGAAATTAGTAGTCCCAAAATTAAAAAACCATTCAAAACAGTTCCCATATCCAAAAACCTAAGTAAAACAAACAGACAAACTCCACTAGCCCAACGCAAAGCCATTTTTGCTGACAAAAATAAAATCGAAAACAGCCAAAAGAGCGCACCAAAAACCAAAATTAACATTGGTAGATAGATTCCTGGAATAATAATATTTTTTATATTCTCTGGATCAACATTCCAAACCACCCAGGCCACAGCCAACCAATTAAGCACCAAAAAAACAATCAGCAGTCCATGTCTTTTCTTATTATTTCTTTCAGTTTTCATTTATCCATCCAAAATTAATCCTCTTAATTTAATCACATATTCGTGTTTTCTTCTGCTTTAGTCTAAAATGAATTTATGTCATCAGATACTATAATCATTTTACTTTTTCTTGCTACTGGTCTCGTTCTTCTCTATTTTGTTCTAAAAGGCAAACTAGAACAACCCAAAACTGATCCATTGCTCACTAAGTGGTTAGGATCTCTTCAGCAATCTTTTGATATTAATAATAAAAACACTACCCAGTCCCTACAACAAAATTATCGTGAGCTTTTTTCCCGCTTAGAGCAAGCCACCACTATTATGAGCGAGCTCAAAAGGGAAGCTGGTGCTTTTGGAGAAGTTAGTCGTTCTATGAAAGATCTCCATGAATATCTCAAGTCCCCTAAGCTCCGTGGTAACATCGGCGAACAAGTCCTTTATGATCTTGTTGCTCAGATGTTTCCCAAAACAGGGTTCCTTACTCAGCATCATTTTAGTTCCGGAAGTATTGTTGACCTGGTTATCAAAACTCAAGGTGGACTACTTCCCATAGACTCCAAGTTCCCTATGGAAAATTTCCAAAAAATATATAGCTCCGAAACTAATACCGAAAAAAACGGATTTAGGTCGCTCTTTGTCCGAGATGTCAAAAAACACCTAAAGGACATAGCTAGTAAATATATTCTTCCCCAAGAAGATACTTTAGATTTTGCTCTCATGTATCTTCCTTCCGAAACTATTTACTACGAAGTTGTCACTAATACCGAGATTATGGATCTAAGTAAAGATCTTCGCGTTTATCCGGTCTCTCCTACCACTCTCTATGCAAGTCTCCAAACCATTCTCCTCTCCCTAGAAAGTCAAAAAATTGCTGGTAAAACTGCCGAAGTTTTTACTCTCCTAAAGGCCGTTCAAAAAGACTACGACAAGCTAAGCGAAAACTTTGGTCTACTGGGCAAACACCTAACTAACGCCTTTAACACTTTAAATCTCACCTCCCAAAATCTTAACCAAATCGGCAACAAGCTCAACACAACTAAGGATCTAAAAACCTCCCTCCTCTCTGATAAAACAAAAGATATAGAATAGCTCATGCCACACGATACCAAAGAATTTGATCTTGCCTATAAAAAATTAAATACAAACCAGCGCCAGGCTGTTGATACTATAGAAGGCCCAGTATTAGTTCTTGCTGGTCCGGGCACTGGCAAAACTCAAGTTCTTACCACTCGCATTGCCAATATCCTCAAACAAACCGATACCGACCCTAGCTCCATCCTAGCCCTTACCTTCACCGAAGCCGCCACCAGAGAAATGAGGCAAAGACTAATAAAACTAATTGGAAAAGATGGTTACTTTGTTCAAGTCACAACATTTCATGGTTTTTGCAACGACATTATCTCCCAAAACCCAGAACGATTCAGTAGACCAGCTGGTATGAAAAATGTCACCGACCTAGAAAAAATTCAAATAATTAAAGAGATTCTAGAAAGTGGTGACTATGAAAGTATAAAACCTCTAAATGACCCTCTCTACTATTCCCAAGCAATCATCAGCAGCATTTCCACTCTAAAACGCGAAGGTTTTACCATTCCTCGTTTTCGTCAAATAGTCTCCATCCTCAAAGATGAATTTGAGATTCAAAAAGACGATCTGAGTAAAACCGCCACTACTGAAAAACAAAAACAAGTAAACAAAAACCTAGAACTTCTCGATGTCTACGAAAAATATCAAACAAAACTAAGCTCACTTGGTCGCTTTGACTTCGACGATATGATCAACTGGGTCACCGAAAGTTTTGAGAAGGACAGTGATTTTCTCCTCAATTACCAAGAAAAATTCCAGTATATTTTGGTAGACGAGTACCAAGATACAAACTCATCACAGAACAGACTAATCTTTGCCCTTGCCAGTTTCTGGGGGCAACAAGCCAACATCTTCGCAGTTGGTGATCCCAACCAATCCATCTATCGCTTTCAAGGCGCAAGTAAAGAAAATCTTGTTCAGTTTAAAAATATTTTTCCCTCTCACACCCAGATCAACCTAGAGCAAAACTACCGCTCCACCAGAACAGTCCTAGATCTTTCTGCAAAACTTATCGACGAAAAACCCTTAATTACAAACAGCGATCTTGAGAATACTAAGCTAAAAACTGCCAAGTTTTCCTCTTCTCTCTTTGAAGACGAATTCATTGCAACCACTGTAGAAAATAAAATAAAAGGAGGGGAAAATCCAGCCGATATTGCCATCATTGCCAAAGAAAACAAAGATATAGAAAACCTAGTTAATCTATTTAAAGTAAGAAATATTCCTTTTAGGCTAGAAGCGGGAACCAACATAATTACAACTCCCTTCGTCTCCCAGTTTATAAAACTCTTAAAAGTTGTTACTAACATCCAAGACAAAAATGACGACTTGGATCTCTTTACTGTTTTAAATTATCCACATCTCAACATCTCTCCTTTGGAGATTTTAAAACTCTCCCGCCAAGCCTACCTCTCCCGCCAGTCCCTCATCGATCACTTGCTAAATCCGTCATTGCGAGGAGTTGAAAACGACGAGGCAATCCAGAAAATACTAGACACTATAGATCAATTCATCTCCTGGAACTCTAAGTCAGCAAGTAGCGCTCTCCCAGAAATCTTTCAGATTATCTTTCAGGAATCTGGTCTCCTAAATCAGCTTTTGTCTCTACCCAATTCTGTAATTGAACTAAACAGATTTAATACTTTATTTGAAGATGTCAAAATCCAAAGCCAGGCTTTCCCAGACTTAACACTCAAAAAATACTTGCAAAACCTCCAGATTATGCAAGACAACAACATAAAACTAGAAGAACAAGTTTTGGTCGGTGAGCAAAGAGCTGTTACCCTTACCACGGCCCACAAATCCAAAGGGTTAGAGTGGAAAACTATTTTTATCTACCGCTTTGCCGACACTCACTGGGGTAACAAAACCAGAAGAGAGCTAATAAAACTCCCCCCAGGAATAATTGTTTTTGAGGACACAGAAATTGAGGAAGATAAAAATTCAGAAGAGCGCCGCCTCTTTTATGTGGCCCTTACTCGTGCCAAGCAAGAAATAACTCTCACTGGCTCCACCGCCTACCAAAGCTCGGCCAAAATGACCTACCCCTCTATTTTCCTCGAAGACCTCCCAAAAGAATTAATTGAAGAAGTTAATACGACAGAATTAGAAAAAACCACCGCTAAAATTCTAGGAAACAATCTCACTTCCCAAACAGACACGGTTCTGCCAGATGAAGATGAGTATCTAAAAGAAATTCTCAAAGACTTTAAGCTCTCTCCTACAGCCCTAAACACCTATTTAAGTTGTCACTACAAATTTAAACTCGACAATCTCTATAGAATTCCCAGAAGCAAGGCTCCGTCGATGTGTTTTGGTACCGCGGTCCACTATGCTCTAGAAAATCTGTACAAAAACCTCAATGAAGATAAGCTGGTATCTAAAAGTGACTTTTTAAATAGTTTTGAACAAGCGTTAAAAAGAGAAATACTAAGCCCCAATGACTTCAAAGACCGACTCGCCCATGGCAAAAAGGTTCTAACTAGCTACTACGAAGCCAATGAAAAAGATTTCCAAAAAACTCTCTTTACCGAAAAATCATTTGGCACCTCTCTCACCTCCCAAATCCATCTCGACGATATCGCTCTCACTGGCAAAGCCGACCGCATCGATCTCACCTCCCCATCGTCCAAAGAAGTCCGCTTTGTCGACTACAAAACTGGCAAGCCAAAAAGCCGAAACGAAATAGAAGGTAATACCCAAAACAGCAACGGCGACTACAAACGCCAACTAATCTTCTATCGACTCCTAGCAGAGTTAGACAAAACCTTCCCTTATAAAGTGGAACAAACAGAAATTGATTTTGTTGAACCAAACGAAAAAGGGGAATTTAAAAAAGAAAAGTTTAGTATAACCACAGAGGAAGTAGAAAACCTAAAAACCCTTATCAAGGAATCTGTCGCCTCCATTCGCACGCTCGACTTCTCCCGCACTACTGACACCAACACTTGCTCCACCTGCCCCTTCTTCTCCCACTGCTGGCCCGAGAAATAAAAATGATTATTTCTGCTCAATCACCATTCCACAATAAGCCATTTATTGAAATTATTGATCAAAGGCCTGATCAGGTTATTTTACGTTTTATAGATAGGGATGAGCATGTAACGCTACATTTACAGCAAGACGGTTCAATAATAAAAACACACTATTGTCCCAATAAGCCAAGATCAACGTGGGACAAGACGAACATTGAAATTGCTAGGTCCCTGAATTATCGACAGCCCGAAAGACACGGTTCTTATGTTAATAATCGACCATTGCCCAAAATAGACAATGTGGATGGATATTACCTGTTAGGTAGAAGAATTGACCTGCAGGCTATACAACCAAGACAACGCTACTACAATCACATCCAACAAACCCTAACAGTTCCAAACAATCAGTTTATGCTAGAGTGTTACCTTTCAACCCAAGATAATAATAGGAATTTTTCTGGTTTATTTGTAAATTGTAATTTAGGCGAAATATGTTTGGAATTAGGTCAAACCGATGTCTCAAGCATTAATTACTAATATCATTAAAAAAACCTCTGTGACAGGACACCGGGGTTGAAAATTTAGTTACACCACCACCCAAATCTGGCTATTTAATTGATCAGCTTTACAGATTCTTTCTGTCCACCAATGTCTCCAATTTCTGTTGGGTTACAATCATCGTCAGTCAAAATAAAAAACCCGGCACCTGCAGACTTTTTTAAATCAGGATATTTTTTTCTCAAAAATTTATACATTTCACTTTGTGCACCTACTACTGAGAATCTGGTTGGTTTATATGTTGGCGAAACCCATTGGATTAATCAACCTTTTATCTTCTTCTTTTTCTTTCTCTTTAATTCCCTTATAAACCACAATATCCAAACCTTCCGAATCAGACTTTAAATCAACGGACTCAAAAGCACTTTCCGGAGCATGCTCAAAAAATAACTCCATCTCATGTCTGTCTGATTGCCTGTACTTATTTACTAGCGACTCAATTGAAAGTCGTACAACACATGGCTCTTTTCTCTTGCCCATCAGCCCACTGTAATAGTGTTTCCTAACTTCATCAAGAGAAATATCAAAAGTTACTGCAATCGTATTGTCATTATTTACTACATTTGAATACTCCGCTGAACTCCACCAGTATTTAAACCCTTCCTTTTCAGAAAAAAGTTCAATTGCCCGCAAAAAAAGTGGAACCATAATTCTTTCGTCTACCTGTCCCACCAACCTATCCTTTATTGCTTCACCAGAACCCTTACTTGCCTTTAAAACCTCCAAAGCAACTTGCGCTAACTCTGGCTCCTTTTCTAATAACCATCCAGGATTCTCTACCAATTCATCTAGCAACTCACTCTCAAACACATCCCAATCTTTCGCTTCTCTATAAAAATCTATAAAATCTCTTCCCAGTTCTTTCTCATCCAAATATGGTAACTTGTCATAATCATTTCCTTCTTGTATTTCCAGATCAAACATATGCCATCTTATCAAAAACTTATTTCTCCACCATGTCGCGATCACGGTGGAAAGAAAACTACTTACAGGTACAATTTTCGCACTGGCACTCACTACCACAACAAGTACATTTATACATATTTCTCACCTTCCTTTCTCTTTACTAATTACTAATTGGTGCAACACATCACAGCAATACGGTCCATTTTTCTGTAAAACGAGCATTCTCTTCTTCAATTTCTCCATTTGCTCAATTCTCTCGGTTAGTTTATTAATATAGTCATCAATAATTTTCTGATTTCTTTCTGCTGTATGTCTGCAGTTCCCATCAGTACAGCCAATCATTAACTCCTTTATTTCTGTCAATCCTAGTCCCAGATCTCTTGCGTTTTTTACTACTTTTATTTCTTCCAAATTTTCTTCTGTAAAGTATCTATATCCATTCTCTTCTCTCTTAGCCGACTTTATCACTCCTTTTTCCTCGTAAAACCGCAAAGTTTTCGAGTCTACCTCACTAAGTTTTGCCACTTCTCCAATGCTGTATTTCTTCATTATCTTCACTCTACACCTTACAGTAACTATAAGGTCAACTACTAGTTTATAATTTAATTTATGAATATTGCTATCGTTTTGGGTTATGGTTTGTTTGAGGAATCAAACCAAGAATACAAAGATTATTTAGATTGGATTGCTAAAACGGTTACTGATCAAAAAATAGAAAAGTTAATAATCTGTGGTGGTTTTACTAATCCCCTCCACAAAGATCTATCCGAAGCTCAATCGATGAGCAACTACATAAAAAACCTACTCCCTCCAGACATAAAAATTGTTCTCGAAGAAAAATCTATTACCACCCCCCAAAATCTAGAGTTTGCAAAAGAAGAAATAGCCACAGAAGACAGCGTTTTAATCTTTTGCGATCTAGCTCGCCTAGCTAAAGTTATTTGGCTTTCAGCAAGAATTCTTTTAGCTAAAACTCAAACAGAAGTCAGTCACTCGGTCTTAAGCTTTTATCTCGATAAAAAAATTAAGCCTTTTGTCGACTGGAATCTTACCGTAATGCCATTTGATTTTCCAAGTAGAGACAAATATCAATATTTTGCCCAGTCATTTACTAGTCTGCTGGAGGTTCAAAGTTTAGATGATCCTACTTTGGAAGAAAAAATTATTGTCCAGCGCAAAAAAGACTTCGGTTTGGTCTAAAGCAAAGAAAATTTTATTTAAATCTATTTGCTATATTTAATTAATGCCCGAATTTGATAGACGTAAGCTGATAGAAATAGAAACTAAAAAAAATCCTTTTCCCTACATTAACCCCGAAGTCTACGAAACTAGAAAAGGTCTTACCTATCTCCGTGAACCCGGAGTTGCTATCCTTTCTGTTCCTCAAGTAGAGTTTAGTGGTCTTCAAGCATTTTTAAACGGATTTCCCAGAGAGCTTCAATTTTTTCAGTATCTAAATGACCCCACTCCTCTTATGCCAGCTGAAAGTTTGTGCAAAGTTGCTGGTCAACTTTGCTATTTAAGTTTTGGTCCCAACCGTACTACTAATGAATATGCCAATGTCTATTTTCAAAACATCAAAGAATCTGGTCATGGTTCTGTTTTGGAACACGCCAATATCTCTGTCCTAATGTGGGGTGTATCTAGAAGTCTTACTCACGAACTTGTCCGCCATCGTGCTGGTTTTGGCTTCTCTCAAGTATCTCAACGTTACGTCGGTGGCAAAACTCTTCGTTTCGTAGAAAGACCAGAATATGTAGGGGACGAATTTCTTCATGGACTTTTTGAAGAAAGAATCGAGTATCTCCAAAAACACTATGACACAATTACAGACTACCTCGCCAAAAAACAACAGTCCGGTGAGCAACTTTTGAGTGCCGAAAGAAAAACTGATCTAAGAAAAAAAGTTCGCCAAGTTGCTCGCTCGGCTCTGCCTAACGAAGCCGAAGCTCCCATTTTGGTTACTGGTAATGTCAGAGCGTGGAGACATTTTCTAAATGCCAGAGGCAGCGAACACGCTGAAGTAGAAATCCGCCGTACTGCCCTAGAAACTTTTCGCTGTCTTTATCAAGTAGCACCTCTTCTCTTTGGGGATTTTGAAATAAAGCCTTTAGTAGACGGAACATTTGGTCTTTCTACGAAGTTCCCTAAAGTCTAAAAATCCCAAGTTGTATAATTTGTTTATGAAAAACAAACTTGGCTCCGTGTTAATAGTTCTTAGTTTTAGTTTATTGCTATCTGCCTGCAACAAAACAGCCTCCACCCCTTCTGGAGCAATAGAAAACAATGCCGAGGTTAAAGAAGAATCTTTTAGTAAAAAATCCACCCTTAAAACTCTTCTTGGTATGGGTAAAAGTTTAAATTGTACTTACGAGTTTACCGACACAGAAAATAAATTGAGTACCAAGGGAACAACTTATATTTCTGGTAAAAAATTCGCTACTGATATAGAAATGACTAGTCCTGCTGACACCAAAAAAACTCTTATAAACCACATGATCTCTGATGGTGAATATATTTATACTTGGGAAGACCAAAAAAATACTGGCATGAAAATAAAGCTGGAAACCCCATCTGAAAGCGAGGCTAAAACCGTCAAAACCGACGTTGCTGGTGCCAAAGAAGATATGGAAAAAGAATACGACATGAAATGTTCTCCTTGGGGTGTAGACCAGAGTAAATTTACCCTTCCCACAAACATCAAGTTTACCGATCTCTCTGAGATGATGAAAAACATACCGTCTATACCTGTCATGCCAAACATTCCCAACATGCCCAAATAGGGGATATGGAAGTAAAACTAGAAAATAGTTGGCGAGAATTACTGAAAGAGGAATTTGATAAACCCTATTTTTTAGAGCTTGTAAGCTTTGTTAAACAAGAATATCAAAAAGGAAAAGTTTTCCCACCTGGAAAATATATTTTTAACGCCCTAGATAGTTTGCCGGTGGACAAAGTCAAAGTAGTTATTTTGGGACAAGATCCATATCATGGCGATGGCCAAGCTCACGGACTATCTTTCTCTGTCCCAGACGGTGTAGAGTCACCACCATCTCTCAAAAATATCTATAAAGAGCTCTACGCTGATCTTGGTGTAAAAAATAATTCTGGAAACTTAACTTCTTGGGTCAATCAAGGTGTCCTGCTTTTAAACTCCATTCTAACTGTCAGAGCTCATCAAGCCGGCTCTCACCAAAACAAAGGTTGGGAAATCTTTACCGATGCTATTATTAAAAAACTTTCTGAGTCACAAAAGAATCTGGTTTTTATTCTTTGGGGCAACTATGCCCAAAAAAAAGGATCCTTTATAAATCCAAGTGAACATCTAGTTCTAAAATCCCCTCATCCATCACCTCTATCTGCCTACAATGGATTTTTTGGTAGTAAGCCTTTTAGTAAAACAAACTCATACCTACAAGCGACAAAAAATAAAATAATTGTTTGGTGATTGCTTACTCTACAAGAGGGGACTTACCTTTTTCATATACACTAGAAACACACTTAGAATTTCCTTGTTTGCTTCCTCCAGACATTGTCATAGTAGTTCTAGTGCAACAAGTCCACATACATGAACCAGCAGAGTTGCAAACACCTTTTTCGCAACAAGTGCCATCAGCTCCCCTCTTGCAACTACCTATAGCGGTACCTTTTGTTGGGGTAGGAGAGGTGTATGTGTTAGTTTCTGTTAAATTTGATTGATAGGGAAGAATATCGTAGCCCATTTTTTTGGACATCGATATTATTTTGTCCGTTAGAGATTTAATATCTTTACACTTGCTTATCACAGAGTTGGTCAAGGTGTTCATCTCTTGTCGATAACGTCGAGAATTTGCTGCGTCCGTATTTGTTGTATTTCCATATGGTTGCCAAGCAGTTTGAGATGAACTTATGTTATTACAAGCTTCATTAATAATACTTAAGTACTCATTAACCGCCATAACATCGGTTGTATTTGTAGTTGTTTCACCCATAACCTTACCTTGAGTTTTAAAGCTGTCAAAAGGCCAAAAAGCAAAAACCTTTGCTTGTCCAACAAATAAGCTAATAACAAGAACAATTATTGAAGTAGCAAATATTTTCTTCATAACTTCATTATAAACATTTATTATAAAGATGCAATTTTTAAAACCATCTATGAAAACAGCCCGGAAAGGAAATCTCTTTACCGCCAAACTTTTTCTTAAACTCAGTAAAACCTATCCATTTTTTTTGTGGCCACCTTATGTCATATATTCCCTCAAAGTCATAATGTTTTAGTCCCTCATTTTTTGCTTCCAAAAATGTTTTCCAGACTAAAGCAAAATGAGCACCTGTTCTTCTTCCACCGGAGGTAGTAAAAGAATGATAATAGTTTGCCATGTCCCTAGTTCGTAGTAGTAGTATCCCAGACTGACATTTCCCCTGCTTGTAACAAAGATAAAAAGTTACTTTTTTGCCTAATTTTTCTTTTAGGCTAACTATTTCCTTTTCGGTAAGGGTCCAAATTTTGCTGTATTTTTTCCAAATTTTCAAAAAAACAAGTGGTTTTACTTTTTTTACTTTAATCTCCTTGTTTTTTTGGATTAGTCTTCTTGTGTTTTCTGATAAATTTTTCCACAACTCCTTTTCACTTTTTGTAAGATCTACTACTATTGTTTTTGTGGCAAGGTAGGGAAATTTTGAAAGCTTGTAGCCCCACCTTTTGTAACTTCTTGTATTTGTTCCTGGTAAGGGTTCAATTATTGAACTAATAACTCTATTTTTTCTTCTAATTTTTGCAAATTCTTGCCAATCTGGTTCTTCTTTAGATCTCTGCAACTTTAAAAAACTAAGCCCAAAAAACGCCAAAGGAAGCACTATTGCTTGTATAAATAACCCTCTTTTCTGAGATGGAATATCTACAACCCTCCATCCCTTAGTTGTGCAATACTCTCGCCAACTCTTACTCTGCCTCAAGTCTTCCACTTTAAAAAACTCATTCTTTTTATAATTCTCAGTACTACCCATCTCAGCTTGTCTGTAAATAAGTATGTTTTGTACCACCAGCGATCAACTATCAAGTCGTATGTCCCCAAAAACTCAACCAGTTTCCCCCCATATCCTTGTTTAAATTTATGAAAGCCATACCAAGGATCTTTGATATCGGGGGTTGGTCCCATACTTCCCCACATATCCAAACTAACGCATTTGTTTTTTTTGCCCATTTTAATCACTTCCCACATCATTAGGTTATTTGCCATTACCTCTCTGTATTTTGTAGATGAGGCCCCGTATGGATAATAAATTTTATTGTTCAAAATAAAAATCATCCAGGTAGTAATCACCTCATCTCTGTAAACAGCTTTAAGGTGGTGTCCCATTCCAGATTTAGTCATTTCGGTAAACATCTTTTGGTGATAGCTTTTGGTGTGAGAATAAAAACCTTGTCTTTTTGTTGTCTCTTCTGTTAATTTCCAATACTCTTCAAAAGCTTCCAAGCTGTTATCTTCAACTATTAAAACTCCTCTTTTCTCTGCCAAACGAAGGTTGTAGCGAGTTTTTTGATGCATGTTCTTAAGCAGATCTTCTTCGCTTTTGTTAATATCCAAAACAAAAGAGTGTTTTGTAAACAATGGTTTCCCTGCGGTAAATCGCAAATCTTTTTCTAAGAGTGTTTTTTTCTTCAAATCACTTTCATTAGGTTCAAATTTGATAAAAATAGCTCCCATTTTTTTTGCTTCCTTTACTAAGAAATCCACCATCTGCTTGCTAGGTATTACTGATTTTGGACAATAGCCAACAAAAGTACTAAGACCTGGTAGTTTGTGCCACGTAATTTGAAAAACGTTCTTAATTGTGTCATCTTCTATCTCCAGGTATCTAGAAACCTTAACCCCTGTTTTTTTTCGAAACTCGCCCCACTCCCAAGACTGCAGTGGGTGTGTCGCCACTTTATTTATTTTGCCTCTGTCTTTTTCTGTAGCTTCTCTAATCACATAACTATTTTATCTCAAAAAATGTAGTTTCCCCCTTATCAAAGGGGGAGTGGGAGAATTACCAATTATCCACATCGTTAAAGTCTTGTTTTGTTTCTTTTTCTATCTCCCAATCCTGCACAATTCTTCTCTCTCTAGTTTCTTTCTTGAGTTCTCGAGTTCTTGATTCCTTGAGTTCTTCGAATGTATCGTCCCCATATCTTTGCTCCAGTCTGCTTGCATATTTTCTTTCCACCAACTTGCCGTCTATCTCGCTCAAAAATCTAGACGGAATACAGGTGTGTCTCCCTCCAAAAACCAGTCTAGATCTAGCATAGCTAAGTATTAGTACTTTTTTTGCTCTTGTCATGGCTACATACATCAGTCTTCTTTCTTCTTCTAGTTCATCTTTACTTCCCAGAGTTATTGATCTGGAGTGGGGGAACATTCCTTCTTCTAGCCCAGCCACAATTACATTGACAAACTCCAAGCCCTTCGCTGAGTGTACCGTCATCAGAATAATTTTTGCATTCGAACTTGTTTTTTTTGTTTCTGCTTCTGCCAAGGCAGCACTCTCCAAAAACTCTGGAATTGTTTTGTAAAGTGAGGCTACGGCCAGTAACTCATTTATATTTTCAATTCTCGCCACATCCGCCTCATCTCTCTCATCAAATTTATCCAAGTAGCCAACGTTGTTTATTACCTCATTAAGAACTGTCGCCGGATTCTCATCAACTAGTGTTTCATTTTTTGTTCCCAACCAGTCAAAAAACACCCGCGCTTTTCTTTTTCCAATCTTTTCTATTCTGCCAACGCTCACTTCCTCATCTTTGTTATTTATCAGTCTGAGAAAGGCAATTAAGTCTTTAATTTCTGCTCGACCATAAAATCTCACCCCACCAACCAATTTGTAAGGAACTCTTCTTCTGATTAGTTCTTCTTCGATAGCGCGGGATTGGGCATTGGTTCTATATAGTACCGCCACTTCTTCGTTTTTGTCAGCATATTTTTCAGCCTCCTTCACTATCATTCTTGCTTCGTCAGCCTCATCAGCATTTTCAATTAGTTCTATTTTGTCACCTTCTTCTTGTGTAGACTCTAGTTTTATTACCGGATGTCCATTGTTATTTTTTACTACTGAGTATGCAGAGTCCAAAATATTTTGTGTGCTTCTGTAATTTTTTGGTAGCTCGACCATTTTTATGTCCGCAAACTCTTGTTTTAACAAAAGTAGGTTTCTAAAGTCTGCCCCTCTAAAGGAATATATCGCTTGTGAGGCGTCCCCTACCACAGTTAGGTTTCTTTCTTCTCCTGCAAGCTGTCTAGTTAACTCAAACTGCACTTTGTTTGTATCTTGATACTCATCTACCAAAATCCACTTTAGCCTAGTGTTAATTTTTTCTTTTATCTGCGGATTTTGTAATAGTTCTACAGCCTTTACTAGTAAGTCATCAAAGTCCATTGCTGCATTTTTTGTCAGCTTACTTTGATAAAGCTTCCAAACCTTTAAAACTTGTTTATAAAAGTAGTTCTCAGATGTTTTCTCCAAGTCACCAATACTTTTAAAATCGTTTTTCATTTTACTGATTACAGCCGAAAACATGCCTGGCTTACTCTCTTTTGGATCAATATTAAGTTCTTTTAAGACTGTTTTAATGAGCGCTTCACTATCCTCACTATCAAATATCACAAATTTTTTGTTTACTCCAATATATTCTCCAAACTCTCGTAAAAGCTTTACGCAAAAAGTGTGAAAGGTACCAACAAAGCCTAAAGATACTCCCTCTCCTAAAATATTCTTTATTCGCTGCTTCATTTCTTCTGCTGCTTTATTGGTAAAAGTAAGCAGAACAATACTCCTGGCCGGCACACCGTCCTCTTCTATTAGTTTTATTACTCTATGAACCAATACTTTGGTTTTTCCTGAACCAGCTCCAGCAAGTACCAACAAGGGTCCAGTTTTATGTGTTACTGCCTGTAGTTGTTCGGGATTTAATTCTTCATTTCTCACTCTACTATTCTACCTTGCATCATCATTCATGCGAAAGCTATTGTTATGCGACCTTGTCATTCCGGGCTAGACCCGGAAACTATAAAAAGTATCCTCTTTACATATATAATTGTCGTATAGTGAAATACATAATTGGTAACTGGAAAAGCAATCAAAGTATTACTCAATCTCTAATTTGGTTAGATGATCTTGCTACTCTTAAACCAAAAATCACCGATCAAAAAAAAATTATTCTTTGTTTACCCTTTACTGATATTGCCGCGTTTAATCAAAAATCATCTGAATTAAACCTTCCTATTTTTTGTGCTTCTCAAAATGTTTCCCATCTCCCTCCTGGACGACATACTGGTGAAATAAACGCAGCTATGCTGTCTGAGCTCGTGTCATATTGTTTAGTTGGCCACTCTGAAAGAAGAGAAATTTTTAGTGAAACTTCCGCCATGGTCGCCAGTAAGTGCGTTTTGTTACTAGAGCACTCAATCACTCCTATTGTCTGTATTGACACTCCTTATTTAGATGAACAAATAAAAGAGTTATTCCAACAAAATGTAGAAGTTGGTAGATGTCTGTTTGTCTTTGAACCTCACTCCTCAATAGGAACAAATAATCCCTTTAATCCAAGTGATGCAAATCATGTCGCCAAACAGATATCTTTTTTGGTCGATCACCAGTCTCCTGTCTTATATGGAGGTTCTGTTTCGTCAGACAACGTAAATCTCTATTTAAGACAACCCAATATTGCGGGAGTTCTTGTGGGTACTGATAGTCTCAATCCATCTCATTTTTCCGAAATCATCAACAGATCCTAACATGTTCAAAAACTTTTCTTTTAGCCGCACCTTTTTACATTGCTTATTTTTTTTGAAAAAAAAACTTTATCTAATTTTGTTAGCCTTTTTCGGTATTTTAATTTTTATTTTGGCCCAAAAAGGTTTTGCTGTTCTCAAACAGGTGGATGTTAAACCCAAGGATCTTTTGAGTTTTTTTGGCCAGACCACCGACACCTTAAGCAGTCAAAACGGAGTTACAAATTTTCTGTTTTTGGGAATCAGAGGAGAAGGAGTCGACTCTCCAAATTTAACGGATAGTCTTATTTTTGTAAGTTACGATAAAAATAATAATAAAATCAGTGAAATAGGTATTCCTAGAGATTTGTGGATACCCTCTCTGCAAGACAGAATTAACACTGCTTATCACTACGGAGAGGAGGCAAGTCCTGGCGCTGGAATAAAGCTAGCTGAAACTAGTGTCTTAGAGGTCTTAGGTCAGCCGGTAAACTATACAATCATTGTTAACTTTAACTTATTTCAGCAAGTTGTAGATCTGTTGGGAGGTGTGGATATATATATCTCTCCAGGATTTACCGACAACGAATATCCTATTCCTGGAAAAGAAAATGCTCTACCCATTGCCAGTCGCTATCAAACAATTACTTTTTCTGAAGGGCAAAACCGTTTAAACGGGGATCTTGCTTTAAAATATGTCAGATCGCGTCACTCTGTGGGTCAGGAGGGTACTGATTTTGCTAGGTCTCGTCGACAACAACAAATCATATCCGCTTTAAAGGACAAACTGTTTAGTAAAGATTTTTTACTAAATACTCAAAAAATAGAACAGCTGTTTCAGCTGACAGAAAACAATTTAACTACCAATCTCTCTCCTAATTTATACCCCATTATTGCTAGAATTGGTGTAGATCAAATAGGTAAAACAATTAATTACATCGGTCTAAGTATGACTCCAGATAAAAATGGTGTCAGTATTTTAACTAATCCTCCTGCAGAAAAGTATGGCGGTCGTTGGGTACTTATTCCCAAAGATAATAACTGGAAAGCTTTAAAGCAATATATCCAAAATCAGTTGGAATTTAATTAAGCGAATCGTTGACTTTTAGTAAGTAATAATCCCCACTTCGCCAAACCTCTTGCCCTAACTCTCTTATTTTTGGATGGTTAATAATGTATTTTTCTTCTTCGTCTGGTCCTACCACAATCCAACCAATATTGTATTTTTTAAGTAGATAAAGTGTTTTAAGTGGATCATCTCCTTCATATATTTGTGCTACTTCTAGCTCCTTAGTTGATACAATTTCGAATCCACCTCTCCATAACCATTCGTGTACTCTCCACCCTTGAACTGTTGGAATACCAGAAAATACCGAAATAGAGTTAAAGTCTGAGTAACTATCTCCAACCGCCTCTACCAAGTTTTTACTTCCACCTTTCTTCTTTAAGTACTGTATTATTTGGTATTTCTCAGGGAAGCGATTATTTATCCACACTTCTCCGTTTAAACCCTTAAAATCGTCAAAATTTGCATAATAAGATGGAAAGGCAATGGTAGGAAAAATCATTAAGCCACAAAATATAATCAAAACAGCAGTGAGCAGTAATCCATCAAGCATTCTTTTATTTATTGCGATCTTTTCAATTATCCAATTTACCAAAACTCCATACACAATTCCCACCATAATTGACGCCTGGTAGGTAAGTTTAAACATGGTATTTGCTCTTGGGTGATCTGGATAAATATCTTTAGCGTAAATTAGCTCAGGAATTAACACTAAAAAAATTGAAGATAAAATTAGAGATCGAATTAGTATTTCCCCATTTTTCTTTTTGGAAATATACCAAGCAATTAAGTTTAGCGTTAGTGCTCCACCCCACAAGACTCCAAGTTGCCATAAAGGTGACCTCTTTGTGACCAAGGCAACGCCATTTGATATAGATTGAAAACCCCAAAGCCAGAGAGCTGAAGCAGCTAACATAACCACAAGAACTACAACAAAGGCTCTAAGTGCTTTTTTGATACTTATCTTATCCTGAATAAGGCTGCCCATTACACATAGCCCCAAAAACATTCCGTAAATTGGCACATCCCAAGTGTTTGTCATCATCATCACTGCAAACAAAAGACCTAAAACAATCTCTTCAAACAGTCTTTGTTTCTTTAATAGAGAAAAAGAGATAACTATAAAAATAATTGAAATTGGTAAATCTAGTAAGTGTCCATGCAAATCAGAAACTACAAAACTGTAACCTGGAAACTCATGAATGGTGTTGTAAATAAACCTTGTTGCGTCTGCATACCAGTAGCCAACAAATGACCAGTTTTTAATTAAGTACCACAGGGTGTGGCTATTACTCCCAAACACTACCAAAAAACTGCCTAACAATCCACCCAAAAGTGTTCTGTTTTTTGTTTCTGTGCCTTCTGAAATCAAAGAACTAGCCAAAAAAACCAATGACATAGATACACCAGCAATAAATGCTAAAACTAAGTTGTAGCCTATCTCAGGAATAACTCCTAGCAATCTAATAACTACACTAGACCAAAAATGTCCGAAGGAATAATAGTTTATAGCGCTACCAGCTTGCCACATGTCAATTGCTGGCAATGTGGGGGACTTTATATATCGCATTACAAAACCATAATCCATAAATTTTTCCAAACTATCTATGTTTGGTAAAAAAGAACGAATCAGTGCTACTGCTACAAAACCAATTAAAAAGAGATACTCTTCTAGAACAATTAGTCTTAAAGATTTTTTGGCAGGAAACAACCACTTGATACCCCTTTTTGCCAATATTACCCCACTAACAAGCAACAATCCCAAAAAACCAAACCTTACTCCCGCCACAGTATTTACCGGTAGTCCCAAAAAAGCTAGCTCCCACAATATTAAACTTACAGTCAATATTCCTATCATTCTCCCCATAGACCAACCCTCATCTGGAAAGTGGCTCAAAAAAGACTTCACAATAGGCCACATTACAGTCTGTAATAAAAAAAGTGTACAGTAAGAAAAAAATATAATCGTTAATGTTTCCCAAATTAAGCTAGGCATTTTATGGCTATTTGTTTTCCTAATTTAACCGCGTAATTGGTTCCTCTGTCAAAGGGGTATACCATACTCATATTTGTAAAAAAATACTTGCCTTTTCTAATTCCTATCTTTTCTAGTTCCTTGGAATAGTTTATTGGAAATATTGGCTGAGAGTATGGAGATCGAAACAAAAAGCTCCTTGTTATCCAACTTTTTTCAAAATTACTATTTATTTTTTTAAGAAATGGCTCGTAAATTTTAATTAGTTCTTCCTTCTCAGTTTTAAGCTGTGTATCATCTTCGTCCAAGTAATTTCCCAAGTACAATATTGTTCTTTCTCCAAATTTACTTGTGCCAACCATGTTTGTATGTTCTACTGCAACCAAAAATGGCCATTTTTTTTCCAATATATTAAGCCAGTAACAGTCCATAAAACTTTTCCTTAGCTCCAACACTACTGTCTGTGCCCACAAATAGTCAATTCTTGGAATTAGCTCTTTACCTAGTATTTTATTGGCAATTGGCCCTGGTGTGGTAATTATTACCTTGTCGTAGTTTTTGCTTTCAAAGTCCCCTTTACTGACATCTTTATTTAGATAAAAAACGCCACCTCTTTTTTCTATATAATCCTTCATTTTATCTGCTAGTGCTTGGAATCCTCCCTCAAAGTATCCCAAAGAGCGAGTTCTTTTTGCTACTCTAGACCAAAACCACGCCAAGTTTACTTTTGTCATTTTTTTACCAAACTTAGCTGCTAGCAATCTTTCCCAAACTTTATCATAGGCTTCTCTTCCAATTAAAATCGGCAAAGTTTTTGTTACTAGGTACTTTTCCAAAAAAAGTCCATTTGGTATCAATTTCAAAATTGCTAAGCCAAAACCCATTTGTAAGCGACCAATAAAAGATATTTCAGAAAAACTTAATACAGAAAGGGGGGAGTCTAAAGCTAATATTTTTTTATTTAAAAAAGAGCAAGTTTTGGGTGTATAAAAAGTTGGGCTTAACCCAACTTTGTTAGATAGCGAAATAATTTCTTTGTCGTTTGTAAAAATATGGTGATAATACTTCTCCAAACTTGTTTTCCAACCCTCCTCTCTTACTCCACATGCCAAACCTCCAACCGTGTCCGATGAGTCGTAGACTTCTACTTTCACCTTTCTGTCTACCAGCTCAATAGCTGCAGCCAAACCAGAAAAGCCTGCCCCCACTACTGCCACCCTCATCTTTAGAGGGCTAGCAGTATACCTACAATGGCTAACAACAGTCCACCACCAAAGGTAGCAACTCCTGGGAAGTCTAAAATTCCGGTTTGTGGTAGTACAGCTTGTTGTTGTCTTGCTGCAGCAGTAACCACATTATTATTTACTACTCTGGTTGGTGCCGCTGTCTCTTGTTCTGTAGGTTCAACTGGGCAGTTACAAGTTGAAGAGTCAGAACAGGTCGGCCTTCTACATCTTTCTGTGCTTGGATCACAGCTTAATCCGGCAACACATTCATCATCACTAGTACACACATTGTTGCAGCCAACAATTGTGCTAATGAGTAAATCAACACTATCTTCAATCTCGCCACCATCCGGCATCTCTTTGTAACTCACAACACCTACATTTGTGATTGTTTCACCATTTACTGCTGTATTTGAGACCTTTACTCTAAAGGTATAAGTACCTGTTTTTCCTGCTGCTAAATTCATTCCTGTACAAGTTACAGTGCGGGTACTTGTTGCGTACTTACATCTAGATTCAGCATCAACTAGAGTTAATAGTTCCTGCTTGCCTCCCTTTAGAATATCCACTAGTTGAACATTTGTCGCTGTTTTTGTTCCTGTATTTTCTATCTCAAAAGCGTAAACAAATACTTGGTCGCGAGAAACTTTGTCTATTTCTGTTGTTAGTGTGTAGTTTCCAGCAGTATTGGAGCTTTCGTCTTTGTAAGCCTTTTTTATTAAGGACAACTCAGCATCTCCAGTTGAGGTTGAACAGTCTTTTGTTCCCCCCACCACTCTCGTCTTGCCACAGTTACTGGTCTGAGTTACGTTTGTTCCAGTACAGGTAAGAGCTGGATCTGGAGTCCAAGTAGTGTCAGTGCATGTTGTCTGAGCATTGTTACAATCCAACATTGATTTGTAACAAACACCATTTTTAATACCATCCCATTGGTCAATGTTTTGGACACAAGTTCTGTGGTTAATATCGTCTACATCTTTTTCGTTGGTGTCATATCGGTGATTTGTCGAAGCACATTTCTTAATATTTGCGTTGTAGTAATACCTAAATCCTGTGTTTCCACCTTCTCTGTCACAACTAGATTTGTCCGGGTGACATGTTGCCATACCTTGTAGTTCTATTGGTAAACTTGCTCTTAGATTTCCAGAACAAGTCTGACCAGCAACTTTACAGCTATTATTGTTTGCATCGTAAGTGTCAGTTGTTGGTTTACAAACACCTAAATTTTCTCCATTTGAATCCTCAGCTGTTGTTATTGCAAAGTAGTATTTAAGAGAACAAGACCCTGTGGGAGCGATTGTTCCCGTAGGGGCACCATTACAACTAGCATCTAACTTCCCAACACAAGAAGTATATCCACCTGTAACAGCGCCTGTACACTCACATCGATAACCTTGATTGGGAGCGGCGCTGCAAGCATTGCAAGCTGTTCCGCCATTGCACGCAGTACAAACGTTGGTTCCTGTAGGTGCACCAGCAGCACAGAAAGGCGGTACTCTTTGATTTCTGCTGTTGTAATTAAAAACCTCATGTTGACCTGTGGGGCAAACCATACCACTAGGATTTGCACTACAGCCAGTGGTTTTTGTTCCCATAGCATCTCTTGTTCTGCCGCAGTTACTAGATTGAGTAAAGGTTGTGTTTGCACACATAGTCGTTACCTGTGGTACCCAAGTGGTATCTACACAATTTGTTGCGTCATTTGGTATGCAGTAAGGAGGTATATAGTTTCCAGCTGCATTTGTATACATGCTTGGGTGCTGACCTGCAGGACAACTTCCCAAACCGTTTGGTAGGGTTGGTACTGGTGTTGAAGTTACTCCACCAACAGTGGTTGTAACTGTGGTAGTGGGAGAACCAGTTGTTGCAATGGTTGCAGTTGGAGTGGTAGCTGCAGTGCCACTTCCACAAAGAGGCGGTACTCTTTGATTTCTGCTGTTGTAATTAAAAACCTCTACTTGTGGGGGTATACAAGTACTCGCTCTTGGTTCGCTAGATGGTGCTGTTGGTACTTCAGCAGTTCTTAGGCGATTAGAAAACAAATAAGAACCTGCGGCTACTCCGACAACCAAAAGCAAAGCAAACACAGCTCCTATAATCTTTAAAGTTTTTTTGTTATTCTTTTTTGGAGTTAAAGATGGCTCGTTTAATTCTGTAGTTTGGCTGGGAATGTTACCCAAAACATTACTGCTATTTTGCTGAGAAAGTTGACCAGCGCCGTATGTATATTCCATTTTTATTTTTATATGTCCCAAAATAAAACGGGACCTAACTTCAATATAACTTATTTTTTACCCACTAGTCAATTACCTTATAAAGCCAAGAATAATCCCAGTATTGCCAATATTATTCCTCCTCCAAAAATAGTTGTCTGTTGTATATCTAGTATTCCTGTTTCTGGCAAATAAGCAGCTGTTGGTGCAGTTTCTTCTGCTACCAACACAGGTGTCGAGGTAACAATATTTGGTGTAGCCTGTGAAGATTCGGGGAAGTCTACCAAATCCTCTGTCGGAGTTGCAGTTGGTTTTTTTGTTACAGTCGCTGTTGGGGTTGGACAAGTACAAGTGCTACTTTGGGAACAACTAGGTCTTCTGCACTTGTTGGTAAAAACATCACAAGCTAAACCCGTTAAACACTCAGAATCACTAGAACAGTACTCATTGCAATTTACAACAGAACTAACAAGAACATCTACAGAAGCTTGTTTAACTTTGTTGGCATAAGTTACTTTTACTGTATTTCTAATCACTTTTCCGTTCATGGCTGTTTGCGCCACCTTTGCTCTAAATTTAATATTTTCAACTCCCTCAGAATCCATGTTATCTATAGTACAAGTTAGTTTTTTGGAAGGATAATCAAAAGTACATTTGCTTTCACTATCCAAAAAGGTTAATAGATTCTGATTTTGGCCAGTTAAAACATCTGTGACTAACACCTTTTTTGCTTTTCCCTCTCCGTTATTTTTTATTTCTAAACCATAAACCAAGGTTTCTCCTCTGGCTATTTTGCTAATTGTTTCACCTATATAGTATGTTCCTTCTGTGTTTCTTGTGTCATCACCATAAACTTTTTTACTAATAGACAAGTCTGGATTGCAAATTTTTGTACCATCTATTTCTTTGGTATTTCCACAGTTACTGGTCTGGGTTAATTTGGTGTCTGCACAGACCGTACCCGGTGCTGGTGACCAAGTAGTGTCGGTACAACAATACTTGCTTCCCCCCACCACTCTCGTCTTGCCACAGTTACTGGTCTGAGTTACGTTTGTTCC
>CAYSAM010000001.1:72617-83362 GCA_964429015.1 uncultured Pseudomonadales bacterium | reverse complement strand
TGTTGTTATTGCAAAGTAGTATTTAAGAGAACAAGACCCTGTGGGAGCGATTGTTATAGAAGGAGTCACTGTGCCTGTCAATGATGGAGTAATAGAGCCAGTTGGTGTGGTGCATCCTGCCGTCTTTGTTCCTGGAACTGTTTGGGTTGTACCACAATTACTGTTTTGTACAACATTTGTTCCCACACAACCCGTATTTGCATCTGGCTCCCAAGTGGTAACTGTGCAAGCAGGGCACTTAGATGTGTCTTGTGTCCAAGTACCCCCAGCCGAAGGACAACAAAAAGCTTTTCCTCCACAAGCCTGAAGTCTTCCTGTGGTACTGCAACTACTATCTTGGCTACCACCACCTACCACTTCTGGTGGTGTACAATTTCGCAAAATTCCGTCTGCCCCAGGACATTCTTCTTTGCACTCAGCTTTACAACAATTTGCTGCTGTAATTGGTCTTAACCCAGCCTCGCACTTACCATTACTTACCGTTCCCGCAGGACAACTTTGAGTTCCACTGCTATTACTTGTACTTCCAGTGCTTCCTCCACCGCTTCCCGAGCCTCCGCCCGACCCACCCCCACTCGAAACACATTTCCATGAAGAGTAAGAAATTTCATAACCGCTATTGCAACACCACGCAAAAGAAAGATTCTCGCCCGCACTTGTATTTGGAACACCAGTGGCGCATATCGAAGATCCTGTAGGACCATTCACACCAGTTGCGGTGCTAATACAACTTAATCCAACACCGCAATCTGGAACCACACCAGCCAGTGGTTTGCTGTCTGGCGCGCTTGGTGAAACTGAAGACTTGCTAGCAATTCTATTTGAGACAACAAAAGTAGTAAAAGCTACACCAGCTACAAAAAATAAAGCAGCTATTACTCCTAATATTCCTTTTGTGTTTTTACTTAATTCCATTTCTTTTTTAGTTTTCTCCCTACTATAAATATTATTAAACCAGATATACTCGCAAGAATCGACTGCTCCACTGTTCCAGAATCTACAAGATTCTCTGAAGTTGTTTCTGGCATGGTTGTCGCTTCGGTAGGAGTAGGTGTCACTTCTGCAATTAGTGTTGGAGTTGCTGAGGGTGTAGCTGTAAAAGCCGGAATTCCCGATGTATCTCCAATAGATAAAACATTAAAAGATCTAGATGTTTGTTGTTTGTTATTTTTTGCATCTAAATACTCAACCAATAAAGTGTTAAGTCCGGTATTAAGTGGTAATGATGGGGACCATACCCATTCACCAGCAGGATTTTGGCTTAACTCAGAACCATTTTTTTGATCTCCTACGGACAACACTAACCCAGATCCAGTTGCCAGTTTTAGTTTAAACTCTGGACTTGTTGTTGCGATAAGCTCTCCTTCAATTGCAGGGTTTAAAAAGGTTACTGGGTCGCTTGTTCCAAAACCACCAGTGTCTGTCAAAAGTGACTCTGTCATTGCAAATCCTGATCCTTTATTTGTATCTTTTGTTGTATCAGTATTTGTCAAAGTTGCTGTTGCTTCTACAAAACTTTGATTTTTTCCTAAGATAATATCTGGTACTGGTTTTGCTTTTTCTATGCTAGATATTGCTGTAGCTGTTCCCAAAGAACCAGCCTGGACAAACATAGAAAGAAGTGTTTTTGTAGGGTCAATCGCAATTGTTTTTCCGTCTTTAGATCTTGCTGTAGAGACATTTAGCCTCCAACTTCCGTCACTCTTGGTAACTGTCGATAGTGACTCAGCTCCTTCTATATCCACAAAAATAATTGCCCCATTTGTAGGAGAAGAGTCTGCCCCCACAACTTTTCCGGAAACAACTTCTTCGGCCGGTAAGGAGAGAGCTGTTTGAGTCCTAACCTGAAATGGCTTACCATTATCTGTATACGTTTGAGATCCAGATCCAACAATAAAATAGTAAGTTTTGTTTGCGCTCAAGCCGGTAATATTTACATAGTGATTTGTATAATTTTGTGAAGTACCGGATATCTGATCTCTAATATCACCAGCTGGTAAGTTTATTTTTGCGGGATCTTCGGAGTACTTTATGTATCCTGTCATTGGAGTGTCGGTCGTCCAGCTTATACTTAACCCGCTTGCAGATCTATTTGTGATTCTTACATTCTTAGGGCTTTCAGTAGGACCAGCCTTAGATTGAAAACTTGTTCTAGAGTTGACAAGTATAACGCCAGCCACAAGGCCAGCAATCAAGATCACCAACGCCAGGGCGGTTGGAATTCTCTTGTTCATTATTCCTCTTTGGTTCATTTTGTTATGGTGTAGGTATGCCTGACTGAGAAGAGCTACTGGCTTCTGGTGTAATTGTTATTTGTACAGTTGTTGGTGTCACGGAAGGTAGATTGATTAACTCTTCGCGAGAAAAAACTCGTCTTTGCTTTAGGTCTTCTAATATTTCATTTTCTATTTTTCCGTCAAGTGCTTTAACGAGCTCTCTTTGGGAAGCTGGTAGTTGGTTTTTTGTCGCTTCGTCAATAATTTGAAAACTAAAAATTCCGCCTACTATTAAAAGTCCCATCACACCTACTAATAATACATAAATAGAGATCGACTTTCTAGGCTTCATTGTTTTTGTTGATAAACATAATAATTTATTTGCCCAACCCCCTTTATTTTTTCGGTGCCTTTTGTGCTACCAGACTCTTTTGATAGGCTAACTGTTTTAAGAACACCCAATCTATCCATTTTTTCTATTTCTACAAAAAATTTCTTTACTTGTTCTGGCTTTCCTGAAATAGTAAAGTCAATGGGCACCGTCATTATTCCCTGACCATCACTTTTTAAAATTTTAGTCGACCACTCACCTACAGGCTTACCTCCATTTGTTAAATTTACCCCTTTTATAGAAACAGATTCAAGATCAACATTGTTTAATCTAGAAACTATTTCTAGCCTGCCTACCATTCCAAAATAAGAAAATTGACTGGGAACAGCGCTATCAAAAAGTGGCAGTAGGGTACTGTTGTCTGTTAACTGGTTGGAGGCTTCAAAAAGTTGTGCGATTTTTTTATCAGCTTTCGAACTTACACTTTCTTTGTCAGCTATCTTTTTTTGTAGTGCTGCCAAGTTAATTAATGTTGGCCTAATTGCAACAAAAATTAATAATGTAACCATAAAAACAGAAAAAATTACTTCTAGTGATGCTTTTATTTCTGGTCTTTGATAAATTATTCCAATTCTACGGTAGTATCGAGAATATTTTTCAGTATCAAGTAGTGTCGCCATTAGTTAAAGTTTGCTTGAATGGTAAACATTACTGACTTAGATGTTTGATCAAAACTTGTATCTTTTATGTTCATATAAGATATGCCCTTTAACGTCTTCAATCTTCTAAGTAAATTCGCAAATGCCAGTTCAGTTTCAGATTTTCCAGTTATTTTCATGGTATTTTGGTCTATAGAAATCTTTTCAAGTTTAACTGTTGCTGGTATTGCCCCAGAAAGTTCGTTATATCTACTCAAAAAATGGATACTGTTTTTTGAAAATTCCAATATCGGGCTTTGCTTTGCCAAAATCACCCTCATTTCCGACTCGACATCAGCATAGGCTTCTATTTGTGCAAGTTTTTGATCAATTGTTTCTGTTAGATCGTTAAGTTTCTTATCAAAATAAAATCGAGAGCCAAAAGCAAGCAGAACGACAAACTCCGTCAATACCACCATCACTCGACCTGAGGACATTGCCCAACTCAAAAATTTTCCCAAAGCAGAGAATTCAAAACTATCCTTTGGTAGCAAATTTATTTGCAAAAAACCACTGTTATCAGCCACAAATTCAGTATATCAGAGCTGGGAAAGAATATCCCTTATTTTACTTTTTTGGAAAGTCTGGCCTTAATCCTGTTTGCTTTACCAGTTTTAATCACCCCTTTTTTAGCTGCTTTATCGACCGCCGAAAAAGCCTTACTGAGAGATTCAATTGTAAGCAGGCTCTTAAAGCTGTCTATTGCTGTTTTAGCCTTGGTTTTTGTGGCTTTGTTGTACCCAGCTTTTCGCTTATCGGATCTTAATTTCTTTATTGCGGATTTGGTTAATGGCATATATGTCCACTATTTTATCACGACTTTAGAGCTATTCAAGCTAGTAATCCCTTGGTGGCTGAATTAAAATTGGTTGTGGTTCAAAAAATTATTTCCAAATCTCAGGACTTGCTAAGCAAAAAGACCTCGAGTATTTTATCTGCAGCTGCAATCATTGGCTTCTCATTTTTGGGATCGGCTCTTCTTGGTCTTCTTCGTAACAGACTACTAGCCTCCCATTTTTTTGGTGGTCAAGAGGGGATTCTAGATATCTATTTTGCAGCCTTTATTATTCCAGACACCCTTTTCCAGCTTTTGGTTGTGGGTGCTGTTTCTGCGTCTTTTATCCCAATCTACCAAGAATATCATTCAAGATCAGAAGAGCAAGCCAACTGGCTTGCTAAATCAGTATTGAGTTTGGTCTTTATTGCAATTACCGTAGCTTCAATTGTTATTTCTATTTTCGCGGTTCCAATATCAGATTCTATTACTCATTTTAGTCCAGAAAAGATAATTATTATGGCAAATCTTATCCGCATTATGTCAGTTGCCCAAATAATTTTTTCTATATCTGCCGTCTTCACCGGCATATTACAATCAGAACAGCGATTTTTAATGCCCGCTTTAGCTCCTTTGTTGTACAACTTTGGAACCATTTTGGGTGTGGTTTTGCTTTCAAATCGGTACGGTATATACGCAGCAGCTTTTGGTGTTGTTTTTGGATCTTTCTTACATGCCATTGTTCAGCTACCAGCTATTCTGAGAGTAGGTTTTAGGCCTCAGCTTATTTTTAAAAACTTTCATCCTGGTGTAAAAGAAATTGCTCGGCTAATGCCAGGAAGAACCTTGTCATTAAGCTTAGATCAAGTTCAGAGATGGATTGCAATAAACCTTACCTCATTGTTAGTCCCTGGTAGTTTATCTATTTTTACTTTTGCACGCCAACTATATATACTGCCCGTTTCTCTTTTTGGTGTCTCGCTAAGCCAAGCCACCTTTCCAGCCCTAAGCAAAGATGCTCTACTTGAGGATAAAACTCAATTTAAGTCCACTCTAACAAAGTCCATTTCACAAATATTCTTTTTCTCTTTGCCGGCAAGTGTTTTAGTTCTTGTTCTAAGAGTACCTCTAGTTCGTATAGCTTTTGGTGCTAAATCATTTCCTTGGGAAGCAACCATCGACACCGGTCAATCACTTGCTTTGTTATCGTTATCTATTGCTCCACTTGCTGTTAGTCATACACTAGTTAGAGCTCATCACGCCCTAAAAGATACAAAAACACCCTTGCTTAGTGGTATTATCTCCGTTGTTTTTTATGGCATTCTTGCCTACATACTCTCCAAGCACTATTCTCTGGGGATTATTGGTCTCTGTCTAGCCTTGTCGCTTAGCAATCTATTTGATTTTGTTTTGATCTATTACTTTTTAATTAAAAAAATTGGCTACCTACAGATACACACAAAACTACTAAAGATGGCTTTGGTTACGGTATTAACTGGTTACTCGCTTTGGGCCCCAATGCAGTTACTAGATAACTTTGTTTTTGATACCACAAGGACATTGCCACTTATTGCCCTAACCATTATTGCCAGCACGGTAGGTTTTAGCGTCTACCTTGTATTTTGTTGGATATTCAAAGTTGAAGAACTCTCTGAAGTCTTGGTTATAATTCGTAAGCTAGGTAATTGGCGTAAAATACTTGCCAGCAGTGATGAAGTGCTCGAAACCACTGCCTCAAATACCTAACACTATACTTATGGATTTCAAAATTAGAAACTTTTCAATTATTGCCCATATTGATGCTGGTAAATCTACCCTGGCAGATCGCATGTTAGAGCTAACTGGTACCGTCGAAAAGGGTAAAAGCGAACCTCAACAACTAGATAGTAACCCAATTGAAAGAGAGCGGGGGATAACTATTAAACTAGCTCCTGTTTCTATGCAGTATAAGGGTTTAAACCTAAATCTAATTGATACTCCTGGCCATGTCGATTTTAACTACGAAGTAGAGAGAGCTCTTCAGGCGTGCGAAGGTGCCATACTGCTAATCGATGCTACTAAAGGTGTTCAGGCTCAAACAGTTGCCAATCTACGTTTAGCTAAAAATTTAAATTTGAAAATTATTCCCGTTATCAATAAAATTGACGCCCCTCTGGCAGATGTTTCTGCTGCTTCTCGCCAAATAAAACAACTTTTAGGTATCGAAGAAGAGCCTTTGCGTATTTCTGCCAAAACAGGCGAAGGTGTCCCCGAACTCCTCCAAAAGATTATCTCAGATCTTCCTTCGCCATCTACCACCCACGATCCACTATCTACAACCTCCGCCCCGCTCCAGGCTCTAGTTTTCAACTCTACCTATGATCCTCACCTTGGTGTTATTGCTTTTGTCAAAGTCGTTTCTGGGCAATTAACTACCAATAGTAAGTTAGTTTTTTACAACTCAGGTCAATCCCTTACCGCTTCCGAAATCGGCATTTTTTCCCCTCAAAGAAAAGAAGTTAAATCTCTTCAAGCTGGCCAGGTTGGTTACATTATTACCGGGCTCAAAGATATTCGCCGAGTACTTGTCGGTGATACTCTCTGTGTTGCTTCAGAAAAGCAAAACCTCACCCCACTTCCAGGATTTAGAAAAATTCACCCCAATGTTTACTTAGATTTTTATCCCTCGGACGGCAATCAATATCGCGACCTTGTTGATGCTTTGGAAAAACTAAAACTAAACGACTCCAGCCTTACTACTCAAGGCATTAGTTCACCTATTTTGGGCCAAGGAGTAAAGGTGGGTTTTTTGGGTCTTTTGCATTCCGAAGTCGTCGGTGAAAGACTAGATAGAGAATTTAATTTGCCTGTTATTTCTGTTTCTCCTTCCGTAGAATACAAAATTATTCTCCGTTCCAATGAGGAAAAAATAATTAGTAGCCCTGCTGATTTTCCAGATCCAGTTAGTATTCTAAAAAGTTTCGAGCCCCTTGCTGCCGTCAACATTGTAGTTACTAACACTTACGTCGGCGCCGTTATGGAGCTTTGTCAAGAACTTCGCGGTGAGCTAATTAACGTTTCTTATTTAGATCAGTTGGTGGAAATAGAGTATCTCATGCCACTTATTGAGGTTATTACCTCACTACACGACAGCTTAAAAAGTGTCACACAAGGTTTTGGTTCCCTAGAGTACCAGCTTGCTGGCTGGGAAGAGTCCGAGCTTGTAAAACTAGAAGTGCTCTTAAATCACGAAGTTTTTGGTCCCATGAGCACCATAACTGTAAAAGAAAAGGCTTATCAAAAAGCAAAAAAAGTTGCCGAAAAGCTCAAAGAGTCTATCCCTCGCCAGCAATTTGAAATTCCTATTCAAGTTTCCATTGGTTCACATATCATTGCTCGAGAAACTATCAAAGCTTATCGTAAAGACGTCGATGGTAAGCTCCATGGTGGTGACTTTACCCGAAACCTTAAACTTCTCAACAAACAAAAAAAGGGTAAGGCGCGCATGAAGCAGTTTGGTAGAGTCTCAGTTCCTCAGGAGGCCTTTCTTTCAATCGCCAAAATCTAGGTGTCTAGAAAAACATTGTTATTTCCTCTAGAATGAATCTAGAGGAATGACAAAACTTAAGCAAAAATTCATAGCAGGTGGATTCAATTATTGGTATCTTTTGTTATTGTCATTTCTTTTAACCCTCCCCCTTGTCTACTTTTTTCCCAAAAAAATCAAGCCCCCCACCATTAAGGTGACAAGTAATAACGACTATCTTTATGAGGCAAAAAACACTTTGTTTAGTACCAAAATAGCTACTCAAAAATCTTCTGTTCCTACGGTAGCTTTTTCTACCAAAGCAGGTGGCGGGGTCTTGCTCAAATACGAAGGAAGTTCTGAGGGTTCTGTAGAAAAAAAAGAAAACACCGTTTTTTTTCGCAATGTTGATCCCAAAACTGATTTTTCATATACCACTTTGGCAAATGGGATCAAAGAAGAAATTATTATTAAGTCAATTTCTGAGAATATAAACTATAACTTTACTCTAAACACTCAAAATGCTTCTCCCAAAAAAAATCTCGATGGCAGTTACAGCCGTTTCTTCTTTAACTCTGCCAATCAGTATCAATTCCATATCGAAAAACCTTTTGCCATCGACGCCAACGGTCAAAGAACTGATAATGTTTCTCTAAAAATCAGACCCTCAAAAGAAAATTCCGAACTGTATCAAATATCACTTTCTTTACCAGAAGCTTGGCTTACTGACAAAAACAGAGCTTATCCAATCGTTATCGACCCTACTTTTGTCTACGATACCTCCGCAGAATTTGCCACAGGAATTTACAGCCGCACCGCAGACTCTGGTTCAGCTGGCAATCCGCTTATTAATAGTAGTTACCAAGAGGCAGTTTCTGACCCAAAAACACTTGCACTTTATCACTTTAATAGTGGATCTTGTACAACAGACTCTAGTGGAAATGGTAATACCCTTACTGCGGTCGGTGGAGCCACATGTGTTTCTGGTGGTGTTTTTGATTATCATTCTGGTTTGTTGAGTAATACTGTAAATTATTCACAGGGTTCTGTTGTGGATCTAGATTTGCCAGACGGTTCCATTGAAGCTTGGATCAACCCCAATGTTATTTCTGGAACTCAAACTATTTTTTATGCCGACTCAAACAGTGACACTTCACTTCATGTTGGCAGTACAGGTCAATTGATTTATTACACTAGTAGTGGAAACACCATTACTACTGTAAGCAATCAAATACCTATAAACACATGGACTCACGTAGCTGCTACTTGGACTCCTGGAGGTCGAAAACTGTATATAAATGGTAAAGAGGTAGCAAGTGACTCGCAAAACATACTACACTCAAACAGAAACTATGTTACCTATATTGGTGTAGGTGCGGCAGGTAGTAGTAACTTTTTTAGCGGTACCATTGACGATCTTAAAATATCCAACGTATCAAGAACTAAAGAAGAAATAAAAAGTGATGCCAGTTTTAGACCATCGTCTTTTTATTCTTCAGATGTAGTCGATTTTTATGGCACAGTTGCCTCTTGGAACCCTTTATTGTGGACAGAAATAGGAACTCCTACCGGAGATGGCGAAACACTTTCTTCCAATACTGGTCTAGTTGCCCAATGGAACTTCAACGAAACCAGTGGTACCACCGCCGATAACGCAGAAGGTACGGCAGCATTAGATTTTACTTTAAACAACTTTGCTTCTACAGCCAGCCAAGATCAGGCTGCTGCGTCGGGGTGGACCAGTAATAACAAGCGTTGGGGCGCCGGCGCAATATCTCTAAGTTCTATGGCCACTGCCGACACACTATCGATCACCAATCCAGCAAATAACTTGCTAGATGTAAACAGTTCAGATCTAACTATAGAAACTTGGATCAAAACAAACGATGTCAGTAGTGAGATTATCTCAAATAATAATGCTAATGGTTTGGGTTGTGGTGTAAACGGTTATTATCTAGGTTTAGATGGCAATGGCAATGTTGTTTTTTTTGTGGATACCAACGGAGCAACTGCCGGTTGTGATGTTCAGATTAATCCAGCCACCAAAAAAATAAGTGATGGACAGTGGCATCACCTTGTAGCTACAGTTACCAGAGGTGTTGCCGCCAATATTTATGTCGATGGTGTTTTGGCCGGAACCGACAGTACTGTTACAAGTTATTCTGCCATTACGACAACTAGCAGTATTTATATTGGTGGTTCTGTTGGTGGTTTTGATGGCGCTATAGATTCAACCAGGTTTTATTCTCGCGCTCTTAGTGAAGCAGAAATAGTTTCCAACTCTCAGTCAGCAAATATTGAGTTTCAGACTAGAGTGGGTAATAGTACCGACCCAAATGACGGCACTTGGGAAGAGTGGCGCCCGGTGGGGAGTGAAACCGCTCTAGACAGTATGGATAGCGTGACAAATTCATCTACTACCGATCCCAACTTAGTTGCTTACTGGCCTATGGATGAATCGTCTGGTTCTACTGTTGTAGATAATATTGCTGCAAGTAATGGAACCGTAACTGGGACAACTGTAGTTGATGGCGTCTACGGCAACGCCCGAAATTTTAATGGCACTAGTGATTCAATATCTGTATCTTCCAACGCTTCTCTTTCTCCCACTTCTGCAATTACTGTAGAAGGGTGGTTTAAACCTTCTGCCAACTTTACAACCAGTTCAGACTATAACCAAGGTATTTTTGATAAAGGTGATTATCAACTTTTCTTAGACAAAACTGATGGAAAGTTAAAATTTGTTGTAAAAGATAATACTTCAAAAAGTTGGTCTACCTTGAGTTCGGGAATAACGGGAAACGTCATATCTATTACTCCATGGGCCGGATCTCTATATGCTTCTGGTTTTTTTACATCACCAGGCGCAAGTATCGCCAAGTGGAACGGCAGTGCTTGGTCTGCCCTCGGTACTGGAATTGTTGATGGGTCAACAACCGCAATAAATGGCCAAAAAACCGTTTTTAATAATATCTTGCACGCAGTTGGGCAGTTCTCTATCGCTGGTGGGTTTTCTGCAAGCAACATCGCCAAGTGGAACGGCAGTGCTTGGTCTGCCCTCGGTACCGGACTAAATGGAGCGGCTTATGGGATTGCTGTTTATGGTGGAAATTTATATACCGGTGGAGAGTTTACTTCTGCTGGTGGGGTGGCAAATACTTCTGGTATCGCTAAGTGGAATGGTTCATCTTGGTCTGCTGTAGGGACAGGAATAACTGGT
>CAYSAM010000001.1:32024-72517 GCA_964429015.1 uncultured Pseudomonadales bacterium | reverse complement strand
CCGCCGGAGGAACTTCTGTAAACAATATCGCTAAGTGGAATGGTTCATCTTGGTCTGCTGTAGGAACAGGTACTAACGCTCAAGTTAACTCACTTAGTGTTAACAATGGAGATCTGTACGTATCAGGATCCTTTAGTTTGGCTGGTGGAGTTTCAAATACGTCGGGTGTCGCCAAATGGGGAACTGCAAATACTGTCAGCATTGCTTCTACTACCACTTCGTGGACAGCAAGCACTTGGTATCACTATGCCGTAGTGTCCGACGGAACAAATTTAAAACTTTATATAAATGGCGCTCTCCAAAGCACTGCTGCTTCTCCAATTACTCTTGCCAATTCTAGTGTTGCCTTAAAAATTGGTCGAACTTACGGGTCACAGTGGACTGGTGGCTCTGGTGAATATTTTTCTGGTGCTCTAGATGAAATAAAAATCTATAACACCGCCAAATCCGCTACAGAAATAGCTACTCACTATACCGAAAGACCACTGGATAGCACGCTTTTTTTGCCGACCACTGACTCTGTTGTAAAAACAGAAGGTAGCGCTAGTGTAAAAATAAAGTCAGGAATTCCACGAGTCGACACAGACACTACTGCATTTTGGCATCTGGATGAAACTGGTGGTACCGGTGCTTATTTAAAAGACGTCACCACAAAACTAAACCACGGCACCCCTACAGGAACAACAACCGCCACTGGTTTAATAGGCAACTCCCGCAGTTTCAATGGCACTAGTGACCATATTAGTGTTGGTGCACTTGTCGATGGAACAGCTATTAACTCTGTCGACTTCTGGGTTTATCCCACCTCAACCACTACAAGATTTATAGATTTAGATGGAGGCACTCATTATATCTGGGTTAATGCCGGTACTGTAACCGCCACAGGGTTTACCTCTCCCACCATTTATGTTGATGGTGCAGTAAGTAGTACGCTGGTCGCTAACAAATGGCAACATGTGGCTGTTACCACAGCTACTTCTTTTAGTGCTAGCAATGTAACCTTAGGAAAACAGTCCACCAACTATTTTTCTGGCAAACTTGATGAGGTTAGAATAAGCTCAATTGTTCGTACTGCTGAAGAAATGGCCGAAACAAATAGAGCTGGTAGAGATATTTATTTCTCCAGAACTTTGTCAACTGCCAACCTAACCGCCAAAACCTCACTCCCTTTTTATATTGCCGCCGACAGACCAGGTAATTATTTAGATTTTTTAGTTGGTGAATCTTCTTACGCCAACTACCAGCCAGATGCAAACACTATTGCTTTTTGGCACTTTGAAGAAAAAGCCGGCTCTGGTGCATACTTAAAAGACTCATCTAACACCTTAGCTCATGGAACACCTACTAGTGCCACATTTATTCCAGGGAAAATTGGTAATGCCAGAGGATTTACCACATCCCAGTATATTTCTTTGGGTTCTCAATCCCTTGTCGACAGTAAAGCAAATTTAACTATCGACGCTTGGATTTTTCCCACAGCCCAAACAGCAGCCACTACTTATTATGTTTATTGTGAAAATCTTATATTATGCATTGGTCAGTACGGTTCACAAGTTTTGTTTCAAATGGGAGTTTCAAATTTTACTGTCAACGACACTACGGGAGGGTCATTATTAATGAACCAGTGGAATCATGTAGCATGGGTAAAAAGTGGTACAAGCTACTATATCTATATCAATGGTGTACTAACAAAATCTGGAACTGGAGCCCCTGCCACTCTTGGCACTTCTTCTACCGTAAACTATATTTCAACTTCAAACACTAGTACTTCACCTTGGTTGGGCAGCATTGATGAATTGAGAATGTCAGACAGTGTTCGTACTGCCGACGAAATTCGTCAGGCTTATGAATATGGCGCTAGAACTCACTCTGTAACTATCGATTTTGGAGCTCATTTGGATAGCGGTAACTTAATTGCCAATAATGCCGACACTACTTTTACTGTCGATGCAACTGTCTATGGATTAACTAGTAAGGGTGCCCAACTCTTTCCTGGTGACAAAATAATCATCAAAGAAAATTACGACGGTACCGAGTATATCGCACAGGGGTTAGTAAATACTGTAAATAGTTCTACCGGTGCAGTTACTGTGTCGTCTTGGGATGCCAGTAGTACTTTCCCCAGTGTTGGCTTTTCAATTTATGCTGATGTTTTTAAGTGGCAAAGAGAATTTTGGAATATAAACAATACCACTATAGATTCTCACTTTGATAGTGTGACTTCACTAGTTTTTAAATTAACAAACAGCAACGAAGGTCGAAATGTTTGGATTGATGATTTGAAATCAAGTGAGTATCTCACTACCAGCACAGGCTCTACTATAACTAGTAGCACTAACAATACTTACGGTCAGTATCGCGCCATCTTTCAAAATAACCCTCTCAGGTCTGCTACGATTTCTGCTGTCACTTTTTCTGCTGTTATAAACCAGCCAGAACCACCTACCACTTTATCAGGAACAGCTCTCACTAGTTCTAGTATCCGTTGGGATTTTACTGACAATGCAAGCAACGAAACAGGTTTTAAGCTTTTTGATAGCAGCGGTTCCTATCTTAACTTTTTATCAGCTGCCAATATTGCGAGCATTACCGAAACAGGGCTCTCTCCTAACACTTCTTATATTCGTAAGGTCGCCGGTTACAACAACAATGGTAACTCTCGTTTTACCTCTACCGCCAGCCGTTACACTCTTGCAAATACTCCTGGTACTACCAACACTGTTCGTACTCTCACTACTGCCCAAGTCACCATAAACGAAAATTCAAACCCTTCAAACACCACCTACGCAATCTACAAAGACGTCGGTGCTTGTGATGGATCTGGCGGTAGTTATTTAGCTGCAAACGGCTCCGACAATGGCAACACTGCTGTTTGGCAAACTTTAAGTTCTTGGAGTCAATCCGGTATTGTCACTGCAACCGGACTAGACGAGGAAATTGTTTACTCCTTTTGTGTCAAAGCCAAAAACTCCGACGGTGTTGAAACTTCGTTTAGTAGCTTCGGTCAAAATACCGGCGAAATAATTCCAATTTCTGGAGATTTGACCGTAACAAATACAACCAACTTTTTAAGTCGCTACAGAGATGGCGACGATCCTAACCGTTATATTATTGGCTTAGATTCTGTTGGCGCTAATAGTATTAATTCATCCAATTTAAACTTAAATGGAGGTTCTGTCACTATAAATAGTGACGAAACTTTGGTCGCAGGCAAAATAAACTTTAACGGTGGCACTCTTTTTATGGCAAATACTGGTGCCAGAATTGCTCCAGGTGCCAAACTTTGGGGTATAGATCGTGATGCAGATGGATACGCTGATGTAACTAATGGCGAAATAAAACTATGGTATGGCGAAACAGCTCCCCAGTACGGCAGACGCAAAGCCTTATTGGCTACTCTTAAAACAGTTGACTGCAACGATAACGCCTTTTCTAGTACAAATCTCTGTTGTGTCGATTACAACTATTACTTAGATTCTGATGGTGATGGTTTTGGTACAGGAAATGCAGTTCCATTTTGTCAAGCAACACCTACCACTCCAAACGGTTACTCCACAAATAATACTGACTGTGATGATAATAGTGCTAACACTACCAACTTCTTAGCTAGTGGTGGAACTACTACAACAATTTCTGGTTACAAAGTTCATACTTTCAATGCTTCAGGGAACTTTGTTGTTAGTTGTGGTTCAAGAAGTGTTGAGTACTTAATTGTCGCTGGCGGCGGCGGCGGCGGATCCGGTATGGGCGGCGGCGGCGGCGGAGGCGGTCTAATTAGTGGCTCTGGTTTAAGTACAACAGCCCAAACTTACCCTGTAGTTGTTGGACTGGGTGGAGCTGGTGGAAGTCAGACCAGTGTTCCTGTTTGGTATGGTACAAACGGTCAAAATTCTAGCTTCGGCGGCTTCACTGCCATTGGTGGTGGTGGTGGTGGCTATTACGGTGTAAATGTTGCTAAAGACGGTGGCTCTGGTGGCGGCGGCGCCGCAAGAAGCAATGCTGGTACTACTGTAGGGGGAAATGCCACAGTTGGACAGGGTAATAACGGTGGAGGAGGTCGCTTTAGTCCCTACTACTCAGGCGGCGGAGGAGGAGCCGGGGCAGCAGGCGAGTCCTATCAAGTAGGTCGATCTGGCTTTGGCGGAGATGGTTTAGCCTCATCTATTACTGGCAGTAGTGTTTATTATGCGGGCGGAGGCGGCGGTGGTGGCTATTCAGTCCAGTCGTGTACACCTACTACTATTCATGGAGGTCTTGGTGGAGGAGGTACGGGCACCTGTGTAGCCAACAACAGCGGTACCGATGGTACAGCCAATACTGGCGGAGGCGGCGGCGGTGCCGAATACCAGGCATTAAATGGCACCTGCCACGGTGGTGCAGGCGGCTCCGGCGTTGTCATTATTCGTTACGTTTATCCTTAAAACATGACCATAAAAAACCTTCTACTTTTTTTGTTACTAATTTTACTTTCACTACTTAGCTATTTTTATTTTGGCAAAATTAAATTTGCTTCTAACAAATCAGCTCCCCAAAGTATTAGTGTAGAAAGTCCAAAAAAAGAAACTGACCAGGTTATAAATCAAGTAAAAAACTATCAACTGCCAGCGGGAGAACAAACCTACAATCTCTCTCATGGCACCGATGTCGTAGGTCCAAAAGCAACACAGATTATCTTTAATCCCCTTCGCGTCAAAAAGGGTGAAAAACAAACCATCTCGGTTATTTTTCCAGTTACCGAAAAAGTTACCTCTGCAGAACTTAGTTTTAATACCGATTCTGCCTCAAATCAAAAAGTTTCGCTGCAAAAAACACCAGATCCAAAAACCAATATCTGGTCTGCAACTTGGGAGTTTGGCGATAGTGCCAATAGTAAATATAATGTTGAACTATTGTTTGTTGGTGTGTCTGGTACTTACAAAAACATCATGAGGTTTTTGTAATCAAAACTCCAAGCTGATCATTGCTGCTGTATTTGGAGCAAAAAGCTCTGTTGTTTTCCAATTTGCTTCCGTAGTTGCTATCTGTTGAGTTTTTGTTGCTCCCATAAAATCTTTACGGATATATTTAAATGTCATCTTTGGTAAATTTTCAAATCTCAACGGTACAGACTCAGTGTGAGAACTTTTTTGGTCATAATTTACTACCATCATTCTAATATTTCCCGTGTCATCCATAGAGGCGATACTTTTCACCCAAGATCCTTCTCCCGAAACACTCAAACGAATATTTCCCAGATCGTTTAAAAAATCCAAAGCAAAGTACCTTGGTTTTTTTTCTGGTGCTCCAAATTTTTCGTGAGTCATTAGTCCCCATCTGCTCCAGTATTTTTCTGTTCCAGGTCCATCTTTAATCTCAAAAACAAAAGCTCTGTCTATAGCTCCCATCATTGCTCTAGATCCAGCTAGAGTGTGAATAGCTCCAAACTTACCATCGTAACCTTTATCGTTTTCACTATTGTGTCCCCATTCGGTTACATAATATTTTAAATTTACCAAAGCAGGTATATTTTCTGCCCAAGCTCTAGCTTGTTTTGCGTCCTTCTCAAATTGTTCCAAGTCGTAGTCATATCGGTGCCAGCTAACAAAATCCATTCTTAAATTACTAGCATCTACGTATTTTATTAATCTCTCCACCCAGTTTTGGTACAAGCCAGTAGTAGCAGGACCTCCAATCTCAAAGCGATTAACATTTTTTGCTCTATTTGCCGCTCTCGCCGAAGCGGAGTACATTTCCAAATAATTTTTATCTCCATATGTTTTATAGCCTCCAAATAAATCCGGCTCATTCCAAACTTCATAAATTACTCCATCAATATTCATTGCACCTCTACCAGAATAATGTTCAATTGTAGCTTGGGTTACTTGCCCCCACTCGTTCCAATCTTTGGCGGGTGCAATCATGTCGCCAGTACTAATTACTTCTGGCATATACGAAAGTGATAAAAAGGGTTTTGCTCCGGTAGCCAAAATAACTCTTACTGCCTCATCTAAGCCGGTCCAATCGTAAGTTAGTTGTCCATCTTTTTTATTTACCACCTTAAAGGCATCATAGATATGATCGAGTCTAATGTATTCTGGATTCAAAGCTTTTGTTTGGGGAACTACATTAGCTAGCATTTCTTTTGGTTCTTCTCCTCCTTGCGCTAAGTTTCTCCATGGTGTCGGCATTTTACCCAGCACCCCCTCATAATTTACCAAAATATTCGCATTTGTTCCCGAAGCCTTCCCTACATACTGCACTGCGTTGGGAATAACCAAAACCACCACTACTATTATCAAAACTCCAAAAATTAAGGGAATGGATCCTTTTATCAATTCAGATTTGGTCATATCTTCAGTTTACAATAAAACTCTTGACTCTTCTTTATCACTCGTGCTACTATACTGCTAATATCCAAATATATGGACCTAACAGACAGACAAATAAACATCATTAAGACTATTGTTGAGGAATTTACCGAAACAGCCCAGCCAGTTGGATCTGTATCCTTAGAAAACAAATATCGTTTGGGATTTTCTCCTGCTACTCTTAGAAATGAAATGGCTGTTTTGGAAGAAAAGGGTTTTTTAACTCAGCCTCACACTTCTTCTGGCAGAATCCCCACCTCTCTTGCTATAAAGTTTTATGTAAACGAATTAATGAGAGAAAAAGAGCTTTCTGTGGCAGAGGAGGTAAACGTCAAATCTCGAGTTTGGGATCATCGTTTTAACACTGATGATTTATTGCGAGAGGCTACAAAAGTCTTAGCTGAGCGTACCAAAGCTCTTTGTATTGCCACTACCGATACCGGGCACTCATTCCACTCGGGTTACGGCAATCTACTTAACTCTATCGAGTTTGAAGACCTAGATGTAACAAGAGAAGTGCTTTACTTATTAGACTCTCAACAACGCCTTGTCGACATCTTTAGTAGAGCCGCTGGCAACAGTCCTGTTCACATCCTCGTAGGAAATGAAATGGGTATTGGTGTCTTTGAGCCGGTCAGCTGCATATTTGCCGATATTCGTATAGGTGATAAACGTGGCAACCTAGGTATTATTGGCCCTAATCGACAAGAATATGATCGCAATATTCCCTTTGTTCGCTTTGTTGCAAATTTAGTAAATCAAATAGCTCAAGAATGGTAAAAAAAACAAACAAAACCGATCGCCTAGTTTCTGCTAAAGAAACTCAGCTCGAAGCCCTAGAAAAGCTTCAAAAATTGGAAGAAAAAGTTACCTTACTTTCTGAAAGGTACGAGTCTGCCGAAGAAAAATATCGCCGAGCACTGGCTGACTATCAAAACCAAGAAAGGCGTCAAAAAGAAAAAGAATCTCAAATTATCAAAATGGCAAATGCCTCATTAATTGAAAAAACTCTTTTTATTCTTGATTCTCTAAAGCTCGCTCAAAGCCATTTACAAGATAAAGGTCTAACTATGATTCTTGATCAATTTGTCAAAATTCTCGAGTCCGAAGGACTAAAGAAAATTGAAACCGAAAATCTTCCTTTTGATCCTATCTCTATGGACTGCTCAGAAATTGTTCCGGGCGAAAAAGATCTTGTTATTGAAACAGTTTTAGATGGTTACACTCTATTTGAAAAAGTCCTCCGCCCCGCCAAAGTCAAAGTCGGCAACGGCGACCCCGTCATTGCGAGTTTCGGTACCCCGAACCGTGGCAATCCAGAAAATAATAAATAATCCTGTCATTCCTGCGAAGGCAGGAATCCATCAAATAAATACAACTTTAAATCGTTTTACAAATTAAAAATAAAAAATAATAAAAACATATGTCAAAAATAATCGGAATCGATCTTGGTACCACCAACTCAGCCATCGCTGTTATGGAAGGTGGCACTGCCAAAATAATCCCAACAGCTGAAGGTAGAAATACTTACCCTTCTATAGTTGAGCCAGTCAAAGGCTTGGTTGGTGATGTAGCCAAACGCCAAATGGTTCTTAATCCCAACAATACTGTTTTTAGTGTTAAGCGCCTCATGGGTCAAAAGTTTAGTAGTAAACAAGCTCAAAAAACCAAAGAAATTGCTCCTTTCGAAATCGCCAAAGGTAAAGATGAAATGGCTATTATAAAAATCGGCGGCAAAGACTACTCTCCTCAGGAACTCTCCGCCAAAATTCTTCAAAAAGCCAAGGCAGATGCAGAAGGCTATCTTGGTCAAACCGTTACTGACGCCGTTATTACCGTTCCTGCATACTTTGATGACTCTCAACGCCAAGCTACCAAACAAGCAGGAGAAATTGCCGGTCTAAATGTTCAAAGAATCGTCAACGAACCAACCGCCGCCGCTCTCGCTTATGGTTTGGACAAAGGCAAAAATGAAACCATCGTTGTCTACGATCTTGGTGGTGGCACTTTTGATGTTTCCATCCTTGAGCTAGGTGATGGCGTCTTTGAAGTAAAGTCTACTAACGGTGATACTTTCTTGGGTGGAGACGACTTTGATCACCGCATAATTGAGTACATCGTTGCTGAGTTCAAAAAAGAAACAGGCGTAGATCTTTCCCAAGACAAGCAAGCACTTCAACGTATCAAAGATTCAGCTGAAAAAGCGAAAATTGAGTTAAGTTCTGCCACCGAAACCGAAATTAATCAGCCATTTATTACCCAGGTCGATGGTCAGCCCCAACACCTTACCATGAAGATTTCTCGCGCCAAGTTAGAAGAAATTGTTGCTGATTTAATTGATCGAACCATTGAACCTTGTAAAAAAGCTTTGACCGATGCCAAACTAGACAAGAGCCAAATCTCTCAAGTAATTCTAGTGGGTGGTATGACTCGTATGCCTCGCGTTCAGCAAGCCGTTAAAGATTTCTTCGGCAAAGAACCAAACAAATCAGTTAACCCAGATGAGGCTGTTGCTCTTGGTGCCGCTATCCAGGGTGGTGTTATTGCTGGCGACGTCAAAGATGTTTTATTACTCGACGTTACCCCACTTACTTTAGGTATCGAAACTATGGGAGGTGTGATGACTCCTCTTATAGAACGCAACACTACTGTCCCTACTAGTAAATCTCAAGTCTTTAGTACCGCAAGTGATAATCAGCCTCAAGTTGAAATTCACATCTTGCAAGGTGAGCGTCCCATGGCAAACGACAACAAGACTTTAGGTAGTTTTGTTCTCGATGGTATTCCTGCTGCTCCTCGCGGTATTCCTCAAATTGAAGTTACTTTGGATATAGATGCCAATGGTATTCTCAACGTTTCAGCCAAAGATAAGGCAACAGGTAAGGAGCAAAAAATAACCATCAAAAATGCTACCAATCTCTCTGACGAAGAGGTAGAAAAGATGAAACAAGAAGCTCAAAAATACGCCGACGAAGACAAAAAGAAAAAAGAGTTAGTCGACAAAAGAAACGAAGCCGACACTTTAATTATTCAAACTAGAAAAGTTCTCAAAGATGCCGGAGACAAATTTGGCACCGATGCTAGTAAAGAAATTTCTGACTCTTTAGATGAACTAGAAAAAGAAGTTAAAAACGACTCAGCAACAACAGAGACACTAGATGCCAAACTAAAGGCTTCTACTGAGCTAGTCCAAAAACACGCCGAAGCTCTTTATAAAGCCGCAGCTGAAAAAGACAAACCAGTCGACGGTGCAACTTCCGAAAGCCCAAAAACAGAATCAGCCGACACAAAAAAGGCAGAGGAGGGTGAGGTAGTCGAGTAAAAACAAATAGGCGGATAAAGTAATTTATCCGCCTATTGGACATTCATGACCAAAAATTTAGTTCTACTTTCGCTAGATAACTTTTGCAAGCAGTGCTTCAAACTCTTTATCTAGCTCGGGTAAATCCCTCTTAATCGTTTCGGCCCATTTTTTTGCCACCAGACTGTCCTCATACTCAAATCCTTCTCTAACTATATATCTCACATATGGCCACCAAGAAATACCAAAACTATTATCTTTTTTAATTCCTACACCTTTGGGTAAACCATCTTTTTCCGTCGAAAAATTTCTGTATGTGGCCAAGGCAGTTTCTTCGGGATATCCGTAAAGTCTGCACTTAGCAATAATATCTTCTTTTTTATTACCAAAAACAATTGGCAGTAAGGAGTTAATTTGTTCCACATCTTTCGATACGATGTAAAGCCTTGATTCAACATCTTTTTTGCAAAACAAGCCAGCCTCGTCTATCCAGTTCAGTAGTTTTTTTTGTTCTTCAGTAGAATCTTTAAAGTCAAGCATAATTGGAAATGCAGACACTGGCTTCAAATCTCTATAACAAAGCCACAGCTCAATTTTTGACTGAACAGATAAGAACCCAAATTTCTGTAATCTCTTTTTTAAATCATCCATAAACATATTATAAATTGCCCCCGCGTAAACGGGGGCATCGTGCCTAACATCTAGCCGGGAGATGAACCCTTAGGTTGACTGCATGAAGCACAGCGAGCATCTTTGGCTTCATTTGTCGTCTGACACCAGTTGCACACCCACACATCAACTACAGAAGCAAACCTTGCAAGTATTACACCCATACAGGCCTCCTTTATTAAGTTTTGTCCATTCTCACACAAAAATTTATTCAAGTCAACAAACAGCGTATTAAGAGTAAAATATTTTCATGTCAAGTTTCCAACAAGCAAGCCTCTCCCGTCGTCTTCTATATCTACCTCTCGACTTACACGAAAAAGTCTTATTGTGGCTTACCTATAAAGGTTTGAAACCTGTTTCAGAAATCACCGCTGAAAAAAGAAACAAAGTTCACCTTCGACGAATGATGCGAGACGTGGAATACAAAAAGACCCACAAAAGTTCATACGACTTTAATTCAAAAAACTCTAAAAGAATCAGAAAATGGCTCAAAGATGCCGAACTTAATTTGGCGACAGAACCAAGCCATGAATCTGCTTGGCATATAGGAAAAAACGCCGATCAGGTAAAAACGTCAGTCCAAATATTTCACAATTTCGATTTAAAAAAAGAAATTGAAACAGGAATTCTGTTTGGTTTTCCTGAGGAATCAGTAAAAGCCTACGCTCATAATCGCAACAAAGATTTCGAAGAAACCTTAAAAGTTATGGTTGGTACGGGCGATCTACGGTTCAAAAACGAGTATCTAAAAGATAAATACTTCACTCCCTACATTTTTTACAATATGCCCAAAGACAAAGTTCAAGAAGAAAGTAAAATAGCCAAAACTTGGGCAGATACAATCAGAAGAGATATTCCAAAACTCGCTCTTTGGTTTGAAAAGAAATACAGTGGTACAATCAGAATTAATTAACAAACAATCACAAAAAATGAAAAAATGCAGTGCTTGTCAAAAAGAAATCGATGATAAGGCCAAAAAATGTCCCCATTGCCAATCCGATCTTCGCAATTGGTTTGTTAAACATCCCTTCGTAACCGTAATTTTAGTATTCATAGTTATTGGTATTGCAAACTCAAGTGGAGGTGCAAAGAAGTCTGATAATGTTAGCAATACAAACAGTGCTGCCGTGCAACAAAAGGCAACTACTCCAGAAGTAAAACCAGAAGCCATGAAAATAACAGCCAAACAACTAGCTGACGACTTTGATGAAAATCAAGTTGCCGCCGAAAAGAAATGGGAAAATAAACTGGTTACTTTTACAGCTACAGTTAGTAATATTACTGAATACGGTATCTCTTTCAGCAATATTGCTTCAAAACAGTTTTCAATGAGTCAAATTAGCTGCAAAATTTCAGATAAAGATCAGCTGCTATCTCTAAAAAATGGACAATCTGCCACGGTTAAAGGAGTCGTTGGAGGGCAAACCATTGGAGTCATAGATCTAAAAGACTGCGAAGTCGTCAAGTAAAACCTTAATACCTTTTGGTTAGTTAGCACTCGAGCTGCATTGCTGCTTACTTTTTGTTAAAATACTAAGTTGTCCAATTGAGCAAGCGACGTCATTGCGAATCACGCAGTGCTGAAGCAATCTCCGCCTCGGGGATCGCCACGCTACGCTCGCGATGACAAAAACCATATGCCTACTAACTACTACGATATTTTAGGTGTCTCCAAAACAGCTTCTGCTGCAGAAATAAAATCTGCCTACCGAAAGCTGGCTCTCAAGTGGCACCCCGACAAAAACAAAGGTACTGATACTCACAACAAGTTTAAAGAAATAAACGAGGCCTACGAAGTTCTCAGCAACCCAGACAAAAAAACTCGCTACGACCAGTTTGGCCACGACAATTTTAAGCAAGCAAGTCAGGGAGGTGGTCCGCAAGGTAATCCCTTTGGTGGTGGTTTTTATTCTCAGGGCGGTAATGTAAACTTCGAAGATCTTTTTGGTAACGCAGGGTTTAGTTCTGGTGGTTTTGGTGGCGACCCCTTTGACATCTTTGGTTCTTTTTTTGGTGGGGGACAAGGTAGAGCGCGACAAGCCAAAACTTTATATAGTATGAAACTAGATTTTTTTGAGGCAGTCAAAGGCACCGAAAAAACTATTATTCACCAGGGAAAGGAATACACCATAAAGGTCCCAGCCGGCATCGATAATGGCAATAGAATGCGCTTCAACGACTTCGATATTTCTTTTAACATCAAAGAGAGTAAAGACTTTAAGCGCGAAGGTTTTGATGTCATAGTAGAACAAGAAGTTCCGTTAATTACCGCTATTTTAGGTGGCGATATTGAAGTTCCTACCTTAGATGGCAAGCTTACCGTACGTATCAAAGCAGGAACTCAGCCAGAAACCGTGGTCCGCCTTACTGGCAAAGGTATTAAACATCTCCAAAGTAGCCATCATGGCGACCTCTATATAAAGTACCAAATCCGCATTCCCACCAAACTCTCTTCCCGCCAAAAATCCCTCCTCCAAGAATTCGAAGGTTTATCTTAATCAAAAAAAACGATACTAACGCCCCCCTTGTCAAAGGGGGATAAGAGGGGGGATTAAACCCCAATTCAAACACAAAATACAACCTATAGCTTGCAAATTATCGCTCTTTATGCTAAAATACGACAACTACGGAGGTTCTCATGAAAATTTACATTTTAGATCATACGTTCGGAATGTTTCAGTTCGTGCTTGATAGTGCAAGGAATCTCGACGCTGATGTGCTCGTGGTCGAAAAGTCTGGAGGAATTACGGCAGCGTACCCTCTTTCTGATAACGGCAAGGCAAATCTTGGCAGTCTGAAACTAAAAAGTCACAGGCAACCAGAATATGACATCTCCTTCTATCCGCTCCCCTTTGGACTACATGGTGCCTTAACTTATTTGAATAATAAGTTTCGACTGGATTGGGCTAACCCCCCGCACGACGCAAGACCGACGGACGAATACCGTTCCGGTGACCTTGTCATCTGTCCTACTGAAACAGGCAATCAAATTTTGGTTGTTGACCGCGTGCGTCCGATCGCCCCAGGCGCGCAAAAAACGGCTTTACACACACAATTTGTTGTTGCCAAAACAACATTTGTTTCCATCACTCAAAAATCAGGATACCATTTTGTAATGGTTTTGCAGAAATAAAGTCATTGGCTTCAAATAGCAGTTTCGTAAGAGACTGCTTTTTTATGCCAAAATTTGAACATCGCCGTCAAATCAGATATAATCACCACAGAAGTAGAGTTTTGGGAGCGGCTAGGGTCGCTCTTTTTCTTAAAACTCCTCTATCGACAATATAAAATCAATTAAATAATAAGATCTACGACCTACAATCTACGATCTATTAACTAAAAAATATGGACACTCAAACTCTATCTGCCCGCACCGAATTTGCCGCTGCTATCAACCAAATTTGCTCTGAGCGTGGCATTCCTACCGAAACAGTTCTCAACGCCATCAATGGCGCCTTGGTCGCCTCCTTCAAAAAAGACTACCCCGAGCAAGCCCTCAAATTTGAGGAAGATCTTCTCATTGTTTCTGCTGACGTCGACCCAGACAATGGCCAATTTAGGCTCTTTGTTGGTGCCGAAGGTGCAAAAAAGAAAGATCTCAAAGAGATAACCCCTCCAGGTTTTGGTCGCATCGCTGCCCAAGCCGCCAAACAGGTCATTATGCAAACCATCCGTGAGGCCGAGCGTGATGCCGTTATGTCTGAATACGAATCTCAAATTGGTAAGGTTGTTACTGGCATGGTTCAACGTATGGATGGACGTAATGTTGTTGTCGATCTTGGTCGCGGACAAGCTGTTATTCCCTCAAACGAGCAAGTTCCAGGAGAGTTTTACAAGCTAAACTCTCGTATCAGTGTCTACCTCAAAGAAATCGCCGAAACTCCCAAAGGCAAACAAATCATCGGCTCTCGCTCTGACGAGCGTCTCTTGGCTGGACTTTTTGAAAGAGAAGTTCCTGAGGTCAGCGCTGGTAGTGTTGTTATCCGCGCCATTGCTCGAGAAGCAGGCTCCCGCTCCAAAGTGGCTGTCGAATCCACTCAAGCAGGTGTTGATCCAGTAGGTTCCTGTGTAGGCCAAAAAGGTGTGCGTGTCCAAGCTGTCATTAATGATCTAAACAACGAAAAAATCGATATTATCCAGTACGCCGACGACAAAGAAAAATTTATCAAGTCTGCTTTGGCTCCTGCAGATGGAGTAACTGTCGTTTTTAATAACAATAATGGTGAAACCACAGTTACAGTACCTCATGATCAACTTTCACTCGCTATTGGTAGAGGCGGGCAAAATGTAAAACTTGCCGCCAAACTAACTGGTTCAAAAATAAGAATTGTTTCAGATCAGGATAAAACCGAATCTGCCGCCATTGTTACTACTGGTACCGAAGAGTACCAAATTGACCAGCTGGATCTGGATACAAAAACACGCAATCTCCTTATAGAATCTGGTCTTACTCATATTGAAGATCTATCAGAGCAAAAACTGGATACTGTAAAAGGTATTGGTCCAAAAACTCTGGAAAAAATCAAAGCCCAGCTCAGCTCATACAAAAACTAAGTAAAAATTATGTCCGAGAACTATTCTGCCACGAGGCCACCAGTGGTTACTATTTTGGGTCATGTCGATCATGGCAAAACTTCTCTGTTGGACAGAATTAGAAACTCTAGTGTTGCCAGTGGTGAAATTGGTGGTATTACTCAGGCTATTGGTGCCTACCAAATTACTCACAACGGCAAAAAAATAACCTTTATCGACACTCCCGGTCACGCCGCCTTTTCTGCTATGCGTCGCCGCGGTGGACAAGCTGCCGACATTGCACTTCTTATAGTAGCGGCCGACGACTCCGTAATGCCCCAAACTAGAGAATCAATTGAACACATCAAAACCGCCAATATTCCCTTTGTTGTTGTGGTCAATAAAACCGATTTACCAGGGGTTAATCCCGAAAAAGTAAAAACCGATTTAGCAAACAACGATGTTTATGTCGAAGGATATGGGGGCAATATTCCTATTATCAATATTTCCGCCAAATCCGGACAAGGAGTGGATGAGCTATTGGAAATAATTTTACTTTTGGCCGAACTAGAAGAATTAAAAAATAATGAAAAAGTAGAACCCGCTACAGCAATTGTTATCGAGTCATCACTTCATCCCCAAAAAGGACCACTCGCTACTCTTCTTACCAAAGAAGGAGTTTTTGAAAAAAATCAAGAAATTTTCAACGGCGTCACTTCAATTGGTAAAATTCGCTCCATGATAGATTTTTCTGGTAAGACTATCGACAAGGCCACGCCATCTACCCCTTTTCAAGTTCTTGGTCTTTCTTCAGTTCCAAACGTCGGTGATATTATTGCCAATAAAAAAAGCGAACTCCAAAACAATAAATCAGAACAAAATACAAGTTTTAATATCGATGAATCTAAACCTACCATTGTTCTCAAATCCGATGTCCAAGGATCTTTGGAGGCAATTGCTACATCCATAAAAGATTACGCCAACATCATTGCTAGTTCGGTTGGTATGGTTACTGACACCGATGTTCAAACTGCTATTGCTGGAGGGGCAGAAATAATTGGTTTTAATGTTAAGATTGGCGCCTCTGTTGCCAAAATTGCAGAAATAGAAGGTGTCAAATTTAGTAATTTCAAAATCATTTATCAGCTCTTTGATTATTTAAAGGATTTACAAAACAAAAAAGAAGAAAGTCTTGGACCCAAAATTATCGAAGTCGGTCAGGCAAAAATTCTTAAAGTCTTCAACTTTTCTGGAACTATTGTTTACGGAACCGTGGTTTTGTCTGGAAAAATAAAACTAGGGGACAATATAAATAATTCCAAAGTAGTTTCACTAAAAAACGGAAAATCAGATGTTGATGAAGTAAAAAAAGATCAGGAATTTGGTCTTGTTCTCAAGCCAAATTTTGAGCTCAAGGAGGGTGATATAATCACAGCTACTAACACTGAGAATAATCTATGACAGAGGACTCAACAAACAATCCTTTAAAAGATCTATTTAATACCTCAAACTCTGTCTTAATAATTTTACCTCCAGATCCCACAGAAGATATTTTACTTTCCGGCATCTCACTTCACTTAAGTCTTATTTTTTCTCAAAAAAAATCCCAAATAGGTTGTTCATCTTTTGTAAATTCCAACCAAACAATTCTTGGCATTAACGAAGTAAAAGAATCGATAGGAAATAAAAACTTGCAAATAACTTTTGATTACAACGAGTCTAATTTAGATCGCATAGACTATGAAGCTTTTGGTAATGGCAAATTTTCTTTGGTCATTAAGCCAAAAGTTGGATGTCCCACACCAGACTCTAGTACGGTAAAGTACAACTACTCTGGAGCCGAGGCAGATTTGGTTGTTGTTTTTGGTATTAGTTCTTTAGAAGAGCTAGGGCCAATTTATGCTGACGAAAAAAACTTTCTCGATCAGGCAAAAATCCTTAGTTTAAATACTTCCGGTGCCGAGGCTTCGTTTACCAAAAACATGTTTCACTTGGCTAATACCAGTTTTGGAGAGCTGGTAGGATTTTTACTTCAAAGAATCAATATCACTCCTTCTTCCGAAGCGTCTTCTAATCTCTTAACTTCTATTTATAGTTTTACAAAAAATCTAACCACAAACATAACCGCAGAAACTTTCTCCCTCATATCTTTTTTAATGAAAAGTGGCGGCAACTTACCTCATCAAGCAGCTCCTCAAAACGCATTTGCCAGACCCAATTTTTTTAATAAGCCAGCTGACTCCCAGCCAGTCCCTACCGACTGGACCACCCCAAAAATCTTCAAAGCTGGTCAGCTTCCCATAGAACCTGCTGACAAATACTAATCTATCTGCTACAATACCCCTGATATGGCTCTTAAATCAGACACCAAAATAGACATCATTAAAAAGTTCGCCGCAAGCCCAAAAGATACAGGTTCACCTCGCGTGCAAATAGCTCTTCTAACTACCCAGATCGAAGAACTCACCAACCATCTCAAGGTTCACAAAAAGGATCAGCACTCTCGCCGCGGTTTACTCAAAATCATCTCCAAGCGCCGCCGTCTTTTAAACTATCTTAGTAAGTCCAACACCAAGGATTACCTTGAAGTCACCAAGTCTCTCAAAATTAACAGTCAACTCCGCACCGTCTAAAGTTTTCCTGAAAAACAGGAATCCATAGAACCATTTGAGGAGTAAAGAAAGTGAGTTTTTGGCTTTTTTTCTTTTCTTCTCAAGGTCTGACGTTGCATAAGAAAGGAAACTGGATATGACCTATCCATCAACTACCATTGTTCTCAATGGTAAAACAATTACCATCGAAACCGGCAAATTTGGCGCTCAAGCCTCTGGTTGTGTAACCGTTCGTTGCGGTGACACCATAGTTTTGGCCTCCGTCGTTGCCTCCAAAAAAATCAAAGATGGAATCGATTACTTCCCCCTAACTCTTGAGTATCAAGAAAAGCTATATTCTGCAGGTATCATTAGTTCTTCACGCTTTATCAAAAGAGAAAACAGACCTTCCGAAGGTGAGATTCTAACCGGGCGTGTTATCGATCGTTCCATTAGACCTCTTTTTAACCAAGCTTCCCGAAACGAAGTTCAGATCATGATCACCCCTCTCTCTTACGATGGTTCAGAAGAACCAGAAATTCTTGCTGTTATTGCTGCCTCTGCCGCTGTTTCAATTTCAGACTATCCTTGGTCCGGGCCTGTTGGTTCCGTCAAACTCGGCCTAAACGCCAACGGTGAATTTATCATCAACCCTACCGTTGAAGAAAAAAAGAACTCTCCTTTAGATCTCACCATTTCAGGCCCCAAAGGCGGTATCTCTATGGTGGAGTCTGGTGCCAGTGAAGTTTCTGAGGAAAAAATGATCGAAGCTCTTCGCTACGCCCAAGAACAAGTCGACATTGTTGCCGACGCCATAGAAAAATTTGCCAAAGATCACGGCAAAAAGAAACGCGAAATCGTCACTACCGAAATTGAAAAATCGGTTAAAGATCTCGTCAAATCCGAAATCACCAATCTTTCTGAAATTCTCAAAAACGAAGCCACCAAAACTGGCAAACAGATGATTGAGTACGTTACCGAACTCTCAGCCAAAAACCCAGAACTAAGTTTTAATGAGCTAAACGAAGTCGCCGATGACTTGCTCAAAGAAGTTGCTCGTAAACAAATTCTAAGTGAAAACCAAAGAGGTGACGGACGTGGTATTGAAGACATCAGACCAATTAACATTGAAGTTGGTTTACTTCCCCGCACTCACGGCTCTGCCTTCTTCCAAAGAGGACTGACCCATGCTTTATCTACCGTTACCCTCGCTTCTCCCTCTCACGAACTTCTTGTAGAGAACATCAGAGGTGAATCTACTAAACGCTACTTCCATCACTACAACATGCCAGGATATGCTTCTGGTGAAACTGGCCGTCCTGGCACTGGTCGTAGAGAAATTGGACACGGTGCATTGGCCGAAAGAGCTCTTCTCCCTGTTATCCCAAGCGAAAAAGAATTTCCTTACACTATAAGAGTTGTTTCCGACATTATGTCTAGTAATGGTTCTACCTCCCAAGCATCTGTTTGTGGATCCACACTTTCTCTCATGGACGCTGGTGTTCCAATTAAGAAGCCGGTGGCCGGCGTAGCCATGGGTCTTATTACCGACAAAGATAAATTTATTACCCTTACCGACATTAGTGGTTTTGAAGATCACTTTGGTGACATGGACTTCAAAGTTGCTGGTACCGTCGATGGTATTACCGCTCTCCAAATGGACTGCAAGGTTACAGGTGTTAACGCCGACGTCTTAGTCCAGGCTTTGGCTCAAGCCAAGAGAGGCCGCCTAAAGCTACTCGAAATCATGAACGAAGCTATCTCGGCTCCAAGACCAAAACTCTCAGAGTTTGCTCCCAAAATTATGACTACTTCAGTGCCTCAAGCCAGAATCGGGGAAATCATTGGACCGGGCGGTAAAGTTATTCGCCAAATTCAGGAAGATTATGGTGTTGAAGTCGATATCGACGAAGAAGGAAATGTTGCAATAACTGGCAAAGATCAAGACAACGTCAAAAACGCCATCGAATACGTCAACAGTATCGTCGTTGAAGCCGAAGTAGGCAAAACCTACACTGGCACAGTAGCCAAAATGCAAGACTTTGGTGCTTTTGTCACCATCATGCCTGGCAAAGACGGTTTGGTTCACGTTAGCCGTGTCAATCCAGAAGTCTTTAGAGCCATGAAAGAAGGCGACAAGGTCGAGGTTAAGTGCTACGAAATCGACTCTATGGGTAGAATCAACCTTACCATGTTAGCTGACGGCGAGGCTCCAATCCGAGCCGAGCGTCCTATGGGCGGTGGAGATCGAGGCGGTTCTCGTGGAGGCTTTGGTGGAGGTAGTCGAGGTGGAAACGGCGGCGGTCGTCCAGGAGGATTCCGTCCTTCTCGCCCTTCCTTCAGTAAGTTCCGCGACACCCGCTAATCACGTATTGCGAGGCACGACTTTAGGTCGTCCACCGCAATCCAGAAACATAAAAAACGCCTCACAAGGCGTTTTTTATGGTAAGATACCAAAAACCAATCGGAGGTAGCATGTTAAAAAGATTTTTTGAGTATTTTGTTGTTCTGCTGATAGCTTCAACACTTTCATCTTTAAGTATTTTGTATCACTACAACCCAGTAGTCAGATATCTATCTGATGCAGATGTCTATATTTTTACTGCCTATAATGGCACAACGATCGATATCGCAGGGGATGTCGAATCAGTTAATTCAATTATTCATAACGATTTAATCAATTTTTCCAACAAACCTTTCACTTTTGAATGCAACACAAAATATTACATAACATCTGACAACATAAAATTTGGATTGTGGAGATATGAAGGGATTTTTAAAAAGAGCTTTTGTACACTCCGCTCAAGCGGACCAGTGACAGTAAGCCTTTTTACCCACCATCAAAGTGGTCCTGTTCGAGTCCTACATTTCAACACCCTTACTGGTGCAATTATTGCAAGTTTGCCATTACTTATTGGTATTTGGGGTGGGTGTATTTATATGATGTCTTTAATCAAATCAAAACCAATACAAGAAGACGATCTGTAGTTTCTGTAAGTCCGCAAGTTTTACTGCGGACTTTTTTGTTAAGATAAATATGAATGGATAACTCCACGCCCCAAACCCCCACTGCCACCAACAACACAAACTCCGCTGCCAAACGCGATCTAGATCTTCTCGTTTCCCGACTCAACGCCGTAGAATTGCCTCCCGAACTAAAGGAAAAAGCTACGGGTATGATTGAACGCCTGGAACGAATGTTTACCCAAGGTTTTTACTCCGAAGAGTTCGAAAAAGTCAGTCACTACATCGACTGGATAATAAAAGTTCCTTGGTCCAAAAGAGTCGAGCGACCTATTGATTTGGTGACTATAAAGTCTGCCATGGACAAAAGTCACTATGGTATGGATTTGGTCAAAGAGCGTATTTTGGAGTACATGTCTATACTTAAACTTCGTACAACTCGAGGGCTAGGTGTAGCTCGCGCCCCCATGCTTTGTTTGGTAGGCTTGGTGGGTACTGGAAAAACCACCTTCGCTTATGCTCTTTCCGAGGCTCTTGGCCGCCCCATTGCCCGTATTCCTTTTGGTGGTCTTGGTTCTGCTCGCGATCTTCGTGGCGAATCTCGTCTTCACATTGAGGCAGAACCTGGCTATATTGCTCGTGCAGTTTGTGACTCCGGAGTCAAAAACCCTATTATTCTGCTAGATGAAATCGACCGTGTTACCGAGGAAGCTCGCATGGACATTATGGGTGTTTTGGTTGAAGTTCTAGATCCTAGCCAAAACAATCGTTATCTAGACCACTTTATAGACTATCCCATCGATCTTTCCGAGGTTATGTTTATTGCAACTGCCAACAACACTGGAAATCTGGCTACTGCCGTTATGGACCGTTTGGAACCAATTATGATGCCTTCGTATAGCGACGATGAGAAGATGCATATTGCTCAGGAATACCTCTTTCCTAAAGCTTTAGAATCAGCCGGTATGGATCCTGCTACTATCAGTATCGACCCTACTCTTTGGCCCAATCTTATTCGCCCTTTGGGTTACGACGCTGGTATTCGTACCCTCAACCGTACTATTGAAGGTGTGGTGCGCAAGGTGGCTATGATGGTAGTTACAGGACAAGCTCAGACAGTTCACTTAACCCCCGAAAACATCAAATCCTTCCTGCCTAAATGGTGAGAGAAGTAATACACTATACTCCCAACAACTTCATCATCTCCACCTCAATCTTTTCTGCTCTTTTTTTATTTTTCCCAAAAATGATGTAGGACAAATAACCGTCCAACAACAAGTTTGAAGAGCAAATAACAACCCCTTCTTTATTCTTGCGAGAAAATAATATTGGTTCAAAAAGCTTGTAAATTTTTTCAAAATTAGTCTTTGTTTTAAGCGAGAACATGTTGTTGGACAGTACAAAACTCTTCTTTACAAAATCTCTACCTACCAACTCCTTACCAGCTTCGTAAACATGAGTTCCCCCAGTAACCCTTACGTTAGATTCACTAACATAGACATCTCCGCCTTTTTCAGCTATAAAGTCTACGTCGTAATAACCCCTATACCCATCTTTACTAAACTGTTCACCTATTAAATATCCAATATCGGTAATTCTCGAGGCGACTCTTTTAGGTAGCACATCTTCACCTATTTCTACTCCTCCAAAAACTCCCGCATTGTCTACTCTCATTCCACAGTAGTACAAAAACTCAACTTCACCATCTTGGCGTATAAAAAACTCTGCATTTGGAAAACCTCCACCTATTCTCGGATTCGGATTAACCAGTGATTCAATTACAATTGGGAATTTTTCCCAGTATGAATCTTTTTTTAAGATCTCTATTATTTTTTTCTCACACTCTTCAAACTTTTTTGGCAAATCTCCACCTCTGAATATCAAAACACCTGCCCCGGAATGCCCCTTATTCGTTTTTACAACCACACCATTTTCCTTTACATATTTGTTTGCTGCAATTCTTGCTGTATCAACTATTCCAGAAGATATCACTCCATCTGGCATTTTAAGATCAGATCTCATTGATCCATTAATTTGAGTTAACTGTCTAATTCCAGATTTGCTACCATAAAAATTTACTGTCCAAGAGTTTGATCTTGTTGGTGCCTCCGAAGTTCTGACCACCACCCCCTTATCTCTTAAACTTTCTACTAGATCAAGTAAGTATTGTGTTGTTGAATAGGCTGTAATATTTAGTCTTTTGTATTCTTCGCCAAGTTGAAGCAGTCTTTTTACAATCTTCTTGTCTCTTAAAATATCTTCACACAAAAGACCTGTGTGCTTTTCTGGTACAAGTATCTCTAGGTCCCTAACTTCACACAGTTTTTTATAGTAACTAACAAATTTAGGGTCAAGCTCTTTTGCTGTAATAAAGGTATATTCAAACTCTTCTGACATAGAAAAAAGATCTTTATCTGATAAGTTTGCATTTTCCTCTATTTCCCAGGCTTGTAGTTTTTTATCGCCATAAGCCTCTATAAATGGCCATACATCCTCCGACAAGTTAAAAATTCTAATAACTCTTTCTTTTTTTGCAAGGTTTCTCATTTACTTATCAAGTGTATCTGCATATTTTAAAAAGTAAAGAAGATAATAAATTTATCTTTTCACTTGACCTATCAAATAGTTATCTATATAGTAATATTTACAATGAAAAAAATACCCATGTTAGTGTTTATCTTTTCCTTGTTACTAATTCCCTTATTTGCTCCAAAGGTAACTTTTGCCGCAAACAGCTACTATGTTTCACTCTCAGGCAGTGACACAAATTCTGGCACAGAAGCCTTACCTTTTAAAACTTTTTCAAGAGCCTTTAAATCACTCAAATCAGGAGACACTCTAAATATTTTTGCTGGTACCTATACAGAAAGATTAGATGTAAAGAGTTCTGGTGCCTCTGGTATGCCCATTACAATTCAGCCTGTAGCTGGTCAAAAAGTAGTTCTTGATGGTGGTGGAACAAAAGACTCTCCACTTCTAATTGGTTCAGGTATCTCCTACGTCACAGTTAAGGGTCTATCTGTCACCCGTAGTCCCTTTGAGTGTGTTCTGGTAAGAGGTTCCAACGTTAAACTAGAAAATTTAGACGTCTACGAATGTAAAAAGTTTGGTTACCGTTTGGCTGGATCAACAATTTCTGTTAGTAGTTCAAAGTGTCATGATGCTGTTACTGAAAATAGAGGTGGCAAAAATACATCCGGAGGTTGGGGTGCCTGTATGAGAACAACACCTGGTTCAAGTAATATGACCATAAACAACAACGAAATATATAACAACTGGGGTGAAGGGTTAATTATTGGCCAAGCTGTAAATGTTAAGGTTTACGACAATAAGGTTTATGACAACTTTTCTCAAAACATTTACATAGGCAACACTCACGACGTTGAGGTTTATAGAAACTTTACATACTCAACAAATCCAACTTACTACAGAGCAGGTTCACCCGCCAACTGTATTTCCTCATCAGAAGAAACAATTAATAATACTTGGGGAGCTCAGCTTGGTAACATCAAGGTGTATAACAATATTGCATATGGTTGCAAAATTGGAGTCGGTTATACCTACAAAGAGGTAAGTGGTAATGGTTGTAACAACTGTTTGTTTGCCAACAACACTCTTGTAAACACAGGTGGAATAAAAATAATTGACGGTCCCAAAAATCATGTAGTAATTTCCAATAACATTGTTAATGGTGGAAAAATTACCTTCCCAAGTGGCAACGACATTAAAAGCCAAAACAATTTAGTGGGGGACCCTGTATTTGCCACCAAGCCAAATACCAATCAGGACTCATTTAAGCTTGCTTTCACCTCTAAAGCAATTGATAAAGGCATAGCAGTTTCAGGAGTTACAGATGACTTTTACAAGAACAGTAGAGATAAAATGCCAGATATTGGTGCTGTAGAATACGGCTCTAGTATGGTCAAGGGCTGGAGTGGTTCCTCTATAAAAGAGAAAGCCCTAAATTTCTTTCACAAGATCGTAAGATAGTCCGCTTCTTTGAGCTGGCCACGTGGCCAGCTCAATAGTGGTATAATTGACCAAGTCCACGGAAAGTTGTCCCAATGTGAATTGTGAGAATGAGTAGAAGTCTTAGCTGATGTATACCAACCCAATATTCCAAAAAAAGAAGCCAACCGTAAAATTAGGATTTTTGTGTCCTTCCTCACAAAAACTGATGTCATTCCCGATCTGATTGGGAGTCTATAAAATCAATACACTTGATTGTCTTTCAGTTACAATGTTATTACAGGAAAATTAATTAAATAAAATATATGTCTCAACTCAAGTTGATTCCTCTCGGTGGCTTAGGTCAAGCTACCAAAAATATGTACGTCTACGAATACGGTGACGACCAAATGGTTGTCGACTGTGGAATGGGTTTCCCCGAAGATAGCGCTCTTGGCGTCGACTCGGTAATCCCCGACGTTAGTTACTTAGAAAAGCCAGGCAAAAAACTGCACGGCATAGTTCTCACTCATCCTCACATGGACCATATTGGTGGGCTTCCATACATTCTTCCTCGCCTTAAAGATGTTGAAGTTTTTGGTGGCAAACTTTCTATTGCTATGGCCGAACTCAAAGTTCGTGAGTACGGTATCAAAAATAAAATGACTCCCGTCGAAGGTACTCTAGATCTTGGACCTTTTCATATTCGTTTTATTCACTCCACTCACTCTGTCCCCAATTGTTTCCATTTATACATCCAAACTCCAGCTGGCAATGTTTATCACGGCGCTGACTATAAGTTTGACTTAACTCCTATCGATAATCTACCACCAGATATGGCTGGAATGACTGAGGTTGGTACTGAAGGTGTTGATCTAATGTTAACCGACTGTTTGGGTATCGAAAAGTCTGGCTACTGTCCATCGGAAAGAACCTTAATGACTGCGATAGATAACGAAATTAGAAACACCGTAGGTAAACTTATTTTTACCTCCATGTCATCTTCCATTGCTCGATTTCAAATGGCAATAGACGCTTGTGTAAAACATCATCGCAAAATTGCCATCATAGGTCGGTCAGTGGAACAAAATATCGAAGCTGCAGCTAAAACAGGTTTTATCAAAATCCCCAAAGGTACTATGATTAAGCCTCAACAAATTAGTCATTTTCCTCCCGCCCAAGTAGCGATTATTGTTTCTGGTTCTCAAGGACAATCTGGTTCTGCTATGCATAGGTTGGCAAATGACGAACATCGTATGGCCAAACTCAAAAAAGGTGACAAAGTCATCATTAGCAGTAACGCTATTCCAGGTACTGGCAATGATGCTGATATTTTTGACATGATGGATAGTCTGTATAAAAATGGTGTCGAAGTCGTCTACTCTGGTACTACCGAAAATCTTCACGTTTCTGGTCATGGTTATAAAGGCGATCTTGCTCTCCTTGCCCGTCTGGTAAGACCAAAACATATCGTTCCTATTGGTGGTGACGTTCGCCACATGATGCTCTATGCTCGTATGACCAAAGAGATGGGTTACCGCCCGGATCAAGTTTCTGTCCTTACTGAAGGTCAATCAATTATTTTGGAAAACAAAGTTGTCAAAGAAGGTCCAAAATACGAAACCAAAAATGTTTATGTTGATGGCTTGGGTATTGGTGATGTGGGCACAGTAGTTCTGAGAGACCGTCAGGTTATGTCCGAAGATGGTGTCTTGGTTGCTATTGTTCCAATCAAGCGTAGTAACTCCCAAGTTGCCGGCGACATCGATATTATCTCCAGAGGTTTTGTTTACCAAAAAGAAAATCAAGATCTTATTAGAGATGCTCGTAAGCAAGTTCAAATGTGTCTGCAAAGTTTCAAGGGACCAGCTACGGACTGGGGTTTTATGCGCAAAAAAATCGAAGGTCAACTGGAGCAATTCGCCTTCAAGCACACCGAACGCCGCCCCCTCATCATCGTCAACCTCATCGAGGTTTAATAAACTGGTAGGGGTTTTGCGCGCAAAACCCCTACAGAAACTCCATATCATCATTGCAAGGGTCGACTTTGTATCGACCGTGGCAATCCATCAAATAAAAGCCACGTAATTTTACTGTTGTGAAGATCGCAGTCTAATTTATGTCCAAAATTGTAGTTTGGTAATCAACGGTAAGTTCGATTTATTTTCTCAATAGATATTTTCTTATATAAAAAAAGATAGCTTTCAACAGTACCTATTCCGACAGGTATTTTTTGTGTAAGAACAAGTTATCTGTGGTATATTTCCCCTCAAAACTAATATATCATGCAAATATGATGCCATCAGCTGAACAGTTTTTTGACGCACAACAAGAATTAAGTCCACAAGAGAAAACTAGTATGATTTACAACCTAGCCTTTGCTGAGCAGGATACAGAATCTGCACTGGTTGCAAATCGCGAGCTAAGACAAGGTTTGGGTGACATTTGGATTAGAGAAATACTGGCAAGAGTCAATTCTGATTCCGAAGCATATCACGCAGTAGAGACTATTGGTTCAAACATTCAAACAAATGAGCTAGTTCAGCTCTCAGAATTTTTTACAAGCGAGGAGCTCTTGTATAGAAAAGAGCGAGCTGCTAGAGAAGCCCTGCCAGAATACTTTTCAAATCCAGCAAATCTACAAAACCTCACTGAAGATGACAGGCAAGCAATCATTGCAAACATCAAAAAGGCTATAGAAAACTTTACCAACGTCACGGCAGAAGTCAGACTAGATGAAGGATTAACTCATTGGGTAAATCTCTGGCAGACAGACATTTTTAAGTACACAAAAATATGTGCCGAGTTAATTCAGGGGTCAAACTCCTACGATCAACCAGAACTCCTAAACTACTTATCTGGTTTGTTAAGCACAAACAGACTAGCTTTTGACGACCACCTAACCAGTCAGATCCAAAAATTAGTGGATAGTGTCACGGGTGGAGAAAATATCTCAGCCCATATATTTGAACCAAGATACAATCTTCCCAACCCTAATACTGACCATGATGACAATGGCGGTGAAGATATTCAAGATTCTGAGCATCTCGATGGCGACGACGAAGAATTCGACGGCGATGATGATTCTGACAAGGGTGATCTTTCTCACTACGAGTTCAAGAGAATCACCAAAGATTCAGTCCAAAAAATACTAGCAGAGTCAGCAACCAAATCAGAAATAGAACTATGGGTTAAAAGATATTCACGCTATATAACTGAAGAGGTTTTGCAAAATGCAGAAGACTTTTATCAAATTCTGGCAAATCGCTCTGGGACAGAAAAAGCTTTTTCGGAAAGTGAAATTTCCTTTTTAAATGCAGCACACGAGGAGTTAGTGGGATTGGACTCAGATATCAACCCTAGGATTATCAAGTCACAATTGTCTGCCCTCCATAGTTTAATCTTTAGTGGTGGCCTCAACAGGTTGTATCAACAATATCTAGATCAAAACCAAGACCAACAAAAGCCAGAAAACGAGAAGGAAAGGGAAATTGAAATCAAAACAGAGATAGCCTTTGCTTTCCTGAACCGCGTTGTCGAAAAAAACAGCGAAGAAAAATACGCAGAAATTCCCTCTGGTTTTATAAGTGTGGGTATCGAGATTGAATATCACAACTTTATTCGCCAAGAAATGGCCGCCAAAAAGATATACGAGGACTTGGTTGTAGAGTACGACAAGATCCTTTCAACCCTTACTTTGAAAAAAACTCTGTTTAATCATAAAAAATATGCAGATCAGCAAAAACAAAAACTGTATATCCAAAAACTCAAAGACAAAACCCAAAGGAGGTTAGATATTCTAAACTCAATTATAGGAAGCCAAGACGTAGAGGCTGTGGCTAACAAATTTGAAGCTTGGGAACCTGGAACAAGCGCAAATTTAGCCTTAAATATCATATCTGGTATGCGCAACTCAGAAATTAAATCTCGCCCCTCGGCAAACTACAAGACACAGCTCAGAGAGATCATCTCAATCGCTCAAGTGGGAGGTCTGCGTGATAACTGGGGAATCCACGAAACCTTTGGGGGTATCGAGCTCTCACCCGAACACACCGAGTTCATGGATGCCCTACCTATAGCTATAGCTGCTGGCTTTGTTAAGTTTGAAACAAAAAATGAATTGCTCTGGAACAACCCGGATCTCGGTTACGCCATGTTCTACGAAATTTACTCAAAAGAAGATGGTAAACATAACCATTTTCCCTTTCACAAACCAAGATCTAGTAGTTTCTTTGAAGATAACAGATATGCAGGGCAAAAACAAAAAAGTGGCGTAGAGTTACGGTCATTACCCGAGTACACAGCATACACTTTTATAAAATTTGTTCGCCAGATCTCGTTTCATTTTTATTTCGCTCACGGTGTGAAGTCGTTCCAAAAATCAGAATCCGAAAGAGTCGATCAAGACCACGATCTAAAAAAGTCCTATGAAGAACTTATGGTTAGCTGGGAAAGCCTACTAGCAGAATACAATCTAGAACTTCCAAGAAACAATGACAAATTTATTCCAGGAAAAGTTGTCACAATGCTTAACGAAAGACCAGATGAACTGGGGGAAACTGAATCTCAAATGGCTCTCTCTACCAATAAATATTTAGTCTTTGTCGGGAAAATGGCCCAACTAGAAAAAGACGATAAGGTTTTTTCAAAAAAAACAAGAGAACTAGTACGTATTTATAACAGCAAAATAAAGCGTATCCTAGATCAAAAATAAAGAAAACAGGATTGAATGAGTTATACTGATATGTATCTATGGCCCGAAAAAAAGGTAGACGTTCTAAGCCCTACAAAATCAATTTAAAAAAAGACACTATAAACTCCATTTTGGCAGTAGTCATTATGGGAATTGGTGGGCTCATTGCTATCTCTTTTTCTCAGCAAGGAGTTTTTCTCACCAAAATATACGAATTCGGTCTTCAGTTTATTGGTTGGCCACTAATCTTTTTGCCCTTTATTTTTATTGTTGGCGGTCTAATGCTTACCTCGGCAAAACTTGCCATCGCTTCTCCTCACGTTTTGCTTGGTAGTGTTATTACCATGATTAGTTTGGCCGGTTTAAGTGGTGCTGGCAGTATTGGTTATGGCATCAAAGACTCTATCACTTCACTAATCTCTTTACCAGGTGCCATTTTATTTTTTCTTGTCGGCACAGTTATCGGCTTATTTGTTTTATTCGAAACTTCAATTGAAGACTTTATTGCTTTTGTTCAAGATAGTTCTGGTAAACTCTCTGGTTTTGGAACCAAAATAAAACTTCCTTTTGCCAAAAAAACCGACTCCGTTTTTCCAACTAAAAATACTACTGTCAAAATAACTGGTGGTGAAGACAACACTCCTACTCCTGCTGTCCAGCATCATCTTTTTGATACTTCCAAAATTGTTATCAAAGAAGCAAAAATTCCTCAATCCGATACTTCTCAAACCGCCAAGCCAATTACTGCTGGTGCTACACCAGGTGTCTGGCAAAACCCACCTCTTGATCTTCTCTCTAGTCAAAAACTTGGCAAAGCTGACCGTGGCGATATAAATAAAAATATCGAAATTATTCAAAACACCCTTGGTTCTTTTGGAATTCAAGCTCAAGTTACCGAAGTTCACAAGGGACCAGCGGTTACTCAGTATGCACTCTCCATTGCTATGGGCACCAAACTTAGCAAAATTATTGCGCTTGGCTCCGATCTGGCACTTGCCCTATCTGCACCTCAAGGACAAATTCGTATTGAGGCACCCATTCCGGGTCGCGACCTGGTAGGTATCGAAATTCCAAATCGTTCTTTAGAGTTTGTAAACCTCAAAGAAATGTTACAGTCCCCGGCCATGCAAAACAGCAAAGCAAAAACTTTGGTTTCTCTTGGTTTAGATGTTTCTGGTCAGGCCGTCGTCACCGACATTTCCAAAATGCCTCACGTTCTTATCGCCGGAACTACAGGTTCAGGAAAATCTGTTCTTATGAATGGTATTGTTTCCTCTATTCTTTTTCGAGCCTCTCCAGAAGAAGTTAAATTTATTATGGTCGACCCCAAACGTGTAGAGCTCACACCATATAACGATATTCCTCACCTGCTTACTCCTGTTATTACTGATGTCGACAAAGTTGCAAATGCTCTCAGTTGGGCGGTTGCCGAAATGGAACGTCGTTATCGTGTCTTCCAAGAGGTAGGTGTCAAAAATATCGTTGGCTATCACGAGATGTCTGGCTTTCAAGCCATGCACTACATTGTAATTTTGATCGACGAAATGGCAGATATTATGATGAGCAAAAATGCCAATGAGGTTGAACATAACATTGTCCGCTTAGCTCAAATGGCTCGGGCCACTGGTATTCATCTTGTTCTTGCAACTCAGCGTCCTTCCGTTAATGTCTTAACTGGTTTAATCAAGGCCAATATCCCGGCCCGCATTGCTTTCCAGGTTACTTCTATGACCGACTCTCGCGTTATTATCGATAGTCCAGGAGCCGAAAAATTACTTGGCAAAGGAGATATGTTATTTATTCCTCCCGAGTCTTCCAAACCAGCTCGTATTCAAGGAGCTTTTGTTTCCGAAAAAGAAATCAAAAATCTTATTGAGTTTATAAGAAACACAGGAGTCAAACCTCAGCTAGATGAAACTGTTACCAAGTCACATGGTGGTAAGGGTAATGTAAATATTAGTGGTCACAGTATGGGTAATGTTGACGATAAATTCGAGGAGGCAGCTCATCTTTGTATTGCCGAAGGTAAGGGTTCTGCATCACTTCTTCAGCGTCGTCTGGAAGTTGGTTATGCCCGTGCAGCTCGCATTCTAGATCAGCTGGAACAGGCTGGCGTTCTCGCTCATTCCGAAGGCAACAAGCCCCGAGATGTCATTGTTTCTAGTTTAGACGAAATCTTTCCTCGTTCTGATGATGGTCAAGTATAATCTTGCCAAGATTACAAACCATGAAAACCGTCGGCGAAATTATACATAGTGAAAGACTCAAGAAAGAAATTTCTCTTGAGAAATTGTCCACGCTTACCAAAATTGACATAAAATATCTCGAGGCCATTGAAAAAAACGACTTCGACAAGCTCCCATCGGAAACTTTTATCAAAGGTTTTATTCGCAATATTGCCCATCGTCTAGATAAAAATGCTGATGAGTTAGTAGCTATTTTCCGTCGTGATTATAAACATGAAGAGAAAAAACTTGTCCCCAAACCACGCACTCTAAACACATTTCGGTTTTCAACTGAGCCAACCAAGTTTTATCCTTTTGTTGGCGGACTACTGGTTTTTATTGCCTATCTAGGTTTTCAGTTTCGAGTTATTCTTACTCCCCCCAAGCTAGTCATTACTAAACCCGTATCTGAGTCGGTGGTGATTTCACCATTAGTGGTGGAGGGTGACACAAGTGTTGACTCCCAAATCAGCCTCGGAGATGATGTAAAAATAAATCCAGATGAAAATGGTCACTTTTCTGCCAAGTTAAATTTGCCAATAGGGGAAACCGCACTTCAAATAAAATCCACAAATCGGTTTGGTCGCTCTACCACCAAAAAAATCCCTCTCACCATCATCTCTAAGTAATCTCACCGTCATTGCGATAGTTAAACTCCACATCTACGATCCACCATCTAACATCTGCTATCATGGATACATGACCCTTCCACAAATTGTTTCCCTAATTTCCACAGTACTCCTCACCTCTATCGCTATTATTGTTGGCATTCAGCTCATCCAAGTTCTCAAAGAACTAAAAATTTCTCTCGGTAAACTAAACAAAACTTTAGATACCGCCGAAGAAACTTTAGAAAAAATCTCCCAGCCAGCTCAAGCTTTTTTTGCTATTATCGAAGGTTTTCGCCAAAGTGGCAAAATTATTGAAACCATTTCCAGCCTGCTAGGTAGAGATAAAGTTACGCCTTCCAGTGTGGATCACTATGACAAGTCCCGTTAATTCTCACAAGAAAGAAAACACTTTCGGCTCTTTTGCTGTTGGAGTTGCTGTCGGTATTGGCGCTGCTCTCTTGTTTGGTACCGATGAGGGTAAAAAAATCGCCAATCGTCTTTTTGATGCGCTCCCCGAAAAAGTTAAAAAACTCACCGACAACACCATGTCATCGCGCGATTTGTACTCAAACCAAAGCGATCCATCCCCCTTGTCAATTGTCACCGAACCCGAATCCACCCCGCATTCTTATACCTACAACGAGCCACCTCCTCCCCTAGCTCCACACATCACCCCCACCCCACCGTCATTGCGATCATAGCGCGGCAATCCAACTCAAAAAACAAACCACAAAAAATCCTGTCTTCCGACAGGACAAAGTATTGAGTCTTGTACTACTATTGTTTAGTCTTTTTGCCAGACGACTTAAACTCAAAAAACATTCCGACCAGCATCAAAATCGATGCTACTACCAATAACGGCGTGTTCCAGGCAGATTCACTGCTTATTAATCCTGCCAGCGCCGCAATCCCAAATCCCAGCCCCCAAAAGATCAACGGTTTCCAGTTCATATTTAGCTCTCCATTAAGTAAGTTTTTTGGCCACTGTCCAAAAACCGTCTTTCCACTCAACCAAATAACCTTTCTTACCAGCTTTAAGACGGTGCACTGTGAATCTGCCTCCAAACAAGTTGGCTGCTTGAGATTCGATTCCGTCTGGGTGAGCTTGTCCTACGTCCATCACGGCCAAGTCATAAACATACAAATGCGGTTTTTCACCAGTAACAACCTGAAACATTACGATTTTATCGTCGTAGGTCAGTGGTATGGGGGCCGAGTCGTCATATATCATTATGTTTTTGCTCAAAAGATTAATGTCGTAAGACATCTTTTTTTCCGAGTAAATTAGGTTGTGCAAAAAAGCTGTAAGAATTGCTCCCCATACAAATGCAACAGGAAAACCTTGCACTAACCCCGGCTGCCCGTAAAACAAGTACACAACCAGCTCAATTAGCAAAAAAAACAAAAGCCACAAACCGGGAATCACAACATTACGCAATCTTTCTTTCATTCTTCCTCCACAAACTTCCAGGGTTTTTTCACTTCGCTCCACCAAACTTTAATAAACGTGGGCTCTTGTCGAACAAAATGGAGCTTTGACCCATTACTGAGTGTTAGCTCTCTGCCGCCATCGACTCCAGTTGCTCTAAAAGCAAAGTCTAGTCCAGCCTCTGGTTCGCATACAAACATAAACTTATCCTGAGTAGGGACTCCCAAAGTCATAACTAGTCTGATTTTCACCCCATCTCTTTCGATTATAAACGGAGCCGAATCAAAATAAACCAGGATTTGTCTGTACTCAGGCTGGTATTCGTATTTTGGTATACCGCTTTTTCTATAAAACAAGGACTTAAATGATAAGTCGAGTGCCAATAGTCCGCCAATAGCAAATAAAACAATCGTGGTGATATACATCCAAATAGCAATACTAGGCTGATTCTGGTACATCTTTGCCGTAATTGCAATCGATGTCGACACGACGATCAAAAAAAGTCCTAGCCAATTCTTAAATTTCATCATTTTCATCTTTACCTCTCTCAAAATTAAATTTTCAATTTTACCCCATAATTATATCACTTTAGCCACCATACCTCATTATTTACACAAAAATCCTCACCATTTGGTGAGGATATTTTTTTATTTCTTATCTCTATCTATTTTGTGTAACCACATAGCTGCCGAAACAAGCGCGATTAAGCCGGACAGTGCAAACAAGGCGATGCCAACAAAAAAGTTCACAGGCACAAAAGCATTCACAGCCCAGGGTGCCAGTGCCACAATCCCAGCGACGCCTAATGCAAGTTTGTATTTCTTGTTGTTCATAAACTCTCCTCTTTGTCCTCAATCCAGGCTTCGCTGCTCCATGTCACTCGGAATCGCTTGGGCAGTTTTGTGACAATAAAGTTACCAGAACGCAGCTGAACTAGACCGTTGTCCTTGTTAGCTATAACAGCCTCTCTATTTGTAAGGTCTTCCAGTAGCACTTCACCGTCAACCAGGGTAAACCGCACCCTGGCCCAATTTCCCTCTATTGTCATCCTTTTGAGGACAACAGGGTACATGTTGCCATAGCTGATGTTCATCAGCCTTTGATTCCAATAGACTCGGTATCCTCGTGGGGCTGGGGCGTAGCAGATATCTGCAACAATAGACAAGACAGCCAAGGCTGAAGAGGTAGTCACTACTGCAGACCACCAAGGTAGATCAAAGAATACCTCCCTATAGATAAAAAAGGGGACAGCAGTGATCAGCAGCGCTGCAATAGCGAGCCCAACAGGCATAAAAAAACCTTTTTTGGTCATATGACCTCCTTTTTGAATTTACCCTCAAATTATACCACTCTTTGGCCTAAAACAACCCCATAACTTGCAAATAATCCCGTAATATTATAAAATATACCCGATCAAATCAAATTCTGCACGTTTATTTAGAAAGGAGTATTTATGACTAAAAGTGACCCTGTCGGCGATACCGCTTTTTCTGCTTACGTTCAGACCCACCCGGGAATGGACAAGGAAACCAGGAAAGCTATCAATCAAACATGCAATTCAATTTCAGTTATTTTTTCAAAACAACTCTCAAAAAAGTTGACAGTTGTAACCTTTGTTGAAGCCTGCATTACGTACTATAAATGGCTCATGAAAGAAGGGAAGTTAGACACTTCATGGATCGGTCCCAATCTGGTTAGTTCTTATACAAAAATTAAAAAGAACCCAAAAGATTTGATCGATCGTTATGGTTCTGACGATGAATTTATCCGATTCGTCCTCAAGGCCAGCCCTGATTTATTCAAGCAATACGAAGCAAAACAGCTCACCATTGGTGGACTGTTATCTGTATTGCCCGGCTCAATTCTGGATGTTTAGGAGACAAAAATGAAATCATTGCTTGACCAAAGATTCGAAGGTGACAAATGTCAAGATTGCAACGGTTCTGGTACTTCAGCTGTTAGTGTTGGCGGTCTTTTTAGTATTCAGACAGAATGTCCAACTTGTTACGGTCACGGAGTTACAAACATCAAAAATGCTTGCACTGATTGCCATGGTAAGAAAATTGTCCATGTTAAGTTACAACTCGCAGAAGGTTCTGTCGGCATTCCGACTCGCTGTGAGCATTGCGATGGCTCGGGTTTTGAACCCACAACCTCAGAAATGATCATTGATGCAAACTTAACAGACGTCGATACCCCCATATTAGGTACTCGAGAATAAGTACTCTCACCAGACCCAAGTCCTCTAGAGCAAAAAACTCTGGGGGTTTTTTTTACCCAAATACCACCCCATAATTTGTAATAAACATCGCTTCAAGATATAATAACCCCGATCTGTTCTCATTCTATACTTTTCAAAATTAAGGAGTGTGTATGTCTACAATAACTGGCGAAGATATTCTCAAGGCGCTAAAAAATGATCCCCATTTTGCCAAAATGAACAAAAAAGAGCTTGATATTTTGATCCCCTTCATTCTCAAGGCTCCAGAAATTTTTAGTTCAGAATTATTGAGTAGTAAAGTCGATGTAAGGTCCTTTTTTGACGCAAAAGTTGTTTTTATCAGTTATTGCCTCAATAACAACTTTGCCAAAAAAACGGCCCAGGTCACCGCCTCAATGATCGAAACCGCCAAAGCCAAATTCACAAGCGTGACCAAAAAAATAGACCAATATGAATCCTTACCGATCGAAGAGATGGCCAAAATGGCCAAAAGTAGCTTAAAAGCTATAGTTAAGAGTTATCAATTAATTTTAGATTTATTGCCAAGAGCTCTTCCTTTGCTAAACGACACCAAAGCAAAACTATTTGTTGGGGGTGGAATGACAAAACAAACTGCAAAGCGTTGTGTTACCGAATATCTCACCATCGCTGATCTGTTGTTAATCGAGCCGGGAGCTATTTTTATCTTCAACCCCATGGCTCCTCAAGAATAACTACCTGCTCTTTTTTACTCAGACCTCTAGAACCTCATATCTCTAGGGGTCTTTTTTTTTGCCTGCCCACCTAACAGTGTCGCTGTTGGCGTGGCTAATTTTCACAAAATAGAGTAAAATAGCCTCAATAATGACCATACAAGAAATTCGCACCAAATATTTAGAGTTTTTTCAAAAAAAAGGTCACGCCATTATCCCAAGTTCCACTTTAGTCCCCGAAGGCGATGCAACCACTCTTTTTACCTCCGCCGGAATGCAGCCCATGATGCCATACCTCCTTGGTCAAAAGCATCCTCTCGGTACCCGCCTTGTCGATTCCCAAAAATGTTTCCGCAGTCAAGATATTGAAGAAGTGGGGGATATGCGCCACACTACCTTTTTCGAAATGTTAGGCAACTGGTCACTTGGTGACTACTTCAAAGAAGAGCAGCTCAAATTTTTCTTTACTTTTTTAACAGATAAAAACGAAGGTCTTGGTCTAGATCCCCACAAACTTTTTGTTACTGTTTTTGAGGGCGGCTCAGGTGTCCCCAAAGATGTTGACGCTATTAAAATCTGGCAAAATCTTTTTGCCAAAGTTGGTATCAATGCCAAAGAGGGCGATCGCATTTTTCCTTACCCCGCCAAAAAGAACTGGTGGTCCCGCGCCGGAGAACCAGAAAATATGCCCACCGGCGAACCAGGTGGTCCAGACTCCGAAGTTTTTTACGACTTTGGCGAAGAATACAAGCTTCACGAAAAATCCGCCTGGAAAAACGAAGTTTGTCATGTTAACTGCGATTGTGGTCGCTATCTAGAAATTGGTAACTCTGTTTTTATGCAGTACACCAAACAAGCCGACGGTTCGCTCCAAGAACTTCCCCAAAAAAATATCGACTTTGGTGGAGGCTTAACTCGTCTCGAAGCGGCTACTAGAAACGACCCAGACATGTTCAACATCTCCTCGCTAGCTGTCATCATAAAAGAAATCGAAAAAATCACTGGCAAAAGTTATGCCGACGAAGAGAATAAGGCTCCCATGAGAATCATTGCCGATCATATCACCGCCGCTACTTTTCTCTGCAAAGACGGCGTTTTTCCAAGCAACAAATCCCAAGGTTACGTTTTAAGAAGACTCCTTCGCCGTGCGGCAGTTAAACTTTATTTTTTGACCGGAAATCGTGAGGAAATTATTTCTCTTGCAGGGATTACCTCTTCTATCGTTGAAACTTACAAGTCTGCATATTTTTCCACTGGCGACACTAGACACATTCAAAGTACCATCGCTGTCGAAATTGGTAAATTTCAAAAATCCTTAGATAAGGGAATTAAAGAGTTAGAGAAAAAAACTGACATTACCGGCAAGGATGCTTTTGATCTCTATCAAAATTATGGCTTTCCTTTAGATATTACTTTGGAGGTTCTTAGTCGAATTGGTAAAACTGTTGATCTAGAACAGTTTCAGGATGAATTCAAAAAACATCAAGATCAAAGCCGTTCTGCTGCAGCTGGTATGTTTAAGGGTGGTCTTGCTGATCACTCCGTTACCGTTACCGCCTACCACACCGCCACTCATTTGCTTCACGCTGCCCTACGATCTGTTCTCGGAACTCACGTGGAACAAAAAGGTAGTAACATTACCGCCGAAAGACTAAGATTCGATTTTTCTCACAACGAAAAACTCACCGATGATGAGCTAAATCAAATCACTATGCTCATCAATCAAAAAATCTCCGAAAAACTTCCTGTCACTCACACCGAAGAGCCAAAAGAGTCGGCTATAGCTAGTGGAGCCATGGCTTTCTTTGGTCAAAAGTACCCCGATGTAGTCAGTGTTTACACCATTGGTGACCCAAATAATTTCTTTTCCAAGGAATTGTGCGGCGGACCCCATGTGACTAATTTGTCAGAACTTGCTAATATAAAGATAGACAAACAAGAATCGTTAGGGGCCGGCGTCCGCCGCCTCTACTTAAAATTCGTTTGATCTATGCTTAATGAACCTGATCAATCTTTTTGGTAATAAAAACAAACAACCAGAACCGGAATATTTTCTCGCGGTTGAAATCCACGAGTCACTAATAAAAACTGCTCTTTGGGAAATTCAAGATAGTCAACCTTCTGTTGTCAGTGTTGGCTCATACGAATCCTGGGCTGACGAAGAATCACTCATTAACGGTGTCGATTCTTCCTTAGAACAAGCGGTAAAAGTAATCTCTGGTCAACCCAAAAGAGTTATCTTTGGTTTACCAGATTCTTGGATGGAATCAGACAAAATTCATTCCACTAAAATCAAACTAATTAGTCGACTTTGTAAAGAGTTGGGTTTAGAACCAATTGGTGCTGTCACTATCAATAGAGCTGTTGCTCACTTTCTCAAAAAAAGAGATGGTGTTCCTCCAACTACAATTTTGCTCGAAGTCTACACTACCAAAATTGCTTTGTCCTACATTTATCTTGGTGAAGTAAAAGCTACCGAAGAAGTAGCCAAGTCTGGGGATATAGGACCAGATGTCGAAGAGGGTTTAACTCGCATGGACCTGTCCAATTATCCTGCTCGTTTTATCCTTACCAATGGCTCAGATCTTTCCGAAGAAGCCCAACAAGTCACCGCTCATCCTTGGCAAGATAGACTCCCATTTAAACATCTACCAAAAGTAGAGTCACTTCCTGTCGATTTTAGTATCAAGGCTATTGCTCTTATTGGCGGCACCGAAGCTGTGAGATTCATGGGCCTCGAAGTCAAAGATGACGAATCTGATTCATTGTTACCAAACACCAATATCGTTCCAGATCGCCTGTCCGCCTCTGGAGTAGCCCGAAACACAGTCCCTGATTCTCCCTCTGTCATTCCCGCGAAGGCGGGAATCCATCAAATTAATTCCTCTGAATCCGACAACCTCCAAATCCCCGATGGCGATATCCCATCCATTAGCGAACATGGCTTTTTTTACGAAGAAGTTTCCCCTCCAACAGGAGCAATCATCGAGCCGTCCGAAAATCTACCATCTACGATCGACGATCTACCATCTACACCACCTACACCAAAAATCTTCGACTTGCAGTCCGAATCTACAGAATATACCGAGCCAGAACCAGACTCCAGTACTATTATTATTTCTCCCAAAAAATCTTCTCGAAATTTTTCCTTTCCCAAAATTAAATTACCCCAGTTACCCAAAATAAAATTTGGCGGCACCAAAAAATCTTTTCTTGGTGTCTTAGTTGTGCCAGTTTTACTCCTCGCGGGTATAGCGGCATATCTTTTCTTTGGTTCGGCCAATATTATTCTCCATTTTTCGCCCCAAAAATTCACTCAGACTTTAAATATAACTATTGCTACCTCAGATCGTCCCGGCATTCCCACTTTGGTAGCCACTCCTCAAAAAATTAGCTCAGCAACCAAAGAATCTCTTGCTACCACTGGACAAGCAACTGTCGGGGATAAAGCTACTGGCAAAGTTGCTATCTTCAATCGTTCTACCGCCCCGCTGGTCCTCAAGTCTGGCACTGTTATTGCTTCCGAAAACGGCAAAAATCTTTATACCCTCACTGAGTCCGTCACTATTGCTTCCAAGAGTGCAGATCTCTTAAGTGGTTCTGAAGTTTTTGGTAAGGTTACAGGTGCTGCTGTTACCTCAACCAAAATAGGTGCCGAATACAACATGAGTAAAGACTCCACTTTTTCAGTTTCCGATTTTTCAAAAACAATTAGTTATGCTATCGCCGAAACAGATATTAGTGGTGGCACATCTCGTGCTGTAAACGCTGTATCTAAGGCAGATCAAGAAAAGCTCTTAGCACAGGCAACAGAAAAAATAAAAGAAAACACTAGTTCCCAAGTATCTCAAGATTCTCCTGGCAAAAAAGCCATCCCTGCTTCCGAGTTGCAATTTACCAAAAAAGTTTTTGATAAAAATATCGGCGAAGAATCTACCACTCTTAATTTAGAACTGGAAGGTTCCCTCGAAACTTTAGTTTATTCCGATCAAGATTTATTTGACTTGGTTAATAGGGAACTAAAATCCAAACTTCCACCAAGTACTACCATCGAGCAAGCTACTACCGACATCAAAGTCGAAAATCCCCAAAAGAAAGACGGTGATTATCAAGCTGTTGTAAGTATTTCTACCTCACTTTATCCACAAATAGACGAAGAAAAATTAAAAGATTTTGTTAAGGGTAAGTCTATAAACAATATTCGCCATTTCTTTGAACCCATAAAGGGTTTTGTCGAGGCCGAAATTAATGTCACCCCTCCAATCCATTTATTAACCAAAATTCTGCCCT
>CAYSAM010000001.1:0-32014 GCA_964429015.1 uncultured Pseudomonadales bacterium | reverse complement strand
TTTTCAGTTGGTAGCTAACTAACTATGTATAGCTATCAAAAGGCAACTGCCCAAAACCCTCATCCCGGGCGCAAAATTCCTCTCTACCTCAAAACTATTCCCACTTTTATTTCTGCATTGGGCTTGGCAATTCTTGGTGGAGTTGCTTATCCAGTGGTTAGTTATCAGTTCAAAGATCTAAAAATTTTTGACTTTGCTGATAGCGGTTTACTTTCTCCTGTATTTTATCAATCCCAAGCCGAAGAAAATCAAGAGCCAGTAGTTGTTACAGGGCTAGATTACACCAAAGCTAGTAGTTGGTTTCCTGGCAGTGTTCAAAATGAGCTTTTTACCAAACCAAAAGTCTCCGAGATTCCACTAAATATACCAGACTCATACTCTCTATCTATTCCATCGCTGGGTATTATGGATGCCGTTGTAAGCTTAAAAGACGAAGACCTTACTAAGCAGCTAGTTCAATTTCCGCAGACTGCTTTACCTGGCCAATCGGGTGCTCCTGTTATCTTTGGACACTCTACTATTCCTAGTTTCTATAATCCCGAAAAATACACTACAATTTTTAGTAATTTACCAAAAGTAAAAGTTGGCTCTGATATTTTTACTAAGTTCAACGGAACAGAATATACCTATCGTATTAACAAAATCTACGAAGTTAAACCTAACGAACTTTGGGTATTAAAGCAAAACTACTCTGACAAAACCATCAAAGTCATTACTTGTGTGCCTCCAGGCACCACTCTTCGCCGCCTCGTCGTCGAAGGTACACTAATTAATAATTAGCAATAAAAACAGATGATTAAAGTTCACACCATCGCCATGTTTCCTAAGCTTCAACCCGATACTATTTCCGCACTTTATATTCTCAAAACTTTTGGTGAACCAGTCTTTCCTGGTATTAGAAATGCCGCTGTCAGATTTTGGACCACACCTCCAAATAATCAATCGCCAGAAAAATTAGAACAAGAAGGTTATTTACTTATTGATCTAGGGGGAATGTTTGATCATCATACTGAAAACGAAAAAAGTGGTGAAAAAAAAGAATGTCTAACAACTATAGTTGCCAAAAGGCTAAAAGTAGAAACACATCCTTCACTTCGTAAGCTAATAAACTGGGCCAAAAGGGATGATTTGGAAGGAAAGGGAACCATAAGTACGGATATGTTAGATAGAGCCTTTGGTCTGCCAGGATTAATTATGAACCTCAATCGCTTATACCCAAACGACCAGCACCGCACACTAGACCTAATAATGCCTCTTATCGATGCTCATGTAAGGGAAGAGTACAAAAGAAATATCGAGCTACCAAGAGTTTGGACAACACTACTAAATACCAACAAAGCTGGTCGATTCACCATAAAAAATGGCACCCTCAAAGGTGCCTATGTCGAAACTAACGATTTGGCTATGGTTGGTTTTATTCGCAATCGCGAAGATGCCAAAATTGTAATAACTCGCAACAGTACTGGTCACACCAATATAATTACCAAACAAGACTCAATGTTGGATCTTTCTCCACTAATCAAAGTCATACGCAAAAAAGAGGCAGAGCTTAAAAATCAAACAATAAACGAAGCGGAACTAACCAATCAAGGTCGAGTTAGTGGAGCAGAGGAGTGGTACTACGACACCGCTGCAAATACACTTCAAAATGGTGGTGCACACCCACAAGGGGTAAATCCAACAAAAATTTCCCTAAAAGAAATTATTGGTTTTGTTCAAAAAATCTATTAGTAGCTAACAAGGGAACTATCCATTCAAAACGAATACGAGCCCCACATATTGTGGAGCTCGTGAGTATTCGTCAAGCAATTAAACTAAATCGTCATGTACCCGTCATCCGGATCGCCTTTCTTGTGCTCGATCTTGACGCGGGGCTGATTGGTGGTCGGGCTGGGGAGGAAAGTTTCTTTGGCAGTGGCGTCATACAGGCGATACTGGCTTTTCCCAGCATCTGGTCCAAGTTTGACTTTGGTAATCATCACCGCCACTTCGGCTTCGAACAACAGTGCCTTAATGGCATTGTTTGTAGCCTCGACGCCCAGTTCACTCTTCCAAATCTTCATGACCTCGTTTGCCAACTTTTTCATGGCTTCACCGCGGTCAGTGGGGATGTGGATCACACATCCGTTCGAGAGCTTCAATCCGATGAACTCGGAGCGCTTTGCCTTATCATCAAGGGTGGCGGGAATACGGTAATCGTGGATCTTAACTACTTCCCCTGTCATTACAAAACCACGGACTACATGCATTTCGATCGGGGAATCATTCTTGTTGATTTTCATGTAAAACTCCTTTGCCACTTGGGCGGTATACCTGAAATTTATTGCTTGCGAATTTTGAATGAGCAACCAGCTTTATCGGCTGGCTGGTAAGCAATATTTCAGCTTACTATAACTCCTATAATACCACACCACATCCACTTTGTCAAGTCTATAGGATATTTTACCTGAAAATCGTGCCTAGTTAACTCTCTGTTTAAACTCAAAAAACTCCACAAACCCCTCAATTTCTATGTCGCCTGTCAGGCTTCTAGCCTCAACTAGCTCACTCTCAAACAGCTTGCCAGAGCGTACGGGGGGTACATCTTGCTTTGCGGATATAGTTATATGTGCATTTTTTACCATGTGGGCAATGTTTTGGGGCAGTTCCACACCTACAGCCTGAATCTGAGTATCCCATTTTTCCTGTTTGAGTTTTATGTCTATCTTGCTATCAAAAAGCTCATCGGGTATAGAGTCAAAATTTATGTTGTAGAGAAGTGTTACGTGATCAGCAAACATCTTCTCGTGCTTGGGTGGGCACAGCTCTAGTAGCGCATTTCTTGCCTCTTTGGTTAGCTTAACCCACAAAATTCCATTGATCATTCTTTATATTATAAAATAAACCCATGAAATATCTCTGTCTGGATCTTGGCACTGCCCACACCGGCCTCAGCTTCTCCGAAGAGGGGATACTAGCCACACCCCTAGCTACCATCTTCGAAAAAGACATTGACTCCTTGGTGGGCAAGCTCACGCCTTATCTCGCCCGCGCCAACCCCGACTGTCTCATCATCGGTACCCCTAGCCACGGGCTCTTAGTCGACTACGGCAAACTCCTAGAGCAAAAAATCAAAAACATTTACGATGGTGAGATTATTTTCTATAACGAAGACCTAAGTAGCAAAAAAGCCCAATCCACTCTCAACAGATCAAAAAAATCCCACAAACAAAAAAAACAGATCGAGCACCAAACCGCCGCCGCCCACATCCTCCAAGATTTTCTAGATAATAACTAATTATCCTTATCTAGAGCTGCCAAAAATCCTTTTATTTTTTCTACCTCAGAATCGTCAAAGAATTTTGTCGTTTCGTTTCCCAGGAAAAAAGCATCTATAGTCGCTTTTCCTTTATCATGCAACTCAAATGCAATTTTATTTAATTCATATTTATTTGGCAACCAGCTTTTCACTTCTGTAATTTGTAACTTATTACTCCTTGATATCTTTACATTTTGCTCCACAATTTCTCTTTTATCTGCTAGTAATATCCACACGTAAAACAGCTTTACAAACTCTTTCTCGTCATAATTATTGGGAATTCTGTCTTCACTTTTACGCTCCTTAATTTTTTTTATTAGGCTCTCTACCGATTCAATTTTAAACTTACTCCACCTCAACACCTCTGTATCGGGATTTATATTTTCCGAATATACTTTTGCAATTAGCTCAGATATGGACTCTAGGCATGCTTCTTGAACCATGCGAGGTTCCTTGAGTACAAAACTAGCAAAAGATTTTGTTTCCTTTTTTTCTTCAATATCTGGGGCGTAACCTGCATTTTCATTACTCATGGCTTAATATACCAAAAAAATAAAACCCCTCACTGTGACAGGCGAAAGGTTTTATTGATTGTTTGTTCTGCCAATTCGTATTGTAGGTCTGGACCAGTCCTTTAGTGCTGTCGCTACAAATAGCTTGTCACGGCTATTTCTCAAATTGTGTGTTGCTTTTCCTCAATCAAGGAGTCTCCCTTTAGGTGCAACACCTAGTGGCCGATCTCACACTGGAGATGCCGTTACCAGAACTCTAGAAAAAAACTTTAAAGAAACGGAAACCAAATGTGCAACGAACAGTTTTTTTCATCAGGGTCTACATTAAATTTACATTGTTTTAGAAAAAAAGCAACAGGTGTTATACAATAACTCTATGTTCAAAAACATAATCGCTCCTGTTCAAGCCTGGCTCCTATCCAGAGGTACCTGTGTCGGATGTGGAACCAATTTATCCGAAGGTAAAAAGTCTGCTTCTACAAAGGTTAAGGATATGGATCAAGTTACTTGCAAATGCGGTCGTGTTTTTATTTACAACAGTAAAAACAATACCTATCGCCGCGCTCTTCTCAGCGAAGTTTAGTCTTTTACCATGCTCAACCGTCTTTTATTTGTTTTTCTTTTTTTGTCCGTTGGTTTTTTTACTTGGTATCTTGCTGCTACCCAGCCAGTCACCCGGTTCCCTGGACCACTAGTACCTTTTGAAATCAAATCAGGTTCTTCGTTAAACACCATTATCAGTAACCTCAGTGAACAAAAATTAATTCGTTCCAGAACTGCCTTTAAAATTACCGTTTTACGTCTCAATCTTGCTAGCAAAATTCAGGCAGGCTATTTCAATCTAAATCCCAATCTCACCGCTTCCGACCTAGCCAAGTCTCTAACCAAGGCCTACTCCAAACAAGTCAGAGTCACCATCCCAGAAGGATTGCGGTCCGAGGAGATAAACTTAATAATTGAAAAAGCATACAAGGACATTCCAGACAAAAAATTTAATTCAAAAGACTTCGAAATGCTTACAAAAAACAGAGAAGGTTTTCTCTTTCCCGACACTTACGATCTACCGCTGACAGCGACCGCTCAATTTATTTCTGAAAAGCTATTTTCTAGGTTTGATGAAGTTGCAAAATCTCAGAAAATTGATATTCAGTCATCTCTGACAAACCCTCAGTCAGAAAGTGTGGTCATAATTGCTTCACTTCTCGAGAGGGAAGCGGCAAATGACAGTGAAATGCCCAAAATCGCTGGTGTAATCAAAAAACGTTTAGAAGCCGACTGGCCCTTACAAATAGACGCCACAGTTCAGTATTTTTTAGGATCAAAGAGTTGCAAAAAAAACGATTGCAACTGGTGGCCACAAAACATAACTCTTGCCGACCTAAAATTGCCCTCGCCTTACAACACCTACTTAAATAAAGGTCTTCCCCCCACTCCTATTTCCAATCCTGGTAAATCTGCACTTTCTGCAGCAGCAAGACCTGAGCAGACTTCTGCCTGGTTTTATCTCCACGATCAAAACGGTAAAATCCACTTTGCCGACACCATCGAAGAACACAACAAAAACGTCTGCACCTACCTAAAGAAGGATTGTAAATAAGTTCGTAGTGGTTTGATTTATCAAACCTATTTCATCACCAAAACCACAAAAAACCCGCATAATATTTGCGGGTTTGTAAATCTTATCTTTTTGAATCGATTCAACGGCTAGCTTTAGTTCTATTTTGGACAGCGATGCGGTATCCCTTGTCAAACCTGCTGCCCAAAAAGTACATGTACTCATTGCTCCAATCAAGATAATATTTTGCTGTTAAGTAAACAAATAGGTGAACACCAAGCTCTTTGGTGTTGAAGCGCGTCAAAACTATTTCATTGGCAACTATAGCTATCAGCGAAACACAATATCCAATTGATAACGACCAGTCAACGATACTTACATCTGTATAACCCAAAGACTCAAAGATAAAAATGAGTGCTATTGATACAGATCCACCAAGAACAAAAAGCAGTCTTAAAATTTTAAATAACATTGGAGCCACAAACAGATATTTAGGGGTTTTCATTATCACTCCTTAAGAAAGTGCCAAATTAGTCAGCAAATTATAACAAACACTTTGTTGACATTCCAAAAAAACCCCGCTACTGCGGGGCAATTAAACCTACTCGTTTATATTAGCTCAATAGCCTTTTTCTCTTTCTCCAGCTCAGAAAAAAATATATTCTCCGGTTAGTTGATCCAAACGTTTTCAAAGCAGCCTTCCAAACTAAAATATTAGCCTCATAATACCATACTTCGCTCTATCTCTTACTTATCGAAACGCAGCATAATGTCCCCCTTGCCTGCCCGCAGTGCTTTTCAGCACAGCTGATGCAGGCGGGTCAAAGGGGGATTAAGGGAGGTTTGACCCATCCAGTCAACCACCTAACATCTACGATCAACGATCTACTATCTATGATCCAAATCTTCCCCAAATGCCTGTTGACACCGCGTGCCTACGTCAGCTATACTACCATTACTGCTAATAACTTGGCTGGAATTTGTGCCAGTCAGGTTTTCGTATTGCGTCCATTGTTATTTATCCTGCCAAAAAAAACCAAAAAAACGGATGATTAAAAAAACCAATCGTGAAAACTGGGGGAACGTCACCTCCAGATTAAAAGAGCCTAACTTAGCTCAAATCCAAATCGACTCCTACAAACAATTTTTAGAAGAAGGAATAAAGGAAAGTCTCTTGGAACTAAATCCAATCAGAGACTTTACTGGTAAAATCTTCGAGTTCGAATTTTTAAGTAATCGCATTGGTCTGCCCAAATTTTCTCCAAAACAAGCCATAGAAAAAGGTGTTACTTTCGAGGCTCCTCTTTGGGCTACTGTCAAACTTACCAATCTCCAAACCAAACAATCTCAACAACAAGAGATCTTTTTAGGTGATGTGCCAGTCATGACAAGTATTGGTACCTTTATTATTAACGGTGTTGAGCGTGTTGTTGTCAACCAGCTCGTCCGTTCCCCAGGTGCCTACTTTACCAAAGAAATTGATCCTCACTCTGGCCGCGTTATTCACGCTGCAGAGGTTCGTCCTATGCGTGGATCTTGGCTCGAATTCCTCGTTTCCAGAAATGATCACATCTCCGTCCGTATCGATCGTCACCGCAAAGTTTCTGCCACCACCCTCATTCGCGCTCTTGGTTATACCAGTAATGACGACATCCTAGCTCTCTTCAACGATGTTGATACTGATAAAGACCACAAATATATTGCTACCACTCTTTTAAAAGACTCCACCACCTCTACCGAAGAAGCACTTCTTGAGTTCTATCAAAAAGTTCGCCCTGGTGAGCCAGCTGTTCTCGATAACGCCAAAGCCCTCCTTCATCAAATGTTCTTCGATGCTCGCCGCTACAACCTTGGTTTGGTTGGTCGTTACAAAATGAATCGCAAACTAAGCATTAGTACTCCCGTCGACAAACAACACATCACTTTGAGTAATGATGACTTTATTGGTGTTGTTCGTTATCTCATTGGTCTTCAAAACGGTCACGGTAAAATCGATGACATCGATCACTTGGCCAATCGCCGTCTTCGTTGTGTTGGTGAGCTAGTCAACCAAACTTCCTTTAAGGCAGGTCTTCTTCGTTTAGAGCGCTCTATCAAGGAAAAAATGTCACTTGCTAAGCCAGACGAACTTCCTACTCCAGCTGCTTTTGTTAATCCTCGTCCTATTATTTCCTCCATTACCGAATTCTTCCGCCGCAATAGACTAAGTTCCATTCTCGATCAGGTCAATCCCTTATCCGAAATCGATAACCTTCGCCGTGTTTCTGTTATGGGACCTGGTGGTATAACAAGAGAAAGAGCTAGTTTCTCCATGCGTGACATTCACTCTTCTCAATACAGTAGAATTTGTCCAGTTCGTTCCCCAGAAGGTCCAAACATTGGTTTGGTTACCTATCTTGCTCTCTATACCCGCGTCAATGAGTTTGGTTTCCTAGAGTCTCCTTATCTCAAAGTCGAAAAAGTTACTAAAGGTGGAAAAGTTTCCTATCAAGTTGGTACCGAAATTATTTATCTCGCTGCCGATGATGAAGAAAATGCCTACATTACCCACTCCGAAATAGGCCGCGATGGCGACACTATTACCCAACAATGGGTTCCAGTTCGCTACCAAGGTAAGTTTATCGAAGCCGATATCGACAAAGTCCAATACATCGACGTTAGTCCTCGCCAAGTTCTTGGCACCTCGGCCGCCCTTATTCCTTTTGTTCAACAAGACGAAGGTACTCGTGCCCTCATGGGTACTCACCATCTTACTCAGGCTCTACCTCTGGTCAAGCCCGCTGCTCCTATTGTCGGTACTGGTATGGAAGGTGTTGCTGCTCAAGCCATGGGTTGGGTTGTTATGTCCGATTTTGATGGCGAAGTTATCTCTGTTGATGGTAACCACGTCACTGTCAAAATAGGTAAAGACGATATCGCCAAAGCCTCAACCTTAGTTTCTCCTTATGACTACGGATTTGTCGAAGTCAACAAAGATCTTGTTACCTACAATCTCCGCAAATACCACAACTCTTCTCAAGACACTTGCTACGATCAACATCCCGCTGTAAACGTTGGTGACAAACTCAAGAAAGGCGACCTCATCATCAACGGTCCTGCTGCCCAAGATGGCGAACTAGCTCTTGGTCAAAACATGCTTATTGCCTACGCCGCTTTTGAAGGTCTAGGTTACGAAGACGCCATCGTTGTTTCCGATCGTGCTGTCCGCGAAGATCTTTTGTCTTCTATTCACATTCACGAACATACTTGTGATGTTATGAACACCAAACTCGGTGATGAAGAACTTACTCGCGATATTCCGAACGTCTCCGAAATTGATTTGAGAAATCTTGGTGATGATGGTGTTATTGCCATTGGTTCTGTTGTTGGTCCAAATGATATTTTGGTCGGTAAAATCGCCCCCAAAGGAGAAACTGAACTCACCGCAGAAGAGCGTCTTCTAAGAGCTATCTTCGGAGAAAAGGCTCGTGAAGTTCGCGACACTTCCTTAAGACTTCCTCACGGTGACCAAGGTGTTGTCGTTTCTGTCCGCATTTTAAATAGAGAAGATGGTGACGAACTAGATGCTGGTGTCATCAAACAAATCAAAGTCAAGGTAGCCCAGCTTCGTAAAATCACTGTTGGTGACAAAGTTGCAGGACGTCATGGTAACAAAGGTGTTATCAGTAAAATTGTTTCCGAAGCCGACATGCCTCACCTTGCCGACGGTCGCCCAATCGACATCATTATTTCCCCACTTTCCGTTCTTGCCCGTATGAACTTGGGTCAGCTCTTGGAAGCTCAGCTAGGATTCGCTGGTGAAGTTCTCGGTAAAAAATACTCCGTCCCTGTCTTTGAAAAAATCACCGAAGACAAAATGGTCAGTGCTCTCAAAGAAGCAGGTCTTCCTGTCACAGGCAAGTCCCAGCTTTACGACGGTCGTACTGGTGAGCCTTTTGCACAAGAATGTGCTGTTGGTGTAGGCTACATCATCAAGTTAAATCACATGGTGGAGGACAAGACCCACGCACGTTCAATTGGTCCTTACTCCTTAGTTACTCAACAACCTCTCGGTGGTAAAGCTCAAATGGGTGGACAGCGTTTGGGAGAAATGGAAGTCTGGGCTTTGGAAGCACACAAAGCCGCTTACTCTCTCCAAGAAATGCTTACTCTCAAGTCCGACGACGTCGTTGGTCGTGCCAAGGCTTTCGAAGCTATCGTCAAGGGTGAAACCATTCCTATGTCCTCTATTCCTGAGTCCTTTAAGGTCTTAGTAAAAGAGCTCAACTCACTCTGTTTGGCTGTTGTTCCAACTGGCTCCATAGTTACCGCCCCAGAAGACATGACCGCAGTTAAGCCCGATATAGCCGCCGAATTAGCAGAAGCTACTTCTATCTCAGATGAGCTAAAAGCTACCACTTTCGAAGAAGAAGACGAAAATGGTGACGAAGTCATCGACGAACTCACCGAAGAATCAGCCGAAGCAGGGGACATCAACCCAGATTTAGATAATCAGTAATTAAACAAAACAAACCGAAAAAAATGAATAATATTGTCGATTTCACAGGTTTGCAAATTAGACTCGCCAGTCCTGAAGATGTCAGGAAATGGTCTTACGGTCTAGTAACCAAGCCAGAAACCATTAACTATCGAACTCAAAAGCCAGAAAAAGATGGTTTGTTTTGTGAGCGCATTTTTGGTCCCGTCAAGGACTGGGAATGTTACTGTGGTAAGTACAAACGCGTCCGCTTCAAAGGTATTGTTTGTGACAAGTGTGGTGTCGAAGTCACTTTAAGCCGCGTTCGTCGTGAGCGTATGGGTCACATCGAGCTTGCTGCTCCAGTTGCCCACGTTTGGTTTTTCAAAGGTGCTCCAAGTAAACTTTCTTTACTTCTAGATATTTCTCCCAAAGCTCTTACTTCAGTTATCTACTTCAGTAAGTACCTAGTTATGGGTGTCGACGAAGAAGCTAGAGAAAAATCTCTAAACAGTATCAAGGAAAAGACCGAAGTTAAACTCACCGAAGTTCGCGAAAGTTACGACAAACAAATTGAAGAGCTCAAAGACAAAGGTGAAAAAGAAGTCAGTGCTCTCAAGAAAAAAATCAAAGTCAAAGACGAACTAGAACTAAAATCAGAAAAACTAAAACAAGATTACAAGCAAAAAATTGCTAATTTGCGCGAGCAAATGGTTATGGAAATTGCTTTTACCGAAGAAATCTTTGGTAAGTTAAGCTCTTTAGTTGAAAGAATCAATGTTAACTCTTTGATTTCCGATTCAGAGTACGCCAAACTCGCCGAGTACGATCTCGTCGACTGGCTCACCGCTGGCATGGGTTCCGAAAGTTTATTAGAAGCTCTTAAGAGAATTGATCTCGAATCACTTGGAATAAAACTCAAAGAAGACATGACTAGTAACTCCGAAGCCAAACGCCTCAGAGCTGTCAAGCGCCTTCAAGTTGTTCGTGGTTTGCTCGATTCCAAAATCAAACCAGAGTGGATGATCGTCCAAACTCTCCCTGTTATCCCTCCAGATCTTCGTCCTATGGTCCAGCTTTCTGGTGGTCGTTTTGCTGCTTCCGATCTCAACGATCTTTACCGCCGTGTCATAAACCGCAACAACCGTCTCAAACATCTTATCGATCTTGGTGCTCCAGAAATTATTTTAAGAAACGAAAAACGCATGTTGCAAGAAGCTGTCGACTCTCTTATCGACTCTTCCCAAGCTCGTTCTTCACGCCGCTCTCGAACAGGCAAAACCCTTAAGTCCCTTTCTGACATGTTAAGAGGTAAACAAGGTCGTTTCCGCCAAAATCTACTAGGAAAACGTGTTGACTACTCCGGTCGTTCCGTTATCGTCGTTGGACCAGAGCTCAAACTCAACCAATGTGGTTTACCAAAAGACATGGCTTTGGAAATGTTTAAGCCTTTTGTACTTCACGAGCTTATCAAACAAGATTTAGCTCCAAACGTCAAAGCTGCCAAGTCTTTAATCGAAAAAAGACAACCAGAAGTTTTTGATATCTTGGAAAACATCACCAAAAAACACCCAGTTCTTCTAAACCGTGCTCCGACCCTGCACAAACTTTCTATCCAAGCTTTCTGGCCAGTTTTAGTCGACGGTGCCGCTATCCGCTTACACCCTGTTGTCTGTGGTGGTTTCAACGCTGACTTCGATGGTGACCAAATGGCAGTTCACGTTCCTTTAACCAAAAAAGCTATTCAAGAAGCCAAAAAATTCATGTTGCCTCAAAACAACTTAGTTAAGCCTTCTGCCGGAAACCCAGTTTCTATTCCAGACTCCAAAGAAATGGCTATCGGTGTTTACTACTTAACTTCAGTAGACGAAAAACTTCCTAAGTACCCCATGCCTTTTGGTTCCGAAGCTGAGGCAATTACCGCTGCTCAAAATAACGCCATCTCCGAGCGTCAACTCATCTCCGTTCGCCGCACTCCAGACTCTCAAGAGCTAACCGAAACCACAGCAGGTCGCATTATCTTCAATCAAATGCTTCCCAAAGAGTGGAGTTTCATTAATCACAACTTACCTCGTAAAGAAATCTCTGCCATGTTCCACAAGGCCATCAGAGAACTAAGCGTCAAACAAGTTGTTAAGTTAGTCGATGGTGTCAAGAACATTGGTTTTAGTTATGCCACTACTTCTGGTCTTTCCTTCGCCGTTTCCGACAACGAACTTTACGCCGACAAAGCCAACTTCATTGAAGAAGGTAACAAAAAAGCCAAAGAAATTGAAAACAGTTATAACCTTGGTTTAATTACCAACGAAGAAAGAAAACGCTCCGTTATTCAAATGTGGATGGATACTGCTGATGAACTCGCTGAGCTTACCTGGCAAACTTTCTCTGCCGATAACCCAATTCGTTTAATTATCGACACCGGAATGGGACGTATTACCAAAAACACCATCAAACAGCTCTCCGCTATGCGTGGTATTAACACTGACCCTCTTGGTAATCTCGTTGAATTACCTACCAAAGGTAACTTCCGTGAAGGTCTTTCTGTCTTTGAGTACGTTTCTTCCATCAGAGGTTCCCGAAAAGGTCTTACCGACACCGCTCTTCGTACAGCAGACGCTGGTTATCTTACTCGTCGTCTTGTCGACGTCAGTCACGACGCTATTATTAGAGCCGAAGATTGTGGTACCGAAGAATTCATCACTATTTCCACCGAAGGTGATCGTGGTAAAACTTTCGAAAAGAGAATTACCTATCGTTATGCCGCCAAAAAAGTCGTCAACCCAGAAGGTCACAAAACTCTTGTCGAAGCTGGTGAAACCATTACTGAGGAAATCGCTGCTGAAATCGTCAAGTCTGGTGTCAAAGAAGTCGAAGTTCGCTCTCCTCTTACCTGTAAACTCCGCTTCGGACTCTGTGCCAAGTGTTATGGCACCAATCTAGCCAACAATCAGCAAGCTGTCATTGGTGATCCAGTAGGCGTCGTTGCTGCCCAGTCCATTGGTGAGCCAGGAACACAGCTAACTATGCGTACCAAGCACTCAGGAGGTGTCGCAGGTGTCGACGTTACTCAAGGTCTACCTCGCGTTACCGAGCTTTTCGAAGTTCGCCAACCCAAGCTCGCCGCTCCTATCGCCGAAGTGTCTGGTAAGGTCAAAGTTGTCGAAACCGACAATGGAAACTTGGTTACCATCACCCCAGGTGGCAAAAAAGAAGATCGCAAAGAATACTTGGTTCCTCTCGCTATGCCTCTCAAGGTCGAAGATGGAGACTTGGTCGCTATCGGTACTCAGCTCGCCGCTGGTGGAGTTGATGTCAAAATGCTTCTCAAAATCAAAGGCTTGCGTTCCGCTCAAAATTACCTCATCGGTGAAATCCAGAACATCTACGAGTCCCAGGGTATTGGTATCCACGATAAACACTTCGAGGTCATTGTCCGCAAGATGTGTGACTACGTCCGTGTCGACACACTCGGTGACACCAGTTTAGTTGCCGGCGACGTTATTAGTCGTGGAGGCTACGAGCTTGTCAATGAAGCCATCATTGCTCAGGGTGGTGAGCCAGCTACCGCTACCAACCTAATCCTTGGTACCATCCGTGCTGCTCTTCACACCGATAGTTGGTTGTCTGCCGCTTCTTTCCAAGATACAACTAGTGTCCTAACCGATGCTGCAGTTCAAGGCAAAATCGATCATCTCGTGGGTATGAAGGAAAACGTTATTATTGGACGCTTAGTCCCCACCAGTCCTTCTAGGGCACGAATCGAAAATATCTGATAAAATACACAAGTTAAATATGCCTACAACCAACCAACTCATCAAACACGGTCGTCACAGTAACACCGCAAAAGTAAAAACCACTGCTCTTCGCCGTAGTTTTAACTCTATCAAACGCCGCATGGTGGCCACTGTCAGTCCTCAAAAAGCTGGTGTCTGTCTTCAGGTCAAAACCATGACCCCCAAAAAGCCAAACTCCGCTTTGCGAAAAATTGCTCGTGTCCGTCTTAGTAACAAACAAGAAGTTACTGCTTACATCATGGGCGAGGGTCACAACTTGGCCGAACACAGTATCGTTCTTATTCGTGGCGGTCGCGTCCGAGATCTTCCAGGTGTCAAATACCACATTGTCAGAGGTAAATTAGACACCGGTGGTATCGAAAAACGCCGCACCAGTAGAAGCAAGTACGGCTCAAAACGCCCTAGCGCCAAAAAATAATCCTCGTCATTGCGAGGAGGCGATAGCCGACAAAGCAATCTATACAAATAAAAACAAAACATGAGATCAAAAAAAACCCCAGCCAAAAAAATCCAGTACGATGCCATTTACGACAGTGAGTTGGTAGCCAAGCTTATCAATGGCTGCATGCTCGAAGGCAAAAAATCTGTTGCTGCCAAACAAGTTTATAGAGCTATCGAAATCATTGCCGAGCAAACAGGCAAGAGCGGTATCGACTTCCTAACCGAATCCTTAGAGAACATCAAACCAACCATCGAAGTCCGTTCTCGACGTGTCGGTGGAGCTTCATACCAAGTTCCTACTCCTATCCGTCCTGAGCGCCGCAACTCTCTAGCTATTCGCTGGCTCCTAAACGCTGCCAAAGCTCGTGGTGCCAATCCTTACCGCACTTTAGCAGAAAAGATCGCCGCTGAAGCTGTAGAAGCTCACGAAAACGCCGGTGCCGCTATCAAAAAGAAACTAGATACTCACAAAATGGCTGAAGCGAATAAAGCTTTTGCTCATTTTAGATGGTAACCAAAAAAACCTAATCTACACAAAAAAGTCCCGCACAAGCGGGACTTTTTGTAGATCTTTAGTATAATATATCAAAATCTTCCATAGGAGTTTACTTTGATATCAAAACTAGAAAAGCCTCAGTATTTTTTTATCGCCCATGTTTTTGTTAAGCACGGAACCGCTGCGGACCAACTTAAAAACTTCAAAAAACAGTTTCCCACAGCAAGTGACGTAAATGTTATCAAGTCAGATACCAAAAACTATCTTACTTTTGTTGCTACCTTTGCAGAGCCGATAGACTTTGGAGAAGCAAAAAGAAAACTTAGTTTTTACTATGGTGGCAAAAGCAAATTGCTTGCCATCCATCACTCTACAAAAACTTTTCCTACTTTTTTCTACTCAGCTCTTTTATTGCAAAATTTCAGCCCTTTTAACAGACACAATGGCACCGTTACCGAATATCAAGGACCAGTAAAGGCTGCTGTCGCACTTGCAGCACCACTCAAAACTACTCAGTACACTCTCCATGAGTGCGCAGTTTTGGTAGAGTCTGCAGACGATCCAATTCGCTCAGAAAATGTTAGTGCTATCACAACAGCTATGAAAAAAATGCCTCACCATGCTTTGTTAACTTCAAAAAAATATCCGGAGAAAAAATGATCAACCTATTATGTCATTCCCAAGCTCACCCTTACCGGTGAGCTTTTTTTTGCCTCTAGGATGCTAAACTAAGTTATGATAAGCCCACTAGACAAAATTTATACTGCCGTAGACCAGCTCAAGTCCACAGGTAGTTACAAAAATTACAAAACTGTTTCCTCTCCACAAGGGCCTTGGTTTACCGTCGACGGTAAAAAAGTCCTCAATCTCTGCTCCAATAATTATCTTGGTTTAGCCTCTCACCCCCAAGTTATGGAAGCAGCTATCGAGGCCGTTCAAGAATACGGTGTTGGTACTGGTGCTGTCAGGGCTTTATCTGGCAACTCCATTCTCCACGAAAAACTAGAAAAAGAGCTTGCCAACTTCAAAAAAGTTGAGTCAGTTATGGTTGTTCAAAGTGGTTTTGTCGCTAACCTTATCGCAGTTCAAACTATTTTAGATAAAGAGGACATCGTCATAAGTGACGAACTTAATCATGCTAGCATCATCGATGCTGTTCGCTTGTCCCAAGTCCAAACCAAGTTTGTCTATGCTCACAATAACATGGCAGATCTGGCCACCAAACTTATCGAAGCCACCACTATAAGAGACACAGTTAAGAGAGTGGATGGAACCGACAAAACAATTCTCGTTATTACAGACGGAGTCTTTAGCATGGATGGTGACATTGCCCCATTACCAGAAATAGTTAAGCTAGCCAAACAATACAATGCTCTTACTATGGTCGACGATGCCCATGGTGAAGGCGTTTTAGGTGAAAGCGGTGGGGGAATTGTTGATCACTTTCATCTTCATGGCCAAGTCGATATTGAAGTAGGCACCCTTTCCAAAGCTCTTGGTGTTATTGGTGGTTGCCTTGCTGGCAGCACCAAACTTATCGAATTTTACAAACAAAAAGCTCGCCCCTTTGCTTTTTCTACAGGGCTTTCTATTCCAGATACCGCAGCTCTCATCGAAGCGGTAAACATTCTTAGTACCTCAAACGATTTGGTTAAGTCCCTCTGGCAAAACGCCGATTATCTCAAGAAAGCCTTTCAAGGTTTAGGTTTCAACACCGGTGTCACAGAAACACCCATTACTCCAGTCATGATTGGCGACGAAGATCTTGCGCGCAAGTTTAGCCAGCGTCTTTTTGAAGAAGGCGTTTTTGCCACTCCCATTCTTTTTCCCATGGTAGCAAAAGGCAAAGCCCGTATTAGAGTCATGCCCTCAGCCACACATACCAAAGAAGACCTAGATCTTGGTATAAAAGCCTTTGATAAGGTCGCCAAGGAACTTGGAATCCTATAGTAGCGATGCTATAAACCCAAAAACAACCTGTCATTCCTGGCCCGCTTCGACGTAGCTTCAGCGAGGCGAGCTTGACCAGGAATCCATAAAATCCCACTGTCATTCCCGACCTGATCGGGAATCCATAAAGTAAACTCCACTTTCTCCTTTCCTTTAATCTGCTCGCCATAGGCTTACCCCTGTCCAAAAAGTAAACGCATACGAGCAGGTCAAAAGAAACGAATTCTTCCCTCCGTCATTGCGAGGCCCGACTTTAGGTCGGCCGCGGCAATCTATACAAATAAACTCCTCATTTTGATTTTTCGAGTTTTTGTACTTTGATTTTTTTAATATTGGCTACTCAAAACGAATGATAAAAAAATAAATGGAACGCGGGATTAAGACTCCCGCGTTCCACAAACAAACAACTAACTAGGGAAGTAGTTCAATCTCTTCCCTCTCCACCATGCGATAATGTCCGTCAGACCAGTTGTGTCCGAGACCTTTCGGCTCGACAAACCAGGTTTCGTCCTCAGCACAGTACCAAGCCCAGACCATCATGCTCTGATACTTTGCCTCAGACACAAGGCGGGTGTTGCCCAAGTCGTCAAACGTATGTTTGACTTGTTGGGGTTTAAATTTGAAGCGCACTGGCTTAGAGAATTCCTCTACCAGCGATTGGACCACTGGGAACACCATCAGAGTGTTGGCTTCTTTAAAAGCCATCAACATCTTCTTGATATCCCCAAGGGGGCAATCCCATACCAGTTTGATTTCTCCACCACGCAAAGTGCGGTAGTGAAGTGAAAAGGTGGGTGCGCCTGATGTTTCCGCGACTCGAGCTGTGATCGAGAACCAGTTGGCCGTATCACGGCCAAGAATTGATTCCACGATCTTATTTGAATTGCGAATTTTTCCGTCCATTTTGATCCTCCTTTGGATCTAGTCTATTACTAGACTATTGGTTGACTCCCTCAGTTGCCTGCCATTATATGGTCAGGTTTGCCAAGAATCAAAAACGCCGTTGCGGCATTCATGCATTCAATTTCGGCCGAAGCCACTTTACTGAGAAGTCTCGTATAAGGACGATATCCTAGGGTTAAAAACTAAACTTACAACCCGTTTTGAGTATCCAAAAAGTATTCACTCTGTCTTTCCTGCAAAAGCAGGAATCCATAAAGTAAATACATTATTTAAAATAATTATTTTCTCTTGGATACTCAAAACGAATGATAAAAATATGAGAGGGACAGTTAGATAAAACAACTAACTGTCCCTCAAACTAACACTAATCAACCTTGATCAAATTGCTGGCGAAAACAATATACGTTTTCGCTTCTGGGTCACCTTGGTCGTAAACGATGGCTTGGCCATCTTCGACTAAACCAAGACAAACCATCAACTTGCCGTTTTCATCACGGCAAAGTCCAACCAAACCCGACGCATCATCGGGTACTTCGCAGGTTTCTTCCACCTCGATCTCTGCTCTTTTGCTTACTACAGCCCAAGCTGTTTTAATGGCAGAATACACCATCACCAAAACCGCGGCCATCACTGCCACAGTAGAAGAGCATTTGGCGGACATCATCATGTTGAAGATCAAGTTCAAGACTATATCTCCCATGATCACCGCACCGAGGAGGAAAACAAATCCATGCCACCCCCCTTCGTTATAAACGGACTTTTTGGGAAGTCGTGCGATCATCACCTGGGCTACCGCCACAGGCAAGAGCACAGACGGACCCCATTGATTTAAAATTGCCACTTGCAATAAAGCAAGGGCGAAGACGATATCACTTACGATGTCTTCCCAATTAACCTTCTTGTTCATTTTTATTTTTCTCCTTTTGTTTTGATAAGGCACCAGTAAGGCACCTAGGATTTTTTTACAACCCGTTTTGAGTATCCAATATATTCAAAAAATAGAACCTTCAAAATTTTGAGTTTTCGATTTTTCGAGTTTTTATATTTATTGGATACTCAAAACGAATGATAAAAATATTTGAGGAAGGCTAGCAAGACAGCTAACCTTCCTCAAAAAAACTAACAACTTAAGACTTTTTTGCGACCTTTGCCTCTTTAGCAATTACCAAATCCTCTTCTTGTCTTTCTATCATCGCCTGGTCGCTGGCGAAGTAGTAAACGGGGATATTTTCCCCGTAGCACCCGGACATGCCGTCCTGGTACTCGAAGACGTAATCTTCCCCTTGGGACACAACTTTTTTGGGGAACACCAGTTCTACTTCAAAGTTCCCAAGTGGTCCACTCCGATCACTCCAATCCCAAGCGATTCCTGTTCTATCCTTCGCGAGAAGGTGAAAAGTTCGCGCTGGCTTAAGAGTGATTGAAGTTTCTGACACCTCAATCGTGGAGTAGTCGTACAGATCATACTCCACGTGGAATAAGAGCTCTTCCCACTTGAAAAAGAATTTTTTGTCCCAGATCGTTAAGCTCACGCCCTCCGATCCGTAAACAACGTTTTTATTCCAGTATGGTGAGCCAAGGCTTAAGCTCTTGCAGAGTTCTTGGGTGGCAGGGATCAAGTGGCTTTTTGGGCCATTATCCCGCAGCCATTGTACTATCGAGCCCTTGAAATCACGGCTGCGCCAGCTCGACACTCCAGCCCAATAACCTTCGGCTATGGGAGTGTCTTCGTATACAACCAATGACTTTTCGACTAGGACTGGTTTCGATGTATCAAGTCCGTAGATCGTTTCATTCTCAGTAGAGGATTCATCTTTCGAAATCTCCTCATGTGCGAGCTCCAATCTACTTCTCTTTTTATTCACCTTCTTGGCTGGGACGGAAAATAATTTCAACTTCCATCCAATCGCCAACGCGACAATTACTGCCACTACAACACCTATTGGGCTAAGGTATGCTTCAACATGCCTTGCTGTGTCCAGCATCAGGAATCCCATTGCAGCAGTGAAAATCGTAATGACAAAGAACCATTCGAAAAAGATAAAATTCATTTTCCGATCCAGTTCATTGTTAGCCTTTGAAGAATCTAAAAATGACCGAATTGTTACCATTGCCGCCACAATGGCGGTAACTAAGTTCGCGTACAAAAAAATTTGAAAGGTATTCATTTTCTTCTCCTTGTTATATTTTCCAAATCTCCCCGCTAGCTGCGCAGGAGTCATTTATTCTTTTTAAACTCCAAATCACTTATCAAAGCAATCAAGAGTCGGGTTTATCACCCATTTTGAGTATCCAAAATATTCTCAAACTACAAATAACTCAAAATTTTGATTCTTTGTACTTTGATTATTTTAATATTGGATACTCAAAACGAATGATAAAAATATTTTGGAACCGGTTAAGACACCGGTTCCAAAAAACTAACACCAAAATAAGACTCCAAACTCTTTCCTGATATTCGAGTTGGATAAAATTTCTTATGTAGGAAAATCTAAACAGGTCCTACACCACTGGACTAAGCCAGCGTTTCCTCCGCAATTGCGACGATCTGCGTGGCAGTCAGTTTACTTTCTTTGGCTGATCCGCCGACTTTGTCGCGACCGCCCGCCTCGGGTTCAATCTTCTTGATTTCCAAGAAGAAGGCGTTCAGGTTTCCCGACATGTGAGCCGGGGAAACAGCGAACGTCCATTTCCCGCCCTGAGACAGAGGGTTGAACGCCGCCGCGAAATCAAATCCTTCTGCTGTCACGATCGCCGCCGCGTTGCCGCGGTAAGGCGAGGTCACCACGCCGAGCCTTTTACCGCTCGAGAGGACCACAGTCTGAATTCCAGCCTTAAGGTCCGCGATCAAGCGATCCTCTTCAGTAACGCGGGCGAGGGCGGGGGCAAACTCCACTATCGCAGCGATCTTCGCTACGACTTCCGCATTATCCGCCTCACCGCCCAAATCCAGGACAGCGTCGAGCAGCTTCTTGGCTTCCGCCAACAACTTTTCCGTGGGCCATTTCTGGTCCTCGGCCTGCAGGCGCAAGCCTTTTTCAATGTTTGCGACGGTCAAGTTCTTCACGGCACTCGGGCCGTGGGAATCGAATGCGTCAATATATTCGGCAAGTCTGCGCCAGGCGGAGATGCCGCCATTCTTGGCAACAAACTGCGCCAACGCGCACGCAAGCTCGAGTCCGGGCTGGTGGTGATCAAAGTTGTTAAGATCGGTTTGGCCCGACCCGCCAACCTCAATGCACACCACTTCCGAGTCCGCCAACCATTCGGCCAGCTGGGCTTTCCCCTCAGGGGTGGCGGTATTCGCAGTTGCCAGGGGGGTGCCAGGGTATACGATCAGGGCGGCAATCGCCGTCGAGATCGCATCCAGGTCCAGCTTGAACGGGAGTACGATCAGTTTCAACTTCTTAGCCATTTTTAATTCTCCTTTTGCGTCACCCCATCGGGGTGAGCCATAAAAAATTTTTTTTACAACATAGTGACCACTTCGCCCCCGCAATTTCTGGACAGGAGCGCAGTGGCCACTACGGGCCAAATCCCTCGTATTTGCATCTTGAGCCGTGCACGAATAGCGCATTGAGGCGAAAGATAAAAATAGTGGGAAAACATAGATTATTAAAATTAATTAATAAGTTATTTAGAGTGGGCTAACACTCAATTTTAGGATTTATTAAAATCCGTTTTGAGTATCCAAAAATGTGTATTCACATTTTTGCCCGTCACAATCGCATCTTGAGCCGTGCACGAATAGTGCTGAAAAGGCGAAAGATAAGATGTGTCTGGGCAAGTTCATATAAATATTATTTGGATATAAATCCTTTTCCATAAGCATACCCGTGTCACACGGTCTCCGTTAACTCACACAAACCAAGTTTGCGGAGCGGATTTTACAAAAAAGGATATTAAATTGTTAAAGTGGAGTAGCACTTTCTGTTTTCAAAAACTTTATATTGGTCCCTCTACTAAATCCGAAATAATATCGGGAGAGTGGACGAGTGAAAGTTATATTGATTGCTTCGAGTCACGCCACTATCTATTTTTAGACTCCAATTTGGAAGTCATAGCAATAGAAAGCGGGTCTTATTTAAAATGGTCAGTTCATCCACGACTCAAGGTCGGGAATAGACCGTTCTAGTCATTGATAGTCTCCCAAGCTAAAAAGCAGGAAACATCTCAAAGCGTCGCGAAACATATATATTTTTAGATATCTCTAAAAATGTATAACTAGACCGCTGGGGAAACTTTTATGAAAAGTTAGAAAATTGTGTGGAACGATTACGTGTTGGACAGGTAATTCGTGTACACCTAGATGAAATTTGTTCCCGGCTGCTATTAGCAGTAGGGTTGGACAGTTTCTCCTAGACAGTGGTGTGACTCGAATTTAAGTGTGCTTGGCAACTTGTTAGTTGTCAATTCATGAGCTTAGTATAACACATCTTATAGGACTTGTCAAGTAGTATCTACTACCTGCTTCCGGAACTTGTGTTATCTAAACGTGCTTAACTAGGGTATAGTATACCATACCCTATAGCATTTTGTCAATACCTATTTACACAATAGGCTAAAATCATGCCTGTCACCAGGCTTTGACATACTACATATATAGGAATATATTGGACTTATGACCATCCCAGACTACTTCAAGCAGTTAGGTTTAAGCTCAGAAAAAGCCACCTTATACCTCACCCTCCTCAACTCTGGCCCCCAAACAGCCATCACTCTTGCCAAGCTCTCAGGCATCAAGCGTACCTACATCTACCACTTAAGCCAAGAGTTAGCCAAAGAAAACCTCATCAAACTCAGCCAAAAGGGGAGAACTACCTTTTTTACCGCTCTTTCTCCAGATACCCTTCTTGCTCGTGCCGAAGAGCGTCAAACCCAGGCTCGCCTTGCCATGGCTGGTCTCGAGGCAGCCCTCCCAGAGCTCCAATCTAAGTACCGCCTTTCAGATACTCGTCCAGTTGTTAGCTACTTCGAAGGTGTTGAGGGAGTAAAAAAAGTCTATAGAGACACACTCACCTCAAAGACTCCAATTCTGGCCCTAGTTGAAACCAGTGAGGTCGACCCTGACATCTATAAGTGGGTCACCACAGAATACGTTCAAAGCCGTATTAGCTCCAAAATCTCAGTTCAAGCAATTGTCACAACTGGAGATCAGACAACAACATATACAAAGAAAGACGAGGCCGAGCTTCGCGAAACTAAAACAATTTCCGACAAAGAATTCCCCTTCGAGCAAGAAATCAATATCTACGACGACAAAGTCGCCATCATCAATCATAAATTGGGTAGCAAATTATTAGGAATAATTATCTCTGACCCAACCATCACTACAACCTTTCGTTCCTGGTTCAATCTTACATGGACTAAACTTCTGTAGTAACTAGAGCTTCACCCCCCATTCACTCGCAAAAATGGGATTATTTAATTCTTTCTGTCTAAATTTCAAATAAACACCTCCTTGTCTGTCATAACTATTTATCATTTTTGGTATTCCGTATTTTTTATTTTCTATTTCAACTAGGGCAGCTAATTCAAGTGCTCGTTCACCATATTTTGCACAAACAAGTGCCTGGCCAAGGCTCATACCCCATCTCTCTGGTACCATATCATAATCAATACCTCTTTTATCCATTCCCAGTTCTTTTACTATATCAACCAATCTTCCTGTTTCAATTAGTTCTAGCAGATCAAAATCCTGATCAGTCTCAATTAAGTAATAAACGTTTTTTACCTCCATCTCACCTGGTATCAATTCAGTTTTTACTTCCACAATCTTGAATCCGAGCATTTGTCCTATTTGTTCTAACTGTTTCTTACCCAAAATCATTCTATGAAAAAAATGTTTGCCATCTGGACTATCGTAAATTAGTTTTGCTTTGTCTGGATTCACACCTTTGTCTCTCATAGTTTTTTCAAGATTTGTAGAAAATTCGGCGTAATATCCAATCTCTGGATCGGGTTCGTCTACGAGCCAGTTTTTTGACACACCGATCATCTGACCAAAAGCAACCAGTGCCTTTTCAGGGCTGTTAGCGTGTGGCACTGATCTTCCTAAACACACACCTAAATCTAGAATTCCCAAACCATATTCTTTAAGTTTTTCCCAGACCCCACGAACGGGTTTAAAGTTTGGGTGTGTTTCAGCGTTTTTCGCCAAAATTTCAAACATTTTTCCGTGCGGTTCTATGGCTGTAAGGTGACCACATCCATTCTCTAAAATTGATTTTGCTAATCTCCCAAAGCCAGCCGCCACTTCAAGAATTCTTGCTTCACTAAGTTTTTTACCCACAACTCTTTCTAGAATTTCTTTTACAAGATCAACCTCGCCTTTCGTTACTTTTTTATCATAATGCTCCTTAAAATTGTCAAGAGCTTCGTCGTATACCTTATCCAGTTTTTCCATGACAACCACAACTTGCTGACCACTAAACTCTTCAAATAGCTTTTTGTTGTTATCCTCCTGAGTCAGTGGTGCCAATACCTCAATAAAACTCAGGTACCCAAACGTATTAATATAGTTCACAGCATATCTTTCTTTCTCGTCGTATGACAAACTGGTTTCTTCAAAGACCATTGCTGCGATTTCAGAACTGCCACATGCTAGTAGTTGGTTGAGTGATTGTTCAATCGATTCCTTACTTCCCTCTCTTGCGCAAGCTACCAACCCACTTTTTATCAATGGTGTGATCTCTAAACCTAGATCAAACTCCATTATTCTATTGTTCTCAACAGAAAGCCAAAGTTCACAAGTTAGATACTCAAGTAGTTCTCCTTTTGCTTTAAACTTTTCACTCGCAAACAACGAGTTTACCAGGTCAGCTCTCTCTATCGCCGATTCTTTTTTCCTCCCTAACTGAGATATATCCGCTTCGCTAGGATTTAGTAAGGCTCTTATTCTTGGGTGGATTTGATCAGCAAAAACAATCCAGACTTCTTCTGGGTGATAATTTGGGTCAAGTTTTTGTTCTGCACTTTCTGCCTTTTTATTTACCAGTGACCAGATTTTTAAAGCCTCTTCAATTTTCTGCAAATCTTCATCAATCCATGCTACCGTCTCACCGTTTGCTACTCTATTAACTCTACTCAAAAAGTCACTAGTCAAAGCTGAAAATTTACCCTTTAGCTTGTGAATATTTTTCACGGCCGACTCACCAGTCATCTCATCTAGCTCCTTCAATTCTCTATTTAGTTTTTCTGAGTCGAATCCTGTCTCTGCAGCACCAATCCACTGACTAAAACCACTAAATGGTTCGTCTTTGCTCGGATCATCAGTGAAGTCTCTATCTAAACTCATATCCAAATCTTACCTCAAAATTGCACTAAACTATACTAAGTTAATTCAATTACTATTACTAACTATCATATGTTTTACGGAGTACCAGAAGGGGATTTAATATCTCAGTCTACAAAAATAGAAGGTGTTTTTCGTCCAGAAAGTCAAATGATTGTAGATCAGCTAAAAAAATTAGTTTCACCAGAAATTGACAGGATAGAAAAAATAGTTGGAGATAAAACAAAAGCAGAGCGGGTGTTTCTTCTCAATTGTATTCGCCGTGTTGATCAGTCCAAAAGCTATCTAAAAAATGAAAGTCTCGCAGGAATTTTTTCCGCTCTGGCTTTAGCTGTATTTGTTCAATCTGAACATCCAGACAAAATTGGTCACATTTTTTATGAGAGAAAAAGCTCTTCAAGTGGTGATAATGAATATGATATTTTTAACATAGATAGTTGGACAGGTAAAAAAAGTGCCAATCTCCCCGCACCATTCCTATGTCAAAGTTTCAAGAGAGCGTTAGTAGAAAAAACTAAACTGGTAAATCACACTCCGAACTATAACCATAGGCGTCGATATCTTTCAGTGTCAAATGATGACAAGGAAGTGCCTGTTGAAGCCGTATCAGAAGTTTCTGAGAGAGTAAACATTCCAGAAGTTCTAAGGTTGGTCTACGGAGATAAAAAATGGGTAACTAATCTTTGGGGTTCATTCAAGGATAAAATAACTCAATATCACAAAGGAGAATTGGATCTAGCTCACTTGACCTACTTTTTTGATAAAAGCGAACAATATGGTAGTCAAGAAAATGAGAATGAAGACATGTTGTATACCGCTGAGTTTGTTCTAGATTGTGATTTTTTACTTAACCACTTCACTCCAAAACATCCAAATGCTTTTGGTGATCATTGCACAATTGTATTCAACCCATCTGTTGACGAGGTGGTAGAAGTTCAGTTGGGCAAAAAAAAGAAACTCAAAATTATTGGTCGTGTTTTTGATCTCAAAGGGGACGCTCTACTGGTAGAAGGGTCAAGGTCGGCAAATAAATACCCACACATCACACTGTCTTGTGCTAACGGTACAGAACCAAGCTATTCAAACCAAATGATTCCTGACGCAGTAACCAAAGGTAGAGTTAGGTATTTTTCTGAACCAATCGAAATTGATGCCATTGAAGGTTATGCTACAAAAAGCGGCGAAATCATAACTTCGATAGATGAAGAAAACATCCTATAACTTGACAAATCAGCCTCAATGTGGTAACATAACCACCATAAGAACTTGGGCTTTCTCCAGCACCAGGTCGCTCACATAAGCCCTGACCGAAGCTAACAAGCCTAGGAAGGCTACCGAGTAAGGAGAGAACATGAACTTTACAGTTTTAGATCAAGCAAATGCAATCGCTGAGGCCGCTTTGGCTATTCTTAAGCAGTGGGGAACTCACAATGATAGCGTTTTCGAGGTTCGCACTGATTTTGGAAGCATCCAGCTTCAGTACAGTGTCATTCGCATTGGACCCAAGTTTCACAACAGTTCCAGCGACTGGATCACTTTGAATGGCTGTGTCTCACACAATCCTAATGATTGGAAAGAAATTATAGGATTTAAGGTTACCTCAGTCGAAGGCAACCCAGACTACGCTGATCGTTTTGTGATCGCTCTTGCCCAACATTTTGTATCGGCTCCTTTCCTCTCAGACAAGCACGCAAGTATTGGGCGAATGAAACGCGTTGCGGCCGCGATTAACGGCGACGACAAAAAATAGACCCTCAAAGATGAGAAATTACCCTCATCCTCTTGAGGGTTATTTCTTTGCCAAAATTTGCGCTAAACTAAATCAGTGTCCAAAAACAAACTGCCCATTTTTGTTTATGTTCTTCTCCTTGTTTCTTTGTTTCTAAATATTTTTCTATCCCTTAAGCTCTACCAGTCACATTTTCACCTTGTCACCAGTATCACCGACGGCGATACTGTTGTTGTCGACAATAATCAGGTTCTTCGTCTTTTTAGCATAAATGCTCCAGAACTAAAAAACTGTGGTGGATTAGAAGCAAAAGAATATCTAGAAAATCTGATTCTCAATAAAAGAGTAAAAGTAAAAAACTTAGGCTACGATATTTTTCATAGAACCTTAGCTGTTGTTTATCTTGGTGGTAAAAATGTTAACCAGGAGATGCTTCTTTCTGGTATGGCAGAATATAGCTCCGATAAGGATCTCTTTAGAGACAGTTTTCAAAAGGCTGCTACTATGGCCGAAGCAAAAAACCTTGGTATCTATGCCAAATGTCGCACCAAAATTCCCGATAATCCAAAATGCGACATTAAGGCGATTGTTCGCCGAGACACAAAAACTTATGTTTTGCCAAGTTGCATTAGCTCATACAGTCGCACTCTGATTAAAAAAGACTACGGCGACCATTGGTTTTGCACCGAGAGCGAAGCTCTCAAAGCAGGTTTCAAGAGGTCGGGCGACTGCTACTAGACAATATTAACTCTCTTCAGCACTTCTTCCAGTTCCTCCTCATCCTTACACTTCACAAACTGTTTACTTCCAAACACAGGTCCACTTTTATCATCAACTTCTCCTGTTTCAGTTGTTGACCATTTAAATCCATCTAGTCCCAAACTTGGCAAGTAGGTGCCAACAAAATAAACATCATAGTCTTTTGCATACATCACTGAATATTTGTGTCCTGCCAAATAAGCGCCTTGCATGCAGCCATCTTCAGTCCCAAATGGTACTCCGTTTACAATCTCAAAAGACCCAGTCATTTTCTCAAATTCTTTTTTGGCTCTTAATAGTCTCTCTTCGGGGTTACTTGCCAATTGTTTAAATTCATCTACCTGATTCAAAAATTCTTCTACATTTATTTTTCCTTCTTTGCACACTGCACAAGCAGCCAGCCACCAGGTGGTAGGGGACTCAGGGTCATTACTCTCTATCTCTAGCCTTACTTGTTCCACAGACTCTGGCGTATAGTTTGCATGCAAACTCGCAGCCAATTTTTGTTTATCTTCTGGAATGAGTCCCAAAGCACAAGCTACTCCAGCATCAAATCCTGCTGCTTTCTTTCCATCATTCTTTGGAATTCTTTCTAGCAATGTTTCTCTTTTAATATATTCTGGCCATTCTCCCAATGTTGCTACCCGATCAGTATTCTTTTCTACTACTTTTTCCAAAATACTAATTCTGGTATCCGCCATAACTCTTTCTCTTATTCCGTCTTCTTTTAGCCAACTACAAACTTCATCTTCTACTCTTGGTAGTTTCTTTTTTCCATACTTGGATACAGTTTTCCAGTTTTCTTCTTTTGCATATGTTAAACATTGTTTCACAGTTTCGGCATATACCTTTGCTCTTTCCAGTCCTTCTTCTGCTGTTGCAAACTCACCCGCCAGTTGGTCATCAAATACCCAGCTACTCACCACTCCTAGTTCCACCCCCTCCTTTAGTCCAGTTACTTCTTTCATTTCTTCACCTTTTACAATTTTATCGGGCAATTTCTTTTCAATCTTTACTTCTTTCATCATTTCATTTAGCCAGCTTTGCCAATTTTCTAAGTCCTCAACCTCACTTCTTTCTAGTGGTGTATCACTTTCTCCGTTTCTTCCTCTCTGGTCTGCTTCTGTTACTAGTGACAACATTTGAATATTTGTTCCATTTTCAGCCAGCTTTCTCGCCAACTTTCCCAGACTTCTTCTTGCTTTTTTTATTGCTGAATTTTCATTTTTCTTTTTTTCATCTATATACAGTAGGTATAAGGACTTGAGTTGCATATGTCTTGTGGTCAAAATTTTTACTTTTTTTCTGAGTTCTAATTCAAAGTGTGTTTCCTCTAATTCTATATATTCACCTTCTTCATCTCTGGTTATTACCACTTCAGCAGTTGGAGCAAACGCATTAATAAACTCCGAGGATAACCACCCTCCTTCCACATCATGACCATCAGACGTAATAGCATCTTTCCATTCCCCTCCAACTTCTTTCCAGGCAAGTTTCGTTGTTGTTGGCTTGCCAAGGTCATGACTTAGTGAAGCAATTACCAGTTCCAAGGTTTCCACTTTATTCAAATTCTCTCTTTTTGCAATTTTTACTGCAGCATCTACTACTTGCAGAGTATGTTTCCAGGCATTGCCTTCTGGGTGCCAATCTGGCTCTTGTTCTGTTACTGTTAACTCGGCAAGCCACGGGAAATACCTGTCAATCACATGCACTCTTCTTGCAAATTCTAGTCCCACTGAAGGCTTACCACCCTGTGTAAACATTTTTGTAAATTCAAGATAAATTCTTTCCTTCACCTCATCATCCAGCTCTATAGCTGATTTGCTCAATATTTCCTTTTTCAGATCATACTTTTTGTTTCTACTAGCTTCCTCCGCTCTTTCAAACTTTCTTTTAGACATTTCGCGCTTGTCCATCATCCAGATACACAATGCTTCTGTTTCTGGAGCAACCTTCCAGTCATATCTGGCCGCGAACCTCATTAATCTTAGAATTCTTACTGGGTCTTCAATAAACTTTTCTTCATCCGTGGCTCTAAGTACTCCATCTAAGATATCTCTTCTGCCGTTATATGGATCATAAGTAATTTTTATCAACGGGTCATAAGCCATGCTATTGCATGTCACGTCTCGTCTTCTTGCTCCTTCTTTTATCGAGAACTCTGGGTGACTAGAGGTTTCAAATCCTTTATTTCCAACTCCTGTTTTGTTATCTTCTCGTGGGATAGAGATATCAAACATAAATTCACTAGTTTTACTCTTCACTGTTATCAGTTCAAACTTATTTCCCACTGTGTCACCTTTTCCAACAGGTACAAACTTGTCTTTTACAAGATTCAACAGGTCTTTTGGATATATTCCGTATACTTCTATGTCTATATCTTTAGGGACAAGTTTATTCTTTTTATCACCTGAAGAAATTATCATGTCTCTTACACAACCCCCAACAAGTAAGGCTTTTCCGCCGTTATCCTCAATTAGTCTACAAAACTCCATTACTTCCTCCGGTACCTCCATCTCATACTCTTTATATATCTGCTCAGGTGGCAGACGATCAAAATCTGGGCTCAAACAAGCCTCAAGTCTATTAAACTCAGTCAATCTCTTATCTATAATCTTTGGTTCCATGAACCTATATTATATATCTTTCTCCTCGGTTTTTGAACCTTCCCTCTCCAAAAAGTACTTAGTCAAACAAAGTCTGTAGTAGTTTCCTCGCTTATACTCTCGGACAAGATTTTGTTGGTCGGACGTAAGCTTCTCAAAGTCACTCTCGGTTAAGTGCGCCAAAAGCAATGCCTCACTACTTCGCAAGGTTATTCCAGTATCTTTCTTTATCTCTTCCAAAATTTCCTTTTTGATAGGTGAGTATTTGTCGTAAAAATACCTAGCGGTAAATTTTTCAAAGACCTTCTCGGCAATAACTAGTGAAAAAATATTTTTAAACCACTTGGTTCCATAAAGTGTTTTTACTGGTTGTCTGGCAAAAGTAAATCCGACCCGGTAATAAAATAATCCAAACGGTTTACTCATCGATGTTAGCACTGCCACAATATTTTTATGTGTCAGGTCAAACTCATACTTTTCTGTCATCCCAAGATAAGCGAGGTCCAAAACAATCTGGTGTCCAAAATCCGCAATTTGCTTAATCAAAGAGTTCTCAATTCTTGCGCCGTTTCGTGCCGACGGGTTAGATATAAACCAAATTCCTTTTGGCAACTTTTCTATCTCATCTACATTTTCTTCCACCTCAACTACTTTCATCCCCATTCCTAGAGCGCACTCACGGTATCCCTCATACTCACCTGCAAATGTATATATCGGTAGGTCTGGTGTCTCCACTTTAATACGAGAAAGTAGGTGATAAATTCCCTCACTGGATCCGGCTGTGGGGTAAACGTACTCAAAACTATCAAGCCCCAAAGCTTCTCCTTTGTAAAACTCCACCATTTTTTTAACAATCGGCTTCTCGTAGTTATCTAGTCCCACTGTCGAAGTTGATTTCAATAATTCTCCATGCGGGTACTTGGAAGTAATCTCCGAAATCAATTTTCGAATTTCTGGGTAGTAATAAGAGTACACCGCCCTCATCGCTTTTAACGGTAATCTGTTATCTGTCATCTGTAATCATAATTAATAATTTTTACAATCTATCATCTACGATCAACATCTAAAGTATGATTGCTCCCTTATACTGCCAGTCAAAACGAATATGACCATCAGGGAAAAAGATCATTTGGCGAATATCATCAGTGCTAGGTTTTATGGTTAGCGCGTCAGTCAAGCAAACATTTTGCCCATCAATATCAAATATTCGTGAGTTATGACCATAAGAGAGTAGTAATCGACCCCTTTTTTCTGCCCATTTATTTAGTTTGGCAATTTTTTCCGGGGTTAGCATCAAATTCAAAGTATCTATTTTATATTTTTCACTCTCACTTTCTTCTGGGGCGGCTACTGGCCTAAGTGAAACTTGCTCTACCCCCCACTCCTTAGCTTTTTGAATCATCGCCTCTGCTTCAACTGGTGTATCAATATGATCTTTAATCAAAACCACCGAAAATCTCACCGAAAATCCTATTTCATGAAGTTTGGCAATAAGTTTGCCTAGTTCTGGATACTCTTTTTTACCTGGCAAGTAATTGGCTCTATTTTTTTCACTGTCATAGTGAACTACAGAAATCGAAATAATGGTGAGTCCCAGCTCGTACCACTCTCTCAAATACTTATCATATTTTTCTTCTTGTTCTGCAAACAAGACAGCATTTGTTTGTAGTTCCAAAATAGGGAAGTTGTATTTTTGCAAATGTCTAAAATACTCCGTTAGTTGGTCGGGGAATAGAGTCGGCTCTCCCTTGCCCGTAAGAAGTACTGTTGTAATTCCGTTTAGCTCTGCTACCCGGCAGGCCTTATCAAAATTCCTCCAGTTAACTTTCGTAGGTTTAAATCCAATCGATTTAATACCCGTCATCTTCGAAACACAAAATGGACAACCAGCATTGCAAGCTGCATTTCCCGATACCACCGTAAACGTTTGTATCTTCATATAGTGTACATACTACACTATCAACACACCATTGTCAAATCAAATATCTCCAAACATCTTATAATGTGTTACAATTACTGTATGAATTACGGATTACTTAACCAGATCAAGTCAGGCACAAACATGGCCCACAAAGAAAGGGTCAATTCTCGTGCCCAAAATCCGGAGGTTTAAGTAAATCTATTTGCCAGCTTAAGCCTCCCAAGTGGAGGCTTATTGCTTTTTTGTTCTCCCTTAGGAGGTTTAGACAGTCAAATACTATCCATGAGTAGTCTTTGGCTG